>JAGVMA010000077.1 GCA_020054095.1 Bacteroidia bacterium | reverse complement strand
TGTCGGGGTGGCAAGATTCGAACTTGCGACCTCCTGCTCCCAAAGCAGGCGCGATAACCGGACTACGCTACACCCCGTGTGGCGGAGGAAGAGGGATTCGAACCCCCGGTAGGCTCATCACCTACGCCTGTTTTCAAGACAGGTGCAATCAACCGCTCTGCCATTCCTCCGGGCGCAAAATTATATGTTTTTTCCATTCGTGAAAGGTAAAAGCAAAAAAAAGTCCCGCACAGATGCGAGACTCAATACTAATGGGCATTTGCCGAGATATTATTTTTTACCGGGCATCTTTTTTTTCTTTAAAGTGCCACTAAAAGTGTATGTTTTCTTTGTTTTGCCATTGCGTAACAACTCGGCAGTTCCTTCAATTGATTCTCCGGTAATTGTGCCGCTCCATGTCATTGTTTCGCCTTTATTGTTAGGTTTTGTTTCAACATCAAAAGTGTAAATCTTGTTTTCGGATGTGGTATCAATAGCTGTAAGGTTATAAACCGCTCCGCTAAAACCCCAATCAGTAAATAATACGGATTTAAACTTGCCACCCGTAAATTTTAAATCATCGGGTGCTTCTTCAGTAGTTAGTGGTTTTTTCTTTCCATCTTCTAATATCTCTACCAAGTAGGTATTGCCATCCACCGCAGTGCCTTTCTTTTGTGCTTGTGCATTTAATGTTAATGCGCTCGTCAGCATTAAAAACAGAGTAATTCTTCCTAAATTTTTCATAGTCGCTTTTTTAAAATGAGGGTCAAAATAACTAAATATATCTGTTGTTTTAAAGCTGATTTTTTCAACAAAATTGCAACAGCAAAGAACAAATAAATTTACCTTTGGCAACTAAAGAAAATATTATGCCAAAAGAAAAATCAATTCTTACAAAAAACTCGCACACATTTCTTCAAAAATATCTTAACAATGCATCACCAACAGGTTTTGAGACCGAGGGACAAAAAATATGGCTTAATTATTTAAAGCCATTTATTGATGATTACATGGTGGATACTTATGGCACTGCTGTGGGTATAATTAACCCTAAATTAGATTTTAAAGTAGTAATTGAAGCGCATGCCGATGAAATTTCGTGGTTTGTGCATTATATAACCAAAGATGGTTTTATTTACTTGCGCAGAAACGGTGGTTCTGATCATATTATTGCTCCTTCAAAGCGAGTAAACATACATACGGATAAAGGTATTGTAAAAGCAGTATTCGGTTGGCCGGCAATACACGTTCGCGAACCCGGTAAAGAAGAAATGCCATCATTAAAAAATATTTTTTTGGATTGCGGCTGTTCGTCTGATAAAGAAGTAGAAGAACTGGGTATACATGTGGGGCATGTGGTAACGTATGAAGATGAATTTATAACTCTTAATGATAAATATTATGTAGGCCGAGCATTAGATAATCGCATAGGCGGATTTATGATTGCCGAAGTGGCTCGCTTGTTAAAAGAAAACAAAGTAAAACTTCCGTTCGGGCTTTACATTACCAATTCTGTTCAGGAAGAAGTGGGTTTGCGTGGTGCCGAGATGATATCAAGAACAATAAAACCAAACGTGGCAATAGTTACTGATGTGTGCCACGATACGCAAACGCCAATGATGAGTAAAGTATCGCAAGGCGATATTGCTTGTGGCAGAGGCCCTGTGTTAACTTATGGTCCTGCGGTGCAAAATAATTTATTGAAGCTCATAATTAATTCGGCCGAAAAAAACAAAATACCGTTTCAGCGCGAAGCAGTTTCGCGCAGCACCGGAACTGATACCGATGCATTTGCTTATTCTACTCACGGGGTGGCTTCGGCATTAATATCGCTGCCATTGCGCTATATGCACACCACAGTGGAAAGTGTGCATAAAAAAGATGTTGAAAATGTGATAAAACTTATTTACGAATCGTTAAAGAATATAAAACACAATCATAATTTTAAATATTTTGGTTAACACTAATCTTTAGTTAGTTTTGCCGAACAATTAACAATACAGTTAAACGTATGACACTGAAAATTAAAATTGCGTCTATCCTTCTACCTGCTGCTATTTTATTAGCATCGTGTGGCGGTGAGCACAGTACTAATAATAATCCTGAAACAAACGATACTAATAACATAACTACTAAAACCGATACAGGCAAGTTGGATGAGTTAAAAGAGTTTAAGTATGATTTAGTAATCAGCAATATTCCTATCCCGTTCGATATACTGTCAACGCTGAACAAAACAGGAGTTGCCTATAACAAAGCTTTACTTAATTCGCCTGCATCATCAAGCAAATATTCGCAAAACAACAGCAAGGCAATTAACCTTGGCATTTTTGGTGCTGATATGGCTTACAATATTTCGTTTGAACAATATACCGAAGTTTCTTCCTATTTAAAATCAACTAAAAAGTTGGCCGATGACTTGGGCATTCCTATCGCTTTCGACCAACAAGCATTAGCAAAATATGCTCAGTTTAAAAACAATAAAGATTCATTAGAGAAAATAATTTTTGCATCGTATAACGAAGTAGATAAAACTTTAAAATCGAATGAGCGTATTGGCTTGGCCACATTAGTAGTTACGGGCGGCTGGATTGAAGGACTTTACGCCACTTGCAAAACAATAGGCACTACTGCTAAAGATGAAAAAAACAAAATGCTATTTGATAAAATTGCCGAGCAACGCTATCATTTAAATCAGCTAATTGGTTTGCTTGCCGAGTTTAATTCCGATGCTTTTTTCACATCACTTATAGCTGACTTAAACGATTTGAAAACAGCATTTGATGCTTTTGCCAATAAAGTGACTACAACCGAAGCCGAAGTGAAAATGATTACCGAAAAAGTAGATGCGCTTCGCACTAAAATTGTAAACGGCTAAAATTCATTAGTAGTTTCAGATAAAAACTCCTTAACATTCGTGTTAGGGAGTTTTTGTTTTTAGTAGTAAATAGTTATTTTTATCCAATACAATTTAGCGCATGGCCTTATTGGGTTCTATATTAAAGCAAACCATAAAAATCGGGAAAAATTTTCCGCGAATACGCAAGCGCGATGGGTGGAAACAGCAAAAGCAAACGCTTAAAAAACTATTAAGCAAAGCAGAATACACACATTTTGGCGAACATTATAATTTTTCAAGAATACTTAATGAGAAAGAATATGTGAATGTTTTCAGAAGCACAGTCCCAATTCACGATTATAATTCGATGTTCAAAAACTGGTGGTATCGCTCGGTAAATGGCGAAGCTTATGTTTGCTGGCCCGGCAGAGTAAAATACTTTGCACTTAGTTCAGGAACATCCGAAGCATCAAGCAAATATATTCCGGTAACGAAAGAAACTTTGAAGTCAATTCAAAAAGGAAGCATAAGGCAAATACTCACACTCGCTAACTATGATTTGCCAAAAGAACATTTTGAAAAAGGAATATTGATGCTCGGTGGAAGTACGCATCTTAACTATAACGGAACTTATTTTGAAGGTGATTTGAGTGGCATAACTACAGGCAATGTGCCGTTTTGGTTTCAGCATTTTTATAAGCCGGGTAAACGTATTGCACGTGAACGCGACTGGACTCAGAAATTAGATGAAATTACTCGCAATGCAAAAAACTGGGACATTAGTGTTATATGCGGAGTACCAGCTTGGGTGCAAATTTTAATTGAAAAAATTATTGACTTTCATCAAGTAAAAACCATACACGAAGTGTGGCCTAATTTGGCAGTATATGTTACGGGCGGTGTTTCTTTTTCGCCTTACAAAGTTGGTTTTGAGCGCCTACTCGCCCACCCTATCATTTACATGGAAACGTATATGGCATCCGAAGGTTTTATTGCCTACCAAGAAAGACCAGACAGCGAAGGAATGAAAATGCTTTTAGACAATGGTATTTTTTATGAGTTTGTTCCTTTTACTGAAAATAATTTTGATGATGATGGCAACTTAAATGCAAAAGCGCAAACTTTAACGCTTAACGAGGTAGAAGAAGGAAAAGAATACGCCATTTTACTTTCATCGTGTTCCGGAGCTTGGCGTTACTTAATAGGCGATACTGTTCGTTTTTCATCGCTCGAACTTTGCGAAATTGTTATCACCGGTCGCACCAAACAGTTTTTGAGCTTGTGTGGCGAGCACCTTTCGCAGGATAACATGAACCGCGCAATAGAGCTTGCCTGCCACGAACTAAATATTGACATAAAAGAGTTTTCAGTTGCCGGAAAACCATCAGGAAATTTATTTGCTCACAAATGGTACATAGGCACTGATGATAAAATTAATGTGGAGCAACTGAAAACTAAAATTGATGAAACGCTAAAAGTGCTTAATGACGATTATCGTGTGGAGCGCACTACAGCTTTAAAAGAAGTTTTATTAGAAGTGTATCCGCCAAAGTATTTTTACGATTGGATGCGTAAGCACGGCAAAGAAGGGGGGCAGCACAAATTCCCGAGAGTGTTAAAAAAAGATAGGTTAAAAGACTGGGAAGAATTTTTAATTGAACAAAAAGAACAAGTATGAGTTTAATTTTCGGTGCAATATGGAAGGGACTGGTTTTGGGCATGGTGCTTTGTATTTCAATTGGCCCTGCCTTTTTTGCACTTATTCAAACAAGTATAAAAAATGGATTTAAGTCGGGCATCGCATTTGCGCTTGGTATTTTTTTCAGCGATTTGGCATGTGTAGCGCTTTCATTTCTCGGCATATTGCAGTTGTTTCAAAATCCGGCAAATAAAACACCCATTGGTCTAATAGGCGGAACCATTTTACTTGTGCTTGGTTTCTTAAATTTAGTTTCAAAAAAAAATGTGCAACAAAAGTATGATAACGACAAAAACGGAGTAATTGATCAGTTTGAAAAAGAAAATATTGCTGCCGACACTACCGAAAAACCCTTTACTATTCCTTTGATAAAAGGTTTTTTGCTTAATCTGTTTAATCCTGCTGTAATACTAATTTGGGCCGGCTGTGTGGGTTCGGTAAGTGCGATAAAAGAATACGAAACCATTCACCTCATCACCTTTTTTATTGCCACACTTACTACCGTGCTTGCAACCGATATTTTAAAAGCACTTTCGGCACATAAAATCAAACGATTCTTAAACGATGAAATACTACTGTGGGTAAACCGCATTGTGGGTGTAATAATGATTTGCTGCGGTGTTGTAATGATTTACAAAGTATTTTAACTTTCCAATACTTTTTTAATATCTGGCTTAAAGTAAAGTGTGCTTTTTAAAATTTTGCCGTCTTCTCTAAAAATTGGTTTTCCGTTTTCATCCAATTTGCTCATGTTGCTGCGGTGTATTTCGTCAAATACTTCTTCAATCTTGTATTGCAACCCATGCTTTAATAATGTACCGAACAAAATATAAAGTTGGTCGCCAAGTGCATCGGCAATTTCTGTTAAATTGCCTTGTTTACAAGCATCCAGGTATTCTTCATTTTCTTCGCGCATTAAGTTATAACGCAGCGTGTAATCTTTTTCGCCAATATCTGCCACAGGAGTTTCTCTGTTGCCAATTAAAAACACATCGTGAAATGTTTTAACGCTATTTATTTTATCCAATAAGTTTGTTTTATCAATACCGTTTTGCATGGTTATTTTTTTTCAGGATTATTTTTTAATTTTTCTTCGTATTCCTGATTAATTGACTTAACCACTTGATCTGTTACATCCAAGTTCTCATCTACGCCTAATGCACCTTCACCGCGAATGGTGTAAGTTAATATGCACGAGTAATTGTTTTTCTTGCAAAACATTTTAAAAAAATCGTAAAGTGTTTTCCGCACCACGTCCAGCATCTCTTCTGCTTTCAACTGTATGCGCTCCATGCCCAACTCAGATTGGTCCAACTCATCTTTCGTTACTTGTAGCTTTTTTTCAATTTTTATGGCATCGTCTTTTGGTATTAGTCCCTGCCCGGCTTTGTTCACATAATCCTCATAGTCTTTTTGAAAGTTTACTGCCTTTTGCTGTAACGATGATTGGTATCCTTTTACCATATCAGTAGCTTTTTTACTCACTTCTTGGTAGTGTGTGTAATTCTCCAAAAGGGTATCAATATTCAAATAAACAATACGTGTGTCTTTTTGCTCTTTTGTAAGTTTAATATTGCTGATAGCACTTGTATCAATCTCGTTAGTATTTCCGGTGTTAGTTGTTGCTATTGGTTTTGAAAAATGAAGGTAAAACAAAACCGCTACGGCTATTGTTAGCACCACATTCATAATCACTGATAATCTGTTCACGATAATAGTTTTTAAAATTATGGGCAAATATAATTTTATTACACCTGCCCAAAAGCAAAATGCGGTACGAATTATTAACGTACCGCATTAAGAAACCAACAAACAAACCATTATTTGATGATTATTATTTTACTTGTTTCTTTTTTAGCTCCTGTAGTTATAACACAATAATAGGTGCCGTTGCTTAGTTCAGATAAATCGTAGCTAAGTTGGTATTTGCCGCTGTATTGTGCACTTATGTTAGATAGCGTTTTTACCAAGTCTCCATTCGTGTTTAAAACATCTATTCGCACATCTGTTCGGGTTTTCAATTCATAGTTTATGTTCACCATTCCGTTGGTTGGATTAGGAAACAACACCATGTTGCTTTTTACCTCATCAGAGTTTTCAATCGTGTATTTTTCGGTGGTAAACAGTTGAGTCGTATCTATTGTTTCGGGTTGTTCAATAATTGTGGTAAGAGTATCTTCGGGATAAAAATCTGGTGATATCAAGCCCATTACAGGATATGTATCAAGCGGTTCGGGTACATCAGTGATGAGGGTATCGGCTACTGTGGTTTGTATCACGGTATCTTCATTTACTGTTTCTTGAAGAATATTGCAGTTAGTAACTACAGGTCCGCCCAACATATATTCGGGGCGCTCAAGATATAATTCACCCTTAATATTTAAGTTAGTAGTTTGTGCTGTTGTATCCTTTGTAGGTGTAATTGTTTTAACTGTATCGGTTTTTTCCGGGATGTATTGCACATCACCCATTACTTCTATTTTAACTTTCCCCATTTTTTGAGCATCGGAGCTATTGCATGCAAAAAGCGACATGCCAAAAACCAAATACAATGCGGCCGCAAATGCTCGCATACGGTGCGATATTTTTAGCACAGTTCCTTTGGGCTTTTTATTTTCTATTTTTCTGTTTAACTGATCTGGAGCAAAACGGCCGCATATTTTTTGGCTGCCCGCATCCTTTATAATGTTAATAATTTGTGTATCTGTTTTTTTTGAAAAATCTACTACCGATTTTTGACAAACTCCGCAAAAAGCGCCTTTTTGGTCGGGTGTCATTTTATTCCAGTCCTCATGGCAAGGTTTCGGAATGCTGATGTTGATGGCTTGTGTATTCATGGTTTTGTGTTTGTTTGATAATATGATGTAGCTTTTACACAAATTCCATAAATACAGTCAAAAAAAGAATAATATTTTATCTTAGCCCAAAAAAAAACAAAACCATGCCTAACACAATAAAACTACACCGTGTGATAAAAGCAAGTCCTGAAAAAGTTTACCGTGCATTTACTGAGCCACAGGCGCTCTGCTTTTGGATGCCTCCCTATGGATTTTTGGCTCAAGTGCATCAAATGGATTTGCGAGCAGGTGGCAGCTATAAAATGTCGTTTACAAATTTCACTACCGGCAACACGCACTCATTTGGCGGCACTTATTTAGATTTAAAACCAAATGAGTTTCTAAAGCACAGTGATACGTTTGACGACCCTAATTTACCGGGAGAAATGACTGTTTCTGTAAGATTTAAAAAAGTAATATGCGGAACAGAGTTGGAAATTATTCAAGAGGGCATACCAGATATAATTCCTACGGAAATGTGCTATCTCGGCTGGCAAGAATCGCTCGAAAAGCTCGTCAAGTTAGTTGAACCGCAAATTCCGGACGCATAGAAATCTAACTTTTTTTACAAAATTAACTATCGTTGAAGCCTTCATCCCCAGAACAAAAAACCTGCAAACGCTGTGGAGATGCGTTTTTCTGCTATGTGGCAGATATTGCCAAGTGCCAGTGTTATGGCATATCACTTACTGATGATATAAGAAAATATATTGCTGCAAATTATAACGATTGTGTTTGCAGAAAATGCCTGCAAGAAATAGAACTGAAAAACGCTCGCTAGGCGAAAACATATATCCGGAAAGTGAATGAAAGCGCAATGACACTTCAAAGCCACCGCGGAGTGAACTTGCGGGTGTTAAATCACTCACGTTTAAATCGTAACTGATACCCAATCCCATTGAGTCCATATCAAAATGAATGGAAGCAATAATTGCATCGCGCCAACGATAGTGTGCTTCAAAGTAAAAGTAAGATGATTTTACATAACCGGTAATTTTAGAATCTTCAACCAAGCGATACTTAAACATTGTCCTCCTGTTATTTCTTTTTGCGGACCTTGCTTGTAAACGATATGGTAGGAATAATAGTTCCTTTGGTATTCATTATTCCGATTGGTATACTGCTATAAGCCACAAATTGCATGTATTGACGCTCGCTTCCATTGCCGCTTTAATTGCCTATCGCCTCAGCACCGAAACAATGGTGGAGCGCGAAATTAATGTGGAACTTCCCACCGCATGGGGCAATTTTATACT
>JAGVMA010000016.1 GCA_020054095.1 Bacteroidia bacterium | reverse complement strand
AATCAAAACAGATACTATCCTGCAAAAGCAAGAACTATTTAAATCAAAACAGATACTATCCTGCAAAAGCAAGAACTATTTAAATCAAAACAGATACTAACCTACCAAAAGCAAGAATTATTAAAGTCAAAAAAAAAGGTTTAACTAAAAAACAAAAACAAAATGAAAAAACAATGGACAGTGGTGCTTGAGTTAACCAAGTTAACTAACACCGAAAAAATTGAGAGAGCAAAAGAAATTTACATCGGCATGGCAGGTGTAGCTTATTTTGGTTCGCCCGTTTTGCCGCTTGCCGATTTTAATGCACAAATAGCAAAAACGGAAGCATCCTACTTAGCATCGCGCGATGGTAAGGACGAAGATATGGACACATTTCACAACGACTTAAACGAGCTGGAACGCATGATGCAAATGCAGGCCAACTATGTGGAAATAGTTGCCAACCTTAGCCCCGATAACGGTGATGTGATAATACACAGCGCCAATATGAGTATAAAGCAAGAGCGCGAAATAAATATTCAAAACTTTGCAGTAGAAAACACTTTGGTAAAAGGCAAAGTAAAAGCACGTATGAAAAAACAAGCTGTGGGTGTTGTTTACGTATGGGATTATAAATTAAAAACTGCCAACACTTGGATACACGCTGCCGAAAGCATACAAGCACGCTACACTTACAGCGGGCTAACAAGTGCTGCCATTTATGAATTTAGAGGCGGCTATGTTTTACGCAATGGCGATAAAATTTATTTCGACCCGATAGAAATGGTGGTGTTGTAATTTGGTGGTGGTGAGGCTCCCGTCATTACGAGCGTAGCGAAGTAATCTCAAAAATATACTGCTAACTAAAATGAGATTGCTTCGCTACGCTCGCAATAACGAAATTCATAATAAAGTGTGGCAATTAATTTTTCACCACTCTTATGATAGCCGTTTTATCATTGGTTTTTAGTTCCACAAAATAAACGCCTGCATCGCCATCCATTGTAAAGTTTATTAGCTGTGCGTTATCGTAAGTTTTTGTTTGCAATTCTTGTCCCATCACATTTCTTACAGTTACTATCAAGTTACTGTAAATTGCTCCTATGTTAATGGTGATGTTACCAGTTGTGGGATTGGGATACAAATAGACTTGAGATAGTAGATTGGAGATAGTAGAAAAACCCACACCGATAATTAATTCGCATGCCGATGTATCGGTGCAATTGTTTTCAGTAACAATTACGGCATAGTTGCCGTTAGCTGTTGCTGTGTAGCTTTGATTAGTAGCTCCGTTTATAATTGCAAAATTGTTACCGCAATCTACCCACTGATAAATTGCGTTACTTGCATTTGCTGTTAATATATTCCCGTTTACGGTAACGCTTGCATCCACTGTATTAATGGTTAGGTTTATTGTAATCACACTATCGCAGCCGGCAGTGTTGGTAATAGTTTCGGTGTATTGTCCGCTGGTGGTATAAGTATTACCTGCTGGCGATAAATAACTATTACAAGCGGTGGGCGAAATGGTGCTTGCGTTACTATTAATACTTAGGTTGATGGTAATAATACTATCGCAGCCGGTAGTGTTAGCAATTGTATCCATATAAATTCCGCTTGTGGTGTAAGTGTAATTTCCGCTTGGCGATGTGTAACTGTAACAATCAGAAACAGTGATTACCGAAACGGTATGGTAGCACGTTTTAAATACTCGGGCATGGCCTGCATCTGCACCGGTTTGGTCGTTTAAATAAGCACCTGTGGCAAATGTATTTGTATCGGGCATTGATACGGACGAACCTGAATAATCAACAGGTGCTTCGCCATCTATATCTTGCCCTCTTTGTTGCCAAGAGTTTCCGTTCCATGTATAAATGCGCGTGTGGCCGGCATACGTAAAATTTGCAGAATTGTACAATGCACCTATTGCAATAGCATTAGAGTCGGGCATTGAAACAGAGCAGCCCGACTCATCGCCTGCTGTTTCGCCATTTATATCAGCACCTTTTTGTTGCCAGGCAGTGCCGTTCCATTTATAAATGCGTGCATGGCCTGCATCGGCTCCGTTTCCGTTATTGTAACGTGCGCCTATTGCAATGGTGTTAGCATCGGGCATGCTTACAGTTGCTCCTGAATAATCGCTTGCTGCTTCGCCATCAATGTCAATCCCTTTTTGCACCCATGCTGTTCCGTTCCAGGCGTAAATGCGCACATGGCCTGCATTAGAACCGGTGCCATCATTATTAGGAGCGCCTATTGCTATGGTATTACTATCGGGCATTGATACCGAATAACCAGATTGATCGCTTGCTGCTTCGCCATTAATATCTATTCCTTTTTGTGCCCATGCAGTTCCGTTCCATCTGTAAACCCGCACATGACCGGCATTGCTGCCTGTTCCATCATTTAAGTATGCACCTATTGCAATTGTATTTGCATCGGGCATACTCACCGAATACCCGGAATAATCATTAGCCGCTTCACCATCCATATCAATTCCTTTTTGCGCCCAGCCCTGTGCATTAGTGTTATTTAATGTAAAACAAAATGCTATTACAAATAATGCTTGGGAGAAAATTGTTTTGGTTTTCATATTTAAAGGGTGTGTAATTTTTGCCGATGTATTTTATCAAAGCAAATATATATAAACGGCTTAGTTCTAAACAATAAGATACAAGTACATAATTCAGCTGCGCCTCTCCCAAGCGGGGCGCATCTGCCACTTGGCATTTATAAAAAGGAAGGGCAAAATGATTAAAAAAATTGCAAAAAAGCTATAAACCTAATATTGATCTTAAATATATAATGACATAAGTTGGGACTAAAATTGGGGCTTTGTAATTTACTTTACTTTTGTACTATATTTCAGATGATTATTAGTAATCGAATTTTAATTTTTGTTGTTGCAGCAGTTTTCTCCTCTGTATTTGCAACCGCTCAAACTTTAACACAAACCATTCGCGGCATCGTTACCGATGCCGATAGCAAAACTCCTTTACCGGGTGCGGGAGTAAAATTAGTTAATACCGATACAGTAATTGCAGGTACCTGCGATGCTAACGGAAAATTTAGATTAGAAAAAGTGCCTGTGGGCAGACGCAGCATACAAGTGAGTTTTGTGGGCTATCAAAATACGGTTATCAATAATATTATTGTTACATCGGGCAAAGAAATAGTACTCAACATTGAACTTGTGGAGCAACTTACTTATATTACTGATGAAGTTACGATTACAGGCAATAGCGATAAAACAAAAACCAATAACGATTTAATAACCAATAGCGGACGCAGCTTTAATAAAGAAGAAACCGAGCGCTATGCAGGCAGCCGTGGCGACCCAAGCAAAATGGTTGCAAACTTTGCAGGTGTAGCATCGGGTAACGATGCGCGTAACGATATAATTGTACGCGGCAATTCTCCGCTTGGTGTACTTTGGCGATTAGAAGGCGTAGATATACCCAATCCTAATCATTTTAGTACACAAGGTGCTACAGGCGGGCCGCTAAGTATATTAAACAATAACTTGCTGGGCGGCAGCGATTTTTTAACAGGCGCATTTCCGGCTGAGTATGGCAATAAGTATGCGGCCGTGTTTGATTTAAAATTACGTAACGGCAACAACGAGAAGTTTGAATACCTCGGTCAAATAGGTTTTAACGGTGCCGAAGCGGGCATTGAAGGGCCGCTGATGAAAAAAAACGGTGGCTCGTTTTTGCTCAATTATCGCTATTCCACGTTTTGGCTTTTCGATGTGCTCGGCATTGATTTTGGCGTATCGGGCATACCGCAATATTCCGATTTTTGTTACAAATTTAATTTGCCGACAAAAAATGCAGGCGTATTTTCTATGTGGGCAATTGGCGGTAAAAGCAGCATCAGCTTATTGGATAGTAAAAAAGAAGCCGATGATTGGTCTCTTATTGGGCAAGGACAAGATATACGATTTGGCTCGCGCATGGGCGCCACGGGCTTAAGTCATGTATATTTTTTTAATGATAAAGTATCGGGTAAACTATCTCTATCGGTAAGCGGCAGTAAATTTGAAGTGCTGCTCGATTCGTTATCGGTTAACAAAGAACCTTATCGCATTTATGATAACACTTCAATAGATGCTTCTACCATTGCATCTTACACCGTTACTTACAAAATAAACTCGCATCATTTAATAAAAGGTGGCGTTAATTATAACCATATGTTCTTTAACTATCATGCACGCAACTGGTCAAATAAATATCAGTTATATGTTGACCAACTAAATGAAAACGACAATGCCGGCTTGGTACAAAGCTATGTGCATTGGCAATATCGCATCACCGATAATTTCACATTAAACAGTGGCTTGCATTATCAGCAGTTTTTATTAAACAACAGCAAAGCGATAGAGCCGCGTGCAGGTTTGCGTTATACGTTTGCCAAAAAACATAGTTTAAGTGCTGCATTTGGTTTGCACAACCAAAGTCAGCCATTGGTTTATTACTTTTTTAAGCGCTATAATCCCGTTACTAACGAAACAATTAATAACACACGCAACCTCGATTTTACAAAAAGCTTACACTATGTTATTGGCTACGATTTTAATTTCGCTAAAGATTTCAGGTTAAAATTAGAAACCTATTACCAAGATATTTACAATGTTCCCATTCATCAATACGAACGGTCATCGTTTTCATTAGTTAATATCGGTAACGATTTAGATGGCATTCCGCTCGTTGATTCGCTTGTCAATAAAGGTGTGGCATATAATTATGGCGGTGAGTTTACACTCGAAAAGTTTTTTTCTAAAGGATATTATTTTCTAACCACGCTATCGGTTTACGAAAGTAAATACAAGCCGAGCGATGGCGTGTGGCGCAACACATCGTTTTCGGGAGGTTACGTTTTTAACACACTTCTCGGCTACGAAATTGCATTGGGCAAAAAAAATAAATTCCTTTCGTTTGATACTAAGTTTACAATGGCCGGTGGCAATCGCTATACGCCACTCGATGTAGCAGCATCTGTGCAAGCAAACCAAGCAGTGTATGTTGACTCACTTGCTTTTTCAGCAAAATTTAAAGATTACCAGCGCCTCGATTTTAAAGTTTCGTTTCGCATGAATGGAAAAAAATGCACACAAAGCTTGTTCGTAAACATCGAAAATATTTTAAATCGCAAAAACATTTTGCAGCAAGTGTGGGACCAAAACAAGCAAGCAGTTAAACAAGAATATCAGCTTGGGCTTTTTCCGTATGCGGGTTACAGGATAGAGTTTTAAAATTAACATTTACGTTTTTTTATTTAGCCGCTTATCCTATATCAAAACTTTCATTGCTCCTTTTGCGTATCTTTAAGCGGCAAAAAAAGAAATTGAAAAAAGTAGCAGTTATAGGAGCGGGCTTTAGCGGAATATGTGCAGCAGCAGTACTTGCACAAAAAGGCTGCAATGTAACTGTGATCGAAAAAAACGCACAACTTGGCGGAAGAGCAAGACAAATTTCAGCAAACGGATTTTTATTTGATATGGGGCCGAGCTGGTATTGGATGCCCGATGTGTTCGAGAAATTTTTTAATCGCTTTGGCTATTCCGCTGCTGATTTTTACACACTAAAAAAACTAAATCCGGGTTTTCAGGTAATATTTAATGGTGAAGAAACGTTAAGCATACCCGAAAGTTGGGACGAATTAGTCCAACTTTTTGAAAGCGTAGAAAAAGGTGCTGCCGATAAATTAATAAAATTTATGGCCGAAGCCGAATACAAATACCGTGTGGGAATTAACGACTTGGTTTATCAGCCGGGCTTATCTATAAAGGAATTGTTGCGGTTAGATTTAGCAAAAGGTATTTTCCGTTTGCAAGTATTTTCATCGTTCAGCAGGCATGTGCGTAAATATTTTAAAAACGAAAAACTGATTTCGATCATGGAATTTCCGGTTTTGTTTTTAGGAGCCATGCCCAAAAACACACCCGCACTTTATAGTTTGATGAATTATGCCGGATTAAAACAAGGAACTTTTTATCCGATGGGTGGTTTTAAAAAAGTAATAGATGGAATGGTAAAAGTGGCAGAAGAAAAAGGAGTTGTTTTTAAAACAGAATCGAATGTGAGTAAAATAATTCCCGCTAACGGAAAAGGATTTAACATAACCGAAGGCAGCAACGCACACCATTTTGATGGCGTAATTTCATCGGCAGATTATAATCACACCGAGCAACAATTACTTGCGCCTGAATTGCGAAACTATTCTCAATCGTATTGGGAAACAAAAACTTTTGCGCCCTCAGGTTTAATTTTTTACTTGGGTGTAAAAGGCAGCGTTAGCAAATTACAACACCACAATTTATTTTTCGATGCCGATTTTAATTTACACGCCACCGAAATTTATGAAACTAAAAAATGGCCCGCTAACCCACTCTTTTACGTTTGCTGCCCTTCTAAAACCGATGTGGAAGTAGCGCCACATGGGCACGAAAACATTTTCATTTTAATGCCAATAGCCACCGCAATTGAAGATACGGATGAACTGCGCAAAAAATATTTTGAAATCATTATAAACCGGCTTAAAAAATTTACGGACTTTAATTTCAATGACAATATTGTTTACAAACAATCGTATTGCATCAGCAATTTTATTGATGATTACAATGCTTACAAAGGTAACGCTTACGGACTTGCCAATACATTGCGCCAAACCGCAAACCTTAAACCAAGCATTAAAAACAAAAAACTAAAAAACTTTTTTTATGCAGGGCAATTAACTGTACCGGGGCCGGGAGTACCGCCAAGTATAATATCGGGGCAAGTAGCAGCCGAGCAGTTGCTAAAAAGTTTTAACAAGAATTAGAGTATGAAAGAAAATTTCGATATCGTATCGGCAAAGTGCAGCGAAATTACAACCAAGCAATACAGCACCAGTTTTTCGCTTGGCATTTTGTTTTTAAATAAAGAATTGCGCAAGCCCATTTATGCCATTTATGGCTTTGTTAGGTTTGCCGATGAAATTGTAGATACATTTCATGATTACAACAAAGCAGAACTACTTGCTCAGTTTAGAAATGACACGGCAGCAGCAGTTAAAAACAAATTGAGTTTGAATCCAATATTAAATTCGTTTCAACAAGCAGTTAACCACTATAATATTGAGTGGGAATTGATAGATATATTTTTAAAAAGCATGGAAATGGATTTAGAAAAAAACATGCAATACGATAAAGAAAAGTACAAAACATACATACTTGGCTCTGCCGAAGTGGTGGGGCTTATGTGCTTGCATGTGTTTACCAATGGCGATGTGCAAACATACAACCAACTAAAACCTTATGCCATGAGCTTGGGCGCTGCTTTCCAAAAAGTAAATTTTTTGCGTGATTTTAAAGCCGATTACGAACACTTAGGCCGTGTTTATTTCCCCGATGTGAATTTTAAAAATTTCAGTGAGATGGAAAAAGCAAAGATTGAAAATGAAATTGAAGCTGATTTTAACAATGCACTTATTGGAATAAAACAATTGCCACGCAAATCAAAAAAGGGAGTTTACTTAGCATATATTTATTATTTGCATCTGCTCAAAAAAATAAAACGTGTACCTGCGCAACGCATACTTTATGAGCGAATACGAATACCAAATTCAGTAAAACTTGGATTAATGCTTAGGTCAATAGTGAGTTACAGATTAAACACATTATAATGGCTATGAGCAAATCGTATTTTATTTTCCGCGAACAAATTTTACCAATAAGCATTGATGAAGCGTGGAGTTTTTTTTCATCGCCACATAACTTGGCAAAAATTACTCCCGAAAAATTAAATTTTAAAATAAAATCTGATGGAGCTGATAAACCCATTTATGATGGAATGAAAATAGCATACACCGTTAGTCCGCTATTAAAAATACCTGTGCGCTGGCTCACCGAAATTAAAAATGTGAAAGCACCACATCAGTTTTCGGATACACAATTGAAAGGACCGTATAAAAAATGGGAACATTTGCATACTTTTGAGCAAGTGAGCGGTGGTGTTAAAATGACCGACAAAATAGAATATCAAGTTGGTTTCGGCATTTTTTCATCAGCAATTAACAAGTTAATTATTGAACGCGAGCTGAAAAACATTTTTGATTACCGAGCAATAGTGCTAAAAAAATTATTTGATAAATGATTTGGCTTTTAAATACAGCGGTGGTGCTTGTAACAATTGTTGCCATGGAAGGAGTTGCCTGGCTCACGCATAAATACATCATGCACGGGTTGCTTTGGCGCTTGCACAAAGATCACCATCAGCCGGCACCCAATCAGTATTTAGAAAAAAACGACTACTTTTTTATTTTCTTCTCCATGCCGGCCATTATTTGTTTCGCTATTGGCTCTGCCGATTATTCTCTGCCATTTTGGATTGCAGTTGGCATTAGTATTTATGGTATCCTTTATTTTTTTGTCCACGATTTGTTTATTCACCAGCGCATAAAAGTTTTGCGTAATGCCGATGGCGTTTATTTCCGTGCTATACGCAGGGCGCATAAAATGCATCACAAGCATTTGGACAAAGAAGATGGCGAATGTTTTGGCATGTTATGGGTGCCACTAAAATATTTCAGAGAAGCGCGCAAAGCAGGTAAAATGAGCATGTGATGAATTTTACTTACCTCATCATAGATATTAGCTCCATTATTTTTCCTTTGCTTTTTAGTTTTCATCCGCGTTTAAATTTTCACAAAACATGGAACTATTTTTGGCCGGCAAATATCATGAGCGCAGCAATTTTTATTTGTTGGGATATGTACTATACCAATTTGGGCGTGTGGGGCTTTAATCCACAATATATAACGGGTTCATATTTGGAAAACCTACCGCTTGAAGAAATACTATTTTTTATTTGTATTCCTTATGCTTCTGTATTTACTTACCATTGCATTGGCATCTATAACAAAGAATTTATATCAATTGCAACTGCAAAATTAATTTCAATTGTGCTTATTTCATTATTAGTAATTATTGGAATTTATAGTTATCCAAAACTTTATACATCGGTTACATTTTTAGCGCTTGCGGTTTTTCTTTTTTTCTGCTCCATCGTTTTAAAAGTAAAATGGCTTGGCAGGTTTTATGTTTTTTACCTCATCATACTTCTTCCTTTTTTTGTTGTTAACGGTATTCTTACCGGCACCGGATTAGAAAACCCCGTGGTGTGGTATAACGATAACGAAAACTTAGGCATAAGAATGTTAACCATTCCGGTGGAAGATACTTTTTATGGTATGCTTTTGTTACTTCTAAACATTTCGCTGTTCGAGCTTTTTAAGCCACAATCTTACAGCGCCAATAATTGATAAATACCTGCTTAAATCCGATAAAACCTATGTTTTTTAAGATAAATATTTTCACAAATCATTTGTAATTAATTGACAAACAGCTATTTGCAAAATTTCACTTGCCTTGTATAGCTATTTTGTTTGATATTTGCACCCGCTAATGATTTTAAGGCAAAAAATAAAAAAGCAGCTCAAAAACTTCCGCTAAACGGAAAGTGCTCGTTGCTTTTTTAAAGATATTGAAATGAGACCTTTCCCGGAAACGGCAAAGGTCTTTTTTACTTAAAATCAGGAGTTTAAACCCTAAAAAATAAATTTTATGAAAGTAGCAATAGTTGGAGCAACAGGATTGGTTGGTCAAAAAATGATTCGGATTTTAGAAGAGCGTAATTTCCCCGTAAAAGATTTTATTCCGGTAGCTTCCGAAAAATCGGTGGGGCGCGAAGTACGTTTTAAAGGACGCGGCTATAAAATAGTTAGCCCCTTAACAGCATTGAGCATGAAACCGCAAATTGCATTATTCTCGGCCGGCTCATCGGTATCGTTTGAATGGGCGCAAAAATTTGCTGATGCCGGATGCACCGTTATAGACAACTCATCGGCTTTCCGTATGGATAAAGACAAAAAATTAGTGGTGCCCGAAGTAAATGCATCGGTATTAAAAAAATCGGATAAAATTATTGCCAATCCTAATTGTTCTACCATACAAATGGTGATGGCATTGCAGCCACTTCACAAAAAATATAAAATAAAACGTGTGGTGGTTTCCACTTACCAATCGGTAACAGGCACGGGAATGAAAGCAGTGGAGCAAATGATGAGCGAACGTAAGGGCATTAAAGCACCCGTTATGGCTTATCCGCATCCTATTGATTTAAATATTATTCCGCACATTGATGTGTTTCAGGAAAACGGATACACAAAAGAGGAAATGAAAATGGTAAACGAAACCAAAAAAATAATGGGCGATGATAAAATAAAAGTTACTGCCACTTGTGTTCGCATACCCACTGTTGGTGGCCATTCCGAAAGCGTGAACATTCAATTTGAGAATGATATTACTACCGATGAAGTTCGTAAATTATTAAACAACACTAAAGGCATAACCGTGGTAGATGAACCACGCAACAACAAATACCCAATGCCGATAGATGCGCATGATAAAGACGCTGTTTTTGTTGGTCGCATTCGCAAAGACGAAAGCCAAGGCAAAACCATTAATATGTGGATTGTAGCCGACAACTTGCGCAAAGGCGCTGCCACCAATGCGGTGCAAATTGCCGAATATTTGAGAGAGAAAAAGTTAATTTAGTTTTATAACTAATCAAATAAAACGCCCCGTGTTCCTTCGACAAGCTCAAGATGACACGGGGCATTTTAATTAAAAACACTTCTGCTATTTTATCTTCTACTTCGTTTTCACCATTTTTCTTGTTTGCACATTTTGCCCATTTACGTAAAGCGAATAAGTATAAATGCCCGATGCAAGGTCTTGCGCATTGATGGTGATTTGACCATCGCCTGTTTGTGTTAGTTGCACTTCTTTTATTTTGCGACCTGTTTCATCCATAAAATTCATAACAGCAGTGGTTATGTTACTTGGCAAATAATATTTTATGATGGTGCTT
>JAGVMA010000026.1 GCA_020054095.1 Bacteroidia bacterium | reverse complement strand
TTAACATTATATTAATTCCATGAGTTGTAGTCGGCTCATTTATATAAACATCAACTACATATACATCTTCATTTGGTAATAATGAAATTTGACTGATACGCACCTTTACCCACGTTGAAGCGAGTTATAATATAAGCGAGGCTCAATGTTGGCGAATTGTTACCCGATTGTAACAACGGTTAATCAAGTGCAAACATATTCATATTCCAGTCAGAAAAAATTTAATACAAAACGATGTAGAAGGGTGTGTTGTACTAATTGATGTGAGCGAGCATCCTATTGAGCAACCCGAAAAAATAGCAAAACCATCAAATAATAAGTGAACGAGTTTTGGTGGAAAATACCATCAGGCGAATAAAATATTCAGCATAATGGCTGAAAAATAAAGAAAGAGAGGGAAGCGATTTCCACTTAGACTGAACCCCATTGCAGGAATTTTAAACTGTGAATAATAAATGACGTCTAATGGTTTTTTTTCATAAAGCCAAGCAATTGATAATGTTACAAAAACAGTATTCGTGTCTTCATACCGCCATTTAGTCCGGAATCAAATCCTGCCTAAAATGTGGGCAAAATTTAAACATCCACTTACGAATAAATTATACAATTTTTTGCACGATATTAGTAAGGCTATTGAGTCCCAAACTCAAAAACTAAAACCAGAATAAACTAAAATCATTTGTGTGATTGATTACATTTCTTCAAACAAACTTGAGCTAAAAATCAAATCCCGTTTCAGTTTAATTCTTTTTTATTTTGTTCTTCAATATATTTTTTCAATCCCTTCTCTCCGAACAGATAAAACACCACCGGTGTAACAATCATATCGAGTAGAGTTGAACTCAACAGCCCACCAAGAATTACAGTTGCAACCGGATAGAGTATTTCTTTCCCAGCCGCATCTTTTGAAAGAGTGAGCGGTATGAGTGCAAGCGCTGCTACCAAAGCCGTCATCAGCACGGGAACAAGTCGCTCAAGGGAACCGCGGATAATCATTTTTTTGTCAAACTTTTCTCCTTCGTGCTGCACAAGATGAATGTAATGCGAGAGCATCATAATTCCGTTTCGGGATGCAATCCCGGTAAGTGTGATGAAACCAACCATGGAAGCGATTGAAAATGTTCCACCGGTAAGAAGAACAGCAACAATACTTCCGATGAGAGCAAGTGGAATGTTCAACATTATTTGCAAGGTAATAATGTTTGATTTGAAGTGTGAATAGAGTACAAGGAAAATTCCGAGCAAGGAAAAAATACTAAGTATTAAAATGAGTTGCGATGCCGATTTTTGGCTTTCAAACTGCCCACCGTAAGTAATAAAATATCCTTCAGGTAATTTTACTTCATCGGTAATTTTTTTCTGAATTTCTTCCACCGTGCTTCCTAAATCACGCCCCGCTACATTGCATGAAATAACAATTCTGCGCTGTGCGTTATCGTGATTAATTGTGTTGGGGCCGTTTTCATAGGTGATGCTGGCAATTTCTTTTACTGGAACAGTTTGCCCATCGGAAGTTTCTATACGGGTTTCTCTGATGGCGTCCAAATTATTTCTTTCATTTTCAGGAACTCTCAATATAATATCGAACCTCTTTTTTCCATCAATCATTTCGGAAACTGTTTTGCCCTGGAAAAGTGTTTCCAGTGTTTCCATTACTTCGCCTTTTTTCAATCCCAATTGTTTGATAGCATCTTCGTTAGCACGAATGAGCAATTGTGGAATCTGCACTTGTTTTTCAATATTCAAATCAACCACTCCCGGAACATTTTCTATGTTGCTTTTTATTTTTCCGGCATATTTGCGCAGTTCCATCAAATCAGTTCCGAATAATTTTATGGCTACCTGTGCCCTTACGCCCGAAAGTAAATGGTCGAGCCGGTGCGAAATGGGCTGACCAATATTGGTGGAAAGCCCTTTGAGCACTGAAAGCTTTTTACGGATATCGTTTATGATTTCATCCTTTTTGCGAAGGGGTATTTTTTCCTTTTCCCGCTCCTCTGCTGATTTGAAATCCACATCTATTTCCGTAGAGTGTACTCCTTCAGCGTGCTCGTCTAATTCGGCACGACCTGTTCTTCGCCCTGTAAATTTCACTTCCGGAATTTTAAGGATTTGCTGTTCGGCAATGGTGCCGAGTTTGTTGCTTTCCTGCAACGATGTTCCCGGTTCAGCGAGGAGGCTGATGGTGAGCGATCCCTCGTTAAACGGAGGCAGAAATTCTGTTCCGAAAAACGGAATGAATGAAATTGCAATGAGAAATAAAATGGATGTTGTCAGTAAAATCTTCTTTGGGTTGTTCAATCCGAAATGCAAAAGTTTGGTGTCTTGTTTCTTTAACCATCTGACTAGGAATCCGTCTTTATGTTCTTTGTCCAGTTTCATATTCGGTAAAAGGTAAGAGCATAAAACGGGTGTAACGGTAAGCGAAACAAACAGAGAAGCGATGATAGATGTGATGTAGGCAATACCCAGCGGGGCAAATATTTTTCCTTCTATGCCGCTTAAAGAAAAAAGCGGAAGGAATACGAGCACTACGATTATGGTTGCATAAACAATGGAATTTCGAACTTCGCTCGATGCGTCAAAAACGACTAACAGTGGATTTCTTGGAGATGACAATGAGCGGTTTTCTTTCAACCTGCGGAAAACATTTTCTACATCCACTATGGCATCGTCTACCAGTTCGCCAATTGCAATGGCAAGTCCTCCCAGTGTCATGGTATTAATTCCCATTCCGAAAAATTTAAAAACCAATGCAGTTACAATGAGTGAAAGTGGGATGGCGGTGAGCGAAATAAAAGTGGTTCTGAAATTTAAGAGAAAAAGATAAAGAATAATGATAACGAGTATGGCTCCATCACGCAATGCTTCCTCTACATTGGTGAGGGCAGATTCAATAAAGTTTGCCTGCTTGAACAAATCCGGATTGATGATGACATCTTTCGGTAAAGAAGGTTTCAATTCATCAATCGCTTTTATAATCTCTTCGGTTAGGTCGGTAGTGTTTACGCTGGGTTGTTTTTCCACCGATAATATTACTGCGGGTTTTCCGTTCAGACTTCCATCGCCACGCTTGAAACGTGCCCCAAATTGTACATCGGCAATCTGCCAAAGGAGAACGGGTGTGTTATTTTTATAGCCCACCACAATATTTTTTAATTCATCTATCGAACGAAGCCGCCCCAGGTTGCGTATTAAAATTTCTGTTCCAAAATGATTGTAGAAATTGCCGGTGGTGTTTATGTTCGATTGCTCAAGAGATTGATTGATATCATTAATGGAAAGACCGGAGGCACTCAACTGAGGCAGGTTGATTAAAATCTGGTATTGCAATTTATCGCCTCCGATGGGAATAACCTGCGCCACGCCTTTGATGGAGAGCAAACGCTGACGGATAGTGTAATCGGCAATGGTGCGGAGTTCTGATTTTGGTGTGCTGTCCGAAGACATTCCGATGAGCATGATTTGTCCCATTACAGAAGAAATGGGTCCTAACACGGGAGTGATGCCTTCGGGTAGTTGCGACTGGATGCTCTGCAATTTTTCAGAAACAATTTGCCTCGCCCGCATAATATCAATTCCATAATCGAATTCCACGAAGATTAATCCCAGCCCTATGGCGGAATTGGAACGCACTGCCTCTACGCCCGTGGCTCCGTTGAGAGCCGTTTCAACCGGATAGACTACCAACTGCTCCACTTCTTCGGGAGCCATTCCCTGAGCTTCAAGGAAAACAGTTACGCGCGGTCGGTTCAGGTCGGGCAGCACATCCACAGGAAGTTTCAAGGCGGTGTATGTTCCCGCTATCATCAGGATGATTGCAAACGCTAAAATGATTAAGCGGTTGGAGAGGGAGAATTTTATGATTTTGTTTAGCATAGGTTTTTTGTTTTATTTACTGATGTTAAGTAAGAAGTAAAAATATCTCGCAAAGGCGCAGAGGCGCAAAGTTTTCATAATTTATTTACAATTCTTATTATTCCATTTTTTATCAGCGGCTCATTGAAATTAATCAACAGACCGAGTTTCAATCCTGTTAACTTCAAATAAGTAAGCAATTGCTTGGGATGAACTTCCGCAATTTTCTCAACAGATTTTAATTCAATTATCACCTTATTTTCAATTATCAAATCAGCCCTAAATCCCAATTCCATTCTTAACTCATTCCATATTACAGGAACGCCTCGTTGTCGTTCAACCTTAAAATTCTGTTTGTTTAATTCATAAAACATAATTTCTTCGTAAACTGATTCAAGCAAGCCGGGCCCGAGTTGAGTGTGTATCTGAAAAGCAGCATTCACAATTATTTTAGAAAGTTCATTTTCATTCATTTTACTTTGCGGCTTAGCAACTTTGCGAGAAATTTATTTTGTTTGATAGCATGAGGTTATTTTCCTCGTTATTGAGGTTTTGCACTTCGCTTTGTTCGTTTTGAACCTTAATCATGAGGTTATTTTCTTGTATATTGAGGGTTTATGCATTGTTTGCTGACTTTGCAATTTTATCCATTATCAAGTGATTTGTTCCGAACTTGCACAGCGCATCGCAATTTTTTCTCAGTTCGGAAAAGAGAATGTATTTTATATTCACTTTGCTGCTGCGAATGGCCGGGCGCGAAAGTTGAAGGGTAACATCTTTCTCTCTTTTATCGGGTACAATCAGGTAAAATACTTCATCGCCATCGGCAATAGAAAATGCTAAATCGGTAAGGCGCAAAATGCCTGAATAAATGCTTGTGCTTTTCTCCACTTCAAATGCGCCTATGATATTGTTTGTTCCTTTTTGAAACCACAGCACATCTATTAATTTTATGGTATTTGCCGTATCGGAATCTGTATTGATGGAAGGAAATTCCGGTAAGGAGATAAATGAAAAATTATTTCCGTTGTAGGATTTTGATTTATCATTTGAAGCGGAAGCAACATCATATCCTAATGAACTTCCGATTTTCAATAAATGATACTGCATTTCGGTGTGAAGATTTTCTTCCGCGCTTTCTTCCTTGATTTCCTGCTGGCGTTTCTCAGTCAACTTTTCAAGTTTCTTTCTTTCGGCTTCTGATAAATAGGAATCGGTTCCTAATATGAGTTTCTGCATCCCCACTTCAAACAGCAAGCCGGCAATCGCTCCTAAGTCGGATGATAAATCAGATTTATATTTGTTGTTGGTCTCAATCAGCACTTCACGAATTTTTAGGTATTCACTCCACTTGCCGAGTTTCTTTTTATCCTTAAATAAAAAATTAAATCCGTTTATAATGGCAGTATTAAAAGGGGGAATAATAGTGGGATGCAAAAAATATAAAATACTTGCAACTGCCGGGCCAAGTCCTTTTATATTCAGAGAATCAAGTTTGAGAATCTCTTTTATAATCTGCTCTTCGGTTTTTGCATTTAAACAGTTTTCTAAAAATTGCCCGAATGCAATTTTGTTTTGTTGGTTTTCGTAAATGTCTGGAATACGCAGTTTAGGTTTCCAGTAAAAGGGATGTGCTGCACCTTCAAAGAGCTGCTTTTGTTCCGTAATGCATGTAAGAACAAATTCCAATGAGGAACCTTTGAAATCATTCGGGAATTTATTCTTCTTAATATCGTCCACTACCTGCATCACACCTCTCCTTATAGCGCGAAATGCCTTGAGGCGCTCCTCGTTATTGATGAACCATGTGTTATAAACCGACTCTTTGTCGGATTTATACTGACTGATTATTTGGAGGAGATTCATGTTATTGAATAATTGCTGAAAGGATTGTGAATGTTTGCTCCATCATGATTGATTTTAAAGAATTGTCAGTTTCTGATTTATTTTCATTCCGCTCTTTTGAATGCTGATGAAATAAATTCCGACATTCAACCCAAGTTCTTGTATGCTGAATGACTTGCTTATTTTACCCTGAGGAAGATTCTCATCCGAAAGAATTTTAATTACCCTGCCCTGCAAATCACAAACGGAGAGTTGAAGTTTTTCTTCTGAAAGATTTTCAAAGCTCACGGTGAACTGCTCCGAAGCGGGAACAGGAAAAACGGAAAAGTTTGTTACCGCATAGGGAATTTCATTTATCGATGTTGCAGATGGAGAAAGTGTAACTGACCTTGTATATGCATAATCGCCTGAAGTCGCGTGGTTGTGATTTGTTGCAAGTGCGCCAAGATACAGCGTTACATTTCCTGCATTGGTTGAAGGCGCAGTCCAGTTGAATGTCCACTGATTGAAGCCGAGCGAAAGTGCATCTGCCCCGCAGGGATTGTGACTACAATAGTTCCTGCTTCCTAAAGTATAAAGCCGTGTTCGGGTGGGGTCAATCAGGGAAAAACTTCCTATAGAAGTATTGTTGCTGTTTTGCAATGCCAGACAACAAAATCCCATTTTATCAGTATTGGTTTGTGAAACTGTTACGGTGCATATATAAGTTTGTCCCGGAACATAGTCTGTCATTCCGCCACCAACATCGAGGGTTATGGTTCCGGTCCCGGAATTGTTCGTTCCCGCGTGGCAGGCGGTACAGTTTGTTTCACCTGGAGCGCCCGAATGATCGCCCACCAAAGGCGCATCGCAAGGAGAAAGTACCTCAGGCGAATGAAACGCACACAAAAGAATGGTCGACACTGTGACTGCAAAAACGGAGAGAATAATTTTTGCTTTCATGCGAGTGGAATATAGTGTGGCGAGTTCATTATTGCACAATAAGTTTTCCGGTTGAAATAATTTCTTCTTCAATAGTCGCTTTGTAAAAATAAATACCGCTGTTCACATTTTGTATGCCAATGCTTTGCCCTGAATTAATTTTATGTTCGCTGACTTTTCTTCCGAACACATCGTAAAGAGAGAAAATAACCTGCGCAGTTATATCGAAATTGTAGCTAACCGTAAATGCTTCACTTGCTGGGTTCGGGTAAATATTAAAGTCTGTTTTAGTGAGATTATTTTGATCAGTCACTCCAGTCCAAATCGCAGGACAATTGGTGTAGCCGAGCGTATTTAATTCGGTAAGCACGCTTGCGCTTCTGTTGGAGATGAAAGATTTCAAACCTGCGTAATCAATTCCACTTACATTAATATCAATGTTGATGTTGTCATCAAAGTTTTGATTGCTGTACATTTTAAGCGGGTCGGCATAGACATCATTTTTAATCAGGTTGTAGATACTGTCAATTTTGGGGTTGAGAACCGTAGAGAGAAAATCGTTGTTCGCAAATGAGCAAATAGTTTGCAAATAGGTGTCTTTATAAATGCTGTCGGCAAGCATTCGGTTGCAGAGCGGACGGTCAGTTGCATTCGGGGTAATGTAAAGTACGCTGATGTTTTCTATTTGCGGAATGGTCATGGGAACGTCCATTCCGAAAGCGGTGCTCACATCCCAAACAATCCATTGGAATTTATTGGTTATTGAATCATGGTAAATGTAATAGTTGTGAATGAAGCGGTACGGATAAGAATCAAAATCTACAAAGAGATTATATCCGGCCCACGCCCTGATGAATGAATTTGTATTCATCACCGCTTCCACCGAATCTCTGAACTGTGCATTGGTGGTCATATTGATCTGATATGTGAGGTTGACAAGTTTGCTCCAATCGTTTGCCGGTTCATTCGTCTTTAATTCATAGCAGTTATAATAAGAACTCATAGTTCCATAATACTTTAAATTTGCGCATGCGCTCGTGCCATTGTCTCCCTTCCATAGATTGTCGTCATTATCTCCAAAACGGTCTTTCAAAAATGTTTTGGTTATGCGCTCAACCATAATATAAAGCCCCCAGTAATTTCCATTTATATATAACCTCGTGTAATTTGCGCGGGGTGCATAAATAGCTTTCTGCTGACAGAAATCCAAAAACATTTTTTCACGCATGAAAGAGGGGTCCTGATAAAGATTATTAAGATTAATATTTTTCAGCCCGTTGTACTTCTGGCCTGGGAGATATTCATTGAAAGAAAGAGTGAATGGCTTTTTGTTTGATGGATAATTATAGTAAGATGAATTTCCTTTGAACTGAATACCCACTGAATCAATCGTTGTGCCGTCAATAATCACTTGAGCGGGAATGTAGGTGGAGGAATCATTGGCATCGTCATAGGCTTTATTGTTCTGTAGCAATGCCCAGTAATTTCCCTGTGAAAAATTTATATAGATGTTATGCACCTGCAAGGTGTTGAACAAACTGTCGCCTGCTGTAGATTGAGCAGAAAGATTGCCTCCGATTATCAGAAGCAAAGAGAGGGTTGGCATAAATGTTTTCATTTTTATCTTCTGGATGAGGTGTGTGTGTTTATGATTTTCCATTTTCCATTTTCTTTTTTTAGAACAGATGTAGCAACTCCCTTACGCTTCACTTCCTTATTTCCTTCTTTCACTATAATCGTGTACTGGTAGGTTTCCGTAACAAACGCGTAAGGTAAATCAACCGTAATGGATATGTTGTAATCTGAGAAAGTGAAAGAGGAAAACTCTATCAGTTCGGGCGCGAGGTGATGCTCAAGGTAATGCAAAAAAGTTCCTTCCACACTGCCTGATTCAATAACTTGCGCATCTTGCGTAAATAGTGTGTCCATGCCTTTTGTGTCAAGTTTCTCAATCGCCTTACTATAAGCGCTCATTACTTTTTTTATTTCAACAGTGTCTTTTTGTGAAAGGGCGTAATGAGAAATAAAAAGAGAGGACAGAAGTATTAGGGTTGCTTTCATTGAATGATTAGTTTTTTAGTTACAAATGAATTTCCAATCTGAATTTTCAGAAAGTACACTCCGTCAGCATAGCCTGAAACATCTATTGTTTGTGTAAATGATTTAATTTTTTCCTGATGAATACTATTTCCAATCACATCATAAATTGTAATTTCCGTTTTACCAGTTGCAAGCTCATTAGAGTTTACGGTTAACTGAAATTGATTGTTTGCTGGATTTGGAAAGACAGAGACAGCATTTTCGTCAAGCAAATTTTCTTCTACTCCAACCGTTGCACTTGCTCCAATATTAATGTTGTCTATGTAAAGACTATTTCCGCCATCGGTAACATTTATGATTTTAATAATCGCATGGTCGGATGAAGCATAACTTGCCAAGCTTACATTGCAGAGTTTCCAAACGGTATTGCTGTCGGGGATGTAAGGGGTAGTTTGAGTTGCGCCTGTTGTCATGGCAGTTCCTGTGCGGTAAAAAATCTGGGTGAAGTTCACACCGCAGTCCGTAGAAATCTGCACAGCAAGTTCATCGGAATAATTTACATCTGATTTTGCATACGCCCATCGGAAACTGATGTATGGAGTTCCGGTATATGAAGTCAAATCAAAGTTGGGGAGAATCATAGCATCAGCCTGCCCATAATTTGTATTGATGAGGTTGTTAATTCTTGCCGAACCAAATCCTCCGTACTGAACGGCTACGGTGTCTCTCACCCAAGTTATTCCTCCATCTGGGTTGTCAATCGTAATTCCATTGGGCGGAAAAATGCTTGTCTCAAATCCTTCTGCGTAGGGCAATGCCTGACCAATTGGCGGAATAATAACAGTAATATAATTCGCAAAAGTTACGCTGTCTGTTCCGTTGATGTTTGTTGCTACCAGCGAAACATTGTAAGTCCCCACCGTGCTGTAAGTAACGGTTGGATTAACGGCAGTGGAAGTTGCAGGGGTTCCTCCCTGAAAATACCACTGGTAGGAAGTGCAATTGTTTAGCGAGCGATTGGTGAAGAGAATAGAGTTTCCCACACAAATGGTTTGATTGCTTGTGGTAAAATCAGCAACAGCAGGGCAAGGCGGTGAAACATAACCGCTATCGCACCCTGTTGTTGTTACATTTGCTGCCTGCCAAATATTTGTGCGCACCGTGTTTAGTGTTGCTTGCGTTCTTCCTTTCTGCCCTGCGGTGAACATGCTTTTGCAGGCATCATTGGTATAATCCATGTAATTTTCATTTTGGTCGTTCACATCGGGAAAATCATTTGTACAGGAATTTATTGTCGGGCACCCAAAATTGGGATTTACAACGGGAGGTGTATCGCAAACATAATCGCCATCTGTGCAGGTATCTGTTCCGCATCCATTATTAAAGGTGTGATACAACCCGAACCAATGCCCGCACTCGTGCGTGGCGGTTCTGCCAAAGGAAGCCGATGCAGTTCCGGTGTTTCCAAAATAGTTATGAACGCATACAAATCCGTCCTCTGTTGGCGGACCACCCGGAAAAGAAGCGTAGCCAAGAATACCACTTCCATTGATACTTTTCACCACATACAAATTCAGGTAACGGTTGGGGTCCCAATGGCTTAATGCCATCAGTTGTGCGCGCTGAATGGTTTGATGAATTGTGAGTGTGGATTGCACCCGCACGATACCATCTGTACATTCTCCATTGGGTGAAATTTTGGCGAGGCAGAATTGTACTTCTGTATCCACACCGTTTCCGTCTCCGTTCGAAGAAGGAATTTTTCTGTAATCCTCATTTAATATCTGTATCTGACTTAGGATTTGAGCATCCGAAATGTTTTCAGTTCCGTTGTTATGAATTACATGCACAACCACGGGAATTGTTTTTATATTATTTGATTGTACATTCTGCTGCAGAATGTTTTTTTGATCGGATAAAAATTTTTGAATTTGCTTTTCAAATTCATCGGCAGTTTTTTTATGCTGTCGGATGTACTCATCAAACCCGCAGGGTTCTGTTGAATTAGTCTGAGCATTTAGGTAAAATACCGAACAGGTAATAATAAATGTAATGATGTTTTTTTTCATATTTGGCTTGTTTTAGATAATGAGCATCTCTAAATACTTAACATTCACTACCGAGGGCATAGAGTTGAAAGGAGAGTTTTCTGTGATTCTTAATGTTCTCTGTAGTGTGTTTCCCATTTCGGTCATTAATTTTTAGAGATGCTCTTATTACAATTTCATGTTAATTAGTGTCCCTCTCCATCATGGTGGTGATTGGGGTTTTCTACTAAGTCCATTCCACATTTTGTGCATTTGCCAGGACTGTCGCTAACAACATCTGTATCCATCGGGCAAATATAATCTGCTTGGGGATGATTGGCGCCTAATTTTTTGTCGGCACCACTGTTTCCGCAGGCGAACAGCAGAACGCTAGCGAAAAGGAATAAAATTGATTTTAGGTTTTTCATTTTGATTTGATTTTAATTGTTAAACATTTATTGATTTAGATAAATTGATTTCATTTGGTAAGTTCCAATGGCCGCTACGCGCTCATTTTCATCCAGCCCCTTTAGTATAACTGTATTCTCGCTGTTGCTTTCTCCTGTCAGAACATATTTCACCTTGAATATTTCGGGAGTTGTGTGCACAAAGACAACGGACATGCCGTTAATTTCACTGATGGCGGAAGTGGCAACTATTAATTCCTTTTGTTCTGTTTTTGCAAGCACATTTACATTTACGAATTGCCCCGGTTTGAAGTCGCCATCTTCGTTTTCAATTTCCAGAATGATTTGCGATGACTGATTAGTGGGGTTCACCGCATTGCTTATTGTAATTAGTTTTGCGGATTTAGACTTATGGTTTTCCTGAACACGCTCTACCGAAAAATTTAATTCTTCGGTAATTTTGCTCAAGTCCTTATTGTATATCTGAGCTTCTACTTTTACTTTACGTGTGTCATAAACATTGAACATTGCCTGACCTTGTTCTACCTGCTGACCGATAGAGAGATTAAAATTGTCCACCACTCCTTCAATTGGAGATTTGATTACATACAACTTGCTGCTGCCTGATGAAAGGTTGTCAAATATTTTTTTGTTTGCTTCTGCGGTATTGAAACGGATTTCTGATTGCTGAAAGTCCTTTTTCGCAACGATGTCTTGAATGGATTTGAGCCGCTCGTATTCCTTTTTTGCGTTTTCATATTCGGCATCGGCATTGCTTTTTTCAGTGGAGAGCTGCACCTGCTCGGATGTGCTTAGATTTTGCTCTACCACCGCCAGTATTTGTCCTTTCCCCACTTTTTCTCCAATACCCACATTCAGCGAAATGATGGAACCGTTTTGCGGTGCGATGATTTGTGCAGAGCCGTTCACTGCCGGCATTACTTTTCCGTAAAGTTTTAAAATGCTGTTGTACTGGGAATAATTTGAAAAAGCGGTCCGAACATCAAAAAGAAATTGTGTTTCTTTCGGCACTTCAAATTCATCAGACATTGAAACGTTTGTTTTTTTCTTGTCGTCTCCGTGGTCCTCACCACCGTGAGCGAAAGCAATTGTGGGTGAATTGAGGGAAGTTGAAATGGTGAGCAGTATTAAAACTATGCTCATTGTTTGTTTAGAGAATTGTTTTTTTCTGAAAATGAAAAATGTGAGCAGAATACCTACAAAGAAGGAGAACGAGATGTATAGGAGGAGTTTCCAATCAAAGGAGGCTTGGGGATGATCTTCCTCTGCCAACGAAAGCTTTTTTCCTACCTCAATTCCTTCCAGTGTCAATAAATCTATATTCTCTCCAGATGAAATGTTTGCTATGAGCGTGTATTTTTTGTTTTCTGTAAATTTACCTTCAATAGTGTATATTCCCTTATCTGTTTGCTTCACGATGAATTTAAGCTTGTCGTCATCCGGACAAGTGATTTCAATTTTTGCGCTGTCAATGGCTTTGTTGGTGGAGAAATCAGAAACAAAGAGTTTCATTTTTATTTCTTGCCCGGCTTCAATAGGTTCGTAGCGAAACACCATTTCAAAAACATCGGAAACACTGGTGACTGTGAAATAATTTTTCCCGGTTATTTTTTCAGGTTTCTTTTCCCCGTGGTCTTCGCCACCGTGAGCGAAAAGAAACTGGCTGTTAGCCGACAGGAGCAAGCAAAGGATTAAAATTATTTTCTTCATGGTGTTGGTTTTTATTCGTTCTACTTTTTGTCTTTGTTTTTTATTTTTCTTTTTTACAGATTTACTTCTTTGAAACAATTTTTTTTATCGGAAAATATTTAAGCATTTGATGCATGGCCGGATGAATATCATTTGCAGTTCTGTTGTCGCCATAAATATCCGCCTGTGCAATCGCTATCCACGCCAATTCGTTTTTGGCGCGGTCAATCATCTTAACAGTAATGCTGCTTTGGGTATAATTATGCGACTCTGAAACATACTTGGTCTGATATCTGTAACCGTTTTGGTCAGAATAAGCCACATAATACATTTGGCAGCCCGTGACGCCAAACACCAGATAGGTTGCAAAAAGAAAGAAATATTTTTTCATGGTTTTTAGAATTTTATTGATTGATAAGCAGCAAACAGAATGATTACAGCCACTACTGCCAAAACAATAAAATTTATTGTTTTTCTCATTTTAGAGGGCCGGTTATTTTGTTGGCAACATTCCTTCATTTTATTGACCGTTAAAATAATTAATTTGTATGATGGACTGATTATAGTTTTTTACCGTTTCCAGGTAGGAAAGTTTTATTTCAAATGCCTGGTTTAAACTCTGCATATAAATGATGTAACTGATATTACCTGATTCAAATGATCGCATTGCAGTGCTGATAATCGCATCGGCTTGTTTCAGCCCTGTTGTTTCATAATAATTTAAACTCTCAAAATATTTTTTATAATCCGCAAGGGCTTGCTGGTATCCGCTATTAATATTTTTTTGTGCAATGGCATATTGCGAGTTTGCCATTTTATATTGATAGCTTGCCGCCTTGATTTGCGAGTTGTATGTCCAGAACCATAACGGAATAGTAACGCCATATCGAAATCGGAAGTTTTGCGGCTGTTCCGATCCCACTTGATTGAGATAGCCGATTGAAAGACCGGGGAGGAGTTTTGTTTTCTGCAATCGTAAATTTTGCTTGTTAACTAAAATATTTTGCTGATAATACTGAATAAACGGATTGGTTTTGAAAACAGAAGTATCGCCAAAAAGCAAAGCGGAGAAATTTGCGTTTGATTTTTCCAATACCTGATTGGTAACAATATCTTTTGCGGTAACTCCGGTCAAAATTTGTAATTGCAGTTGCGAGTTCAGCAAATCTGCCCTTGCCTGTATATATAAATTATGAACTTCTTTTGATTTTGCTTCGGCACTTATTTTTTCAAGCAAGTCCGCTTCGCCTGCATTAAACCGCTTTTCAGAAGCGATATAGAGATTGTTGAAAATGCTGTCCTGGTAGAAAAGTTGTTTTGCCTTTGTTTCGGCAAACTGCAAATTTAGGTACGCAGTTCTTACCTCCGTGATTAATTGTGATTTGGTGAGAGATAATCCTTTTTCTGCAAGATAAACGTTTTGCTTCCCAACTTTCGACTGCTGAAAATAGACGAGCGGATTTTGAAAATTCTGTTGGATACCGATTTCGAATTTCTTTCCGTAAGGTGCTTCAACTCCAACGCTTGGATTTTCTATATTAAAACTTCCTTTCTTTAATGTCTTTTGCTGCTCCACTTCCTGTTGTGAAAGCTGAAATTGAGGGTGTGTTCTGAGAGCAGAGGCAATTGAACTGTCAAGCGCAATAAAAGTTTGCCCGAAACTCAAAAATGGCGATAGAATTAATAGAATTAGAAATTGTTTTTTCATCATATAATTTTCTTCATTCATTTTACAAAAAACAGCCAACATCGTTGCTGCGATATAAACATTAACGGACTGAATTCCCGCTGTTTTTTTCAGCGCATTCAGAACTTTTTGTGTTCCATTTGCATGATGTTCATGGTTGTTTTGTTCTTGTCTTCTTATTCTTATTCTTATTGACATTTAATTTATCAATGCTGATGGTTATGCCCGTCATTCGTCTTTGTTGCTTTGGGTTTTTGCTTGGGCGAATCGGAATAAAATATCTGCTTGTCTTTTTTCTTTGACAGTAGTTTTCCTGATGGATTATAGGTCAGATATTGTATATAGTCGGTTGTTGTTCCGTTTCCCACCTTTTCTTTATGGGCTTCCATTTTGTAGGTTATTTTGCCGTCCTTATCTACTGCTTTCACTATGTTTGAAACGTGGTATTTTTCAAACAAATCGTGCAACTTGTCATGAAGTACTGGCGGAAGCGAATCATGCGGAATTTTTGTTTCGGTTTGCGCAAAAGTGATAGAGGATAAAATCCAAAACACAGAGGCAAAAATTATTTTTTTCATGTCAGTTGTTTTTATTTATTTCATCAATTATTCGATGCGTCTGTTTTTAAGCCAACGGTCATTTTTTTTACTTTTAATTAACCGCAGGAAACGAATTTTACCCTCTGAAAGGAATAACCAAACAACCTGATATTTTCTTCGTTTGCCTGCGGTGTTTTTTTATGCTTTATTTGTTTTGTATTTACCACCAATCAGAGGGTTAACTCCGAAATCGTTTCATCTTGTATTTCCCGCCATTTTCAGCGTTCGTTTTAATGATGGTGTTCTTCACCTTCGCTATGCTGGTGTTCTTTTTTCTTTTTCACTTCCGCCAGTGCCATTCCACACTTGGGGCATTTACCCGCTTCGCTGTAAGTTTTATCACCCTCGCATTTCATCGGGCATTGGTACATGACTGTTTCTTTTTTCTCTGCTTTGAATTTTGCAGTTGATGTTTTGTCGCCTACTTTAAAATTAACTACGCAGGTAGTAAAAGTTGCGGCTTTATCATTAGCAACAATGAAGCCGTCATCACCGCTTGCAGTAAGAGTTACCGTTGCAGATGTCTTATCCTCGAATTGTAAAATGATGCTTCCGCTTACGCCTTTATTGCTAATGGATTTCTCTTTGCCGTCAAGCAAATAGACTGTCATTTTACCATTCTTTACTAATAACTCGGCATGGTATCCGCCCGAAGCATCAACCATTTGCCCGCCATGTGGGCCTTTTTCTTCATGTGCTGTTGCGATTGCTGCGCCTCCAATTATCATAGTAATTGCGAGGAACATTGATTTTAAGTTTTTCATTTTGATTTGATTTTTAACTGTTAAATTATAATTGAAAATAAAAATTACACTTATGGAAAGGTGAAAAATTAACGAATCAGGCAACAATATATTGTTCCTGTTTTATTCAGAGGAAAGAAATCAGATTAAGAATGAATGCGTGAAAACCCGTATATCGGGGATTTTCGGAGGAGGTGATTCGAAGGGAAAACAATATGTAGAATCAATTGAGGAAAAATTGTTATTTACATATATAATATTCGAAAAACTAACCAGCTCTTTGAAAAATGTATTTTTAAAATCAAAGGAAAGATTTATCGGACATGTCTGTGAAACAAAAAAAGAAGATGTCTTGTCATTACAGCAGTTGTTATCCTCTCTTGAATCGTTATGGTTTTTGTTACTGTGCTCAATTGGCAGAACAGCATCATTTCCGTGATGGTGATCGTGCCCCTGATGCGGATGTTCTCGCTCTGTCCCAGCTAAGTTAATTAAATGAGAGTAATTGCAGAAAAGTTGTGTGAGTAAAACATTGCAATAGATGGCTATAAGAAATACACCTACGTATAATTTTGATATGTTTTTATTTTTTTTCACAAAAGATTACAACAATGCAAATATATATATATTTTTAAAATTGCAAATGTTTTTATCATTTTATTTTAAAGGGCTTTTTATATCGTTTGGTTGTTTGTTATAGAAAATGGTTTTTTTGTACCGGTCAATTTATCGTATAAAAACTCTAATATGGTTATTTGTTGCTAATCCAGTTAATGTTGTAAATGACTTTGTTTTCCACCTTTGTGATTATTTAGTTAATCCTGAAAAACACCTACACCAGTTGATAACATTATGAAAAGTTATTTAAATGAGGAGACAAAATCTGCAATGATTTTTAAGTTTTTGTAAAAAAATCTTGCAGATTATGCTTGGAAAATCGGGATCGCAAAATCAGAAAAACATGTTTCAGCCATTATTGAAAGAATTTATCAATATGGACCATGAGCTGGTATTATTAGGCAATACAATCCAACGGAAAAAATGGAGGAAGAGTTTTCTTCATTGTATTCAAAAACAGGAACACCTTCAAAGCCTGTTAGATTGATGGCCGGTTTACTGATATTAAAACAGCCTTACGATTTAGGGGATGAAACAATTATGGAAGAATACAAGATGAATCCCTAGATGCAAACGAATATTGTTGAAAAAATTTGCGCCACTGCCACCAAATGAAATTTGCCCGTTTGTTGAGCGTATTAAATCAGGATTGTTTATTATCGAGAGCGTGTTAGCCCCAATTTTTAAACCTACTATTATGTGTAAACTATCCACTTGCAATTATCCATTCACATCTACGCCACCATTCTTCTTTATCACCATTCGTGTGGTATCATTGGTTTTAATTACAAGGTTTTTGCTATTAGTAGTTCCCATAAAATCACCGTTAGTTATGCTGTTACCGCTCAATTTCCAATTATTTTGCGCATTTAGCATATTGCATAAAACAAAACAGAAAACTAAAATTAATGTTTGGCGTTTTCATAATGAGGTGGTTTTAAAAGCTAATCTATAAAATAGAACATCAATTGCCAAAAAAAATTCTTGTTAGTAACTACTCTGTTAACTCATTGTTGGCATTGTTATTTTTGCGCTCTATGAGCGAACGATTAAATAGCATTAAAACAGCATCGCTGTTAGATATTAACTTGTCGCAGGCAACTGCTGTGGTAAATTTATTGGCCGAAGGCGGCACGGTTCCGTTTATTGCCCGCTACCGTAAAGAACTTACAGGCGGATTAGATGAAGTGCAAATTGCAAAAGTGCGCGATGAAATGGAGCGATTGCAAACACTTGACAAGCGCAGAGAAACTATTTTGGCATCCATCGAAGAACAAGGAAAACTTACGGAAGAATTAAAGACAGAAATAGAAAATGCTGAAACGCTAAGCAAGTTAGAAGACATTTATTTGCCTTATAAACCCAAGCGGAGAACAAAAGCTACCATCGCCCGCGAAAAAGGATTAGGGCCATTAGCCGAATTAATTTTTAATCAAGGTGATATAGATGTGGAGGCGGAAGCGGCAAAATATGTAGATACTGAAAAGCAAGTGGCTGATACAACTGATGCACTAAATGGCGCACGTGATATTATTGCTGAATGGATAAATGAAAATGCAGCGGCTCGCGAAAAGCTAAGGCATTTGTTTAAAGAAAAAGCTACCATTAAAAGCCGTGTGCTTAGAGGCAAAGAAGAAGCAGGAGAAAAATTTAAAGACTATTTTGACTGGGAAGAGAAACTAAGCGCTGCACCATCGCACCGCATATTGGCCATGCGCAGAGGCGAAAACGAAGGTATATTATCATTCGATATCTCGCCCGATGCTGATGATGCACTCGATTTGCTCGAAGCACTTTTTGTAAAATCTAATAACGAAACTACTCCTTTAGTAAAAGAAGCAATTGCATATTCGTATAATAAAATGCTGCAGCTTTCTATCGAAACCGAAATGCGGTTGCTCACCAAGCAAAGTGCAGATGAAAAAGCAATTACAGTTTTTGCTGATAATTTGCGTGAACTGCTCTTAGCTTCACCGCTCGGACAAAAATCAATATTGGCGGTTGACCCTGGTTTCAGAACAGGATGCAAAATAGTGGCGCTTAACAAGCAAGGTAAACTATTAGCCAATAGTGTAATTTACCCGCACGAACCGCAACGCAACAAACGCGAAGCAGAAAGTGTTGTTCTTGATTTTATTGCCAAATATAAATTAGAAGCAATTGCTATAGGAAACGGAACTGCCGGACGAGAGACAGAAGATTTTATTCGCTCACTTAAAACCATTCCTAAAGATGTGATTACGGTAATGGTTAATGAAAGTGGCGCATCTATTTATTCGGCTTCTGAACTTGCACGCGAAGAATTTCCGGATGAAGATTTAACAGTGCGTGGCGCTGTTTCAATTGGCAGGCGCCTTGCCGATCCATTGGCAGAATTAGTTAAGCTCGATGCAAAATCAATTGGAGTGGGGCAGTATCAGCACGATGTGGACCAGCCAATGCTTAAACGTAAATTAGATGAAGTGGTGGAAAGTTGTGTGAATGCTGTGGGCGTGGAAGTAAACACAGCCAGCAAACAATTGCTTACGTATGTTTCGGGTTTGGGTTTGCAACTTGCACACAATATTGTGGAATACAGAAATGAAAATGGTGCATTCAAATCTAAAAAAGACTTAATGAAAGTGCCGCGCATGGGCGAAAAAGCATTTGAACAAGCTGCCGGTTTTTTGCGAATTGTAAATGCTTCCAACCCGCTTGATAGCAGTGCTGTGCATCCCGAAAGCTATTCGATAGTTGAAAAAATGGCTACTGATTTGAATTGCAACATTCAAGACTTAATTCAGCAAAAAGAATTGCGAAAACAAATTGACACTAAAAAATATGTTACTGATAAAGTAGGTTTGCCCACCTTAACAGATATTTTAAAAGAACTTGAAAAGCCCGGCCGCGACCCAAGAAAAACATTTGAAGCATTTAAATTTACTGATGGCGTAAATAGTATTGATGATTTGCGTGAAGGAATGAAATTGCCCGGCATTGTTACCAATGTAACTAACTTTGGCGCCTTTGTAGATATTGGAGTTCATCAAGATGGATTGGTGCATATTTCGCAATTAAGTAACACTTTTGTGGATGATCCAAATAAAGTGGTGAAGGTGCAACAGACGGTAATGGTTACTGTTGCCGAAGTGGATGTGAAGCGAAAACGAATTGCATTAAGTATGAAAGATAATCCGCAGGCGAGTCAGCAAAATAACAAGCAAACAAAAAAAGAAGCTACTGATACAACTACCGATTGGCAAAAGAAATTAGCCGCACTAAAAAGCAAACTATAATTTCCTTCTTTTCTTTTCTTTAATAATTAAGCCAAGCTCTCGGCCTGTTTGTCCTTTTACGGATGTGTTTTCTTGCGCTCGTCTAATTAAGTAGGGCAGCACATCGCGCACCGGCCCATAAGGTACATACTTTGCCACATTGTAACCTGCATTGGCAAGGTTGAAACTGATATGATCGCTCATGCCAAGTAACTGCGAAAAATAAACATGCTTATGTGATGGCGCTACATTTTTTTTCTGCATCAATTCGGTTAACTGTAGCGAACTTTTTTCGTTGTGTGTGCCAGCACACACCGCAATGCGTGCTATGTTTTCAATACAAAAGTTTAATGCCTTATCATAATCGTTATCGCTGTTTTGTTTGGTGTCTTGTATAGGCGATGGGTAATTATTTTCAGCAGCGCGTTTGCGCTCTTTTTCCATGTATGCACCACGAACTAATTTTGCTCCTAATAAATAATTTCCGCTTTTTGCTGAATCAAAACTGTGTTGCAAATATGCCAAGCGGTCTTTTCTATAAAGCTGGTAAGTATTATAAACTATTGGCAGTTGCACATTATAACTTGCCATCATATTGTTTGCCAAGTCATCTATTGCTTGTTGTATCCAGCTTTCTTCTGCATCTATAAAAATTGGTTTTTGTGCATCGTGGGCAGCTTTACAAATTTTATCTACCCGATTCACCACTTTTTGCCATTCGGTTTTTTCATCATTGCTGAGCTCGGTTTTTGTGCTTATTTTTTCTAATAATGCAAAACGCGCAAGCCCCGTAACTTTAAATACACAAAACGGAATATTGCCATCTGCCTTCGCGCTTGCAATGGTTTCAAGCGTTTCGGTGCAGCAATGGTCAAAATCGGTTTCGGTTTCTTTTCCTTCTACCGAGTAATCTAAAATAGTTCCTATTTTATATTTTCCTAATTGTTCAATTGTTTTGCTGCATTCAGTTATAGTTTCGCCACCCACAAATTGCTTAAAAATGGTGGCTTTTATTATTGGTTTAATAGGTAGCCGAAGTTTCACCGCAAATGTGGTGAGCGGCTTGGCAATGTTAACCACTGTGGGGCTGCCAATTATTTTAAATAGCCAATACGAGCGATTTAAATCTTTATTGCTTTTCCCCGAAAATGCTATTTCTGTATTATCAAACGAAACCATTTTATTTTTCTCCCTAAATATAAAGTCTAACTATTAATTATGTAACATAAAAAAAGCCCAAAACTTTTGCTTCGGGCTTTTAAAATAAGCAGTAGCAGTTTATGCTTCTACTGTTTCTTCTTTTGATACAGTGCCGAACTCTTTAGTGAATGAATCTACTAAATCAAGTTTCTCCCAACCAAAAGTATCATACACCTTTCCGTTCACTTCTTTTTTGCCTGATGTGCGGCCCATGTGTCCATAAGCGGCAGTATCGCTGTAAATAGGGTTTTTTAAACCAAAGCGTTTTACAATTGCACTTGGGCGCATGTCAACTAATTTTGAAATGCGTGCTGCTATTTCGCCATCGGTTAATTTTTTTCCTTCGGCATTGCGTGCTTTTGTAGTATCGTAAGTGGTAACGTATAATCCTACAGGTTGTGCCACGCCTATTGCGTAGGCTACCTGCACTAATACTTCATCACACACACCTGCAGCTACTAAATTTTTTGCAATGTGGCGTGTGGCATAAGCTGCCGAGCGGTCAACTTTTGATGAATCTTTGCCTGAGAAAGCGCCACCGCCATGTGCTCCACGTCCGCCATAGGTATCAACAATAATTTTTCTGCCCGTTAAACCGGTGTCGCCATGTGGGCCACCAATCACAAATTTTCCTGTTGGGTTCACGTGGTATTTTATATCCTCACCAAAAAGTTTTTTCACACGGCTTGGCAATAGTTTTTTCACGCGAGGTAAAAGTATATTAATCACATCTTCGCGAATTTGATTTTGCATTGCTGCTTCGCTGTCAAAATCATCGTGCTGGGTTGACAAAACAATGGTGTCTATTTTTTCGGGTTTGCCTTTATCGCTGTATTGAATAGTTACTTGTGATTTTGCATCGGGGCGCAGGTATTTCATTTTTTTGCCCTCTCTGCGTATGGCAGCCAATTCTACTAAAAGTAAATGAGCAATTTCAAGCGGCAGTGGCATGTAATTATCTGTTTCGCGGCAAGCGTAGCCAAACATCATGCCTTGGTCTCCGGCACCTTGCTCTTCATCTTTAGCGCGCTCCACACCTTGGTTAATATCTGATGATTGTTCGTGCAAGGCATTTAAAATACCACACGAAACGGCATCAAACTGATATTCTGATTTAGTGTAACCAATTTTAGCAATTACTTCGCGTGCAATTTTTTGCACATCTACTTTAGCTTTTGCTGTATCGTTACATTTTATTTCACCGCCTATAACTACAAGGCCGGTGGTTACAAATGTTTCGCAAGCTACTTTTGCATTTGAGTCGTAAGTTAAAAATGCATCAATAATTGCGTCTGAAATTTGGTCGGCAACTTTATCCGGATGTCCTTCCGATACCGATTCTGATGTAAAAAGATATGACATGTTTTGGTTGTTTTTTAGGAACGCTAAAGTAGTATTTTTTTGCTAAAAGAAAAGCCGGAAAACTTAGCTTGTTTATATGTTCATTTATTAAATAAACCTTTTAATAATTCGGAGCTTGTGTGTGTATTGCTGTGTTTCGTTATTAAAAATGCCTTGATGGTCAAGTGTATCTATTCGCACCTTGCCCGATGCGTGAATTATTTTATTGCCTTTAAGCACAATGCCTACATGTGTGATGCGGCCATCTTTGTTATCGAAGAATGCAAGGTCGGCCTCTTTTGCTTCTTCAATAAACGAAACAGGGTTTCCTTTTTCGGCTTGTTGCCAGGCATCGCGCTTTAGTTTAATGCCGCCTATTTTATGAACTACTTGTGTAAACCCCGAACAATCAATGCCCATTGGGCTGCGGCCGCCCCACAAATAGGGCGTGTTTAAAAACTGATAAGCGTATTCAATAATTTTTGGGGCTGATGGCTTAGGTTCTAATTCAAATTCGCCTTCGTATGTATAGGCAATTTGCGAAATACGTGCTTCTTTGTTTTTAAAATTAGGTAGTGAACTGCCGGCTACTATCGGAAAAATATTTCTGTCGGCTTCGCTTTGTATTACGTGTATTAAGTCGCTCACTATTGCAGTTTTTGCATAAAGCAATGCGCTGTAAACTTCATCGTGCAGGGGTTGGTATTGCTTTATGTCTATCCAGCATTCGTAATCATCATAACTTGTTTTAATACAAGCCCATTTTTCTTTAAATGCCAATACTTCAAACAATTCACCAAACAATAGCTGCGTTACCATCTCCGATTTATCGGATGGTTCTTTCCGGCAAGGAACTATTGATAGATTACAGATACCGTATTTCATTGGTTGCGAGTTACGGGTTAGGTGTTGCGGGTTATTGTCCCGAATCATCGGGAGCGAGTTTAGGATTTAGATTTCTATCACTATTGCACTGGCACCGCCACCACCGTTGCATATTCCGGCTGCGCCATATTTTGCTTTGTTTTGTTTCAGTACGTTAATAAGCGTTACCACAATGCGTGCGCCCGAACAGCCAAGCGGATGCCCTAACGAAACTGCACCGCCATTTACGTTTACTTTTGTTGCATCTAATTTCATTTTTTGCATGTTGGCAATTCCTACTACCGAAAATGCTTCGTTCAACTCGAAATAATTAATATCGCTCATTTGCAATCCGGCTTTGGCAACTGCTTTAGGCAGTGCTAATGATGGAGTAGTGGTAAACCATTCAGGCGCTTGTTCGGCATCGGCATAAGCTTTTATAATTGCAAGTGGTTTTAATCCTAATTTTTCGGCTTTTTCTTTGCTCATTAACACTAATGCGGCAGCACCATCATTCATGGTTGATGCATTGGCGGCAGTTACTGTTCCTTCTTTGGTAAACACGGCTTTTAGTTCCGGAATTTTTGCAAAGTTCACGGCTTTGTATTCTTCGTCTTCTTTAAATATAATGGGGTCGCCTTTGCGTTGCGGAATTTCTACCGGCACTATTTCATCGTTAAAGTTTCCATTTTTCCAGGCATTAGCCGAGCGGGTGTACGATTCAATTGCAAAATCATCTTGCTCTTTGCGCGAAATATTACATTCTTTGGCGCACATATCGGCAGCCACACCCATTGCATAATTATGGTAAACATCGGTTAAACCATCTTTCGCCAAACCATCTATCATACTTGTGTTGCCATATTTATTTCCCCAGCGAAGGTTTTCAGAATAAAACGGCACTTGGCTCATGTTTTCCATGCCGCCTGCTACCACCACATCGGCATCGCCCAGCATAATGGATTGAGTGCCTTGCATAATAGCTTTCATGCCCGATGCGCATACTTTATTTACTGTGGTGCATTGTACCGTATCGGGCAGGCCTGCAAATTTTGCTGCTTGCCTTGCAGGTGCTTGTCCTAAATTGGCTTGCAATACGCAGCCCATTAAAACTTCTTGCACTTCTTTGCCATCTAAATTAATTTTAGCCAATGCTCCTTTTATTGCTATGGCGCCTAATTTTGTTGCCGATATATCTTTTAGTGTGCCCCCGAAGCTACCCAGTGGTGTTCTTACGGCCGATACGATGTATACTACTTTGCTCATATTATTTATTTTTTTGGAAAACAAATTTAATCATTTATTGCGTGCCAAAGTTTGGAGTTGAAGATTTAAAGTCTAAACTTTAGATTTTCAACTTTAACTCTTAAACTACATAAGCCGCAACCCTTTAAATCAACAAACCATTGTTAGTGTTTATGCCCGTGCACTATCATAGATAAAAAGTATTTTAGCGCTGATGAAAAAAGTATTTTCTTTTTTTCGCGATAGGCACGATGAAATTTATAAATCGTTTTTGCTATTGCTTTGCTGTGTTACTATTGTTTACTTTTTCCCTGGCGAAGCGAAATTCAGATACAATATAGATAACGTAAAAGCTAAACCCTGGCCTTACGAAAATTTAATAGCACCTTTTGATTTTGCAATAAGTAAAAATACTGCCGAATTGCAAGCCGAAGTAAAAGATGCCAATGCCAATGCTAAACTTTATTTCCGTAAACATGATGAGCAGCGCGAAAAGCAATTTGCCAAATTAGAAATACTGCTCAGCGAACATCATTTAAAAAACGATTCAAAGCTTTGGAAAAAAGATTACGACTTAGCAGCGCCTCTGCTCGATTCGGTTTTAAATGCCGGCATTGTTCAGCCCAGTGCTGTAATAGAAGGCAAGCCGGCAGATTTTACAATTGCCATTTTAGCCGGCCGTAATATTGAAACTGAATCTGATTTGGCATCTGTTTTCACTATTAAATCGGCCGATGAGTTTTTTAAAAAACAAATTCCTGATAAAGATTACCTCCAAAAAATTATTGACGATTGCATAGATTACAATCTTTTTTATGACGATGCCACTACCCAAAAAGTGCTGAAACAGAACATTGATAATATTTCGGCATCAAAAGGCGGGCGTGTTAAAGGTCAAGCCATCATTAATAAAGGCGAAATTGTTACACCCGAAAAATTAGAAATATTAGAATCGCTTAAGCAAGAATACGGCAACCAAACGGGCGGCACCGTAAATTATTTGGTAATTGTATTGGGGCGTTTCTTGGCGGTTTTTTTGTGCTTAGGTTTACTTGCATCGTTCCTCCTTATTTTTAGGCGCGATATAGTTGCAGATAATGTGCGCGTAATCTTTATTTTGTTAGTCATCACCATAAATGTAATAATGGTATCGTTTGCTACCCGTTACGATTATTTTAATATTTACTTTCTTCCTTTTTGCATTTTGCCCATTATCATGCGCGCTTTTTACGATACACGCGTGGCACTATTTACACACTTGGTTACCGTTTTAATAATTGCACTATTCACGCCAAGTGCTTTTGAATTTGTTTTTTTACAATTGCCTGCCGGCATTGCAGCCATCTTTAGCATTGTGAACATGAGCAAGCGCTCGCAAATATTTATTTCGGCCGGAATTATTTTTGTGATTTACTGCCTTGCATTTGGCGCTCTGCGATTAATACAAGATGCATCGGTACAAGAATTTAGCGAAGAACATTTAATAGCATTTGCCGTAAGTTCGGCATTGGCACTTTCCTCGTTCCCGCTTATTTATGTGTTCGAGCGCATTTTTGGTTTTGTGAGCGATGTTACACTCATGGAATTATGCGATACCAATAATCCGCTGCTGCGTGAGTTGGCTACCAAAGCACCGGGCACTTTTCAGCACTCGTTACAAGTGGCCGATTTGGCCGAAGAAGTAATACACCACATAGGCGGAAATGTGTTGCTGATGCGCGCTGGCGCATTGTATCACGATGTGGGCAAAACCGATATGCCTGTTTATTTTGTGGAGAATCAAATGTCGGGTTATAATCCGCACGATGAATTGGATTTTGAAGAAAGTGCACACATTATTATAGGGCACGTAAGCAGCGGCATAGAAAAAGCAAAAAAATACAAGCTGCCCGATTTGGTAATTGATTTCATACGCACACACCACGGCACCACCACCACCGGTTTTTTTTACCGCCAATATAAAATTGCGCACCCCGAAGGGAATGTATCTGAAAAAGAATTTCAGTATCCGGGGCCCATACCGTTTTCAAAAGAAACGGCTACCCTTATGATGTGCGATGCGGTGGAAGCATCGGCTCGCAGTTTAAAAAAACACGATAACGAAACGATTGACAATCATGTGGAAAGTATTATTAATGGCTTGGTTTCGCTTAATCAGTTTTATAATGCCGATATTACTTTTAGAGACCTCACCAAAATAAAAAAGATATTGAAAAAGAAACTGATGAACATTTATCACTCGCGGCCGGAGTATCCGCAGTAGTTTCTGATTTTATTTTTTAAAATAGTTTCCTTTTTTATTTACGCCACCACAGCGCTTTTCATGGCACACCAGTTGCCCGGTTCGTTACGGTAACTTACCCAGCGTGCAAAAATATAAATGCGCTTGGGTTGCTCGCTTAGTTCAACATATAGTGTGATAGGGCTGCTGCCTGATGATAAACTGAAATTACAATCATCGGCAGTTTTGGGCGCACTGTTACCGATACAGTATTTTATTTCAATGCGTGCCACATCTTTTGGTTTGCCTCTGCGGCTTACGCCATCGGTTCCTGCATCGGCTCTAAAGCTGATGATAACTCCATTGTCGCTTGTGGCTTGCAATAAAATAGAAGGCACCGTATTGGGCGCTGCAATTCGCTTTCGTTTTTGGGTGCGTATTTTTAAATTTAGTTTTATTAATGAAGCATTATCAATGTATTTATTTGTGTTTAAATATAAGCGCACAAAATAACGTAATGCGGTTTCCATTTCAGTGCGTAATAGTTGTCGTGTTTTTACTTGTGCGCTTGTTCGGCTGCCAATGTTTACAGCTTTGTTATATGCGTTTTTCCATTTATTGTAAAGCGCTTTTAGTTTGTTAAAATCGGGTGGCTCTATATGCTATGCGGCAATGTTAGGTTGCGTAAGTGCAATAATGTTTCCTAAAAATGAATTAAATGCGGCATTGCTTCTGGGTATGTAATTGGTTTGCGACATGGCGCTGTGTGCCTTTGTTTGCAAATACTTATACGATAACGGTCTAAAAAAGGTTTCAAAATAGCCCATATTTATTTGGGTTTTAGTACTAACTATTGGCGTTGCAATGTTAATTGCTCGTATTCGAGTAGAGTTGATTAAAATTTTAGTACCAATATTTTGTACTTGAATATGAGTATTAAGAGTTTAAATTCGTGTGGTTGGTAACTAAATATTGTGCATTGGTGTTTAAACACGGCTTAGTGGTATTGCAACACTAATGCTTAGTTAAAGTGTAAAAATACTTGTTGTAAATTATTTTCTGTTCCTTGGGTCAAGCGCATCGGTTAATCCTTCACCGGCAAGGTTAAAAATAGTAACGGTAATAAAAATGGCAAAGCCGGGAAAAATAGCTAACCACCATGCAGTGGGCGTTTGCCTTGCGAGTGATAATAGCGAGCCCCATGTTAATGTTTCGGCCGGAACGCCAATGCCCAGAAACGATAAAGTAGATTCAATTAAAATGGCCGATGCAATACCGAAAGCGATAGCAATTAATACAGGTGATAGTGCATTGGGTATAGCATGGCGAAATATAATGCGGAACTCTGAAAAGCCAAGTGCGTTAGCCGATTCGATGTATTCTAATGAGCGCACACGCAATAATTCAGCACGGATAAAACGTGCTATGCCTGTCCACGATGTTAACCCTATTACTACCATCACAATAAAAATATTGGGTTCTTGTACTATTGCTGATACTGATATAATTAAAATTAAAGTAGGTATAGAAAGCATTACTTCAAACAAGCGCGAGATGATAATATCTAAGGGAATACTTATTTTTTGGCGCAAGTAATTTATACTCTTGAATGGGTAAGCGAGCAAACGTGCGAACATAAGTATTGCTAAAAAAATACAGGTTGAAACTAAAAACTGAAAGATGAATGAGGGGAAGGATTGTGCTAATGCATCGCGTAAAATATAGGTGCGTGAGCCATAAGCCCAAAACATGCCAAGTACACCAAAAAGGCTAAACGAGATGATGGATGCGCGTGATACTTTTAATCGTGTATCGCCAAAATAACCGGCAAGTGAACCTAAAATAATTCCGATAAACGAGGCAATGAACATGGAGATAACGCCTACGAGTAATGCTATGCGTGTGCCGTGTATCATGGCGGCAAGCACATCGTGGCCAAGTTCATCGGTTCCTAGCCAGTGGCGCCAGCGGGTAGATTTTACATTTTGTGTTTCAAAGGGGCTAACTGATTGCGAATTGTTACCATCAATGTTTTTGGGTAAATAAGGTATGAGCGGAAACAGTGACCAGTCGTATTGTAAATCTTTCCACTCGGCATTTTTTAAATCTTCGGGCCATTTGGCTATGCCTATGTCAACAGCATAAGATTTTAAAATAGGGAAATAGGTATTGCCTTTGTAGCCGCATGCGAATGGTTTTTCGTTGGCAATAAAATCAGCAGTGATGGCTATGAAAGTTAAAAACAAAATAAAGCGCAACGAGAAAACGGCTAATTTATTTTTTCTGAATTCTTTTTTCACGTTTGCCCAAAAACTTTGGTCATAGTGCGCGTGCGCTATTTCAATTGCGGTATCGCGTTTTTTAAATGGGTTTTTTATGAAAGAGAATAAGCTCATTATTTTTTTGATGAGAATGAAATTCGTGGATCAACAAATGCGTATAAAATATCAGCCACCAAGTTGCCCACCATTGTTAGCACTGCGGTAAACATCATGGTGGTGAATATGATTGGGTAATCGCGTGCGAAAAGTGCTTTTAGCGTTAAACTGCCCATGCCTGGTATTGCAAATACGCTTTCAATGACAAACGAGCCGGCTATGGCTGCCGGAAATATGGATGCAAATAAGGTGATGACGGGTAGTAATGAGTTTTTGAATGCGTGTTTCCATATTACTTCTTTTTCATTTAATCCTTTGGCACGTGCGGTGCGTATGTAATCTTGCCCCAGCACATTAAGCATGCCGCCACGCATTTGGCGCGATATGAATGCGAGTGATGCATAGGTCCAGCAGAAGAGTGGTAGTATGCTGCGGTAAATGGTTTCGCTTATGGTGTACCACAGTGGTGCATCATCGGGTATTGGTTCGGCACCGGGTGCCGGAAACCACGATAGGTAATCGCCACCGCAAAGGAAAACTACCATCATGGTTGCAATCCAAAAATTAGGCAGTGAGTATAATATGAATAAACCTGTGGTGGTGGCTCGTTCACGTATGCGCCCTTTGTTTATGGATGAGCGTACGCCTATTGGCAGTGCAATTATGTATGCCAAAAAAATGGAGATTAAACTCAGGTACATGGTATTGGGTAGTGCATCCCATATTACGGAACTCACGGGGCGCTTGTCTTGATAAGAGATGCCGAAGTTGCCGGTTAAAAAATTAGTGAGCCAATTGTGGTATTGGTTATTAGTGCCGTAAAAATGGATGGTGGGTATGTAGCGATTTGTAAGGCGCTGATTGTGCACACAGTTTTCAAATCCGCTTTTAACTGCATTGTACGCGCCATTTAAAACGATGAGTGATGGATTGGAATCGAAAATGAAATTGATTTCGGAGAAAACGTGTTTTATTTTACTTTCTTCATAGTTATCGTAAAGCTGCTGTGCGTAGTCTTTTATCCTGGTTATGGCTTCGGCTGTTTTAGCTTCTTTTGGCTGGCGGTATAAATCGCTTTCAAAATTTTGTAATGCTTTGTAGTACTTTGCCACATCGCCCCAGTTGCCGTATGTGTATGCAATGCGCTCTAAGGTTGCGCGGTGCGAACCTTTGGTTATTTTGTAAGCCGTGTCGGAAGTGGTGGTGTTAGTGAACGCAAAATAAAAGATGGGTAAATCCAGCCCGAGTTGGTGTTTTAAATCGTTGTATGCTTTTTCTGTTGCTAATTTTTGTGCTGCTTGTCCTTCGCCCCCTTGGTTTTTGTTAAGCATGGTTTCCACCGGGTCGCCAGGGGCATTGGTGCTTATTACAAAAGTAAGAAACGAAACGATGATAAGCGTGGGGATAAAAATCAGAACTCGCTTTAAAATGTATTTTAACATATCCCCGCTTTAGCTTTTTTTGTTATTGAGCCGAAACTTTAAAACCTGCATCCCAATAGCCCGGTCGCATCACAGATGCATCGGCATTGGAGTATTTTTTATGAATGGCTATACGTTCGCTTGGCGCCCACAAATAAATGTAAGATACTTCTTCGTGCAAAATTTGCTGCAATTTTTTGTAAAGTACCGAGCGTTTATTCTCGTCTAATTCTACTCGCACAGAATCTATCACTGCATCCGATTCGGGTGTGCCAAAGCTCACATAGTTTGAACCTTCGTTTAATGCCGACTCGGAATGGTAAATTTGTTTTGGGTCATTTGGCACCGGTGCGGCAATCCATGCGCCAAAAAACATTTCAAAATTGTGTTTCTTTTGGTTATCCAAATACACCGACCAATCTTGTGCAATCACATTTACTTTAATCCCCACTTTGCGCGCCTCTTCCTGAAACATAAGTGCCACCGCTTTGCGTTCATCGTTGCCCGAGTTGTAAGAAAAATCAATGGTAAATTCCACACGCTCGTTTCCTATCATCATATCAAGTACGCCATCGCCATTGCTGTCTTTCCATCCTGCATCGGCAAGCATTTGCTTGGTAGCATCGGGGTTATAATCATAAGGTTTAATATCCGTATTGTAATCTTTAATATTTGATGGATGCACAAAGCCAATTACACGCTGCGCTTGGCCATATTTTATGGTTTTAATCATCTTCTCAATATCCAGCAAATGGGCTAATGCCTGGCGCGTTTTTTTGTCTTTAAACTTTGGCGATTTTAAATTTAAACCCAAATATGTGTAAGCCAATTGCATGGGCGTGTGCAAATTAAAATTTTCTTTTATTTTTTCCGATTGAGGCAGCTCGGCAAAATCTTTTGATTTTATGCTGCGCATCACATCAAGGTTTCCGGCTTTAAGCGATACGAGTGCCGAAGTTTGGTCGTTAATAGTAACGTGTATTAATTTTTCGGCATAGGCCTGAAAGTAACAGTTAGTGTTTTCTAATTTATCGCCCCACCAGTTTTTCTTTTTTTCGAGGATGATGCGCTCACCGGTTTTCCATTCGGCTAATTTATAAGCACCGCTGCCAAGTATAAAGTCTTTTTCGCGCATGCGTTTTTCCGAATTAAAATCGGTGGCAAACTCGCTTATTTTAGGGTCGGCAGCAAGTTTGTCTTTTTCGTTATTAAGCTGCGGAATGGTGAAACCCTTCATCAGTCCTTTAGGGTCGTAAAAATATTCAGGAATAATGCCATAGTCTCCGCTCGAACTTTCGGCAAGTAAATAAGTTTCGCGGCAAAGTATGGTTAGTTTCTTAGGGTCGGTAGGGTCAACTATCACATCTTCAATAAACTCGTAATAAGGTTTATTGTTTTGGTTGTTTACTTTCGGGTTTTTTAAAACTTTTACAGAGAAAGCCACATCGTTTCCGGTAACGGGTGTTCCATTATCCCACACGGCTTCGGGCCTGATTTTATAAGTTATGCGGAGTTTTCCGGTACTGTCTTTTTCAACTAATGGGCGGCTTTCGGCCAATACGGGTATTACTTCAAGTGTTTTAAAATCAATAGCTAATAGCGATTGAAAAATATTTTGCAGCATAAAGCCCGCACCTGCATCGGTATAGCAAAAAGGGTTTAGCATATCGGCATCAGACAGTTCGTGTATTCGCACCTCGTTTTTTTGAGGCGTGTAAGTGCCACACGAATTAATGGAAAAGGCCACCAAAATTACACACGAAACGGCAGCTAAAAATTTTGCAGATATTCTCATATTCAATTACTTATGCTTTAACTTAAATTTAAGAGGTGCAAATATAGCATTACCCATTAATTATGTGTTTATTTTTAGATAAAACTTGTCTTTTACACTATAAAAACTTTTTGATTTTAGTAAAGGCATTTTTTTAACTTTGACACCCAATTTTTAAGATAACGGAGAGGTGGGTGAGTGGCTTAAACCAATAGTTTGCTAAACTGTCGTACGGGTTAAACTGTACCGGGGGTTCGAATCCCCCCCTCTCCGCAAAAAGGGACTGCCCCCATAAAAAAGGGGGAAGTCCCTTTTCTACTTCCCCCAAACTGCTTGATAGTCGGGCTATTTCAGCGATAACAGAATTTATCTTTGTGGTTCGAAATGCCTGTAAATTTTTATCATAGGAAAGTCCTTCAGGAAAGATAAGTTTCTGCAATTTCTCCCTCAGATTCAATCCGCTTTGCATCCATAATGATGTAATATTCAGGCAGAAATTGGTTGCTTGCTTCAGTTTATCAGTAAGGTTCGAAATCATAATGCCCAACTTAGACAGTTCTTTTGAGATTCGCTCTCTTTCACCAATCAGCCTTGCCATTAATCGGTCAAAAACTTCCCTTGTCATTTCCTCCTTAACGTGATATTTTTCTTCAAGACCGAACATTCCATTCTCCAGTTCTTCCACTTGCTTCAGAAACCTTGTTTCCTTGCCTGAGTTGTCCTTGTTCATCTCGTTATAATCATGCTCCAGTTTCCAAATTATAGCGTCTACAAGCGATTCTTTTACCTGATACTTCCCTAACTCCTCCAAGAACAGCTTGTGCATTTCCTTTGCGCTCTTATTGCATTTGCAACCTACTTTGCGGCACTTGTAGTAATACAGATTCTTTGCCTTCACGATATAAC
>JAGVMA010000031.1 GCA_020054095.1 Bacteroidia bacterium | reverse complement strand
GTGCGCCACTCGTCATCAAGTATTGCTACTCATGTTACCGTTCGACTTGCATGTATTAGGCCTGCCGCTAGCGTTCATCCTGAGCCAGGATCAAACTCTCCATTGTAGTTTGATTTTCCTGTCTCTCTCGCCCTAAGGCGAGAAATTCAGATTGTATTATTATTGTCTCAAGAACTTGCTTCCTCTTAACAAATTAAGAAATTTGATAAGGGGCCTTTACTTTTTCCATCATTATGATTTGTTTACTCTTCAATAATTCAAAGAACTTGTATATCTCAATACTTATAAGGGTTTTACGCCTTAAAAATTTATTGTTTCAAGTTGTGTATTAGAACGTGTTTCTGAAATTGGACGGCAAAAGTATTATTATTTTTAATATCTGCAAAATAATTTCGTTTTTTTTGAAATTATTTTTTGTCTCGTTTTTTCAACCTTGTTTAGAACTGTTTTTCTTAAGGGGCTGCAAATGTACTTTGATTTTTATTGCTTGCAACTATTTTTACAATTGTTTTTAATAAATGTGTTTAAGGCACTGATAATCATTTAATTATTTTTTAAAATAAATTGTAAGTAAGGGTGTTATGCAGGTAGTTTAATTAAGTGCTTTTAGCCCCGCTAATGCACGCTGGTTATTTGGGCTTATTTTTAGTGCTTTGTTAAAACATATAGAGGCATTAGCATTATCGCCAATGCTAGCATAGCATTCCGCTAAATCATTCCATGCAATAATAATGCTGGGGAATTCGGAAGTATATACTTTGTAAAGCGCTATTGCTTCAGGGGTTTTATTTTCATTTATTAATCGCTGCCCTACTTCAAGGTAAATTAGATCATCGGTAACGCTGACAGAATTAGCTAAAAATTCTTGCTTGTATGTTTTGCTGAAAACATCGGCACCGGCTTTGATAATTAGGTTGTATATTTCTTCGGATTTCTTGTTATTAAAGGGTTCTTGCGAAAGCAAAAAATCTTGCTCAATTTTTCCTTTGAAAATTAATTGTGAAATATTGGGCATTACTTTATTTGAATTTGCCTTGTTATTATTTGTGATTAAATAAACAACAACATTGTCATCGGTGTATCTTAAAAGGCGGGCATGATATATACCATTACTCCCTCCATTATCAATTACATTAGTCCCTCTTGAGGACTGTTGTAGGTTGCAGCCATATCCGAAATAAACATTTCCTTCCATTCCATCTTCTGCAATATGCCTTTTAAACATTTCGGTTTTTGATTGCTCTCTTAAAACAATATTGTTATCAATTGCCAATATCCACTTATGCATATCGTTGATAGATGCGTAAAGTCCGCCATTGCCAATTAAATTCCAATAAGGGCCGCCACCGGCTTGTTTATATTTTTCTTGTAATGTTCCCCAGCGTTTATTGTTATCGTATCCTATTGCTAATACGCTTGTGTTTATTATGTTATTGTGGTAAGAGATGCTTGCGTTTATTTTGGCGAAAAACTGTTCTTGCAAAAACTCTTCGTACGTTTTATTTGTTACTTTCTCAATTATTGCCGCAAGCACACTCATTCCTACATTTGTGTAAGTGGATTTTGTACCAGGTTTGAACTGCAGTGGTTCAGTTAATGCTCGTTTTATAAAACTATCGCGCGGAAGTATTGCATAATCGCCACCATCGTTTTCAAAAAAATCAACAAAGCCTGCAGCGTGTGTGAGTAATTGATGAATGGTTATGTTTTCTTTATCGGGTGGCACATTGGCAAAAAACATTTTTATATTATCTGTTACTTTTAATTTGCCTTGTTCTTGCAGTTTCATTATTGCGGCTGCTGTAAATGCTTTGGTTATTGAGCCCATGCACGATAGTGTGTTTTCTTTAAACGGAATTTTTTCTTCTGCATTAGCCCAACCATATCCTTTCGATAATATTTTCTTGCCATTTTTCATTATCAATATTGCGCCACTGAAATTATTTTCGAGCGTGATTTTTTTCAGGTATTCATCGACTCTTATTGCAGTATCATCTGCTGCTAAATATCCTTTTGTAGTATCTGAATTAGCTGATTCTGGTTGTTGCTTATCCACTATTCCTTTTGGACCGCAGCCCGACAGGAGAATAACGAAAAAATAAAACGGGATTAAAAAGTATTTTATCATTTGTGTCTTTTCTTGCGGTAAAAATAGAAAGGTGAACTAATGTATAGTTGTTAAAAATGGTTAACTATTGTTAAATTATAGCTTACTATTGATAAACTAAAAAACATAAGTTTGCACGATGAAAATTATACTTATCGGTTACGGAAAAATGGGCAAAGAAATTGAGCAAATTGCGCTCAAGCGCGGACATACAATAACCGACAAAATAGATGTTACCAATACATCTAAATTAAATAACGAATTACTATCACATGCAGATGTTGCTATTGAATTTACATCGCCACATAGTGCGATAGAAAATATTTACAAATGCTTTGATGCTAATTTGCCGGTGGTGGTAGGCACTACGGGTTGGTTAGAAAAAATAAACGATGTGAAAGAAATGTGTGAACACAAAAATGGCACATTGTTTTATGCATCTAATTTTAGTGTGGGTGTAAATATATTTTTCAAGCTAAATAGCTATTTGGCTGAAGTGATGAGTAAATATGCTGATTACGATGTAACAATGGAGGAAATACACCACATTCACAAATTAGATGCGCCAAGTGGTACTGCCATTACATTAGCCGAAGGCGTGTTAGAAAAAATAAAAAGCAAAGCGCAGTGGGTTAATCAATCATCAGATAAAAAAAATGATTTAGTAATAACATCGAAAAGGGAAAACGAAGTGCCGGGCACACATATAATTAACTACCAAGCCGAAGTGGATGCGATAGAAATTAAACACACTGCCCACAGCCGAAAAGGTTTTGCGTTAGGTGCGGTGTTTGCTGCCGAATTTATACAAAGCAAAAAAGGAATTTACGGTATGAATGATTTGCTTAACATTTAACACTCTTTAACAGGTGCGTGTGGGTTTTATTAAACATATTTACAACATAAATAAAAACACTAAATGAATATTTATCTTATACTATTTCTGTTAGCTACTTTTTTGCCTGTGGTGGGCTTATATAAGCTATTTGAGAAAGCTAACATAGAAGGATGGAAAGCACTTGTACCCGTTTATAATTATTACTTGTGGCTTAAGCTAATAGAGAAACCTAATTGGTGGATTGTGTTTTGCTGCATTCCGTTTTTAAATTTAATTGTGTTATTATTAATGCGTGCCGAACTTGCTAATCATTTTGGTAAGCGCGAGTTTTCGCAGCATTTTATGATGTGGCTTTTTCCGTTTATATATATGCCACTTATAGGTTTTGATGCCAATGTCAAACACACAGGCTATCCGCAAAAAGAACGTTTAAGAAAAACACAAAGCCGCGAATGGTACGATGCCATAGTATTTGCAATTATTGCCGCCACCATTATTCGCACGTTTATTATTGAAGCATTTACTATTCCCACTTCATCAATGGAAAAAACATTGCTCGTGGGCGATTTTTTATTTGTGAGCAAATTAAGTTACGGACCTAAAATTCCGCAAACACCGCTATCAGTTCCGTTTTTTCATAACTCGTGGTGGCTTGGCAAATCATATACCGATGCAGTGCAATTGCCTTATTACCGCTTGCCGGGCATGAGTAATGTAAAAAACAATGATATTGTGGTTTTTAATTTCCCCGAAGGTGATACGGTGGCTTTAAGTGCAAGTAACCAAAGTTACTACGATTTGTGCCGCAGATATGGCCGCGATAATGTGTGGCAACACCCCGAAAGTTTTGGCGATGTGGTTTACCGCCCGGTAGATAAAATGGATAATTACATTAAACGCTGTGTGGCTATTGCAGGAGATGTGTTAGAGATTAAAGACCGCACATTATTAATTAATAACAAGCCCGCTTATTTGGCAGATGATGCACAATTTGCATATAACTTAGGATTATCGGCAAATTTTAGACGCAATAAACTTTTAGAACTCGAAATTACAGATACAAATAACATTAGTGCACGCGGCTATAGCATTGCATTTCCGTTATCGGCTAAAAAAGCCGAACAACTAAAAACAATGCCCAATGTAAAAGCTATAGTGCCGCAGTTAGATAGTGCTAATACTAATTACGATGGCGTGTTTCCGCATTCGCCATTGTATAAATGGAACCGCGATAATTTTGGCCCACTTACTATTCCTGCAAAAGGTGCAACGGTGAATTTAACTGCCGAAACACTGCCGCTTTATCAGCGAATTATAGATGTGTACGAGCACAACGATTTGCAACTGATGAACGGAAAAATAATAATTAATGGTGCCCAAGCCACTACCTACACTTTTAAGCAAGATTATTACTGGATGATGGGCGATAACCGCCACAACTCATTAGACTCTCGCTACTGGGGCTTTGTGCCCGAAGACCATGTGGTGGGCAAAGGTGTTTTCATTTGGTTATCATTAGATAAATATGCACCGCTTCTAAAAAAAATAAGATGGAACAGGTTCCTTACTTTTATTTCTCCTAATGGTATTTCCGCGCCTTATTATTTGTATTTCTTTATTGGCATCGCACTTTATTATGGCTACAATTTTTATCGAAAGAAAAAGAAAGGAACTAAATAGCTAATAAAAAAAACTCCCGATTGTTTTGGTCGGGAGTTTTTTCTTGATTCTAAATTCTAATGTCTAAAATCTATTTAGCTTCTTCGGGCTTTGGCATAAGCACCTTGCGCGATAATTTAAACTTGCCTGTTTTAGGGTCAACAGAAAGTAATTTCACCTGCACTTGTTCGCCTTCTTTCAAAATGCCTTCTAAACTATCTAAGCGCTTGTGGTCAACTTCGCTAATGTGCAATAAGCCATCTTTGCCGGGCATAAATTCTACAAAAGCACCATAAGGCATAATGCTGCGCACTTTGCCGGTGTACACCTCGCCTATTTCGGGCACGGCTACTATGTTTTTAATGCGCGTTAATGCTGCATCTATTGCTTCTTTATTATCTGCAGATATATCTACCACACCTTCGTTACCCACTTCTTCAATCATAATTACAGCGCCTGTTTCGCGTTGCATTTCTTGTATCACTTTTCCGCCCGGCCCTATTACTGCACCAATAAATTCTTTAGGTATGCGTATTTGCACTATGCGTGGTGCATGTGGCTTATAATCATTATTAGGTGTGGCAAGTGTTTCGGTAATTTTATTTAAGATGTGCAAGCGGCCTTGTTTAGCTTGTTCTAATGCTTGTTGCATTACTTCATAAGGCAAGCCATCTACTTTCAAATCCATTTGGCAAGCAGTAATACCATCTTTAGTTCCGCACACTTTAAAGTCCATATCGCCAAGGTGATCTTCATCGCCAAGTATATCGCTAAGTATGGCATATTTTCCGGTGTTATCGGTAATTAATCCCATTGCAATACCCGATACCGGTTTTGTAATTTGTACACCTGCATCCATAAGTGCCAACGTTCCGGCACACACGGTAGCCATTGATGATGAGCCGTTAGATTCTAATATATCAGAAACTACACGCACCGTGTAAGGTATTTCTTTTGGCATTACTTGTTTTAGTGCACGCAATGCTAAGTTACCATGTCCTACTTCTCTGCGCCCCACACCACGGTTAGGTTTTACTTCGCCTGTTGAAAAACCGGGGAAGTTATAGTGCAACATAAAATTGTTTTCTAATTGGAAAATTGCGCCATCTATCATTTGCATATCCAGCTTAGTGCCAAGCGTAACGGTGGTAAGCGATTGTGTTTCGCCACGCGTGAATACTGCCGAGCCGTGTGCTCCGGGCAAATAACCTACTTCGCTCCATATTGCTCTTATATCAGTTGTTTTGCGGCCATCTAAGCGTTGTTTTTCGTCTAATGCTAATTTGCGCACAGCATGGTATTCCACTTCGTGATAATATTTTTTTGCTAATGCTTCTTTTGCTGCTTTTTCTTCATCGGTAAATTGCGCCATAAATTCTTCATACACTTTACCAAAAGCTTCGCCACGCTCGTGCTTATTTGCATTAGCCGATTTTGCTACTGCATAAGCTTTATCAAAAGTTTCTTTGTAAACTTTATCTTTCAGTTCAGTATCGTGTGTTTCGTGGTTGTATTCGCGTTTTACTTTGCGGCCCACTTTATCAGCGAAAGCGTTAATGGCATTAATTTGAATTTTAATGTGTTCGTGTGCAAACTTAATAGCAGCAAGCATGTCGGCTTCCGAAACTTCTTTCATTTCGCCTTCTACCATCACTATATCTTTAGCCGATGCAGCTACTATCATTTCTAAATCGGTTTTTTCTAAATCAGAAATTGTAGGGTTAATGCACAATTTGCCATCAATGCGTGCTACGCGCACTTCAGATATTGGTCCGTTAAACGGAATATCCGAAACGGCAATGGCAGCCGAAGCAGCCAAACCAACCAATGCATCGGGCATGGTGTTTTTATCGCCCGAAATAAGCGATAACATTAATTGTGTATCGGCATGGTAGTTATCCGGAAACAATGGGCGCAGCGCACGGTCAACAATGCGGCTTATTAAAACTTCGTAATCCGATAGTTTTGCTTCGCGTTTAAAAAAGCCACCCGGTATGCGGCCTGTAGATGCAAATTTCTCTTGGTAATCTACCGTGAGTGGTAAAAAATCAACTCCTTCTTTTGCTTTGTGTGATGATACAATGGTTGCCAATATCATGGTGTTACCGAAACTTAGCACCACAGCGCCATCGGCTTGTTTGGCAAGTTTTCCGGTTTCTAATGTAATGGTGCGGCCATCGCCTATATCAAATGTGTGTTTTATTGGATTCATTTTTATGAGTTTTTAAGTGAATGTTTAATTATTTATTTTTGTTTTGTCTCACGCTGAGCGTAGCCGAAGCGTGAATTGCATTTTACTCATCGCGCCCTTCGACTTCGCTCTGGGCGCAGAATTAAAAAAACAGTGCAGCTTAAATAGCGAAAAAGCATCCGTTTAAATTTGGATGCCTTTCGGGATACTTAATGCTTGTGCACTATTTACGTATATCTAATTCTTTGATAATTGCTCTGTAGCGAGTGATGTCTTTCTTTTTAAGAAAATCGAGCATACTTTTACGTCTGCCTACCAGGTTTACAAGCGAGCGCTGTGTAACGCGGTCTTTTTTCTTTACTGATAAATGCTCAGAAAGGTGAGCAATTTTTGCGGTAAACATGGCTATTTGTGCTTCTGGCGAACCTGTGTTTTTGTCGCTTTTGCCATGCTTTTTAATGATTTCTTTTTTTACTTCTTTTGCTAAATTCATTTTTTTACTTTTTACTTAATGCCCGTTTGGCATTTGTTGTTTTATACTATTTTGATTTTCAGGGCGCAAATATAGTTTTTTTTAGTACAAAACAATGTTTTTTTGATGTTTTTACTGCTTTATTCCTTTTAGTGTAGCTTGCCCTTGGCCGCTTATTACTTGTATTTGGTAAATGCCGGCAGCCAAATCGGTTATGGTGATGGAGGTTTGCAATGTGTTAAGGTTTTCAATTTCTTTTACACAGCGGCCACTCAAGTCCATAATTTTTATTGATTTAATATAATCGTTTACCGCTTCGGTTAATGTTATGTTCCAGCTTGTGTTGGCAGGGTTAGGGAAAAGCACTACCGTTATTGGATTTAAAAAATTATCGTTAACAGAAAGTGTGTTGTCTAATTTTGCCAAAAACACTTCGTTAAGCGGATTAGCAATAAGCAGCGGCCCGAACGATGCATCGTTTTGGAAATAACCCGTGAAATATAATTTAGCATTGGCATCTATACCTATGCCGTAAGCTTCATCGGCATCTTCGCCACCACCTTTAAGTGCCCACATAGCAGCGCCTGTAGCGTAGTTTATTTTTGCAACAAAAGCATCTATAATTCCCGTGGTGGGCAAATTAGTGCTGCCAAATGTTACCGTTTGTTCAAATGGACCTGTTATATAAATATAACCTTGTGCATCTATACACATGCCCATGCCTTTGTCATTTCCCCAGCCACCGTGCGATGTAGCCCATTGTAAATTTGCTGCATTATCGTATCGGGCGGTAAATACATCCATAACGCCTACTGCTGTTAAATTAGTGGTGCCAAATGTGGCAGCATTATCGTAATAGCCCGTTACATTCACTGCTCCCACTCCATCCACCGTAATTGCGCGGCCTTCGTCATCTAAACTGCCACCGCCTTTTTTAACCCACACAAATGCTCCGTTAGCATCCAGCTTGGCTGTGAAAATATCTTTGCCGCCACTGCTTGTTACTGATCCTGCCGAACCAAATGTAGTGGTACCCTTAAAGCAGCCTGTTATAAATGTGTTGCCTCCGCCATCGGTAGCTATTGAGTATGAACAATCATCGCCACTTGCGCCTGCTTTTACTGCCCACACATTAGCGCCTGTGGTGGCATTGTATTTTGCTACATAAATATCGCCCCAGCCGCTGCTCGATAAGCCGGTGGTGCCAAAGGTGGAAGTGCCGTAAAAATTTCCGGTTAAAAATAAATTGTTATTTCCGTCAATAGCCAAGCTGTAACCGTAATCATTGTTTCCGCCACCTTCGCTGGTAGCCCATATTACGTTACCATTGGCATCGTATTTTACTATAAAAATATCGTCCCAGGCGGCAGCCGGCAAATTTTGCGAACCAAATGTGGCTGCCGAATAATTGTAATATCCTGTGATGTAAACATTGCCTTGGTTATCTACACAGATGCCTTGCCCTTGGTCGTCTTGCGGACAACCGCCTTGCTTGGCCCACAAGCAAGTACCGCTAGCATTGTATTTGGCAACAAAAGTTTGTTTGTAATTAGGGCCTGCATTAATTAGCGTGAAAGAGCCAAAGCGAGCTGTATCGCCAAAGCCACCTGTTATATAAGAATTGCCTGCTGCATCTACAGCTATGGCATATCCTTCATCGTTTCCGCTGGCGCCTGCTTGTTCGCCCCATGCATAAAATGGTGCTTGTGCTTGTACCGAAATAAATAATACTGCTGCAAAAAATGTGGTGTAAAGTTTTTTCATACGATGGAGTTTTTAAAATTGAAACAAACTTACAATTAATAGTTAAAAGTTACAAGTGGTTACTTGTTATGCGTTTAAAGGTTGGAACATGTACCATCCTTACTGCGGTATTCGGGAAGAAATATCGCTCCAGTTGCCGTGTGTATTGTAAGCGCCTATGGCGCGTACCCAGGCGTAATATTTTTTTCCGCTTTCTAATCCGCTTATTAAAACCTTGGTTTTGCTGCTTGTTAATATTATTGATGCATCGGTGATGATGGGCGTTAATGATAGCCACAATTCGTAACCGTGATTATTAATTACACGACTGAATTTTGCTATTAATTCAGTTTCGTTGCCACCATCGGTTAATGTAAAACTTGCAGGTGCTGGCAATGGCTGTGCGCTGCTGTGGCGCACGCTAATATTAAAACCCGATGAAAGAAAAACAACTGCATCGCCATTGGCAATATGCTTGCAGCGCATGGCGAGCGTGGTAAGGAGGTTTTCTAAATCGGTGCGTTCTTTCTTTTTATAAACGGTATCAATAGTATTGCCATTAAATGTTTCGGCAAGTGCATTGCTGTAAAGCTGCTGTTTTGCAATAACTGCCGCCAATTCCGGAAACGATGCCAAAGGCGGATAAAAAGTATTGCCCGCTAGTTTCTCTATCTTTTGTTGGGCGTATTCATCTAAGCTGGAATCGGTTAACCTTTTAAGTTGCAAACGCATTCTAAATTTAGCCATGGCTATAATTTTTATAAGTAATAAGGCATTGCGCCTATTAGCTACTTAAACGTAAGAAAGCCCCAAAAGGTTAGCCAAAACTAACAAGTGGCGGCATTTTTCTAATAACTGGTAGGTTTTGGGGCATAACTGGTTGTTAGCGACAACCCTATGGCGACAGTGCAACCATCAACATTTGTGCTTTGAACGAACAGTCATTTTACTATCATTTCAAGCAATGACAGCCTAAATCTCAAGTATAATTTCCTACCTTTGTTCTATGAATGAAAATGATGAAAATATTTTTCAATCTTTAATTGCTGGTGGACTAATTGGTGCTGCTTTAGGTGCATTGCTTTCAAAAGACAAGGAAGAGGGGGCAACTATCGGTGCTCTTGCTGGCGCTGTTATTTTAGCTACGTACAAAGCGAATGAGCATGCACAAAAAACTAATCTTGGTGTTTATGTTGAAGAAGATGGGAAACTTTATGAAATACAACCTGGTGGTGTGAAGCGATTTATTAAGGACATTCCAAAACCAAATGTTCCTCTCCACGACCATTTTAAACTGAAATAGGATGCCTGCAAAAAGAATGAGAGTATTTGCGGGCCCAAATGGTTCGGGCAAAACAACAATTATTAAAGGACTACAATCTGAAATACCATTTGGTGTTTACATCAATGCTGATGATATTGAACAATCATTACATAAAACAGGCGGGCTTTTGTTTGATGTGTATCAATTGAATGTTGATGAGGAAAAATTTCGTGAGTTTTTTCGTTTGAGTATCTTTTCACCTGTTAAAAGAGGGGAACCCGACTTATGGCAAAAGCTATTTGTTCGGGACAACGCATTGAATATCTCTATTCCCGTTGACTCATATCTTGCTGCTGACATAGCTGAATTTCTTAGACAGGAAGTTTTGAAAAATAATCTATCGTTTACCTATGAAACTGTAATGAGCCATAAAAGCAAAATTGATTTTCTTCAGGAAGCAATGGATAGTGGCTACCGAGTTTATTTATATTTCATAGCAACAGAAGACCCAGAGATTAATCTAAGTCGTGTAAGTAATAGAGTAGCTCTAAACGGGCATCCTGTTGCCCCCGATGTGATAAAGAGTAGGTATTATCGGAGTTTAGAAAACCTAAAAGCCGCTGTAATGAAAACTAGTAGGGCTTTCATTTTTGACAACTCAGGAAGTGCTGCTGTTTTGATTTCTGAAATTACAAATGGAGTAGATGTAAGTATCATAGACAAGACAAAAATCCCGAATTGGTTTGCAAAATATTTGATGGATTCTTAACATGACACGATTACAATCATCAAACAAATTTTTGTGCGAACTCCTAACATTATCAATTCGGATGGACAACAGCGCAGCCGCTAACATATAAATTAACGAAATTTTTAGAACTAAAAAGAATGGCATAACCCAATGAAACAATGGAGTATTGTTTCATTGTTTTAAGGCAATACTATGAAACAATGGGGCATTGTTTCATTGGTTTACTCTATTCTTATGAAACAATGGGACATTGTTTCAATGGTTTACTCTATTCTTATGAAACAATGGGGCATTGTTTCAATGGTTTACTCCATTCTTATGAAACAATGGGGCATTGTTTCAATGGTTTACTCCATTCTTATGAAACAATGGAGCATTGTTTCATTGGTTTACTCTGTTCTTATGAAACAATGGGGCATTGTTTCATTGGTTTACTCTATTCTTATGAAACAATGGAGCATTGTTTCATTGGTTTAGGGCAATACAATGAAAGAATATAGTAAATTTGGTTGAAACAGCTCAGTAACTTATGCCGTTTTTGTTTTAGAATAGTTTTCAGAAAGTGAATTTTCAAGAAAATAAAGTTGTTTGTATTAGTTTTGTGTAAAAATAAACAGCCATGAAAAAGCAATTATTGGCAAAGCAAAAAGAAGAAATACTAACTGTATTAAAAACGCGCTTTGAAAAAAACAAGCAACGCCACAAAAGCATTGAATGGGCAGCTGTGGAAAGGAAATTAGCAACAAGCGATGAAAAATTATGGTCGCTGAGCGAAATGGAAAAAACAGGTGGCGAGCCCGATGTGGTAGCTTACGATAAGAAGAAAAACGAATTTTTGTTTTATGATTGCTCACCTGAAACACCCAAAGGGCGACTTAGCTTGTGTTACGATAAGGAAGCACTAAACGCACGCAAAGAACACAAACCCAAAGGCAGTGCCATGGATTTGGCAAATGCAATGGGCATAACAATTTTAACGGAAGAGGAATATCGCGAACTGCAAAGCACAGGAAATTATGATACTAAAACATCGAGCTGGTTAAACACGCCTGCCGATATAAGAAAATTAGGTGGTTCTATTTTTGGCGATTGGCGTTTTGGCCGCGTGTTTGTTTATCATAACGGAGCACAATCGTATTATGGTTCAAGAGGATTTAGAGGTGCATTAAAAGTTTAGAAAACAAATGGCTGAAAAAAACAACAAACGATTTGTATTAATTATACTCGGCATTTCTACCTTATTAACTGTGCCGCTCATAACCATGCAATTTAGCGATGAGGTAAATTGGTCGGTATATGATTTTATGGTGGCAGCTATTTTATTATTCGGCACCGGTATAATATGTGAGCTGGTATTACGAACTATTAAAAAAAGGAACTTGCGTACTATTATTTGCCTCACTATTTTGGGTACACTGTTTTTAATATGGGCCGAACTTGCGGTGGGCGTTTTCGGAACTCCGTTTGCCGGAAGTTAAAATTGCAAATAAATAGGCATAACCGGCTCGGCTTGTTTAATTTGAATAACTACCCAAATTAATAAGCTAAGTACCACCATTTTTATTGCCAACGGACTGCGTGTGAGTAAATCTTCAAATTTATTTTCGCCCGATTTAGGAATAGCGTGCAGCAAATAACCAATTGCCATTATAACCATAACCGTGCTGTAAGCTGCAAATAATGGCATTAGCGATGCTGCATTAAAATTGGTAAATATCTGGCTAATGATTGCCGAACTTGTATCGAACGATTTTGACTTAAAAAATATCCAGCAAAAGCATACAAAGTGAAACGTAATAATTAACGATAACCACGATGGCATTTTAAATTTTGCCTGAGCAATCATCTTGTGTGCTGCTAATGCCAAGCCGTGAAGGCCGCCCCAAATAATAAAATTAAAACTTGCTCCGTGCCACAATCCGCCCAGTAGCATTGTTATTAGCAAGTTTATATATGTGCGCACATTGCCTTTTCGGTTGCCGCCTAATGCGATGTATAAATAATCTTTTAACCACGATGAAAGCGAAATGTGCCACCTGCGCCAAAACTCGGTTATGTTTTTTGATTGGTAAGGCGAATCGAAATTAATATTGATATCAAAGCCCATCCATTTGCCCATGCCTATTGCCATATCGGAATAGCCGGAAAAATCGCAATAGATAACCATTGCATAAGCGTACACGGCAAACAAACATTCAGCACCCGTGTGCCGCGATGGATCATCAAAAACATATTGAACAAAATTTACATTGATATAATCAGAGATAACTACTTTTTTAAACAAGCCGGCCATTATTAAATAAAGTCCTTTGCTAACATCGGCAGCCGATATGTGTATGTCTTGCCGGATTTGCGGAACAAAATCGGCAGCACGAACAATAGGCCCCATTACAAGTTTTGGAAAAAACGAAAGGAAGAAACAGTAATCTAAAAAACTGCTCACGGGTTTAAACTTTCCGCGATACACATCCACCGTATAACTTAAATTCTCGAACGTGTAAAACGAAATACCAATAGGCACCACTAAATTTAGCGGCTGAATGTTGCCGAGTTTTAAATCGTTAATTATCTCAATAAAAAAATCGGTGTATTTAAAAAAGGCGAGTAAGCTTAAATTAATGAGTACGCTAAAAATCAAAAGCAGTTTCTTTTTGTACTTATCATTTAACTTATAAATAGCATTGCTAAGATTAAAATCAATAACAGCGGCAATTACAATAAACGAAACGTACCAGCCACATGCTTTGTAAAAAAAGTAGAGTGAACAAAGTGTAAAAAACAATACCCTCGAAACTTTATGCTTATAAAGCAACTGATAGATGGCTAGTACAAATAAAAAGTAAAACAGAAAAAAAGAACTGTTAAACAGTAATCTGTTATCGGGGTTAAATAAAAGCTGCTCCTGAATTTTTTCTAAATCGAACACGGCTTTATTTCAAATTGTTTTTCACGTATTTACTATAACCTTCCATCATTGCACGGTACATTAACTCGCCTTGTATTTCGTAGCCCTTTTTGCTGTAATGTACTCGGTAAGCATCGGCCATGCCTGCTGCTTTCCATTTTGCCATAGCACCAAAACCACCACAAGCGGTGAACCAATCCCACCAAGCCAAATTATTTTTTTGAGCATATTCAATTATTGTATTGCGCACTTCAATAATGGTTGGGTTTTTAACTCTGCCCTTTCGTCCGGCACGTTTAAAAGAATCACCGGGCGTGGTGAGTAAAATACACGCCTGCGGGTTGTTCTTTTTAATTGCCTTTACCATCGAATCAATATGGGCATAAAATTTTTGTTTGTTAAATGCTTTGTAGTTAAAGCCTTCATTAGTGCCTAATGAAATAATTACCAAATCGGGTTTTAAAAATTTTACCTGCTCGTGAAAATAGGCGGCACTATTGTAATGCCAATATTCAGCGCCATTAACGCCTATCATGTTATAAATAATTCCGGGCTTTCCGTTTTCGGCATACATGCCATATAGCTGTGTTGATTTTTGATTACTATCGCGCGGACAAGCTTTGATAATAATTTTGTTTTGTGGCGATGCGAAATTTAAAACACTGGTGTAAGGAGTTTCCGCTTTCGTAAGCACATTAACATAGCCAATGTTTTTACCCGCTGTATCGCTCACCGTTAAATCGAAATTTGAATTTGTTTTAGCATGAAACAAAACTAATTTGGTAAAACCATAATCCAGTTTATCCTGATTCTTTACATCCAATATAATAGCTGATGCCGTATCATTAGATTGAATAGTGTACCCGCCAATGCCTATTGGCATGGGCTTATCAACAAAAACACAACGCTTGTATTCCCACGTAACATTGCTTTGCGTTTTATAACTGCTTGGCTCGTTCGATTTAGCAAGTTTGTAAGGAAAAATAAAACCGCGGCCGGCATTTCCAAAATCAAGTTGCAAATGCTGGCGCATTACTCCCGAAAAGTGGTCGGCCTGAATATGCGAATCGCCAATGTGTAACACGCTCACATTGCCTTCCATTGAAGTGTGAAGCTTATAAAGTTTTTCGTAAAAACTTGCAAGTGCTATACTGTCGTTAAAAAACGAAGCTGAATCGGGTTTTATAAATGTGTATTTTTTTAGTGCAGTATCAATACTAAAATCAACTACTTGCTGCGCGTTCACTTTAAAAGCACATAGCAATAGTGCTAAACACAAAAACTGTTTTGCTTTGCACAACGCATTGTATTTCTTATTCCATAACTTTAACATAATCTGCATATCCTTCCATAAGTTTTTTGTAAAAAATATCGCTCATCTTTTTTGCTCCTTTGTGATTAAGGTGTGTGTAATCTTTGTTGGCAAAAACTGTATCCCCTTCCACCCATTTTTTCATTGAATTATATCCGCCCATGTTTTCATAAGCATTCCAGAAAGCAACTCCTTGTTCTTTCGCTACTTGTTTTTGCACATCCACCACTTTTATAACATCGGGTTCGGTTTCCCATCCTGCTGCGCCCCTGTAACTTTTATCGCCTAAGCTCACAATTAAAATTCCGGCATTAGGAAAAGCATTTTTAAAATGTTTTACCATGGCTTCCATTCCTGCTTTATACCACTGATAAGATTTAACATTGTGGCCAACCACATTTAGTCCGTAATGCAATACAATTAAATCGTATTGCATTTTATTGTTAAAACCTTGCATAACGCTGTAAGGAATTTTTGTCATTGGCAATCCTGAATTTCCTCTGAACGAATAATTATCTACATACACACCTGCCCCACTCTCGAAACTTGCTCCGTAAATTTTAACAGCACTTGCTCCGGAAAAAGAAATGGTAATGGCATTAACAGCGCCCGATTCATTAAGCACTAATTCATTTACGGTAGCAATTCCATCTAATTTAAGTGATGATGATGCGCCATCTTTATTCACGTTAATTATTGCCGAACTATTTCCTGCACCATAATAAAGTTTTATAATCCCGAAATTTCCGTAAGCTTTAGGTGCTGTGTAACGAACAAACGAACCATCGTTAGGAACAAACACATAACCTGACAAGCCAAGCATTGCAGATGTTCCGCCATCGCTGTTAAGATGAAACACATTCCAGTCTTTTGAAAAACTGTGCGTAATCGTTTGCCTGAAACCTGCCACAATAGATGTGATGGGAACAAAACCTACACCGCGTCCGCCAAAACCTTTCTGAAACGAAGAGCGTAAATCTTGTGTAAGCAAATCGCCTTCAATCATCGAATCGCCAAAATATGCTACGCGCACTTTTTTACCGGTAAGTTTCATGTTGGCAAGCGCACGGTAAAAATGAATAATGCTTCCGGCCGAATCGGCAGCAAAATTATTTACGGCTAACAATTGTTTTGCTTTTATAATTGCCGCCAAACTATCTTTTATTGAATTGGTGAAAACAACTGGCGGCAATGGAAACGCAACACCTAATTTTTGAATTTTGATTTCAGAAAAAAAATCAATTTTTTTTGTTTGATAATTTGTCACGCTAAAATTGGTATTAACAAACGACAACGCGGTAAAAAGAATGGCAACTGCAAGCACCAATATAAATGGCTGTTTAAAATAATTGAGGCCTTTCTCTTGCATGTTATACAAATGTAAAATGCCAATAAGCATCAAGTACACATTAGCGCCTAACTAATCAACAACAATTTGTTAGTGGCGAAAAAGAGCAAACACTAATACAAGCAATGCTATGCTCCAATCAGTAATTTGCTTATATTTGCCCGAATTTTAACGTCATAAAATTCATCAGCTATGCCAATTGATTCTAACAAACTTATAGGTGAAGGTCTCACCTATGATGATGTCCTATTAGTTCCATCCTACTCGGAAATATTACCACGCGAAGTAAGTATTGCCACACAATTTACACGCGACATAAAACTAAATGCACCTATTGTTTCGGCTGCAATGGATACTGTTACCGAATATCGCCTCGCAATTGCACTTGCACAAGAAGGCGGCATAGGCGTTATTCATAAAAACATGACGATTGAACAACAAGCCGAACAAGTGCGAAAAGTTAAACGTGCTGAAAGCGGAATGATTCAAGATCCTGTAACGCTAATGGAAGATGCCACTGTGGGCGATGCTTTGCAACAGATGAAAGAAAATAAAATTGGCGGAATTCCGGTAGTGGATAAAAACAAAATTCTTATTGGCATTGTTACCAATCGCGATTTGCGTTTTGAGAAAAAAATGAAGCGCCCGATACGCGAGGTAATGACTCACGAAAACATAATTACCACTCGCCTCGGCACCGATTTAACTCAGGCCGAAGAAATATTAAGAAAACATAAAATTGAAAAACTTCCTGTTGTAGATAAAAACAACAAATTGGTAGGACTCATTACATTTCGCGACATAGTGAAAGTAAAAGTACACCCCAATGCCAATAAAGATAACCACGGACGACTATTAGTAGCAGCCGCAGTAGGAGTTACTGCCGATATACTTGAACGTGTGGATGCTTTAGTAAAAGCCAATGCCGATGCAATAAGTATTGATACAGCACACGGCCATTCGCGCGGTGTTATAGAAACATTAAAAAAAGTAAAAAAACAGTACCCTAATTTACAAATGGTAGTGGGCAATATTGCAACGGGCGAAGCTGCATTGGCTTTAGTAAAAGCTGGTGCCGATGCCGTTAAAGTGGGCATAGGTCCGGGATCAATATGTACCACAAGAATTATTGCAGGTGTGGGAGTGCCGCAACTAAGTGCCATTTACATGGTGGCAAGTGCATTGAAAGGAAAAAACATTCCGATTATTGCCGATGGTGGCATCCGCTTTACAGGCGATATTGTCAAAGCAATTGCAGCAGGCGCACACAGTATTATGGCAGGCAGCATGTTTGCCGGCTTAGAAGAATCACCTGGCGAAACGATTATATATGAAGGGCGTAAGTTTAAATCGTACCGAGGCATGGGAAGTATTGAAGCCATGCAAAGCGGCAGTAAGGATCGCTATTTCCAAGACGTGGAAGATGATATTAAAAAATTAGTACCAGAAGGTATATCGGGGCGTGTGCCATTTAAAGGAACGCTTTCCGAAATTGTATATCAAATGGTGGGCGGCCTGCGCGCTGGCATGGGCTATTGTGGTGCACGCACCATTGCCGATTTGCAAAAAGCAAAATTCATCCGCATTACCACAGCAGGCGTAAAAGAAAGTCACCCGCACAATGTGTTTATCACCCGCGAAGCGCCAAATTATAGCGCGAGAGGGTAGTGATTAATTTTTAGCCGCCAATTTCTCAGCAGCTTTTTTCATGTAATCGGCTTTTGTTAATCCGTTTTCATCGCGCTCACAGGCGATGCAGAATGCTGATTTGCTATCTGCTTTAAATCCGCAATATTTACATTCGTAAAAACCGGCTGCCGATTTTGCCGAGCGTCTGCCACCAAATTCTACAATCACAATTATAAGCAAACCCACAAATGCGAATGCGCCTGCTGTTGCACTCACTTTTAAACGCAGATTCATCACCGAGTTTAGAATACCATCATCGGCAATGGTTCCCATAAAAATAGATTTTAGCGGAATATAATCATCAGCATAGCGTGCAAATAAAATATAGCCGATAATAAAACCTAAAAAACCGGCTATGAGTGTGAAAAAAATTATTCTGATTATTCGCATCAGTTCAAATGTAAAAAATAAACCAATTTGAATTTGTAATTTTACGCACCCTTTTATGGATGCCATTCATCTTCAAAATCCGGAGCAAGAAAAAAGCGAAATATTAAAACGCTATAAAGCCCTGCTGCGCTCGTGCAAACGCAAAATGGAAAAAGATGACAAAGCGCAAATTCGAAAAGCATTTGAAGTTGCTTTAGAAGCGCACAAAGAGATGCGAAGGAAATCAGGCGAACCCTATATTTTCCATCCAATTGCTGTGGCGCGCATTGCTGCCGAAGAAATAGGATTAGGAACAACCTCTATTGTCTGTGCGCTTTTGCACGATGTGGTGGAAGATACTGATTTATCGCTCGATGATATTAAAGGAATGTTTGGTGAGCGAGTTGCCAAAATTATTGATGGCTTAACTAAAATTACAGGCATAAGCGAACAAAGTACATCCATACAAGCCGAAAATTTCAGAAAAATGTTGCTCACCCTTTCGGATGATGTGCGTGTGATACTTATAAAACTTGCCGACCGATTGCACAATATGCGCACGCTCGACAGCATGAAACACGAAAAGCAACTTAAAATTGCATCGGAGACTCTTTACCTCTATGCCCCACTCGCCCACCGGCTGGGGCTTAATGCAATAAAAACCGAACTTGAAGATTTATCGCTGAAGTATACCGAACCCGAAATTTTCTTCGACATTGAGAAAAAATTAAAAGATACCGAACCCGAAAGAAAGCGCTACATCAATAAATTTATTGTACCGCTAAAAGCGGAATTAGAAACCGAAGGATTTGGTTTCAAGATGTATGGTAGGCCGAAATCTATTTTTTCTATTAATAATAAAATTAAAACCAAAGGCGTTCCGTTTGAAGAGATTTACGATTTGTTTGCCATTCGTATTATCCTCGATTCAAAAAGCGAAGATGAAAAAGCTGATTGTTGGCGCGCCTATTCCATCATAACAGATTTTTATCATCCTAACCCAGATAGACTTAGAGACTGGATATCCACCCCAAAAGCAAATGGATATGAAAGTTTGCACACAACCGTTATGGGCCCCGAAGGAAAATGGGTGGAAGTGCAAATAAGAACAGTGCGCATGGATGAACTTGCCGAAAAAGGATATGCCGCACACTGGAAATATAAAGAAGTGGCCGAAGCGCGCGAAAACCAATTAGACGAATGGCTAAAGCGAATACGAGAAATGCTCGAAAGTTCGGATGAAAATGCGCTTGAATTTATTGATGACTTTAAACTTAATTTATTTGCAGATGAAATAGTCTGCTTTACACCAAAAGGCGACATGCGTACACTACCGCTTGGCGCTACAGCTTTAGACTTTGCTTTTGATATACACACTAAAGTTGGTGAAAATTGTATAGGCGCAAAAGTTAACCACCGCTTAGTGCCTCTTAGTTATCAGTTAAAAAGTGGCGACCAGATAGAAATCATCACCTCCTCAAAACAATCGCCCAAAGAAGATTGGTTAGGGTATGTGATAACCGCCAAAGCAAAATCGAAAATAAAATTAGCGCTAAAAGAAGTAAAAAAGAAATTAGCCGATGATGGGCGCGAAGTACTCGAAAGAAAATTTAATCACCTAAAACTTGATTTTACGGTACAGAACATAAATGAAGTGGCCAATTTTTTTAACCTGCCCAGCAGCCACGAACTTTTTTACCGTGTAGCCACCGGTAGCATTAATCTAAAAAACATTAAAGATTATATTGAAGAACGTAACAAGCGCGGAGGCAAAAAACAAGGCGCCAAAAAGCAAGGATCAAAATCGCTTGAAAGCATAGTAAAAGAAGTGCGCGGCAGTGCCGATATGCTTGTGATAGGCGAAAACATGAAGCGGATAGATTACAAACTATCACCATGCTGTACGCCCATTCCGGGCGATGATGTATTTGGATTTATTACTATAAATGAAGGAATAAAAATACACCGTGTTAACTGTCCCAATGCAATACAACTAATGAGCAACTACGCTTACCGTATAGTTAAAGCAAAATGGACTAACCAAGAAATGATCTCGTTTTTATCGGGCATAAAAATTAAAGGAATAGATGAAATGGGCTTGGTAAACAACATTACTCAAATAATATCTACCGAGCTAAACGTGAATATGCGCTCCATCAGCTTTGATACCAATGATGGGGTTTTTGAAGGAACAATAATGGTTTTTGTACAAGACACTAATCACCTCACCAATTTAATGGCAAAACTTAAAAAAGTAAAGGGCGTTCTCACGGTTAGCCGTGTGGACGGAAATTAATTTAGACCCTATTTTTTTATTTGAATTTTTAATCATTTTATTTTACTTTAGCTACCGATTCCTTTGATCAGGATTTGTAAAAATTTCAACCGTTGTAATATACCCTCACTTATTGCATCAGTTAATTAAATTTAATTAGAACCAATGAACTTAAACACACTAAAAATTAAGTGGCTAATTGCTGCTATTTGCATTTCATTTTCGGCAGCTACTGTTGCCCAAAACACTAAACCCGTAAGCTACAACTGGAAAAACAACGACCTTAAAACAAAAGCGTTTATTGAAAACACCGGGCAATTTACCGGCATAAAAGAAGTGGACGGCAAAGTGCTATACGGCATTAATAACCCGTGCGAAAAAATACTTTTTACCAATAACAGTATTAACTTTTTATACGCTGTCCCGGTTAAAGAAAAAGAAGGCTGGAACCCGATAAAAAAAATGTTCCAGAAAAAAGAAGAATTAGAGTTAGAACAAAAAACACAAATGAAGTACGAGAACGTGCGTATGACTTGGCTCGGTTCTAATCCAAATGCAGAAGTGATTGCCGAAGACGAACTAACGGAAACTTATTTTTATTTTAACCCAAATGGTGTGCAGCCATACAAAGGGAAGTTATTCAAAAAAATTACCTGCAAAAACCTTTACGATGGTATTGATGTGGTTTACACCTTTCACCCCGAAACCGGCTTTAAGTATGATATAATAGTTCACCCGGGAGCCAACCCATCTCTTATAAACATGAGCTGGAGCGAAAATGTAAAACTTAAATTTAATAACGAGAACTTGGAAGTAAAGATGCCCAACGCTGTTATAACAGACCATGCTGCGGTTTCTTTCCTCGATAATAAAAACACTGCTCCATTTAAAACTACCCGTGTAAAAAGTGGCAACCAAGTAAAATTTATGATTGGCGCTTACGATAAAACCAGAACCCTAATCATTGACCCTTGGGTGGTGAGCCCGGGTTTCACACAGCTTAACAAAGGTTATGATATTGTGCGCAACAATATTACCGGTGATGTTTATGCCTTTGGCGGATTTCCTCCTTATGAAGTAAAAAAATACAACAATGCAGGTGTAATTCAGTGGACTTATGTTACACTCCCAATTTACTTGGGCGCAAACAGTGATTACTATGGTGATATTGCCATTGACCCGGCTGGCGACTTGTACCTATCGAGCGGCTGCTGCTCACAAACAATAATAAAAATAAGTGGTGGCGTAGCACCCAATTTAATTTGGACCACACCCGGCTACCAAGAACCTTGGCGCTTAATTTTCGACCCAGCTAACAATCGCTTAATTGCAGGTGGATATGTTTTACCACAAGGAGATAATATATGTGCCATTGACCCATCAAACGGAGCATTACTTTTCGGAGGTGTAATCATAGGCCCTGTTACTGCAGCCGAAATACGCTGTATGTTTATTAATGCCACAGGTTCAAATATCGTGGTGCTTCACGTTAGTTCATATCAAACAAACAGCACTGCAACTAATCGCTTAACAAGCAACACTTCTAACTTTGTTACTAACTGGAATAGTATGAGCGGTTTTAATTTAGGCGAAGACGGTGCATTTTACGCAAGCAGTAATAGCCCATTTTACAATCCAAACATGGAGAGTTTCCATGGGATTAATGGTTTAGCTTCAAAAAGTGGACGTGTGTATGCTTATGATGGAGCTACCTTAAACAAGTTTAACATTTCTAATGGTACACAACTTGGCACTGTTGCTGTGCCTGGAGGACAAACCGATGAGTGCAGCGGCATTGCAGTTGATAGTTGCGGATTTATATATGTAGGAACATTAACTGAAGTAAGAATGTATGACTCAAACTTGGTTTTTGTAAGTTCTGTGCCTACCACCACTCCTGTTTATGATGTTATTCTTGGCGGACCTGCCGAATTAATTATTACAGGCGATGGTTTTGTGAGTTCTATTGCATTAGGCGCCTGCAATGCTTTTGCAGTGCTTCCGCAATCAACTAATATTTTGTGTAACGGGCAATGCACCGGAACTGCTACTGCAAATCCGGCTGGCGGAACATCGCCTTACACCTATATGTGGACTCCCGGAAACCAAACAACACAAACCATTACCGGTTTATGTGCAGGCACTTACAGTTTAATGTGTATAGATGTTGCAGGTGATACTGCATTTACTCAGGTTACTATAACGCAACCAGCCGCAATTACTCTTGGTGGCTCTTCTGTACAAACGCCATGTGGCGCAAGCCAAGGTTCGGCTACCGTTACTCCATCTGGCGGAACTTTGCCATACACTTACTCGTGGAGTACTAATAGCCAAACAGGCTCTACAGCTACCGGATTAAGTGCCGGCAATTATACAGTTTTGGTTACCGATGCTAATGGTTGTACTCAAACACAAACAGTAACAGTTCAGCAAGGTGCCCAACCTACGCTTGGTTTAACTGGCGTTAACCTAACCTGTAACAATGTGTGCGTAGGAACTGCTACAGCAAACGCATCATCGGGCACAGCGCCCTACACTTATATTTGGAGTAATTCGCAAACCACAGTAACAGCTACAGCATTATGTGCCGGTACATACACTTGTATTGTGGTTGATAATTTCGGTTGCGATGATACAGCTACGGTTGTAGTTACACAACCGACAGCAATGAACTTAAACACATCGGTTATATTATGTACTAACGAATTATCCAATGGCGCTGCAATAGTAACTGCAAATGGCGGAACACCCGGTTACAACTATATGTGGAATACCACACCACCACAAAACAATGATACAGCAACGGCAATAGGCGTTGGCAGCTATATAGTTTATGTAACTGATAATAGCGGCTGTGTAGATTCGTTACAAGCAATTGTCCCAGAATGCCCTAACGATTCAATTTATTACCCTAATGTATTTACACCCAATGGCGATGGCAAGAATGATAACTTTTTTATCTATAACGAAGGATATAACCAAATGCAAGTAGACATTTACAATCGCTGGGGTGAACTGCTATACAGCTACACTACCGTTAATGGCTTCTGGGATGGAACTTACAAAGGCAAGCGCTGCTCAGACGGAACTTATTACTGGGTAATGAATGCTGAAAAATACACAGGTGAAAAAGTTTTGAAAAAAGGATATCTACATTTAACTACAAAACAATAAAAAAAATGAAATCACTCAGCTATCTAATAAAAAAATTACTCCTTTTGATTTTAGCCGCTATTCCGGCAACATCATTTTCACAATTAGTAGTAAACCCTACGCAAAACATAACTACTATTATGAATGGCTTGTTAGGCGGGGGAATAACATACTCAAATGTGGCTATTAACTGCCCAACAAACGCAATGGGTACTTTTACAGCTAACGCTACTAACCTTGGAATAAACAATGGTGTAATGCTAACCACAGGGGCTTGCGTCAATGCAATTGGGCCAAACAGCTCTCCCTCAACTGGCACTTGCAATAATACCACATTTGTAGATCCGCAACTTACAACCATCGAACCAAATGCAATTTTTGATTTTTGTATGCTCGAATTTGATGTTGTTCCTCAATGCACTACACTTCAAATACGTTTTGTTTTTGGTTCTGAAGAATATCCGGAGTGGGTGAGCGCAGGCGTTAACGATGCTTTTGGTTTTTTCATATCAGGGCCCGGCCCTGCTTGTCAACCTAATTTTTACAACAATACAAATGTTGCCACTTTGCCTAATAATGTAACTCCCGTGAGCATTGATAATGTTAATTCGATTACAAACAATGCTTACTATGTTGACAACACAGGTGGTGCTACCATACAATATGACGGATTTACCACCGTTTTAACAAGGACCATAAATGTTTGCCCTTGCCAAACCTATCGTTTTAAAATTGCTATTGCTGATGGGGGAGACTGTATATACGACTCAGGTGTATTTGTTGATTTCTTTCAATGTTCGGCACCCATTGCCCCTACTGCAACATTTACACCTTCAGGTTGCAATTGCACCGGAACAGCTACTGCAAACGCCACAGGCGGCCAGCCACCTTACCAATACTCTTGGACACCATCAAACCAAACCACACAAACCATTACCGGACTTTGCCCCGGAACATATACTGTGTGGGTAAAAGACGCTGTGTCATGCTCACAATATGTACCTACTACTGTTGTCGTTACAGGTTCTGGCGGTCCATCTGCCACAGCCAGCCAGCAAGGCACAATAGCGTGCTTTGGCGGAAGCACAGGCAGCGCAATTGTAACACCATCAGGAGGTAATTCTCCTTATATCTATTTGTGGACTCCTTCGGGACAAACCACACAAACTGCAACCGGCCTATCTGCCGGAACTTATACTGTTGTCGTCTCGGATGCAAATGGATGTACTACGCAAACTACTGTAGTGGTTACACAACCCACTCAAATTGCAGCCACAGCAACTCAGCAATCGCAAGTATCGTGCTTTGGTGGCAGCAACGGAACCGCTACTGCTAATCCATCCGGTGGAACACCCGGCTATACTTACCTTTGGACACCATCAGGCCAAACTACCCAAACTGCAACCGGATTAACTGCCGGAACTTACACGGTTGTAGTTAATGATGCTAATGGATGCTCCACCCAAACTACTGTAATTGTAAATCAGGCAGCACAGCTAAGTGTAACACAAACACAAATTAATATTTTGTGTAATGGCTTATGTACTGGAATTGCAACAGCTACAATTGGTGGTGGAACAAGTCCATATTCCTACAACTGGGTACCAAGTGGCGGCACCAGCCCATCTGCAACAGGATTATGTGCCGGAACATACACCTGTAATATTACCGATGCCAATGGTTGTACAATTACCAGCGTTTTCACTATCACTCAACCTGCAGCAATATCTTTATCTGCAAGTGCCACATCGGCCACTTGCGGGCAAAGCAATGGAAGCGCTACGGCAAATGCAACTGGCGGAACACCCAACTATACCTACTCATGGGCACCTAATGGTGGCACAAATAGCACAGCCACCGGATTATCAACAGGCACCTATACCGTTTTTGTTACCGATGCTAACGGATGCTCGCAGCAAACAATAGTAAATGTACCTAACTCTAATGGCCCTAATACAACTACTTCGTTCCAAAGTACCAACCAATGTTTTGGCAACTGTAATGCAAGTATATTGGCAACAGCTAGCGGTGGCAATCCGCCCTACACTTATTTGTGGACGCCAACAAACCAAACTACTGCAACAGCTACTGGCTTGTGCGCGGGTACGTACACCATTTTATCTACCGATGCCAACGGGTGCACATCACAAACAACCATTACAGTAACGCAACCGAGCGCTATTACAGCCACTGCAAGTTCTGTTTCAGCAAACTGTAATCAAGCAAACGGTAGTGCTACAGCATCGCCTAATGGCGGCACACCAGGATACAGTTACCAATGGGCGCCCAATGGCGGAACTAATGCTACTGCAACCGGATTAAGTGCAGGCACTTACACCGTTACAATTACAGATGCAAACGGATGTACCACTACTACAACCGTTACCGTTAATAACAGTTCAGGTGTTACGGCAACAGTTGCATCGCAAAACAACCTATTATGTAATTCACTATGCACCGGAACAGCCACGGCTAATGCAACTGGTGGCACAGTTCCATATACCTACAATTGGTCATCGGGTAACCAAAGTACAGCAACGGCAACCGGACTTTGTGCCGGAATGTACACCGTTTTAATTACTGATAACAACGGTTGCACCAGTACAAGCACGGTTACAATAACACAGCCGGCTGCGGTGGGAATAAATACATCTGTGGCACCTTGTACTAACCAGCAAGACAATGCAGCGGCAATAGCTATTGCAAATGGTGGAACACCCGGTTACACATATATGTGGAACACTATTCCGCCACAAAATAGCGATACTGCATCGGCACTTACACCAGGCAGCTATGCGGTAATAGTTACCGATGCCAACGGATGTACTGCAACAGGTCAAGCAATAATTGACGAATGTCCTAACGATAGCATTTCGGTTCCAAATGTATTTACGCCAAATGGCGATGGAATAAACGACTTCTTTATCATCCACACCGAAGGCTATAACAAAATGGAAGTAAATATATTTAACCGCTGGGGCGATTTACTTTATACTTACGATGCCATTACCGGAAAATGGGATGGTACATATAAAGGTAAAACCTGCTCAGATGGAACTTACTTTTTTGTGGGATATGGCGAGAAATACAACGGAGAAAAAACTATTGAAAAAGGTTACGTACAATTAATGACAAAGCGATAAAATAAAATTCAAAATGAAAAAACGTTTCGCCCACAAAGCGGGACGTTATATTTTGCAGTGTTTGCAAGTTGAACCTTGTCATTCTTTTCTTCACTCAGAATTACAAAAGGTATTTATCTCTACGATTGGCAATTTGTTAATTTGTTCTTTAAAATAATTAGCTAATTCCACTAAATTTGCACATCATAAAACCAAGCAGAATGAACGATATTTTTGAAAAAATAAAAGCTAACAGGGGTCCTATTGGCATGCATGCAAAAGAATCGCATGGCTATTTCACTTTCCCGAAATTAGAAGGCGATATTGCCCCACACATGATTTTTAGAGGCCGCAAACGCCTTAACTGGAGTTTAAATAATTATTTAGGATTAGCAAACCACCCCGAAGTTCGCAAGGCAGATGCCGATGCTGCAGCACAATTTGGCTTAGCAATGCCAATGGGTGCACGCATGATGAGCGGCAACAGCGATTTGTACGAACAATTAGAAAAAGGACTATCGCAACTTGTACAAAAAGAAGAAACCATACTTTGTAACTTCGGCTACCAGGCAATGGTATCAGCCATTGATTGCTTGGTTGACCGCCACGATGTAATAGTTTACGATGGCGAAAGCCACGCTTGTATATTAGATGGTGTGCGCTTACACATGGGCAAGCGCTATGTATTTAAACACAACGATATTGCTGATTGTGAAAAACAATTGGAGCGTGCAACAAAACTTGCCGAAGAAACCGGTGGTGCTATTTTACTTATCACGGAAGGAGTTTTTGGCATGCGTGGCGACCAAGGTAAACTGAAAGAGATAGTTGAACTAAAAAAGAAATTTAAGTTCCGCCTTTTTGTAGATGATGCGCATGGCTTAGGCACACTTGGCAAAACCGGTGCAGGCACAGGCGAAGAACAAGGTTGCCAAGATGGAATAGATGTTTATTTCGGAACATTTGCAAAATCATTTGCGCTTATTGGCGGGTTTATTTCGAGCGAAGCACAAGTTGTGGAATACTTGCGCTACAATATGCGTTCGCAAATATTTGCCAAATCGTTACCGTTGCCTTTAGTGGCAGGTGCCCTAAAAAGACTTGAACTAATTCGCACACAACCACAACTAAAAGATAAACTTTGGGAAGTTACCAGTGCACTACAATCGGGACTGAAAAAAGCGGGCTTTGAAATTGGCGATACCAATTCGTGCGTAACTCCTGTTTACATGAATGGATCAATACCCGAAGCCACAAACTTGATAGTTGACCTACGCGAAAACTTTAACGTGTTTTGCTCAATGGTTGTTTATCCTGTCGTTCCTAAAGGAATGATTATCCTGCGCCTCATCCCTACTGCGGTTCACACCCTCGAAGATGTGAATTACACTATTGATGCGTTCTCTAAAATTGTAGATAAACTAAAATCAGGTCAATACATGGCCGATAAAATTGCAGAAATAAAGTAATACAGATGAAAAAAGCTATTCTATACACGCTAATCGTTTGTGCTATTGCAAGTGTTTTTGTATCGTGCAGAAACCGAAAATGTAACGGCAAGCGTTCAATAAAAACCGAAATGGGCCCAATGTAATTATGAGTGATTTTGTAGTATCAGCACGCAAGTATCGTCCGGCAACTTTTAACACAGTTGTTGGCCAGCAAGGTATTACCACCACTCTTAAAAATGCTATCAAAAACAAACACCTTTCGCAAGCGTATTTGTTTTGTGGCCCACGCGGTGTGGGGAAAACTACCTGTGCACGCATTTTAGCGAAAACAATTAATTGCTCGGCTATTACTGCCGATTTTGAAGCATGTGATAAATGTGAGAGTTGCGTAAGTTTTAACGAGGGCAGTTCACTTAATTTTTTCGAGTTAGATGCCGCTTCTAATAATTCTGTGGATGATATTCGCACATTAATTAGCCAAGTAAATTTTGCTCCGCAATTAGGGAACTACAAAGTGTACATCATTGATGAAGTTCACATGCTAAGCACTGCTGCATTCAATGCATTTTTAAAAACATTGGAAGAGCCACCAAAACACGCCATCTTTATATTAGCCACAACCGAAAAGCATAAAATTATTCCCACCATACTTTCGCGCTGCCAAATTTTTGATTTCGGGCGAATAAAACTTGATGATATAGTTAGCCAACTGCAATTTATAGCAACCAACGAAGCCGTAACGACCGAGCCTGAAGCACTACACGTTATTGCCCAAAAGGCAGATGGCGGTATGCGCGATGCCTGTTCCGTATTTGACCAATTGGTTACTTTCTCGGGCAATAATTTAACGTACAATGCCGTAATCGAAAATCTTAATGTGCTTGATTACGATTACTATTTTAAAATTACCGATGCATTGCTTAAAGCCGATATACCTGCTGCACTCTTAACTTTTAACGAAATAATTGTGAAAGGATTTGATGGCCACATTTTTATAGCAGGATTAGCCGAGCACTTGCGTGATATTATGGTGTGCCACGATGCACAAACTATTCACCTGATGGAAAAAAGCAAAAGCGTGAAAGCAAAATACAGCGAACAAGCAGCACGCTGCGATATTCAATTTATTCTAAAATCGCTAAACATTTGCAGTAAAACAGAATTAAACTACAAAGCATCTAAAAACTCACGCCTGCTTGTAGAGTTAGCCCTTATGCAAATGGCTTCATTAAAATCACTTCCCGCTGAGGAAGAAAAAAAAAAACTTAATTATTAAGCCACCCACTCTTAATGGAGTGGTGGTGAATGACCCTGTTAAAGCAGAAGAGCCAATAAAAACTTACGTTACACAAAAGGATGGGCTAGAGAAAACTGCAGTTACCAAAAAACATATTGACACAATTAAAACAGGCCTTTCAATAAACGGACTGCTGAATAAAAATCAATCGCGAAGCACCGGTACGGCAACTAATAATGAGGATAACAAAACCGATATTGAGATAAGCGAGGGCATTGAAAAACAAACAAATGAATTTACCCAAGAGCAATTAAACAATGCCTGGGGAAAGTTTGCCGAAGTGATGAAAAGCAAAAAGAAAGCGAATTTATACAGCATGATGCAAAACAATAAGCCCGTTATAACTAGCACTGCCGAAATAAAATTTACTGTACCTAATAAAGTTTTAGAAGAACAGCTAAATGAAGAAAAAATTGACATGATGAGATTTTTAAGACAAGAACTGAAAAACACCACCGTGCAATTAAAAATTGTGGTTGCTGAAAACATTGAAGGCGTTAAACTCTACACAACATCTGATAAATACAAGCGCTTGGTTGAAAAAAATCCGGCAATACAAAAACTAAAACAAAGTTTTGACTTAGATATTGATTATTAAGAACATTATTATGATTAACCCGAACGACCCAAAATTAAAATCGTGGATAGAAGTAAAATCCAACTGCGATTTTCCGATTCAGAATTTACCTTTTGGAATTTTTAAAACAAAAAACCGGAGTCCAAGGCTTGGCACTGCCATTGGCGAATATATTTTAGACTTACAGGCATGTGCCGAAAAAGGTTTGTTTGCCGATTTTAAAATAGAAAATTCGGTATTTGCTCAGCCGCAGTTAAATAATTTTATTGCATTAGGTAAAGAAAAAACAAAAGCTGTTCGCGCTAAGATTGCCGAAATTTTATCGGCAGATAATACTGCAATAAAAGAAAACAAAGATTTACACCCTGCCATTTTAATAAAACAAAGTGATGCTGAAATGCTTTTGCCAGTACGCATAGGTGATTACACCGATTTTTATTCGAGCATTGATCATGCAACTAATGTTGGCAAAATGTTTCGCGACCCTGAAAATGCTTTGCTGCCCAACTGGAAACATTTGCCGGTGGGCTATCATGGCAGGGCATCGTCAATTGTAGTAAGTGGCACAAATTTTCATCGCCCTAAAGGGCAAAACTTACCGCCCGATCAATTACAAAAACCACCAAAAGAGCAGCAACCCATTTTTGGAGCATCTAAGCTAATGGATTTTGAATTAGAAACTGCTTTTATAATTGGCAAGCAAACTGAAATGGGTAAAAGTATTTCTACAGCCGAAGCAACAGATTATATTTTCGGCATGGTGCTTTTTAACGACTGGAGTGCACGCGATATTCAAACATGGGAATATGTTCCGCTTGGCCCTTTTTTGGCAAAAAACTTTTGCTCATCCGTATCGCCTTGGGTTGTAACAATAGATGCTTTGAAGCCATTTAGAGTGGAAGGATATAAACAAACACCCGAAGTATTACCTTATTTAAAATACGAAGGCATTAAAAACATTGACATAAATCTGCAAGTTTATTTGCAACCCGAAAACTGTACAGAAACAAAAATCTGCGAAAGCAATTATAAATTTATGTACTGGACCATGGAGCAACAACTTGCTCACCACACTGTAAATGGTTGCAATATTAATGTGGGCGATATGATGGCATCAGGAACTATTTCGGGGCCAACAGAAAACAGTTATGGCTCAATGCTTGAGCTCAGTTGGCGCGGCACAAAACCACTAAAAATGGCTGATGGCAGCGAGCGAAAGTTTATAAACGATGGCGATACAGTAATTATCCGCGGCTATGCCGAAAAAAATGGTGTGCGAGTGGGATTTGGCGAAGTAAAAGGAAAAGTATTACCTGCTTTATAAACTCACACAATAAATTTCATAAAATATTGTTATTATTTTAAATTTGATAAAAAACAAAAAATGAAACTAAAACTACTCCCCTTTTTTATTGCGGCAACTATATTAAGCGCTAATGCTCAAACGTACACGTTTACTCAAACAACCGGAACATACACCAACTTAACCGGAAGCATATCGGTAAACCAAGGTCAAGAATGGGACGATGACATAGCTCAAATACCACTCGGTTTTAACTTTAGCATGTTTCAGCAAACATTTAATTCTATTTTCATAACCGATTCTTATTTTTTGCACGACACATCCACTACTATTCCTTACTTGAATGCAGGTAGTGTATTTTTAGCCGATTTACTTGACAGAGGTTATGGCAGTGGTGTGAGTCAATCACCAATATCATACCTTACAACGGGCACAGTGGGAAGTCGCATCTTCAAATGCGAATGGCGCAATGCCGGTTTTTATGATGACACTAATGAGATGGACTATATTTCATTTCAGCTTTGGTTATACGAAACTTCAAATATCATGGAAGTGCATATCGGGCAAAATTCTGTTACCAATGGTGCATCATATAGTGGCGAAACAGGTGCAGGTATAGGCCCTATAAAATACAATGTAAATACAAACATGCTTGATGCCGGCATGATGTTAACAGGAACACCATCGGCAGCAACTGCGAACAGTATTAGCTCACCTATTAACCCATTTCTATTTATTTCGGGTACACCGGCTAATGGCACCATTTATCGTTTTTCGCCCATTAGCTCAAGTATTGGCGAAAATAGTGCTGCCGAAGTTTTTGTTCTATATCCCAATCCGGCAGTAAACGAGCTCACCATTTATTCGCAAGCAAATTATTATAACAATGTTACACTACAAATAAAAAACCAATTAGGCCAAGTGCTTATCTCCGAAGTTGAAAACCTATCTGCATCGGGTACAACACTTAATATTTCACATTTGCCACCGGGCGTTTATTATATTGATGGATTTACCAATGACGGTAACAAAATACTTGCCCAAAAAATTATTAAAACAAAGTAAAAACAGTTTCTCTAAAATAAAAAGCGCATAGAAAAAACTATGCGCTTTTTATTTGTTCGGCATCTATTACAAAAACTTTATGCTTTACATTTATTTTATTGAATGCGTATTTCACACGCTCGGTGCCGGTATCTGTTAAAAAAATTTGCCCGAAATGATTACTACTTACGAGTTCCATAAGCTTCTGCACCCTAGAATCATCAAGCTTGTCATAAATATCATCGAGCAATAAAATAGGGTTTATGCCCTTGTGTTCTTTTATAATATCGAACTGGGCAAGACGCAATGCAATAAGCATTGATTTTTGTTGCCCCTGCGAACCATATTTTTTCAGCGAATAATCACCCAACTTAAACTCAATATCATCTTTATGAATGCCTACGGATGTATAGCCCGCAACGGTATCTTTTCGCAATGCGGATGACAAGAGTGTGCTTAATGAAGAACCATGTAATTGCGACTCGTAATGCAAATCGGCCACTTCGCTCCCACCAGATATATAGGTATAATGTTTGCGAAACAACTGTATGAAGCGAGCAATAAATTCTTTTCTTTTTTCGTAAATAATATTGCCGCTGTTTTCCATTTGTATGTCCCAGATTTCGAGTTGCTCGCCATCAAAACTATTGGTTTCGTAAAAGTGGCCAAGCAAAGCATTGCGCTGTGCAAGTGCTTTATTATATATCATTAATTTTTCTAAGTAATCACTATCAATCTGTGATAAAATACCGTCCACAAATTTTCTGCGCTCATCACTACCTTCGTATATTAGCTCATTGTCAGCAGGAGAAACCATCACACAAGGAAATTGCCCGATGTGTTCGGACAAACGCTGGTATTCTCTTTTATTCCGCTTAAATGCTTTTTTCATCCCTTTTTTAACTCCGCAATAAATATCAATATCCTCCTCTTTACTTTTAAAAGTACCCTGTATCACAAAAAAAGGCTGGTCGTGGCTTATATTTTGGCTATCAATAGGATTAAAAAAGCTTTTGGTTAGCGCCAAATAGTAAATCGCATCAAGTAAATTGGTTTTGCCACTGCCATTGTTACCGGTAAAGCAATTCACGGTATCGGTAAAGTCCAAATCGGCCTGCTGGTGGTTTTTAAAGTTAATTAACGATAGTTTTTGCAGATGCACGGTTTAAAGGTATAGATTTGCCCACCAATAAAAAAGTACTATTTTTGCACCTCTTAAAAAATTAAATCATGTCTGAACAAAAAGACGAACCTATTGTAGATATTCAGCAAAGTTTTAGCCGAACTGAGGAGTATGTGCAAAGCAACAAAAAAAGTATTTCAATTATATTAGGAGGCATTTTAGTTGCCGTGGCCGGATATTTCGGTTATCAGAAATATTATGTAGAACCTCTTGAAGCGGAAGCGCAGCAAGAAATATTTTGGGCTGAGCGCTATTTTGAACAAGATTCATTAAACAAAGCAATTGCTGGCGATGGTGAACATCTTGGTTTAGAAGAAATAGTTGATAAATATGGCTCTACACCATCGGGTAACTTAGCACACTATTATTTAGGTATCAGCTATTTGGGCACAGGAAAATACGAAGAAGCGATTGACGAGTTAGGTTCATTTGATGCGAAAGACAATTACCTTGGTCCAATTTCCGTATCAGCCATAGGCGATGCACACATGGAACTTGGCAAAACAGATGATGCTGTTTCGTATTACATAAAAGCTGCCAATATGAATCGTAATCAATTTACTACGCCCACTTTTTTAATGAAAGCAGCAAAAGCTTACGAAGAGAAAAACGATTTTAAAGAAGCATTAAAAGTGTACGAGCAAATAAAATCAGATTTTCCTGATTCGCGAGACGGAAAAGAAATGGACAAATACATTGCATACGCAAAAGCTAAAGCCGGAATAGAATAATATCCGGCTTTTTATTTCCGGTTAATTTATGGGAGCAAAAAAGAAAAATTTATCGAGTTTTAATAAAGCTGTGATTCCATCAGCAAAACAAATGCGCTTTGGCATTGTAGTTTCAGAATGGAATGAGGAAGTTACAGAAGCATTATACAATGGATGCGTGGATACACTTTTAAAAAACGGTGCTAAAGAAAAAAACATTAACCGGATAAATGTGCCCGGTAGCTTTGAACTTACACTTGGCGCACAAAAATTAGCGATGAAAAAAAACATTGATGCTGTTATTTGCCTTGGCAGTGTTATTCAGGGCGAAACGCGCCATTTCGATTTTATTTGCACCGCAGTGGCACATGGCATCACTACTTTAAATGTGGTGTATAATAAACCTATAATTTTCGGAGTACTTACTACCGAAAATATGCAACAAGCAATGGCACGCTCAGGAGGCAAACATGGTAATAAAGGTGCGGAAGCTGCAGTAACGGCAATTAAAATGCTTGCAATTTAATAATCAGAAAACAATTCAATAATACGCTTTTGTACTTTGCTGTTTACTTTAACCAATGGCAGGCGAACATTAGCGTTACAAATTTTCATCAATTCTAAAAATGCTTTTACTCCGGCCGGATTTCCATCGGCAAATAGCTGTTCGGTAATATCAGTAAGTTTATAGTGTAATTTTTGAGCGGTTCCAATATGACCTGCAATAGCTTGGCGCACCATTTCCGAAAAATCTTTAGGGAAAGCATTTGCAACTACCGATATTACTCCATCGCCACCGCAAGCTATAATCGGTAACGTAAGCATATCATCGCCCGAAATAACTAAGAAATCTTTTGGCTTGTGTTTTATAATTTTCATGATTTGCTCCATATTGCCCGATGCTTCTTTTATTGCAACAATATTTTTAAAATCGGAAGCTAATTTTAATGTTGTATCGGCACTGATATTAGAATTAGTTCGGCCCGGAACATTGTAAAGTATTATTGGAAGTGGCGATGCTTCAGATATAGCTTTGTAATGCTGATAAATACCACGCTGATTTGGTTTATTATAATAAGGCGATACAGATAGAATGGCTGTAACACCATCAAAATCGTAACCCTTTAAACAGTTAACCACTTCTTGCGTATTATTCCCTCCTACTCCCGCAATTACAGGCGCACGCTCATCCACAGTTTGAACAATAAAACTAAGAACTGCGGTTTTTTCATCTTTCGTTAGTGTAGGTGTTTCTCCGGTAGTGCCAAGCGCAACAATATATTCGCAACCACCCTTAATAATATGCTCAACCACTTTTCCGAGCGAACGGAAATCAATACTACCATCTTTGTGGAAGGGTGTTACAATAGCAACGCCTGTACCTTTTAGTTTATTTTTATTGAATGCCATGGGGAAATAAATTGGGATGCGAATATAAACTATTTTAAAAAAACAGCGAACTATTCTTCGCGCTTATTCACCATTTGTAAATAAGTATCCACTTGGCGAAGAAGAAATTTAAGTCCTTGTTTTGTATCATGCTGTATCATCATGTCATACATCCACTGCTCATCGGTATCGTACTTCCCTACTTTAAATGCAGCATTTGAAATTGCGGCAATGTACTTTAATGGAAATCGGTTGTGAATATTCAAATCAATCAGCACATCGTATTTTTCCTGAATAAAATTTTCAACGTATTTATTTTGCGGGCGCTGATACCAGGTAAGTTCTTTAGAATTAAAAAAATCGTAATCCATTTTTGAATAGGTAAGCTCGGGTATTTCTTTTTGGCTGAAATAACCAATAGCTTTCACTGCTTTTTTGTACTCGCGTAAGTACAAAACATATTTTTTTATTAATTCAAACTCATCTTTGTCGCTTGCATCAAAAATAAGAGCAATAGATTTTGCATCGGCCAGATTAAATACTTGTGGCTTACGCTTTAGCGCATCGCTCTCGGCTTTCATTTTTCTGCGGCCGAACAGCTCTCCTATTTGCGTTTTGATGCTCATTTAATCAGATTATTAATATCGTCAATATCCTTAGGTCTGTTAGTCGCTTTTTTAGCATCTATAAGCTGGTTCAAATGTATCACTCTTATTGATACATCATTATCGTTGAAAACAATTGAATTGTTGAAAACTGTATCGAAATCTACACCTTTAATTTCTACTAAAATATCAATGCAAACAGGTGGGCTACCAAAAGAAAAAACATTCCAAGTAGGATGATTTAAAAAATTATGTTCTGTCATATCAAACACTGGCATATTAAACTGATTAAATGCTTTTGTTAATTTCTGATAATTTTGTTTGTTTCTATTAACCAAAATATCCATATCACCTGTTGTGCGAGCATAACCATGAATAATTACTGAATATCCGCCAACCAAAACATACTCTACGTTATTATCATTTAACGCTGAAATAAAATCTCTAAAATCATCATAAAAGATATTACCCATTGTTTTCTCTAGTTGCTTTAAAAACAGTTTTGTTCATTTTTATATTTTCCACTCCAACTAATCTATATGCGATAGAATTTAGATAGATTGATACTCTTAACCTATCTGTCCAACTATATGTTTTAAAATAATTCGGCCGTTGCTCTTCAGCGTTATATGATTTAAACTTTGTTTTATCAAGACTATACATTACTCTATCATTTTTATAAAATCATCTTCAGATATAATTTTCACATTCAGTTTTTCGGCTTTTTTTAATTTTTCAGGACCCATGTTTTCTCCAGCCACCACATAACTTGTTTTGCCCGAAATACTTCCTGAAATTTTTCCGCCATTTACTTCTATTGCTTTTTTCAAATCATCGCGCGAAAATTTGCTAAAAACACCACTCACTACAAATGTTTTGTCTTTTAACTTTTCACTCGTATTCGCCAATGCATCTGCCGACAATTCAAATTTAAGTCCTTTAGCTTTTAATCGCTCAATTAGTTTTCTGTTTTTTTCAACCGAAAAAAAGTTCACAACCGATTGTGCAATTACTTCGCCCACATCGCCTACAGAAAGCAAATTTTCTGCAGTAGCATTCATCACCGCATCAATATTTTTATAACTATATGCTATTTTTTTTGCGGTTGTTTCGCCTATATGCCTTATCCCAAGTGCATAAAGTACACGCTCAAAAGGAATTGTTTTTGATTGCTCAACTCCGGCAATTAAATTATCGGCACTTTTTTCGCCCATCCGCTCCAAGCCAACGAGTTGTTCTTTTTTTAAATCATATATATCAGCACAGTTTTTTATCAACCCCGCATCATAAAGTTGAACAATTGTTTCCTCGCCAAGCGAATCAATATTCATTGCTTTGCGCGAAATAAAATGCGCCATGTTGCCAATGATTTGTGGCGGGCATCCGTATTCGTTAGGGCAATAGTGTATCGCTTCCGATTCTTTTCTTACCAAGCCAGTATTACACTCGGGGCAATGCGATATGTAAATAATTTTAGAGACTCCCGGTTTTCTCTTAGTTAAATCTACAGCTGTTATTTTCGGAATTATTTCTCCGCCTTTTTCTACAAACACAGTATCTCCTTCGTGCAAATCGAGCTTCTCAATAATATCTGCATTATGCAACGATGCGCGTTTTACAGTAGTGCCTGCTAAAAAAACAGGTTTTAAATTTGCAACCGGTGTAATGGCTCCTGTTCTTCCTACCTGAAACGAAACAAAATCTAAAACGGTTGAAGCTGATGCCGCTTTATATTTATAGGCAATTGCCCAGCGTGGTGATTTGGCTGTAAATCCTAAAAATTTTTGATGTTCGTAATTGTTCACTTTAATTACAACACCGTCTGTTTCCACATTTAGTTGATGCCTGGCAGTTTCCCATTTTTCATTATAACTTATCACATCGTCTATGAAGTTCAATTTTTCCATGTGTGGAGAAACTTTAAAACCCCAACTTTTAGCGGCTGTTAAATTTTCATAGTGCGATTGAAAGGGTAATTTTTCACCAAGCAGGGAATACAAATAGCAATCTAAATTTCGTGAAGCTACCGTTTTTGAATCTTGCATCTTTAATGTTCCAGATGCAGCATTGCGTGGGTTTTTTAAAAGTTTTTCGAAAATTTCCTCTTCACCAAAACCATCCTCTTCCATTTGCTTTCTTATTCCCTCATTAATTTTCAGAAAAACATTTTTAGGCATAAAAATTTCTCCTCTAATTTCAAACTCTTGCGGATAATTTCCTGACAACTTAAGGGGAATACTTTTTATCGTTTTCACATTAGTTGTAACATCGTCACCTTGTTCACCATCGCCACGAGTTACTGCCTGTCTTAATTCACCATTTACATAAGTGAGTGATATTGATACACCATCGTATTTTAATTCACTCACATATTCATAAGCATTTAATCCTGCTTTTTTTATTCGCTCATCAAAATCTCTCAACTCATTTTCGTTATAGGTATTGCCAAGCGATAGCATAGCGTATTTGTGCTTTACAGTTTTAAATTCTTTTGTAACAGCTCCGCCCACTCGCTGCGATGGCGAATTGGGTGATAATAATTCGGGAAATTCATTTTCTATTGAAATTAATTGCTCAAGAAGTTTATCGAAATCATAATCAGAAATTTCAGGTTTATCGAGTACGTAGTATTTGTGATTATGCTCATTTAACTCAGCAGTTAATTTCCCTACTAATAATTTTGCTTCGGTAAAGTTCATTCATTATTTTTTTACAGCACTGCCACGCCAACTAACTGCCTTGTAAGCGCTTATGTGAATATCAGTATAATCATTTGTATTAAACCACTTTTCAATACGGGCGCGACTAATAAAATCTACTTGTGGCGCATTTAACTTGTCAAAAACATTAAGCACATTTCGGTAAAAAGAAAGTTTTCTGAAATTCTGAAAATATTCATAAAACGGCAAAAACTTTAATGGCAAAAGATAAATAGTATAAATGGGAAGGTACATTAATGCTGTTACTATTCTCGATAGATTAAGCAATCCTTTGCGCGACATTTTCACCAAAATACTTTTGCGAATAGGTTCAACTAATTTTTCAACCATCCAATTTCCCTCTTTAGAATAAACCCAAACAATTGTTTTTCCGCCTTGTTTAGTATGTTTCTTCATATTCTCGAAGGTAGCATCGGGCGAATCGGTGTGATGCACCACGCCTACTGAAAAAACAAAATCAAATTGTTTTTGTAAATCCATTTTCGCAATGTCGGCTTCAATATATGTGATGTTTGAAAATTGTGCGTTTCGCTTCTGAGCTAAATCTGGAGTGTTTAAATCAACAGCTGTGTGATGTTTAGCTTGCGGAGCAACATAAGAAGTGTGCTGGCCACCACCGCATCCGCACTCTAATACTTCTTTATTTTTAAAATCATCTAACGTAACGGGGTGAATCCAATCTTTAAAAAGGAACAACTCATCATCTTGCAGCATACTCCACTGCTCATGCCATTCACTTTGTTTTTTCTGTCCCATTATTTGTTTTTTGAATCAAACACAAATTTATTAAAACTTCTGAATTCATCTCCGTAGTTTACTCCCAACCACTTGCCCACAGGGGCATTAAATCCACTTTTCTTCTTATACAATGTTTCGTGTGGCAAGATTTTTTGCAATGCTTTTTTCAGAATATATTTTGTTTGCCCACCACGCAATTTATAATTAGGAGGCAGTGATGCTACATATTCTGCTAAGCGATAATCTAAGAAAGGAGCGCGAGCTTCAAGACCAGAACGCATACTTGTTCTGTCAACTTTTACCAAAATATCATCGGTTAGCCAAGTCATCGCATCAACATATAAATTTTTATCAAGCCAATGTAAGTGCGGAACTCTTGCGAAATGCTTTTTGAATGTTAAGCACGGGTCGGTATCATAAATTAATTGTCGGTGATGTTCGCCTAAAATTTTCACACGCTCTTCGGGGTGAAAAAACAGGCGCCAAGAATAATGTGCAGTTTCGGCATCTTGAAGCGAACCGTGTAAAAATTGTTTTAGCTTATACTTAAAATTTATTTTTTGATTAGAATGTGTTTCGTTTTTTTGAAGTGATTGTAAAACTATTTTCCTAATGAAGTGCGGAATTAATTGTGATTGATAATAATATTTACCCGCTTTATATGTAATGTAGCCGGCAAAAAGTTCATCAGCTCCATCGCCCGAAAGCGCAACAGTAACATGCTTTTTAGCAAGTTGCGAAACATAAAGCATTGGAATTAATGAATTGTCGGCAAATGGTTCGTCAAATGCTGCAATAGCATCTGCAATTAATTGATTAGGGTTGCCACTAATAACTTCACCATGATGATGTGTATTTAAAGCTTTAGCCATCGCATCAGCAGCAGCCAATTCATTATAAGTTTTTTCGGCAAAGCCAATACTAAATGTGTGTAAATCGCCTTTTTGATTTTTTTTCATAAGAGACACCACGGCAGAAGAATCTACTCCGCCACTAAGAAACGCACCCACCGGAACATCGCTAATCATTCTAAGTTTAACTGCATCCTCAAGTAAATAAATAATTTTTTCAGTTGCTTGTTTTTCGGTATCAGCTGTTTTGATTGAAAAATAGTCTGCGTAATTCCAGTATTGTTTTTTCTCAATCTTGCTTCCGTTATCAGAAATTAAGAGGTAGGTTGCTGCTTCAAGCTTAAATACGTTTTCGTAAAAAGAAAGCGGAGCTAAAATATAACCCAAGGCAAGATAACAGTTAAGTGCCTCAATAGATGGTTTTCTTTCTATGGTTTTGTCTTTAATTAGCGCAGTTAATTCTGATGCGAAAGAAATTTGTTTATCAGAACTAAAATAATAATACAGCGGCTTTTTACCAAATCTGTCGCGTGCTATAAACAATTGTTTTTTTTGTGTGTCCCAAATTGTTATGGCGAACATGCCATTAAATTTTTTTAAACATTCAGTGCCCCATTCTTCATAAGCATTGAGCACAACCTCAGTATCCGAATTATTTTTAAAAGCATAGCCCTTTTTTTTGAGTTCGTTTTTTATTTCGGTATAGTTATAGATTTCGCCATTAAAAATTGCAACAAACCTGCCCGATTTATTTTGCATTGGCTGAGATGCGTTATTCGACAAATCAATAATGGATAATCTACGATGCGCCAAAGAAATTTCGGGCAAATGCAAAATACCTTTTCCATCAGGACCACGATGAGCAATAGCAGCACTCATTTGTTCTATATCTGACAAATTGTTTCGTTTACCCCAATGTGCTATGCCTGCAATACCACACATGTTTTAAATTGAATTTAGTAGTTGGTTAAACTGCTCTGCTCTGCTTGCAAATGTGTGATTAGTTAAAGTAATATCGTTTCCGTTTTTTGCAATAGCAGCTCGTTCATCTTCATTTGTTATCAAGTGCTTTATTTTTGCTACACAATCATCGGCATCTGTAAAAGTAATTATTTGGCTCAGATTAAAAATATCAGAAATATTTTTTTGATTGTATGTTAACAGTAATGAGCCCACACCGGTAACTTCAAATAATCTTTTTGCACCGGCATCATCTTCAAATTCATCACCAGGAATATGCAACGCAATTTTATAATTACCATAAGTGTTAAGCATTTGTTGCCCGGCAATTCCACCCTTCCAGCATTTTGCTGTATTAGGCATTGTTGGTTTCACCTGTGTAAAGACATCAACAGAAAATCGAGAACAAATTTTTTCAATTAATTCTATTCGCAGGCGATGATGTTCATTAGTTAAACTTCCTGCAAATATTACGTTTCGTGTTGGCTGTGTTTTTATTTTATCCCGAGCGTCAAATGCTTGCTGAAAAAAAAACGATTCACAGCCTATGCTCTTAAAGTGGCCAACCAAATTTTGAGAGGAAGAAAGTATAAAATCAAATTTATTGAATGAGAAATTTTTCCATTTATCCATAATAGGACACGACCACTGCAAAACAAGTATGCATCCCATTTCTTTAATCTTTGTTACTGTTTCATCATCGAGCCATACTCCTGAGTAGCAAAAAACAATATCGGGTTTTGATTCGCGCAATTGTGCCAATAAAATTTGCTGCATAAAATTATTTAAAGGATTGCCGATATGCAATCTGCTTTTTACGCTTCGCAACACTTTTCCGTAAGTCCATTTTTTATACAGTTTCTTATTGTACTCTTTCGCCCAATTAATTTGCAGCGGCATGCATTCGGGAATAAGATACTGAGCAGAATAACCAATTTTATTAAGTTCGTTACCCAAGCTATCTGATTGGTAATAGCGCATAGCAATTAACTCGGCTATTTGGTCGTTGTACAACTTTGTATGAATTTCCTCATCCGACTCGAAAAAGCGAGAGTAAAACCAATTGTAATTTTCGAGTAAGAAGGTAATTTTCATTATTTATATAACGATTGTGCTGCAACCAAAAAATGCCACTTATCGCTCTCGCTTACAGTAGCATTAGTATTAATAATTTTATTTTTTTTTTAAAACAGAAACGGAATCATCTATCATCTCTCTTATAATTATATTCTCCATCCATTTTCCTTGTGGCGGCTCATATCCAATTTTGTCTTTACGCCATGCAATTGACGAAGGCAATTTGCCTTCAAACGATTGTCTCAAAATATATTTAGTCCAGCCGTCATTTATTTTGTAAGTAGCGGGTAGTGAGAAAATAAATTCTACAAGATGATGATTTAAAAATGGCAACCTCACTTCGCGCGAGTGTGCCATTGAGTTTCTATCGGCAAAACGTAACAAATCTTCTAAACCATGTTTAGCTGTGCTCCAGTATAAAATTTCATTTAATGTTTGAAACTGAGGTTGTGATTGTGCAGATAAATTAAATTGGCTAATGAAGTCGGGATTAAATACTTCAACACTCTTTGTGGACTTACTCACCTGCTTAGAAGCATTAAAGAGTGAACGATAATATGGCCTAACAAAATTTTTAAGTTTAGCTTTAAGATTTTCAGTTATAGAACTTGAATTGTTTCCGGAAAACGGAAAGTCGCCATACAGCGCTGAGTAAGATTTTTTCTGCTTGTTATATTCATTTACGTTTGAGCAAATTAATTCATGAAAAAAATTAGCATAATAATACTTGTACCCCGCAAGCATTTCATCTGCGCCCTGTCCGTCAAGCAAAACAGTAACTTTATGTTCTTTCGCTAATTTCATTACCGCCCACTGTGCATAAATACTTGCTGTGCCAAATGGTTCATCCTGATGGTAAATTAATTTTGTAATATCAGTTACCAGTGTGCCATCATCCGGCCAGGTATAGTGCGCTTGTGCATTTGTATTTGACACTATATCGTTTATATACTCGCCTTCGTCTTTTTCAAAGTTTTTAAATCTTGCAGAAAATGTTTTTTGACTTGTGCCATTATAAATTTCGTTGATAATTGAAACAATTGTAGAACTATCTAATCCTCCTGATAAGCTGGATCCGACAGCAACATCCGACCTTAATCTTCTTTTAACAGAACCACTTAAGAATTCTCTTAATTTTTCGCAAGCTTCATTAAAGTTCAAGTCCGATTTAAGTTTTAGGTCAATATCCCAATATTTTTTTTGGGTAAAGGAACCATCAGTTTTTACAATCAAATAATTGGCTTTGTCCAATTTGAAAACATTTCTGAAAAATGTTTCTGCTGAATTTGCAAAATTGGTAAGCGTGTTTTTATTTCCAAGATGTAGATATAGCAGAAATTCGTTCACTTTTTTTTCGATACCAATTTGCCAAAACTGCTTTATCTCTGATGCAAAAACAAAGCGGTTTTTGTCCTTAAAAAAGTAAAATGGTTTTTCGCCAAATCTATCACGGGCACAAAAAAGCGTTTTCTCTTTTTCATCCCAAATAGCAAACGAAAACATACCATCCAGTAATTGTAAACAGTTTTCTTTATGCTGATGATAAAGCGCCATTAATACTTCTGTATCCGAATCGGATTTAAAACTGTATCCGTTTTTTAATAAGTCATTTTTTAATTCAATGTAATTATAAATTTCGCCATTAAATGTGATGGCGTATCTACCATCGGCATAATGCATTGGCTGTTGTCCGTTATGAGTAAGATCAATGATTGAAAGTCTGCGATGACCTAATGAAATGGTTTTCGAACTATTAATCCAATGTCCTTCGCCATCAGGCCCCCGATGACTTATCACATCCGTCATTCGTTTTATTTCATCACGAGTTACGGGCTGTTGGTTAAAATTTAATATTCCTGCTATTCCACACATAATAAAAAAGCACCCTAAATATAGAGTGCTTTAGTGATAAAACCGCGATTAATTATTTTTTCTGAAACACATCGTGTTTGGCAATGCACTTGTTAATTCGATCGATGTTGACTTTAGTCCATTCAATTGTTTTTTTCAATCCATCGCGGTGGTCAACTTTAGCTTCAAAACCCAAAACCTCCTTAGATTTTTTGATACTACCGTAGCGTTTTCCTGAATTATCCCAAGCTCGCTTAGGTAAATATTCAATCTTTGATTTGCTTCCGGTAAGCTCCACAATTGTTTCGGCAAGCTGTGCAATGGTAGTTTCTTTGCCACTTGCTATGTTGTAAACATCGCCAACCACGCCCTTAAGAGCACAAGCAATTAGTCCTTTACAAATATCATCCACATAAATAAAATCGCGAGTTGCCACGCCACTATTTTCAAGCGGAATGGGTAAGTTATTTAAAGCCTTGTAAACAAAAGTAGGAGTTACGTTTCGCCACACGGTAGCGTAAGTTCCGCGCCAGCGGCCTGCTCCCAGCACTTCTCCCGGTCCATATACATTTTGGAAACGGGCTCGCACGGTAGGCAATTTGTGTTGATTAAAATAATATACGGCATAAAACTCACCCACAATTTTCGAAATGGAATAAGGGCTGTCCTGCTTTATTTCTATCGGGTCATCTTCTGTGGTTTCGTCTGCTGCATCAAAAGTTTTTTTGGCAACCGAACAGCCCGCTGATGAGTAAACTATTTTTTTTAGGTTTTTAAAATCTTTGATCCAATCGAACAATCGTAGCGTGGTGTAAGTATTATTAGCGTGGTCTTCTAATGGATCGTGAATAGAGCTTTGGTTGCCGTGATAAGTTGCTAAATGAAAAACATAATCAATATCATCGGTAAGCTGACGTAAAATACTTGTTTCGGTAATGGAGCCGGCATAAAAGGTAAGTCGTTTATGATCGGGCAGATTACCTGCTTCGGCCGACATTAAATTGTCAATCGCTATTACATGAACAGTTTCGCTTGAATTTAAAATCATCTTTACCAAGTTAGAACCCACAAAACCGGCTCCGCCTACTACTACTACTTTTTTGTTATCAAAATTCATATTGTTAACTATTTTTTTGTGTTTGTTATTTTGCAGGAGCAGCAAGGTGACTGAAAATATCGGTTACACCGTATTTATCATACCATTGCAATTGTCTTTTTATTGTTTGCTCAAAATTTAATTTTGCTTTCCAAGAAAATACTTTTTCAGTGTGTGATGGATCAAGTACTACTTCTCTCACATCATCGGCACCCACCGGAACGATAGGCACTTCAGGAGCATTAATTCCTAAATGAGCAACTACTTGGTCAAATACATCTTTAATAGAGCTTCCCGCACCGGTTGATACATTGTATATACCTGTGGGAATTTCTTTATTTATTGCAATGTCAAGAATGTCCAAGAAATCATCCATATCTAAAAAATCGCGGATGCTATCGCTACAAAAGCAATTTTTATTTTGCTGAAGACGTGTGTAGAAAGTAGGAATTGGTCCTATCGCCAAACGTGGGCCACAGATATTTGCAAGGCGAAGTGAAATCACATTTAATCCGGAATTTAGAAGAAACTGTTCGCCTGCCGTTTTTGATATTCCGTAACTTGTAAATGGTTTGGTGGCAGCTGTTATAGGGATAGGTGTTTTTTCCGGACGGCCATAGCAGAGTGCGGTTTGAAAATTAATGAGTTTGTTTACTCCGTTTTCCAAGCACGCTTTTGCAACATTTATTGCACCCACCACATTGGTTTCTGCATCCTCTTGCCAGTTCTGAGGATCTTTGTATGCTGCAGCACTGTTTATAATCAAATCAGGGGCAAATTCTTTTATAAGACGCGTAACTAATTCTGCATCAGCAACAGAACCTTCTGTAATTTTTAAACTATCGTGTTCGGGTAAATTTTGTTTTTTACCTGTTGCAAAATTATCGAGTACAAAAATGTGATGACCTAAAGGCAAATATTTATCAATGATACTTGTGCCCAAACAGCCAGCTCCACCTGTAATAAAAATCCGTTTCGCCATTTTGTAGTTTACTTTTTTTCGATTTTTAAATGTGTGTACTCGCCTAATGTGCCATGCTCTTGAAAATAGGCAATGGCTGCTTTTACAGTTTGTTTTAATGGAGTAAATTCTATTTTCCCAAAATCTTGAAATGTACGACTTGGGTCTAATAAAATAGATGGCGCATCATCTTCGCCAATTAATTTCATTTCTGCTTCCGGATAGGGTGATATGCCCATTGCTTCTACCACTGCATCGTATAATTCTTTTATCGCCACATCGGTACCCGATGAAAAATGGTATGCGCCCTTCCCTACTCCATCGCAAGCTTTAACTACGTTGCGTGCTAAGTCCATAACAAAAACAAAATCTCTGCGGGCATTTGTAACAAAACATTTTTTGCCATCTTTTAATCGTTGGAAAAATATAGGTAACGGGCCGCTCACGTTTCTTGGGCCCACTACATTCGCTAAACGGAATGTTACAAAATCTAATCCCGAAATTTCTAAAAAATCTTCATTAGCCGTTTTTGTAATTGCATAGCTGCTATTTGCAGGAAATTTAGGATGATCGAGGCGAATGGGTTGCTGCAATGGTTTTACGCCATAACAAAGCGCAGTTTGAAAATAGATAAATCGTTTTACGCCATACGTTTTGGCTGCATGAATTAAATTGCTTCCGCCTACGCAGTTGGTTAGTGTATCGTTGTACCAATCGTTAGGGTCTTTATAAGATGCTGCTGTGTGTACAATAACATCAGGTTTAAATTCGCTCACAAGTTTGTCTATAAGCGTTTTGTCTGCAATCGTATCAATCACCACATTTAAGTTTGGGTGATTTGCTAAGTGTTCGCGTCTGCCGGTTGTTAAATTATCAATTGCGAGCACTTGGTCGCCACGTTGCAATAGTAGTTCTGCAACGTGTGAGCCAACTTGGCCGCATCCTCCTGAAACTAATACTTTCATTGTGTTATGGTTTGTTGGGTTAATTGTTTTTTAAATTTATGATGCTGGTCGTGAAATTGTTTTTGCCAAAGTTCTAAAGATAATAATCCCCACACTTTTCTGCCGAACTTATTTTCTGATGAGTTTAACCCTTTTACTATTTCGGAGTGGTTAAAGTATGGGCGTGTTTTGGCTGCCGATGAATTAAATATATCGCCTATAAAGTCTTTCAACTCTTTACCTATCCAATCGTTTAACGGAACCGGAAAACCCATTTTGTTTTTTCTTTCCACAATTTCAATTGGTAAATAATCTTTCATCGTGTTAAGCAAAATCATTTTTAATGTTCCGTCTTTAAATTTTATATCAGCAGGCATAGTAGCTGCAAATTCCACAACGGGATGGTCTAAAAACGGAACGCGCGATTCTAATCCATGCGCCATGCTCATTCTATCTTCCACCTGTAAAAGCCCCGGCAATAAAGTTTTAAAATCGAAATGCGTCATTTTATCGAAATAGGATTCTTTGCCCACATTTTTTCCATTAAATATTTCGGCAAATGTATCGAAGGGTTGATAGCCGCCAAGTTCGTCCCATTTTACTTCGCTTTTTAAATCAGGCGCGCGGTTTATTAATCGGAAATATCGTTTGTCAATTTGATCAAACAATCCTTGTTTGAAAAAATCGCGCATAAGCGGTTTGTAATTTTTAAGCGAAACCAAATTAGGAATGATTGACTCGTAAGTAACGACAAAATTGCCGGTGTTTAATGTGCCATCAATTGCGCCTTTAATGCATTGCTCGAAATAAGCAATGAGGTAACGTGTGTAGCCGCCAAAAATTTCATCGCCTCCCTGCCCGCCCAATACAACTTTGCGGTGCTTTGCTGCCAGTTTTGAAACATGATACTGAGGAAAAGAGCCCGGACCGGCAACAGGAAAATCGAGGTGATAGATTACTTTATCAATTGAGTTACTAAAATCTGTGTGTGTTATATTTTGCTCGTGTAATTTCATGCCGCGCTTTTCGGCAAGCTTTCGAGCGTAAAAACTTTCATCGTATAATTCACCTTCTGAAAACTTACCGGTGAATGCCATAAATTCATCGGCACTTTTATAATCAACTGCCACAGATGACACAATGCCTGAATCTAAACCACCACTCACATAAGCGCCAACGGGAACATCGGCACGGCAATGCACTTTTATTGAATCAATGAGCAGTTCGCTAAGTTTTTCATTGAAGTATGAGGAAGTGTGATTAAAATCTAAGTTGTAATAAACTTCCCAGTAGCGCTCAATTTTCAAATCGCCATTTTTAATAGCGATGTGATGTGCCGGAGGTAATTCTTTAACGCCATCGAACAAAGTGCTGTTGCCAATACAAAGTTGAAAAAAAAGATATTCTTTTAGTGCATTAATATTGGTTTTTATCTCCGATAAAAACGGCATCAGTGTTTTAGCTTCAGATGCAAAATAAAACACATCGCCAACCGTGGTGTAATAAAATGGCTTTATGCCAAACCTATCACGAGCGCAAAAAAGTTCACTGGTTTTGTTATCCCACAATGCAAATGCGAACATGCCTCGCAAGTGATTCACACAATTTTTCCCCCACTTTAAATAGGCCGCTAAAATCACTTCAGTGTCGGATGATGTTTTAAAACTGTAAAAACCTTTTAGCTCATCACGTAACTCAATGTAATTATATATTTCACCGTTAAAACAAATTGTGTTGCCCGCTTCATCAGTCATAGGCTGATTAGCCGATGTTGACAAATCAATAATACTTAGCCGCACGTGCCCAAAGCCGATGTGCTTTTTTTCGTGGTGCCAAGTTTGTTGGCCATCGGGGCCACGATGAATTTGAATAGTGTTCATCGTATTTAGCTGATTGCTAATTGCGTTTACTTCTTTGTTATTTAAGTTATAAATACCTGCTATTCCGCACATATAATATCGGCAAAATGAGTGTAGTTTTTTGCAGCGCTAAAGTTAGCAAGATAATGTTGTCTGGCAAGTTTCCGGTACTGTTGCTTTGCGCTATCGGGCATAAGATAAAAATGCTGAATGGCTTCTGAAATTTCATTGGTTTTAAAATCTACATCAAACAAAAAACCGAAATCGGGTTTTACTAATTCAGGTACGCCACCTGTTTTTGTAGCAATAACTGGAGTGCCGAATGACATTGCTTCCATAATAGAAACCGGAATACCTTCAGATGTGCTAAGGTTTATAAACAAATCAACTTTGTTTTGGTGGTAAAACTGAATTACTTCTTTGCTGCTTTTCCAGCCCATAAGTTCAACTGAAATATTTGCAGGTAAAGATTTTACTTTTACATTCAACAAACTCTGTAATGGTCCATCACCAAAATGCACCCACTTTAAATCAAATTTAAGTTCGCTGACTACATCAACAATTTTTTCCACTCGCTTTAATGCGATGGTGGATGAGCAAGAGAGAAGTAAAAATTGCTCTGTGTTTGAAGAGTGGTTTTCATCAGTGCAATTATCACTCACTCCTAAACAAGCCGTTTTAATTTTTGAGAGATGTGCCGGATAGCGAGCTGATAAATGAGCTGCGCCATTTTCGGAAACAGCAAAAACGCCATCGCAATTTGATAAAACATAATCGCGCCAAGCAAAAAACTTAATACCTGTTTGCGTTTCATACACATCAAAACCATGAGCTCTGCTGTAGAATTTAGAAACCACTTTTTTATCTCGCAGCAATGCTACCCATTCTGCCCAGCCGGTTAACCAATAGGTGTAAGCTACCACATCTGCAGGATTCAATTTACTATTTAGCATAAATTTTTTTAACTGAACTGCTTTATGCATGCGTTGAGTCCAATAACTTAGCGCGTTTCTAAAAGGTGGATAACCGTATTCTTTAGATTTTATTGTTCTGGTTAAGTATTTTATTGCCGACTTAATTTTAAATACAAAGGAGTAATTGGCTCTTGATAAAAATGAAAAACCGTTTACCACGTTTGCATTTGCCGGCAACGGGCGTATTTCGCCTGAGCAGTTTTCGGGAAAAATATAGATGGTTTTAAATTTAGTTGCAAGGTAAGGCAGTTCTTCCGCAATAAATGTTTCTCCTTTTCCGTAAGGGAATGATTGGGTAAAAAGGAAAAGTGATTTCATTGTTATAAGCTGTTAACTTTTATATCCGAATTTAATATGTTTTTGCAAAAGTGCGCCACCCTGTGTTTGTACAAATGTGCATCATGAATATATTGATGTGTTTTATCTAACATATTGTTCATGTACGATTCATCTTTAAATTTTTGTAACACATCATTAATATTTGAAAAATCGTGGTTTACGCTGAGATAATGCTCGTTGGCGCGAAGTATTCCGTTGTAGTTTCCGCGAAAAAGCAACTGAGCAGTTTTAGTACCTATTGCATCAAAATGGCGAGAAGATATACAACGCGTGGAAATAGGGTTAGCATAGTTTTTGAAAAATGTTTTAAATATTTCCTCGAAATCATAATCGGCTACTTTAGCGTATAAATTATATTGTGCAAAGCGCATGAAATATAATTTGGTGTTAAATAAATCGTAAATATTCATCAGCAGCTTGTAGCTGAGCATGGGCTTGTAGTTATACAAAGCGTGTTCAAACCAATTGAACCAAAAAGGTTGTTTTTTTATTTTTAATTTATTCACCACATAATCCATAATGGCAATAACGGTTTTGTCATTTGGCTCGGTATAGTTGGTTCCCGATTCGTTGCCTATTGTGGCTTTGCATGTGTTTAAAAAATTTACCCATCCTGCGCGGTCAACTTTTATAGCATCTATGGAAGTAGATAAATTTAGCAGATATGAATTTTCTTTGAAGAAATCTATAATTCTATTTCTATCCGAATCACCTAGATAATTTCCGTATCGTCCGGTTTTTATGCCTACATCAATTTTACGTGAGTTGTAATTAGTGGTACACACAAATGTCTTTTCGTTTAAAGCATGCGGATATTCAGCTATACGCGTGTTCGGTAACTCAACACCATAAAGCAGCTTTGCTGATTGCTGAGGCAATTGCGTGCACAATATTTCGGGCTTTAACAGTTTAAATAAATTTATTTTTTCGGATAGCCGGCAACCTCTAAAAGGAATATTGTACTCATTGCCGACAAAAGTGATGAATGGTATTTTTCTTGTTAAAAGCACAGAAACAAAGTGCATGTAAACCCGAATGTTAGATGGATTGGTATTAGACGAGTGTAGTGCAACAATAAAATCTGCTTTTGTAATTTCATTTTTTAGAGCAGCTACATTTTTTTTGTAATCGTACATGTCCAGAAAAACGCCATCAATATTTTCCGCATTCTGAAAAGCATCTTTCCAGTCAATTGAATAGGAATCGAACTTATCTGAACAGTATAAAAAAACAACTTTTACTTTCTTCAACTTTTGCGGTTTAGGGAAATTTTTTCTTGCCTGTTATGGCGAAATATATTTTCTTGGCAGCATTCTTTAAGCCAAGTGCTTTTATGAGTTTTATTGTTGGCGTAAGCACCACCCATTTTGTTGGTAAGCGGTCGTAAATTTTATGCCAGAAATAGTCTTTTTTCCACGAAAGCCAATCCTGAAACCGATTTTTGCGGTAGTATTTACCATAAGTAACTGGCCTGTTAAAATATTCATCGGTGGCAAGCACAAGGCATTTGTCTATTACCTCTTTCACAAAATTTTGGTAGCAATATTTGCCGGATGCCACAATATCTCGGTAAGCATTATCGGTAATTTCTTTTCGTTTACTGTCGTTTTTAATATCGGCAAGTACTTGGTGTATATTGCTAAAATCTTCTTTTAACGGAATGTAATGCACATTGGCTTTTAATATTCCGTTATATGTTCCTTCAATTAAAACTTGGCAAGTGCGTGTGGCGCATGCTTCCAAATGGCGAGGCGAAATGGCAATGAGCTGCAGCTTACCATCGAGATTAGGAAAACACGCTGCTTCAATTTCTTCAAACGAACAATTTGGATTTTGTCGTAAATATTCTTTTCCTTTTATAGCAATACTGCCATCGGGATCGTGCACGGTAGCACCACCTTCTACACCAATCATGTATTTGCACTTCACCATAAACCTATACCATTCATTACCCATAAAAGTATCGGTAGGGCGTGTAGAAATATCAGTGTTTAACTTGTAGTCTGGTAAAACCTTTTCAAATTCATCGGCAATAATGGTTTTTAAAAAGCCGTGCTTGCCGAGCCACTGGGGCAAGTTTCGGGCTCGGTATCCAATGTCAATTGTTTTATTTTCTGTTTTCAGGAAATTATTTACAGTCGCTATTCCTCCATCATCCAAGTAGCCGGTAAGCACTTTAAATAATTTCACATTTTTATTGGCTATGCCTCCATACAATTGCTCCCACTCAGTTTCGGGCGAAACAGAAAAAACTATATCAATGTTCATTTCGTTTACAAAGTGGCATATATTTTTTGAGCCCATGTATTCGTCCTGAGGCATAACGGCTTTAATTGCTTTTGATTTTTTTAACGGCAAAACTTGCTGCAAAGCCCTGTTATAACATTCTTGTCCGGCCCAGCGGCTTGATATAAATCCATAATGAAAAAGGATAATGTCAAAATCTATTTCGAGTAAATAGTTAGGAATAGGTTCGGTGCTATAAAATGTGTCTTTGCCTATATCTAATTTTAAATAATAACACTCTGCATCGGCATAGCGCAAAAACGAATACAAATGTTCATCTACTGTTTTGCGTAACGGATAGCCGAGACATTTGTAAACCATTAATATTTTCGGCTTTCTTTTCATACTATTCGTTCGTTTCGTAAGAATAATTTACACCACCATTCAAAATTCATGAGCGACCAAATCACCAAACGATGATTTACTCGTTGATTGATATGTTCGTCCACAATCTTTCGAACATAATCAGGGTTAATGTATTGGGCATAAGCGGGCTCTTTGCTCAGCAATAATTCTTTTACGTATCCGGCATTTTCGCCTCTGTACCAACTTTCATCAGGCGCTGAAAATCCTTGCTTTTTTCTGTTGATTATGGATTCGGGTAGGATTTCGGTCATTGCTTTTCGTAATACATTTTTACCATCGTCAAACTGCCGGTAAGAGTTTTTTTTGCCGCCAAATACATTCTCATCAATTTTTTTCATTTGCTCTAAATTGGCAAGCTTGTGTTTAACAGGCACTCGCTGGGCAAAATCAACCAAGTCGTTATCTAAAAACGGGAATCGCTCTTCCAAACCATTCGCCATTGATAATTTATCGCCCACAAGCAATAGTCCCGGCAAAAATGTTTTTATCTCGAAATACAAACTGTTTTCGATGTGGTGTTCGGGCGTATCGTATTTTAATTGGTTATTGAATGTGAATACTCGTTCAAAAACTTGACGAGGTTCATCTATATTTATTTGCGAATAAACCGATGGCGTGAACAAGTTTCGTTTATCTGTATCGGCAACTAATCGTTGCCAAAAACCATAATAGTTTTCAAAAAATCCTTTTTGGTCGAGCGACTGAAACACGCGATAATAGCGCCATGGATAACCGCCATACAATTCATCGCCTCCGGTGCCTTGCAAGCAAACTTTTACAAATTTTGATGCCAAGCGGCTGATGTAATAATTGGGGTAACTCATACCTACTTTTAAATCTTCTAAATGCCAAACCACACGCGGTAAAGACCAACGCAAATCTCCGGCATTTATCACTTGCTCGTAATGTTCGGTTTTATAATAATTTGCCATTAGCTCGGCATCTCTTCGCTCGTCATAATTTGCTTCTACACCTGTTACTTCGCTCATATCAAAACCTGCAGTAAAAGTGGCAAGGCGCGGTATTTTTTTACTCGCTAATGCAGTAATAGAACCCGAATCCATACCACCGGAAAGGTAACTGCCCACAGGCACATCGGCTATCATTTGGCGGTTTACAGCTTGCTCAAGCAAGCGTTTGGTTTCGTTTTTTGTGTCTTCAAAACTAATGGTGTTATCCACTTGCGTAAAATTATAATCCCACCATGAGCCATGTCTAAACTGTTCGCCCAGCTTAATTTTCATGGTATTGGCTGGCGGCAGCATCGTAACTCCTTTAAAAAAGGTGTGATAGCGAAACAAGTTTTGGAAAGTAAAATACTCGTTTAATGCCGATGTGTTTAACTCCACCTTAAATTCAGGAAATGGAAGAAATGCTTTTATCTCTGAAGCAAAAATAAGTGCTTTATCGTTATACCAATAATAAAGTGGTTTTACGCCATACCTGTCGCGCGAGAGAAAAAGCTCATTTGTAGTTTTATTTAATGCCGCAATGGCAAACATGCCATTTAGCCGCTTGAAAAAATCTGGGCCGTAAGCAGCTAACCCTTCGGCTATAACTTCAGTATCTGAAGTAGACTTAAATTTATAACCTCGCCTGTGTAATTCTTCTTTTAGTTCAATAAAATTATAGACACAACCATTAAAAGATATAACCCATTCATTATCAGTACTGTGCATTGGCTGTGCTCCATTATCACTTATATCTAAAATAGAGAGTCGCCTATGCCCTAAACCTATGTGATTGTGAACAAAAACACCGTTTCCATCCGGTCCTCGATGCGCCAAAGCATCAGTCATTTTCCGAACTAAATCGGCATTGGCCGGCTTGCCATTTAAGTTAAATATGCCTGTAATTCCGCACATAGTTATTAGCGCTGCGAAGATAACTTATTAATCCGTGATATGCGGAATTGATAACTTGTTAATTTATAGTGGTAAAATACCTTTATCAGCAAACCTCAACTGATTAGTTATTGCTAAAATTGCAATCGAAAAAAACGAAACTTATGAAATTTTTTATTGATACTGCAAACTTAGCTCAAATTAAAGAAGCGCAAGACCTAGGCGTGTTAGACGGAGTTACCACCAACCCTTCGCTGATGGCAAAAGAAGGAATAAAAGGTGATGCAAATATTTTAAAACATTATGTGGATATATGTAACATAGTTACGGGCGATGTGAGCGCAGAAGTGATTGCTACCGATTTTGATGGAATAGTGAAAGAAGGAGAAGCGCTGGCAAAACTGCACAAACAAATAGTGGTGAAAGTGCCGATGATAAAAGATGGCGTGAGAGCAATAAAATATTTCACAGAAAAAGGTATAAAAACCAACTGCACTTTGGTTTTCTCTGCCGGACAGGCATTGCTTGCCGCTAAAGCAGGCGCTACTTATGTATCCCCATTTATAGGCCGATTAGATGATGTATCTACCGATGGTTTACGTTTAATCGAAGACATCAGAACCATTTACGATAACTACGGCTATACTACACAAATATTAGCAGCAAGCGTTAGGCATCCCATGCATATTATTGATTGTGCCTTAATTGGTGCCGATGTTGCAACCTGCCCACTTAGTGCGATTACTGCATTGCTAAAGCATCCGTTAACCGATAATGGCTTGGCTCAATTTCTGGCGGATGCTAAAAAGTAGCCGTTTTTTCAACAAATTGCTGATAACTTAACCAAGCAAAAGCACCTGCAAGTACTATATTTGCACGTAACAATTGAATTAAAATGACAGTGAAAAAATCCGGCTTAGGCAGAGGACTAAGTGCACTTTTAGAAAGCGCATCAACCGATATTACAAATACCAAAACTGCCGAAACAGCAGTGGCCGGTGGCGTATCCACAATACTTATTTCGCAAATTGAAACCAATCCTTTTCAGCCACGTACCGATTTTGAAGCGCAAGCCCTGCTTGACTTATCCAATTCCATAAAAGAACAAGGCATTATACAGCCCGTTACTGTTCGCAAAATGGGTTATGATAAATACCAACTTATTTCGGGCGAACGCAGATTCAGAGCATCGCAAATGGCAGGGCTAACTGCTATACCTGCATATATACGAATTGCGAACGACCAAGCTATGCTCGAAATGGCATTAGTTGAAAACATACAACGCGAAAACTTAAATGCCATAGAAGTAGGATTAAGCTACAAGCGATTGATAGACGAATGTAATTTAACACAAGAAGAGCTTAGTAAGCGTGTGGGCAAAGAACGCAGCACCATTACTAATTATATGCGTTTGCTAAAATTGCCTGCTCAAATACAAGCTGCCATCCGCGATGGAAAAATAACAATGGGACATGCTCGGGCGCTATTATCGCTCGAAAGCGAAGAAAAACAATTAGGCATTTTTAATCGAATAGCAGGCGAAAACCTTTCTGTACGTGATGTGGAAACATTATCGAGAAACATACACAGCTACAAAAATAAATTAGGCAAAAACAATAATCAGCCCAATACAGCCGAAACGCTAAAATTAGCCGAAGAATTAAAAAATCATTTCAAGGCAAAAGTAGGCGTGAAAATGGACAAAAGCGGTAAAGGGAAAATCACGATTCCTTTTAAATCGGCTGATGATTTGCAGCGAATTTTGAACATCATTGAAATTTAAAAGCAGAAATGACTAAGAAAAATATTTTTCTTCTCTGCATAATTCTATCACTTTTTTTTTCTGACGGCTACGGCCGAAACTTTTTCGGCAATTCTGTTTATGCGTTTAAGCATTCTTTGAATAAACCAAAACATTCGCCACGCAAGGCGAGCATTATGTCGGCATGCTTGCCCGGATTAGGGCAAATTTACAATCGCAAATACTGGAAAGTGCCTATAGTGTATGCCGGCCTTGGCACATTTGGTTACTTTGCTTACGCAACAAATAAAAACTACAAGCAATTTAAAAACGCATACATTTTCCGCACCGATGACAACCCAACAACAGAGGATAATCTTCCCGAGTACTCCGAATCGCAATTGGTTGAAAACGTAAATTATTACAGGCGCTTCCGCGATTTAAACTTTGTACTCATAACTGTTTTTTACGCACTCAATATTGTGGATGCCAATGTGGATGCACACTTATTTACTTTTGATGTGAAAGATGATATTAAAGTAAGCTGGGCGCCTTTAATTATACAAAGCGAAAAAAGCATTTATTCATCGCTCGGATTTTCTGTTCGGTTTTAAAAACCGGCAATTACTTTTTTAATAATTGCAATACACTCGCGCAACTGCTCTTCGTTTATCACCAATGGAGGTGCAAACCTAATTGTATCACCATGAGTTGGTTTGGCAAGCAATCCGTTTTCTTTAAGTGCCAGGCAAACATCCCAAGCCGTTTTACCGTTTGTTTCGGCAATTACCATGGCAGCAAACAAACCTTTGCCCCTAACACGTTTCACCACATCGGGGCGTATATTTTTAATTGCGTTAAGCTCGTTCAATAAAATTTTGCCGAGTGTTTCGGCATTCTCTACAAGTTGTTCGTCTTTTAAAACTGCTAATGCGGCCATGCCGACTTTTGCAGCTATCGGGTTTCCTCCATAGGTCGAACCATGCTGACCGGGTTTTATTGTAAGCATTATTTCATCATCGGCAAGCACAGCCGATATTGGATACAATCCGCCAGAAAGTGCCTTGCCTAAAATTAAAATATCGGGGCGCACATTTTCATGATAACACGCAAGCATTTTACCTGTTCTGCCTAAGCCCGATTGAATTTCATCGGCAATCAAAAGCACATTGTATTTTTTACAAATTTCTGCACACTGCTTTAAATATCCATCATCGGGAATGACCACACCTGCTTCGCCCTGAATAGGTTCTATTAAAAAAGCAGCTATTGTTTTATCACTTGCAAGTATTTTTTCGAGAGCAGAAGCATTATTATATTCCACTTTTAAAATACCGGGCGTGTGTGGTCCAAAGTTTCCGTATGAATCTGAATCAGAAGACATGGAAACAATAGTTATAGTGCGACCGTGAAAATTTCCTACGCAGGCAACAATTTTTGCTTCGTTGGGTGCAATACCCTTTTTTTCGTAGCCCCACTTGCGTGCTAATTTCAGAGCAGTTTCCACTCCTTCGGCACCGGTATTCATTGGCAACACTTTATCGTAACCAAAATATTGTGTTATGTATTTTTCGTATTCGCCAAGGCTATCGTTATAAAATGCGCGCGATGTTAAAGCTAACTTTTGTGCCTGTTCAAGCATAGCCGCAATTATTTTCGGATGCCCGTGCCCCTGATTTACGGCAGAATATGCCGAAAGAAAATCAAAATACTGCTTGCCTTCCACATCCCAAACAAAAACACCCTCAGCACGTTCTAATACTACAGGAATAGGATGATAATTATGTGCGCCATATTTATCCTCGAGTGATATTGCATGTTGTGTTGCCGATTTATTATTCATAACAGTATTCATAAAAATAAAATTTATGCTTCAAATTTAGCGATAAAGAGCTGAATAAAGAAATAGCCTACATTTGCACCCGAATGAAAAAAGAGAAAAAACGACAGATAATTCAGCAGTTAGAAATTATTGATTGTGGTTCGGAAGGCCAATCCATAGCGAAGCTCGACAACATGGTAGTTTTTGTAAAAGGTGCCGTGCCCGGTGATGTGGTGGATGTGGAAGTTACTCGAAAAAAAGCAAATTACCGCGAAGGAAATGCCATACACTTTCACAAATTTTCGGCCGATAGAATAGCGCCCGCATGCAATCATTTTGGAACATGCGGTGGTTGCAAATGGCAATATTTAAATTATAATAAGCAAACTCATTACAAACAAAAACAAGTAGCTAACGCATTGCAGCGCATAGGCGGATTTACCGATATTAAGGTTAGCGACATTATTACATCCGACCAAAAATACGAATACCGCAATAAACTTGAATTTACTTTTTCAAATAAAAAGTGGCTTACACATGAGCAAATACAATCGGGAGATGAATTTAATCGCAATGCACTTGGATTCCACATACCGGGCATGTTTGATAAAGTGCTTGATATTGAAAAATGTTATTTGCAGGATAATTTATCGAACGAAATACGTAACGAGCTAAAAGATTTTGCATTAAAAAACAATTATAGTTTTTATGACATACGAGCGCAGGTAGGTTTTTTGCGCAATGTAATTATCCGTAACACCACAACTGGGGAATGGATGATTGTGATGGTTTTTGGTGAAAACGATGAAGCGAAAATCTATGCTACATTAAAACATTTGGCAAATAAATTTTCAGAAATCACATCGTTGCTGTATGTTGTAAACACTAAAAAAAACGACACCATTGGCGATTTAGATGTGCATACTTATAAAGGTAATCCATACATGACTGAGCAAATGGAAAATTTAAAATTTAGAATTGGCCCAAAATCGTTTTACCAAACTAATCCGCAGCAAGCATATCAACTTTACAAAACTGCTCGCGAACTTGCCGCACTTACGGGAAACGAAACAGTTTATGATTTATACACCGGAACAGGAACCATTGCAAATTTTGTGGCTCAACGCACAAAAAAAGTAGTAGGCATTGAGTATGTAGCCGATGCTATTAATGATGCGAAAATAAATTCACAAATTAATAATATCAATAACACATTATTTTTTTCGGGTGATATGAAAGATATTCTTACTGCTGAATTTATTTTAGCGAACGAGAAACCAGATATAATAATTACTGACCCACCAAGAGCAGGTATGCACGAATCGGTAACAGAAAGAATATTACAAGCTACACCTGCAAAAATAATTTATGTGAGTTGTAATCCTGCTACACAGGCACGAGACATGGTGCTGATGCGCGAACAATATGAAATTAAAAAAGTGCAGCCGGTAGATATGTTCCCCCACACACACCATGTAGAAAACGTGGTGTTATTAGAGAAAAAATAATACTTAAATTTGAATCAAACTAACTGAAAATGCCTTCAAAAAAAACGCAAATATTATCGCAATTACAAATTGAGCAAAAAATTAATCGTATGGCTTACGAAGTGTACGAGCATAACTACGATGAAAAAGAAGTTATTATTGCCGGCATTTCGGGTGGCGGTTTTTTACTTGCCGGAAAATTAAATGGAGTATTCAAAAAAATATCGGGAATAAGAACAACGCTTATTGAGATAACAGTTAATAAAAAAAATCCGCTTACCAATAATAGCAGCCCCATAAAAACCGATTTAATAAAAAACAAAACCATCATACTAGTGGATGATGTTTTAAATTCGGGCAAAACACTTATTTATGGTGCGCAGCTTTTTTTAAACTCGCCCGTAAAAAAATTAGCCACATTAGTTTTAGTTGACAGAGGTCATAACCGTTATCCTATTAAAGCCGACTATGTGGGGCTTTCTTTATCCACCACTCTTCAAGAACACATAAGCGTAGAACTCGGAAACAAAAAAGAAGCTGTATATCTAACCTAAAAACGCAGCATGTTTTTTGAAATTTCACTTTGCTCGTTCTATGTTTTAGTATTTTGTTTTTTTATTTACCGTTCAGCATTTTTTAATGTTGGTGAAATAAAAAAAAGAACATTTGTTTTTTTGTTTCTGTTGAAAATTATAGCCGGCACACTTGTATGGGCAACTTATACATATTATTACACAGACAGGACTTTATCTGATTGCTTTCGATATTTTGATGATGCAACGGTTATTTACAATTCACTATTTGATAATCCGGCTGACTATTTGAAACTCGTAACCGGATTTGATTATAATGCTGCTGATTTAGAACAATACATAGCCAAAATTCACAGTTGGCACAGGCAATACAATACCGATAATTTATTTAACGACAACCGTACCATTGTTCGTTTCAATGCGGTAATTTATCTTTTTTCTTTCGGCATATTTCATGTGCACACCATTTTTATGTGCTTTGTTTCGCTTGTTGGTTTAACTGCAATTTACAAAACACTATTAAAATTTCCTGTTGAGCACAAAAACATATTACTCATTAGTGTATTCCTTTTTCCATCTGTTTTATATTGGAGCTCGGGCGTTTTAAAAGAAGGATTGGTAATGCTGGGCATAGGTATTTTCACACTTTCGTCTATCAACATAATTTATTTTAAACAATATTCTCGGAAAACCATTATCGGATTATTGTTCTCGATTTTATTGCTTTTGTTTTGTAAAATATATGTTTTACTTGCGCTAACGCCCTCCATGCTGATGCTTGTAGTTTTACGAAAAAAAATTACAACACAGCCAATATGGGCAACAGGCATCACAATCTTGTTTTTTATACTAATAGGATTTGTAATGCAATTCACAAATGCTAATCCATTTAAAATTATCGCTGATAAGCAAGTTATTTTCACCAACCTTGCTCGCGGTGGAACTTATTTAATTGAAAAAGAAAAAACTCAATCGGACACATTATACTTTCATCCACATCAAAAAACCGCGCTCAATTTTACTGGAAAAACAGATGAGTATAAAGTGAACGGCTATTACACCAAATGGCGCGATCACCGTGTTTACGATTCTGTTTTCATAAACGATTCATCAAAAGTATTTTTGAAAATTGGCGAATACGGAAAAGTGGGCAGCGATATAAATTTGAAAGAAATAAAACCCACCATTACTTCATTTTTATTTAACTCACCATTCGCAATATTTAATGCCCTGTTTCGCCCATTGTTTTTCGATTCAAAAAATGTAATCATGCATTTCTCCTCGTTTGAAAATTTAGTGCTCATCATACTACTATTGATAGCACTCTTTAATTACAAAAAATCAAACACAGTAATTATCATGTATTGCATTTTATTTTGCATATCGCTTGCCGTTATAGCAGGCAGCATAACGCCCGTGCTCGGTGCGCTGGTGCGTTACAAAATGCCCTTAATACCGCTTTACGCAAGTGCGTGTGTTATGCTTTTCCCAAAAACAATTACCACAAAAATTTCAAATAAATTGAGCCGATTCCTTTAGTTTATTTTCTACATTTATACACCTTAAAAAATAAAAATGAGTTCCATTTTCAGAAAAAAATCAATTAACAATATAAGTAGTGATAGCGCACACGGCAACGGATTAAGCAGGGTTTTAACAGCTCGCGATTTAACTTTTTTTGGTATAGCAGCCATACTTGGTGCAGGTAGTTTTAGCAGTTTGGGTGGCGCAGTTTTTAATGGCGGACCTGGCGTAATTTTATTGTTTGTAATTGTTGCAATTGCTTGTGGTTTCACTGCATTTTGTTACAGCGAATTTGCAAGCCGCATTCCTATTGCAGGCAGCGCTTACACTTATGCTTATGTTTCGTTTGGCGAATTATTCGCATGGATTATTGGCTGGGCACTTTTAATGGAATATAGTATTGGTAATATTTATGTTGCATACAGCTGGAGCGATTATTTTACAACGCTAATGAGTAAATGTGGCTGGGAAATTTCGGCACACTTTTCCACAAGTTACATGGAAGCAAAAAAAGCATTTGAATCGGGAGCTACATCAGGCGAAGCAATAACAGCTTGGAACAACGCACCGGCATTAGGCGGACTAAAAATAATATTAGACATACCGGCCTTGGTAATTAATTTACTAATCACCTATTTGGTTTATCGGGGCGTAAAAGAAAGTAAAAATTTTAGTAACGCAATGGTTATTTTAAAAATGGCGGTAGTGACTTTAATTATTTTAGTGGGCGGCTATTTGGTTTTTAGCAATGGGCTTACGCACAACTGGCAACCCATGAACGATGCTGGCGTAAATTCTTTTATGCCCAATGGCTTTAGCGGAGTGATGATGGCAGTAAGTGGCGTATTTTTCGCTTACATAGGTTTTGATGCCGTGAGCGTATTAGCAGAAGAAAGTAAAAATCCGCAACGCGATTTGCCACGAGGGATGATTTACTCGTTAGTAATCTGCACAGTTGTTTACATCTTACTTACTTTAGTTTTAACAGGCGCTGCTAATTATAAAAGCTTCGAAGGCATAGGCGATCCGCTTGCATTTATTTTTGAGCCACAAAACCTGAATGTTGGTTGGATGCAATTCTTAGTAGCAATATGCGCTGTGGTTGCAATGACGAGCGTATTACTTGTATTCCAGATGGGACAACCACGAATATGGATGAGCATGAGCCGCGATGGACTGCTGCCAAATAAGTTTCAGGAAATACATCCAAAATATCAAACACCGGGCTTTTCAACTATACTAACCGGAATGGTAGTAGGTATTCCGTTATTATTTACTGACAAAACTTTCGTACTCGATTTTACCAGCATCGGAACACTATTCGCATTTGTTTTAGTTTGCGGTGGTGTTTTACTAATTCCGCGCAGACCAAAACAAGAAGGAAAATTTCACATGCCGTATATTAATGCTCAATTAATTTTTCCAATTATGCTTATAGCTGCTGCTGTGTTTTTGCTTTTAAAATTCCCAACCTATACCGATGAACAAGGAATAGCACACAGCGGCTACTTTGCCGATATATTTGATTTTAATTTTTCAGGCAACGAAGAGTATGTAAATGGAAAATTAAGTTTTATGGATTTGGCTACTGTGAAAATTGCAACCATTATTTTTTGGCTCACCTGCATCCTACTTGCTTTACTTTGTTTCCTGAAAAAATATTCCCTCATTCCTTTGCTTGGCTTAGTTTCATGCCTTTATCTTTTAACTGGAATGACAAAAAATAACTGGGCTTGGTTTATCGGCTGGTTAGTTTTAGGCCTTGCAGTATATTTTGTATACGGAAAAAAACACAGCAAATTAAATAACAACTAATTATGATTGCTTTAATTACAGGCGCCACTGCAGGTTTTGGCAAAGCTACAGCCGAACTCTTTGCGAAAAATGGATGGGATATTATTATTTGCGGAAGAAGAAAAGAGCGACTCGCAAGCATGGCAGCAGAATTAAGCAAAAAATACAACGTGAAAATTTCAGAACTATCATTTGATGTTACTCAGCTTGATGAAGTAAAAAACGCAATTGCATCAATAACAGGTAGCTGGAAAAACATTGACCTGCTTGTAAACAACGCAGGATTGGCAGTGGGGCTTAGTCCAATACAAACAGGCGAAATAGACGATTGGGAGCGAATGATAAACACCAATATAAAAGGATTGCTTTATATGACTCGTCTCGTGGCACCAATCATGATTGAAAATAAAAAAGGACATATCGTTAATATTGGTTCGGTGGCAGGTAAAGAAGTTTATCCAAACGGAAATATTTACTGTGCTACAAAACATGCAGTGGATGCGCTTAACCGAGCCATGCGTATTGACTTAGTGCAACACGGAATTAAAGTAACAAGCATAGCACCGGGCCTTGCCGAAACAGAATTTGCTTTAGTTAGATTTAAAGGAGATGCTGACCGCGCCAAAACAGTTTACAACGGAATAGATCCGCTAAAAGGCGAAGACATTGCCGAAGCAATTTACTGGGCAGCCACTCGCCCGGCACACGTAAATATTTTAGATATTGTTTTAACTCCGGCAGCACAAGGTAACTCCACAACTGTTATCAGAAAATGATAGCCGACAAAAATTGGTTCGCACATTGGTTTAACACACCTTATTATCATTTGCTTTACGGTAATCGTAATTATGCCGAAGCAGAATTATTTATTAAAAATATTGCAACGCAATTATCAATAAAGCCACAAGCAAAAGTGTGGGACATGGCATGCGGCAAAGGCCGGCATTGCATTTACCTAAATAAATTAGGTTACGATGTGTGCGGAACAGATTTATCGGCCGAAAGTATTAAAGCAGCTAAGCAACACGAAAACGATACACTTAATTTTTACGAACACGATATGCGTAAACTTTTTCGCACTAATTATTTTGATTACACACTTAATTTATTTACCAGCTTCGGATATTTTGAATCCAATACCGATAACGAAACGGTAATTGCCAATGCAGCTAAATCATTAAAAACGGGTGGCATTTTTATTATTGATTATTTCAATGCTACATTTGTGCTCAAGAATTTAATTAGCACCGAAACAAAAAAAATTAACGAAGTTAATTTCACAATCAATAAAAAAGTGGAAGCAAATAATTTACTAAAACACATTGCCATAACGGATGATGGAAAAAAATATAATTACTGTGAGCGAGTAAAATTATTTACGCTTACCGATTTTGAAAAATTCCTTACTAATAACAAATTAGATGTACTAAGCATTTGGGGAGATTACACACTGCAACCATTTAGTAATACCGAAAGCCAACGATTAATAATAGCAGCAAAAAAGAAATAGATGTTACAACTTATTCCATTAGTATTTGTATTTATAACTGTTATTATCAGCGGCAGTCTTTTATTGTTTTTAAAAATAAGCAGCAATGTGCTAAAATTAATTTTAGCATTTAGTGGGGCATTTATTTTAGGTATAACTGTTTTGCACCTCATTCCCGAAACCTATACCAATGCATCTATCACTACAGGCATTTTTGTTTTAGCCGGATTTATGTTGCAAATTCTTATTGAATATTTTTCTGAAGGTATTGAACACGGGCACGTTCATCACCATCACCACAACGAAAGTAACTTCCCCGTTACAATGCTGCTTGCATTATCTATACACTCATTTATTGAAGGAATACCTATTCCCTTCTCTACCGACAATGCTCTTGTGAGCGGAATAATTTTACATAACATACCTATTGCAATTGCACTAATGAGTGTATTGTTGCACGCTGGATTAACAAAAATTAAAGCAGCACTGTGGTTAACTATTTTTGCATGCATGACCCCGCTTGGCAGCATTGCAGCATATTTACTAAATGATAAAATCTCTTTTATTGCCGAGCACGGCAATTTATTGCTTGCTATTGTAATAGGAATTTTCTTGCATGTTTCCACCACCATACTTTTCGAAAGCTCCGAAAACCATCGCTTTAATTTTAAAAAGTTAATTGTAACCGTTTCCGGATTTTTATTGGCAACTTGGCTTTGCTACAGTGTGGCTGGTTGATTCTAAAAATCAATTAGCAAGCTCTATCGCTTCCCAATACTCGCGCTGGTAATCCACAAAAATTTCTTCGCCTTTATTAATTTTTCTGGTAGCAATAATATAAGGTTTGCCTTTTACAATACAATATTCACTGTTATTACTCAACCCTCGTTTTTTCACTAATCCTTCGGCATCGTTGGCATATCGGGCTAATTCTTCTTGCGTAAATTCGGCATCCACACAATTGTTTTTTGACACATAGAACAAATATTTTGCTTGGTCTATTTTTTTACCGTAGCGCTTTTCGCATTGTGCCCATGTTAATTTTTCGCCTTTGTATTCCACTATCAAGTCGCCTTTACGAATTTGCGATGTAGTAAATAATCCTTTACCGGCTTTGGGTATGCGCGATTTTTTAATTTTCAACATACGTTTATATCAACGAAAATTGTTTTAAGTGATGGATTGCATGCTTATGCAACAAATGTACTGATTGCTCAAAATTTAATTCGCCAAAAAATGGGTTAATAGTAGTTTGCACTTTTCCGGTTTCATAAACATCAATAAAATAATTTATTTCTGCTATTAGCTTTTCAACCGCAGCGGGTACATTTGCAGATTTAGGGGAAGGCGGCTCTTTCGGTAACAGTGGGTTATCGGTGTTTTCTTTAAATGGTTTATCGCTTAGCATAAATGCCTGTGACTTTTCCATTTGTTCGCCTTTTAGTAACTGTGGCAAAATTATTTTTTTACTTGCAGCCATAAAAGCATCGGCCATGTGTTCTATCATTTGGTGTGCGTTTAACACCCCCCATTTTCCCTTTTCATTTCCGTTAAGCGTTAAAAGCAATTGCGGAAAATTGTTTCTCAAAAAAAAAATTTTATCGTTCATTCTTTGGTCTTGTTCCAAGTTTTAAAAACATCCTCTTGTTTTTTTTTATCGGCAGGCATTATTCTTAGTGGCTCGCAGGGCTTTAAACTTTGCGTGCACTTAGCCGCTAATTGCTGATAAAGTTCCGTGCCTTTTGTTTTCCATTCTATCATTTCATCCGAAACTTGTTTCACAATTTTTGCAGGGTTGCCCACTGCAATCATTCTTGCCGGAATTTTCATTCCATCGGGTACAAAACTAAGTGCGCCTATTATGCTGTTATCGCCTACTATAACATTATCCATTAGCACAGCATTCATACCCACAAGGGAATTTTTACCAATCGTAGCACCATGTATAATTGCGCCATGGCCAATGTGTGCATTCTCGTTAAGCAAAACGGTTACACCCGGAAACATGTGTATCGTGCAATTTTCCTGAACATTAGCACCATCTTTAATTATTATTTCGCCAAAATCGGCACGAATGCAGGCACCCGCACCCACAAAAACATTTTTGCCAATAATCACATTACCGATAACTGATGCTTGCGGATGTATAAAAGCGCTCTCGTCTATCACGGGTATATAGCCATCAAACTCGTATATCATTGCTTAATAAATTTGTATTCAAAAAAATCAATAAAATTGTTTACAGTAATTGTTACCGCAGTAGTTTTTCCGCCTACTGTTTCAAACGGAAAAACTTTTACACCATATTCGGGATCAGAAAACGTACACAAAAACCGATTGTCTTTCATAGGCGCTAAGTTACCAACCAATTGCGGATGATATTGAAAATATATTTTCAGCATTCCTTTTTCTTCTTTAACAGTAACCGTTCCGTACACTTCATTTTTAAATATACCCGTGTATGCCGACAATTGCATAGTTGGTTGCTTGGTGTTTTTCACTTCATCGCGCCAAGCGTTAATTTGATTTTGATCCGCATTGGCATTATTAGCAAAGGTCTTGTAATAGAGTTCGCTTATGTTTCTATACGGCAATTGCATGTACGACTCTATTATCTGAGCACACAATGCATCGTAAAAACTATTGGCATCGGTATTAGTTAACACGGTGATGCCCAAATTTAATTCAGGAATAAAACAAGTGGTGGTAACAAAACCATTAGCACCGCCATCGTGGCTAATTACTTTTTTGCCATTATAATCTTCCATAAACCAACCCAAGCCATAAGTATTAAAATGTTTTTGCGGAAATAGTTTACTGTTTTGGTCGCCCACCAGCATTTGCGATGTCCGTGTTAGCTCAAGCACTTTCCAAGGTAAAACCTGTTTGCCTTCAAATTTTCCACTGTCTAATTGCATCAGCAGCCAGTTTGCCAAATCCTTTACACACGAGTTAATAGATGCAGCCGGCCCCAGGTTATCAATATTCACATAAGGCATTTCTACTAATTTGTTATCGGCAATTGTATAAGGCTTGCAAGCGTTATCATCTATTGCAATTCCCTTCCACACGGTGGTGGAGCGTTGCATTTTAAGCGGAACAAAAAAATGGTATTTCACAAAATCATCCCAGCTTGAATCGGTAACAAGCGGAATAATTTCTCCGGCCACCAAAAAACCTGCATTGCAGTAGCCATATTTTGCTCTAAAAGCATTTGCCGGATTTACATTGCGCATATTGTAAATAATTTCTCTGCGCGTAAGGTTGCAACCCCAATTTAAAAAATCGCTTTGGAAAGTTTCAAACCCTATGCGGTGTGTGAGCATATCGCGGATGGTGGCATTAGTAGTTGCATAATCATCCTTTAGTTTAAAATAATGCATCCAACTTGTAACCTTATCATCAAGCGATAAACGCTTCTGGAAATGTAACAAGGCAATAGATGTTCCTGTAAATGCTTTTGAATTAGATGCAATTTGAAAAAGCGTGTTTTCGTTCACTTGCTTTTTACTCGTCAAATCCGTGTAACCATAACCTTTTGTCAATACCACTTTTCCATCCTTAACTATACCCACCGCCAATCCGGGTATTTGCCATTTTTGCATTTCGCGCACTATGTATTTATCCAAGCTATCGGTTACAAAGCTGTTTTGTGCCCATGATGTAGCAGCCATAAAAACTGCTGCAAGAAAAATCATTTTTTTCATCCGCTAAAGATAGCCATTACCACGAATTAGGAAAAGCAGCTCCTTTTTTGTCATCCTTTACAATTGAATAATTGATTTATAAAAAAGAACGTAATCAACATATCTGTTGACTTCATTTTTTCAATAGATACGTTGATTTGCTTTTTATAAAAAAAAATCCGCCCTTTTCAAGGCGGAGTTTTTTTTACTTATTAAATAAACTTCTATTTCACCGAATTCACCACAGCTTTAAAAGCATCCGGATGATTCATCGCTAAATCGGCAAGCACCTTGCGGCTAAGCGAAACATTTTTCTCCGCCATTTTACCTATTAGTTGTGAGTAGCTTAATCCGTGCTCACGAGCACCGGCATTAATACGCTGTATCCACACAGCACGCATATTGCGTTTTTTTGTTTTACGATCGCGGTAGGCATAGGTCTGTCCTTTTTCCCACACGTTTTTTGCTATAGTGAGCACATTTTTGCGTGCACCCCAATAACCCTTAGTTCTTTTCAGAACCTTTTTTCTTCTTGCCCTTGAAGCAACATTGTTTACTGAACGTGGCATTTGTTTTTGGTTTTTTGATGGAGGCGTTCCTCTTTGGGAAGAATCTTGTTAAAGCCCGCCATCGGGTTTTACATTATTGATTTAACTTTTATTTTCCTAAGCCAAGCAATTGTTTCATTCTTCCCTCATCCGAAGTGTGAACTAATGCAGTTTTTACTAATGCACGTTTTCTTTTCGTAGATTTTTTAGTAAGAATGTGGCGCTTGTACGCTTGCTTTCTTTTTAGTTTACCCGAGCCTGTTACTTTAACACGCTTTTTAGCACTCGAGTTAGTTTTCATTTTTGGCATATCTATTCTATTTTTATTTTATTGATTTTTACTTTTACCAGCTCCCTAAACTTTCAACTTCAAACATTAAATTTTAAACTTATTTTTTCTTTGGTGCTATCACCATTTGCATTTTCTTTCCATCCATCAGTGGCAATTGTTCCACCTTTCCATATTCTTCCAGCTCATTAGCAAAGCGCAATAGTATCATTTCACCTTGCTCTTTAAATACTATTGACCTACCTCTGAAAAACACAAATGCTTTCACTTTCGATCCTTCTTGCAAAAACTTCATCGCATGATTTTTCTTAAAATTAAAATCATGGTCGTCCGTTTGCGGTCCGAAACGAATTTCTTTCACCACCACCTTTTGTGTGTTAGCTTTCATTTCTTTTTGCTTCTTCTTCAGTTCGTACAAAAACTTTTTATAGTCTATTGCTTTACAAACCGGAGGATCGGCATTAGGCGATATTTCTACCAAATCTACTCCCAAATCTGAGGCAATTTGTAATGCCTTCTCAATAGGGTAAACGCCCTGTTCTACGTTTTCGCCCACCACTCTCACAGTGCGCGCTTTTATTTTTTCGTTTATCGCGTGTAACTCTTCTTTTTTAGCTCCGTATCGCGGACGTTGCTGGTAAGATCCCGGCTTTTTTTGGTATTGTATTGGTGCTGCTATGGTACTTCGTTTTTAGTTATACATTAGGCCAACTGGCCATTTATTTCTTGTTTTATCAGTTCTGCAAATGCTTCAATGGTCATCGTGCCTTTGTCGCCTTCGCTATGTTTACGAACCGCCACTGCGTTATCGGTCATTTCTTTTTCTCCCACCACCAGCATAAAAGGTATTTTTTTAAGCTCCGTATCGCGTATCTTTTTGCCTATCTTTTCGTTACGTTCGTCAACAAGGGCGCGAATATCGTAATTATTCAGCAACTGACAAACTTTTTTAGCATAGTCGTTATACTTATCACTGATAGGTAAAACGTACACTTGCTCAGGTGTTAGCCACAGCGGAAAATTACCCGCACAATGTTCAATAAGCACCGCCACAAATCGTTCCAACGAGCCAAATGGCGCGCGGTGTATCATCACAGGGCGGTGTTTTTGGTTATCGCTTCCGGTGTATTCAAGTTCAAATCGCGCTGGCAAATTATAATCTACCTGTATCGTTCCCAATTGCCACTTTCTGCCAAGCGCATCCTTCACCATAAAATCCAACTTAGGGCCATAAAACGCTGCTTCGCCTAATTCTACAAATGTTTTCAATCCTTTTTCGTTAGCCGATTCAATAATTGCTTGCTCAGCCAACTGCCAGTTTTCATCACTACCTATGTATTTTGCTTTGTTTTCAGGGTCGCGCAAAGATATTTGTGCCACATAATCAGTAAAGTTTAGTGCTTTAAAAACATAAAGCACTAAGTCTATCACTTTGCAAAATTCTTCTTTCACTTGGTCTGGCCTGCAAAATAAATGTGCATCATCTTGTGTAAATCCACGTACACGAGTTAACCCGTGTAGTTCGCCTGCCATTTCGTAACGGTAAACGGTACCAAATTCGGCATAACGCACCGGCAAATCTTTATACGATTTTGGCGATGCTTTATATATTTCACAATGGTGCGGACAATTCATCGGTTTCAGAAAAAACTCTTCTCCCTCGTGCGGTGTTTTAATCGGCTGAAACGAATCTTTACCATATTTTTCATAGTGGCCTGATGTGATGTACAAATTTTTATTTCCGATATGCGGAGTAACCACCGGCAAATAACCTGCCTGCACTTGTGCTTTGCGCATAAATTGTTCTAAGCGCTCACGCACTGCTGTTCCTTTTGGTAGCCACAAAGGCAATCCCATTCCCACTTTTTCCGAAAACGTAAACAACTCTAACTCTTTACCTAGTTTGCGATGGTCGCGCTTTTTAGCTTCTTCAAGCATTTTTAAGTATTCATCCAAATCTTTTTGTTTCGGAAAACTGATGCCGTAAATACGTGTAAGCTGTTTGTTTTTTTCATCGCCTTTCCAATAGGCACCTGCCAATGCAGTAAGTTTCACGGCTTTTATTAAACCGGTGTGGGGAATGTGCGGCCCACGGCACAAATCAGTAAAATTACCTTGTGTGTATAAAGTAATATTACCATCCTCCAAGTTCTGAAGCAAATCTAATTTATACTCATCGCCTTTTTCAGTAAAGTATTTTATTCCATCTGTTTTAGAAATTGCTTTACGCAGATAAGGATTGTTTTGCCTTGCCAACTCCAGCATTTTATCTTCTATCTTTTTAAAATCATCGGTTGATAGTACATAAGTACCACAATCCACATCATAATAAAAACCATTTTCGAGTGGCGGCCCCACCCAAAATTTCACACCCGGATAATAAAACTCAAGCGCCTCCGCCATTAAATGGGCGGTAGAGTGCCACATTGTTTCTTTACCCTGCGCATCGTTAAAAGTGAGTAATGTAAATGTTGCATCGGTTTCAATTGGCAAGTTAGCATCCACCACTTCTCCGTTTACCTTTGCTGATAGCACATTGCGCGCTAATCCTTCGCTTATGGATTTTGCAATGTCCATTGCGGTAGTTCCCTTTGGGTATTGTTTTACCTGTCCATCGGGTAATGTTATGTTTATCATATTTCTTTTCTTTTACACCTGCATACGTGCGCAGGTTTTAAGGACAGCGAATATAACTAAAAAGGGAATAGCATTGGTGCCATTCCCTTTTATCTTCGAAAAGTAATAAAAACTATTTGTAATAGTTGTAGGTAAACAAAGTCATGTTTGTTGCCTCGCCACGCGCATTGCTTATTGTATGCGATGTTAGATTATGCATTTTATCGTAACCATATTTATGCTGCAAGTAAATTACATTGTCGGCATAAGACTCCGTCATGGTTGCTATGTATCCTTTTTTATCGTAGGTGTAATTGTAAATCTTATAAGCATTTCCGTAGCCATCCACTTCGGTTTTAGTGGTTAACTGGCCTGCTGCATTGTAAGCGAATAGTGTAGTGAAGGCAAACAATCCCTCTTTGTCATATTGCTCTTGTTTTATTTTCACGCCATTCTTGTCAAAATAAGTAATCCACTTTTGCTTGTTAATTTTTGTTTTTTCGTGGTGGCGAGTAAATGTATTCAACGAATCGTTTACAGAGTAAACCCAAATATTATAGAACGGCTTGTTCCGTTCAATGCCCACACTTTTAATTTCAATACCATCGGCATTATAATAGTGCGAGTATTCGTAATAAGTTTCGCCCCTTTCGTTAAAAAAGGATTCGGAAGTTAGGTTGCCATTTTCGTCAAATAACTCCAACGAAGATTTGATTCCTTTTTTTTGCAGTTTGCCTTTTGCAAACGAGTACGTGTAGCCCGTTACTGCTTTAATTTTGTTTTTTACGATGTCTTGCTTTTGCTTGGCTGCAAAATCAGAGTTGTGCAGGTGCGATACCGTACCTGAAGTGAGGCCTATCAGCAAAAAAGAGAAAATGTTAATAACCATTGTATAAGCTGTTTATAAGTTGTTAGTATCCGACAAAATTATGTCATTAGCCCATAAACATTGAGCTTGTCTCGACTAAGAAATAAACCGATAATTGTTAATAACCTGACAATCCCAAAAAAATACTTATACAAAAAAAGCGATGAGCTTTTGTGCCAAATCAGTTGTATTTACTTGCTCTATAGGGTGTGGGAAATTATTTAAAAGTAAGAAATTGGCATTGGACAAAACCGCAGCTGCCTTTTCCGATTCGGTTACGGAAACCATTTTATCTAAATCGCCAACAGAAATTATAACTTTTTGTTTTACAGATGATAACAAATGTTGATTTAAAGCAGGTGCTGCTCCTAAACTCATCATCATTTCTGCCGTTTTATTCAAAACCAGTTTCCAATCGGAAGGAGCGTGGCGCAACTTAAGTGCATCGGCAAAAGCAGGTATCTTTTCTGTGATTTTTTCGGGATTCAGCATTTTTACTTCCTTTTCTGCACCTGTAATTGTCCAATCAAATTTTGTGGCGAGCGTAAATACAGATTCCACTCGCTGTGGATACTTGGCTGCCAAATATAGCGCCACGTAGCCACCCATACTGTAACCAAAAATATTTATTTGTTCAATCTTGTTTTTATCTAAATATTGGATAACATCATTGGCAAAATTTTCAATCGAAAACTTGTCGGGCATTGGCTCTCCTCCATGTCCGCTAAAATTAAGTGTGTGCAATTCATATCCCGAAAGGTATTTAGCTAACTCATTAAGTTGCTCTTTTGCACCAATGGCACCGTGTAGTAAAAGTAATTTCTTCATTTTTATAAATTCAGTATAAGTCCATCGTATGCGGGGCGAATGTGTGGCGGCAGCTCCCTTTCTAAATCGGCATGTTTGCCAAGCTGATGACTAATGTGGGTAAAATAAGTAAGTGGCACTTCTGTTTTTATGCTCATAGCAGCAGCTTCGGTTAATGTAAAATGCGAAATGTGTTTTTCTCTGCGCAGCGCATTTAAAACTAGCACTTTGCTTCCTTTTATTTTTTCAATTTCATCAGCAGCAATAAAATTGGCATCCGTTATATAAGTAAAATCATTAATCCTAAAACCATAAACAGGCAACTTATGGTGATAGACTTTAATAGGAATTACCTTAACACCTTCCACTTCAAAAGGTGCATCATCAAAATTAGTTATCTCTAACTCGGGCACACCCGGATACTTGTGCTCATCAAACGAATAAGGTATTTCGCGCTTTATTGCTTTTTCAACTTGCGGTGTTGCGTAAACCTGCATTTTTTTCTTGAGTATGTAGTTAAATGCACGTATATCATCAATTCCGCCCAAATGATCTTTGTGCTCGTGCGTATAAAGTACTGCATCTAATTTTTTCACTTGCGCACGGAGCATTTGTTGCCTGAAATCGGGGCCTGTATCAATTACCAATACTTTATTGTTCAGTTCAACTAAAATCGAAGAACGCAATCGTTTATCTTTTTCGTCAGCCGAAAGGCAAACCGCACAATTACAACCAATGATGGGCACGCCTTGCGAAGTTCCGGTTCCTAAAAATGTAATGCGCATGAATGCAAATTTAATTTAAAAAATCATCATTCATTTTCTTTGAAAAGAAAATTGATTAAGTTTACAAAAAAATCATACTTTTATTCATCAAGAATTTACAACTATGACAGGCACCGAAACAAAACCATTTTTTATCTACTACAAACCTAAAGACATTGTAAGTGGTGATTTTTATTATGCGCTTTCTCATAAACATGTGGGCAAACAAAACGAAATTTTTTACATGTGTACAGCAGATTGTACCGGACATGGTGTGCCGGGTGCATTCATGAGTATGCTTGGCATATCTTACCTTAATGAGTCTATCTTAGAAAAAAACCTTGTTCACCCGAATGAGATTTTAGACAATATGCGCACAGGGATCATCGCATCTTTAAATCCGGAAGGAAGTGAAGAGGAAAGTAAAGATGGTATGGATTGCGTGCTATGTGCCTATGATTTTGCTAACATGAAACTTGAATTTGCTGCTGCAAACAATCCTCTTTGGCTAATGCGTGGCGGACAAATTACCGAATATAAAGCGGATAAAATGCCGGTAGGTAAATACCAAGAAAATGTTGCTCCGTTTACATTACACACCATTGATTTGAAAAAAGGAGATGTAATTTACACTTTTACGGATGGTTATGCCGACCAATTTGGTGGCGATAAAGGCAAAAAATTTAAGTACAAACAATTACAAGAAAAACTGCTTGAAATACATACAAAGCCAATGGAAGACCAAAAGAAAATACTAAACGAAACTTTTGAAAACTGGAAAGGCAACCACGAGCAGGTGGACGATGTGTGCGTAATTGGAATTTTAATTTAAGTACCGCTTTCTTTATATAAAACAAAAATCTCCGCCATAGGCGGGGATTTTTTGTATTGTACTATAATGAAAGTTTAGCAATCGTAATCTACTTTAACAACTGGCGTTAATGGGTGTGCCTGGCAGGTGAGTATAAACCCTTCGGCCACTTCATCTTCGGTAAGTGCAAAATTGTTATCCATTTTTACTTTACCTTCTAAAACTTTAGCTCGGCAAGTGCAGCAAACGGCTCCTTTGCAAGCATAAGGCACATCCACACCGGCATCTAATGCTGCGTCTAATATAACTTTTCCGCCTTCTGATAGTTGCATGGTAGTTTCCGCGCCATCCATAATTACCGTTACGGTGCTTTCTCCGCCAGCACCGCTTTCCACTTTCTTTTCTGCTGCAGTGGTTTCAGCTATTACGGATGTAAAGTATTCAATATGAATTTTTTGCTTTGCAATTCCTTTGCCTTCTATCACTTGTTTTGCGTTTTCCATCATAACTGATGGGCCGCAAATAAAAAACTCAGACTCAACTTGTGTGTTAACGAATTTACTAACCAACTCAGTTATTTTCTCATTAGTCATTAGGCCTGTAAAAAGCACATCGGTTGCTTGTTGCGGCTTATCAAATATATAATACACATTTAAACGATTACTGTTTTCAGCCGCAAGCGCATCTATTTGTTTTTTGAAAATAGTGGCTTGCTCATTTAGGTTTCCGTAAAACAACTGAATAGTACTGTTAGGTTCGGCACTAAGCACCGTTTTAATAATTGAGAGCATGGGAGTTATTCCGCTGCCACCTGCAAATAGCACATAGTTTATTTTATGAGATGGGTGCATTAAGCTGTGGAAACTACCCATTGGAGTCATCACGTCAATCTCTTCGCCAGGTTTAATTTTATCATTAATGTAATTACTGCCTTTGCCACCTTGCACACGCTTTACTGCCACGCGCAATTCGTTTTCTACCGGGCTGGTGCATATTGAATACGACCTGCGCAATTCTTCGCCACCAACAAAAAGTTTTAGAGTTAAATACTGTCCGGCTTTAAATACATAATCTGTTTTTAATGCATCGGGTACATGAAAAGCTACTGATACACAATCAGCGGTTTCTGTGCGAACATCGGCTACACGTAATTTGTTAAACTTTGCCATAATAGGGCGCAAAAATAGTTTTTATGTTGGAATTTTGGCAAATAAAAAACCCACATTTTGGGTGTGGGTTTAAGGTATGTTGTATTTATAATTTTAGTTGCCTAAATCTTCAAACTTAACATCCGAGCTATTGTTTGAATTATTATTACTCGTGTTTTCCTGAACAGGCATTTCAGGAGAATTAGCTTTAATAAAGCCCACAGCCTCGTTTAACCCTTCGGCAAATTTGTCAAAGTCTTCTTTGTAAAGAAACACTTTGTGTTTTTCGTAAAAAAATTTGCCATCATCGCCAAATCGTTTTTTACTTTCGGTGATAGTGAGGTAATAATCGTTGCCTCGCGTGGCCTTCACATCAAAAAAGTAAGTTCGTTTACCGGCACGTACGGATTTTGAAAAAATCTCTTCTTTTTGTTTCCCGGCATCATTTCCGTTTCCTTCCATAATTTTTGTTTTTTATCGTTAGTGTTTATCTATCTGACAAACAAATATATAAAAATATAAACTCAATAAAAAAAGTTATTTAAAAATATATTGGCCTAAAATGCACCGCCTGCTCCCAAAAAGAACAGCGCTACAATTACAAAAATGGCAGACAAAATTGGTGAAAGCGCAATGAGTTTCGCTAATTTAAAATTGCTGTAGGCATAAGGTATCCAGCCAAAAAATGCAAATAGGCACATTAGCGGAAAACTAAGAAAACTGAAAAAGCAAAACCATAATAGCCCGTTTTCTTCCGAGCCGGGCGCATCAAACATCATAGCACTCATTAATGCAATAAAGCCCGATGGTAATAAAAGCACACCCCAAATGATGGTAGTTACAATAAGTAGTTGGCGCGTTTTACTTTTTCGCTCATCATTTTTCTCAGTGTTAAATAATCCGTCTATGTTTTCCATGTTTTAAAAATAGCAATTATTATGAGTTATTATTAAGTATGTTTGCCGCCTGTAAAAATGCATCCCCGATTTTTGAAAATAACTCTTGTTTTAATAGTAGTTGCCGTAAATATTGCATGGCTGGGCAACAATAAAAACAAAAAACTTGAAAGCGCCATCACAGCGATTGATACGTTAACGCCCACGTTCAAAAAAATCGGCAAGAAATACAATCGTTTTTATAACGATATGGCGCGCTACATTGCCGGCATGTTGCCCGAAAACGGGTGCGTATTAGATACAGCATTACTTAACAATTTGGCATGGAAACAATACCATGATACGGCCGATATAAACTGGAAAAAATATTATACCGAGCGTGTACTTACGCTGCGCGAATGGGCTTATGATGAAATGAGCGAATTAAACACTAAGCGCTTCAAATTTTTTTACCCATTTAGTGGCCCTGATGTGCTGCACGGAAATATGTTTTTTCAAAATGCAGACACCAGTATTATGATTGGCTTGGAAGCAGTTGGGAAAGTTCCTCTACAAAACACAAGCAATAAAGATTCGGTTAATAGTTTTATCAAAGAGGCAAATGACGCCCTTTATGCTGTTTTAAATTTTAGTTTTTTTCGCACCATTGCTATGCGAACCGATTTAAAAATAAATGGCACTGTGCCTTTGCTGATGCTTTTGCTTGAAAGAACCAACAATCGCGTGCTTGATGTTCGCGGAATTCAAATTGATAAAAACGGAATAATTACAGCAGATAATTTACCAAACAAAAAAAACACGCGTGTGCCCGGAGTGGAAATTACCTATTGCAAATCCGATAGTACACATGAGGCCAAGCTGTATTACTTTTCTGTAGATATTTCTAATAGCGGTTTATATTATAAATATCCCGAGTTTATGCTTTACCTTAAAAAACAACAGGTAGTTTACACTATGCTTAAGTCAGCATCTTACCTTATGTTTAATAACGATTTTAGCGGGATCAGAAACATAATTTTAAAACAAAGTAAAATAGTGTTGCAAGATGACTCGGGCATACCACACAACTATTTTACACTCAATAATTTTAAGCACAAACTATACGGAACTTATATTGGACCGATAAAACTATTCGGCAGCAAACAACAACCTGCACTTGTAAAAGCATACAAAACGGACACGCTAAATGTGAAACCACTAAATTTTGGTATAGGCTACAAATATCATGTAGGCGAATCTAATTGGGTTTTATACAGCAAATAGGTTATTGCTTACTTAACTGAAATAAGTTTAGACCTTTACTTTACATTGTACATATTTCTTGATACTTCATACTAAATACTTTGTACTTCATACTAAATACATTTTTAGTACTTTTAGCCAATATAATTAACCAATGAATAACAAAGTAGAATTAGAATACAATACACAGCAAGAGCTATTAATTTTTAGCGAATACGGACGAAATGTGCAGAAAATGGTAGCACATATTTGCACCATTAAAAATCGGGATGAGCGCAATAAAGCGGCACAAGCAGTGGTTCAGGTAATGGGAACACTTAATCCGCACTTGCGCGATATTGTAGAATTTAAACATAAACTTTGGGATCACTTATTCATCATATCCGATTTTAAGTTAGATGTTGATTCGCCCTACCCTATTCCATCGCGTGCGAAATTAGAAAGCAAACCCGAAAAAGTAGATTATCCGGCAACAAAAATCCGATACAAACATTACGGAAAATATGTGGAAGGAATAATACAAGAGGCAATAAATGTGGAAGAAGGCGAAAAGAAAACATATTTGGTAGAATTGGTAGCTAATCTTATGAAACGCCAATACCTTAACTGGAATCGCGACACAGTGAATGATGAGTTAATATTTCAACACCTTACCGAACTATCAAAAGGGAAATTAAAAGTAAAAGAAAATTTTACACTGCGCCACAGCAGCGAATTTGTGATGCGTAATAATAATGTAAATAAAATTAGCAGCATGAGCGCTACAGGCGATGGCAGCAAAAACAAAAAGCGCAACAATAAGCATCGGAACAATAACAATCGGAATTTCAGAAATAATAATAACCGCAATAAGAATTAGTAAAAGATGGCAATTTTTGAAATTGAAGGTGGCAAACGATTAAAAGGAGAAATTACACCACAAGGTGCAAAAAACGAAGCGCTACAAATAATATCGGCTGTGCTACTTACACCCGAAAAAGTTACAATAAGCAACGTACCCAATATTGTGGACGTGAACAAGCTCATTGACTTATTGAAAGAACTTGGCGTGAAAGTAGAAAAATCAGGACACGAAGAATTTACTTTTCAAGCAGATGATGTAAATATTGATTACCTAAGTTCGGATGCATTTCGTAAAAAAGGCGGTGGCTTGCGCGGCTCGGTAATGATTGTGGGGCCACTATTGGCCCGTTTTGGAAAAGGATACATTCCAAAACCGGGAGGCGACAAAATTGGCAGACGAAGATTAGACACCCACTTCATCGGTTTTCAAAACCTAAACGCAAAATTTATTTACGACAGTAAAAACGAATTTTACAAAGTAGAAGCGAATGATTTGCGTGGGGCATTTATGCTTTTAGATGAAGCATCGGTAACAGGCACTGCCAATATACTGATGGCAGCAGTTATGGCAAAAGGCACCACCACCATTTACAATGCAGCCTGCGAACCATACTTGCAGCAGCTTTGCAAAATGCTTAATAGCATGGGTGCAAAAATATCGGGCGTAGGTTCTAATCTATTAACAATTGAAGGAGTAGAATATCTTAAAGGAACTTCGCATCGGCTTTTGCCCGATATGATTGAGATTGGAAGTTTTATTGGCTTGGCTGCCATGACACAAAGTGAAATAACAATTAAGGGCGTGAGCTACGAAAATCTCGGTTTAATTCCACGCACTTTTGAGCGACTTGGCATTAAAATGGAACACCGTGGCGATGACATTTACATTCCGGCACAAGAAAGCTACGAGATAGACACCTTTATTGATGGCTCAATTTTAACCGTGAGCGATGCAATTTGGCCCGGATTTACGCCCGATTTGCTGAGCATTGTTTTAGTAGTAGCAACGCAAGCTAAAGGCAGTGTGCTTATACATCAAAAAATGTTTGAAAGTCGCTTGTTTTTCGTTGACAAGCTTATTGATATGGGCGCACAAATTATTTTGTGCGATCCCCATCGCGCTACTGTTATCGGAATAGGTCGCAAATATAATTTGCGCGGAATACAAATGGCTTCGCCCGATATAAGAGCAGGCGTATCACTCTTAATTGCCGCTTTATCGGCAGAAGGGAAAAGCACAATATTTAATATTAATCAAATTGACAGGGGATATCAAAACATTGATGAACGCCTGAAAAAACTTGGCGCAGAAATTGTACGTAAATCATAACACTAAATTCAAACAAAAATGAAAAAATTAATTTTTGCAGCCGCAATTACAGCAACTATAACTGTTGCTTACAGTTTCATCAATAAAAAACAACAAGCTGTAGGCACCGAAGTGGGTATGATTGCCCCCGATTTAAAATTCCCGAACCAAAATGGTGATAGCTTAGCTCTATCTTCAATTAAAGGAAAGGTAATTCTAATAGATTTTTGGGCATCGTGGTGTGGCCCATGCCGAAAAGAAAATCCGGCAGTGGTTGCCGCATATAACAAATATAAAGATTTAAAATTTAAAGGTGGAAATGGCTTCACTATTTTTAGTGTATCGCTCGATCAACAAAAAGACAAATGGTTGCAAGCCATCACGAAAGATAATTTAACATGGGCGTATCATGTTAGCGATTTAAAAGGATGGCAATCAACTGCGGGCGCAAAATATGGAGTAACCTCTATACCTGCAAACTGGTTAATTGATTCAAAAGGAGTGATTTTAGCAAAAAATTTAAGAGGGTTTCAATTAGAAGAAGAATTGGAAAAACAGTTGCTGAAAAAATAGCTACACCCTCACTCCAATAATTAATATATCATCTACTTGCTCTAAACTGCCGCGCCATTTTTCTATGGTACTGTCGAGTAATTGCTTTTGAGTATCCATACTCTGCAATGAAATTGAAAGTAGCATTTCCTTTAAAGGCTTGTATTTGTATTTCTTTCCATTAGGGCCGCCAAATTGATCGGCATAACCATCCGATAAAATATAAACCACATCGCCTTTGCTAAGTTGCAGCGTATGATTAGTGAACACATCAGTACCGGCACCGGAATTAAAACCTACTATTTTTTTATCCGCTTTTATTTCTAAAAATTCTGAGCCATTATTTTTCACAACCCAAAGTGCGTTATACGCACCGGCATACTCCAGAATATTTGTTTTAAAATCAATAGTACACACTTGCAAATCCATTCCATCGCGCACACTTGATGTTTGTGCAGATTGCCGAAGCATTTTGTCAACTCCCCAATCAAGGTGTTCTAAAATTTGTGATGGCTTAGTAAGTTTTTTTTCATTAGCTGCTTGGGTAAGCAAATTAAAACCAAGCACACTCATCATTGCACCAGGCACACCATGTCCCGTGCAATCAACTGCTGCAAATAATATTTTGTTGTCGCATTCTTCCACCCAATAAAAATCGCCACTCACAATATCTTTTGGTTTGTACAAAACAAAACTATCGGGTAAAAGCTTTTTCACGAGCGACTCCGGAGGCAAAATAGATTCTTGAATTCGCTTAGCATAGTTAATACTATCTGTAATTTCTTTTTTCTGATGCGTAATTTCTTCGTTGTGAAGCTGCAACAAAACATTGCGCTTTTGGTTTTGCCTGAAACGGATATAAAACAAATATGCAGTCACTAATGCAAGTAATCCACCTAAAATTAAAATATACCGCTGTGTTTTACTTTGGCTTAATTCTAAATTTTTTATCTCATCATTTTTTTTGAGTAGATCTATTTCCTTTTCTTTATTTAAAAACTTGTATGAATTTTCGGCATCCTGTTGTTGCTGATTAATATCCATATTAAAAAGTGAGTCTTTGAATTGTACAAACAGCTTATGGTACTTAAAAGCATTAGTAGGATCGCCTAATTTTTCATACGTTTTATACAGTCCATCATAAATATCGCGCAACTGCCAATTATCTTTGAGTTCAATAGCAACCGGCATAATCTCATTTAATAGTTTTAGAGATTCGTTAGGTTTATTAAGTGCCAAAAAACATTCGGCCATATTCATTTTACTAATCACCACACCTGATTTATTTCCCATTGCCTGATGTATCTTCATTGCTTTGGTTTGATAATCAATAGCAGATTCGTTATTGTTATCTATATTAAGCAAAACACCAATATTATTGTAACAAGAACCAATACCCATACTGTCATTCAATTCTTGGAAAATTTTCAATGCTCTGAAACTGTAATCAGAAGCTATATCCGTTTTCCCTAAGTTCTTGTAAACAATTCCAACATTATTGTAACATCGCGCCAATGTACCTTCATCATTCATTGTTTCCACTACTTTTGCAAATTTCATAAAGTATTTAAGCGCCTGTTTTTGATTTTTTTGATGTGAATAAATTATCCCAATTTGATTGTTTACTCGAACTTGCAATGGCTTGTTTTGCAAATCTTCAGCCATAGATAGTGCCTTGAAATAATAATCCAAGGCGGTTGGAAAAATTTGATAGCCATGATACGCTGACCCTATATAAAAATAAGCCCTGGCGGTGTTAAGTTTGCTCTTAGTTTTAGTCGCCATCCCCTCAAGCTTTTTGGCATATTGCAAGAGCGAATCCATGTAATCGGTAGAATTATAATACTTGCAAATATTAACCAATGTTCTAATACGAACCGTATCTTGCTTATCAGAATAAAATGCACTTATCAAACTGTCTAAATTATCCTTTGCCTTAAAATTATCTTTTGCCTTAATTAAAGAAGAAAAAAATAAAAATAAAATGATTGCAGCTTTCCTCATTTGTTACTTGATAGCATATAAAAATATGCAAAAAACGGCATTCACATCAATCAAAGTTTAATTTACTTTAGTGAAGTGAAAAATCATTTTTTCTATTTTGTTACTTTAGTGCTTTATTCCACTTGTGCTTACTCGCAGTGCACCGTAACAAATACTGCATTTAAACAAGGCGAAATAATGAGCTACAAAATTTATTATAACTGGGGCGTAATTTGGATGGAGGCTGGTGAAGCCATTTTTAAAGTTGACTATGAATTAAAAAATAGAGTTCCGGCATATCACTTTACCGGAATAGGATTTACCTACCCAAAATACGATTGGTTTTACAAAGTGCGTGATAAATTTGAAAGCTATGCCGATACTACAAATATTAAACCAATTTATTTTGCTCGCTACCAAAACGAAGGATCGACAAGTGTTACCGAAAAAGCTAACTTTAATTTTAAACAGAGCAAAGCAAATACATCCATCAACAATGGTAAAATTTTAAAAACCGATTCTGTTAAAATTACACCCTGCACCATTGATGTAATAACTGCAATATACTATGCACGTTGCATAGATTTTAGCACACACAAGCCAAACGATACAATACCAATCACGCTTTATCTCGAAAATAAAATTTACCCTGTTTATATCCGGTACATTGGCAAAGAGGTTTTTAATGCCGAAGGATTAGGAAAATTTAATTGCATAAAATTTAAACCATTACTAATAGAAGGCACAATTTTTAAAGGTGGTGAAGGGATGACTGTGTGGGTAACAGATGATGAAAACAAAATACCATTATACGTAGAAACACCAATTGTGATTGGGAGCGTTAAAGTGCGACTTTCTAAGTGTTCGGGACTGAGAAACAATATAAATTCTAAAATAAAGTAATGCATTTTGATTATGATATTTGCGTAATAGGAGGTGGTGCAGCCGGATATGCTGCAGCCATGCGTGCTATTGATTTTGGCAAAAAAGTAATTCTGATAGAAAAAGACAAAATTGGTGGTGCCGGATTATTTAATGGTGCATTATCATCTAAAACTTTGTGGGAACACTCCAGTAAATTTGCACAACTAAAAGAAGAACTGGATAAAAAAAACATTGCTTACAACATTCGTTTCTCGGAAGCGAAAAAAGTAATTGAAGATGCTTTGTTTGAACGAAAATTTCAACTGAATGTTCATCTTAACTTATTGCGTAATGCCACCAACTCTAAATTATTTACTCACGAGCGAGGCATTGGTTGCTTAGCAGATAAAAACACAGTAACCATAAATCGAGAAGAGGGCGTAAAAGCAATTACTGCCGAACATATCATACTCGCAACAGGCAGTTCGCCCAGAAAAATAAACGATGTGGTAGTGGATGAGAAAACAATTTTAACGAGTGATGGTATTGAGCATTTAGATGAATTTCCGGAGTCACTTGTAATTGTTGGTGCCGGTGTTATTGGCTGCGAATACGCCACGATTTTTGCAAACTATGGAAATACAAAAGTATATTTAATTGATAAAGCTGAACGTATTTTGCCGTTTGAAGATGACGATTTATCGGCAATGGTAACCACAAATTTTGAAAGCAAGGGGGTGATTGTTCACAAAAACGCATCGCTGCAATCAATTAAAATCGTAAACGGAAAAGTAAAATACGTTTTAAAATTCAGTAATGGTGAAACCGAAACTAAAATTGTAGACAAAGCATTGTTATCAATAGGAAGAGTACCAAATACAAATGGTTTGGGATTAGCAAATGCCGGTGTAAAAACAGATGAAAGAGGATATATCCCGGATAATGATACACAAACAAATGTGCCGAATATATGGGCTGTGGGTGATATGACCCCAAATGTGGCGCTTGTAAATGTGGGTGAGCGTGAAGGCAGGCATGCTATTGCACGCATTTGCGGTTTAGATGTAAAGCCATTGGTTTACCGAAATATATCTACGATTATGTTTTTAAATCCGGAAGTGGCTGCTGTGGGTAAAAACGAACAGGATTTAAGAACAAAAAATATTCCCTATCGTATTGCAAAGGTTGACTATTCGTGTATTGCACGCGCCATCGCAATGCGAAAAACCAATGGATTTTTTAAATTAATTGTAACCGATGACGATGAGATGCAAGTGCTTGGAATGCGTGCTGTGGGCGAACACGCATCAAGCGCTATTCAGGCAGTGGCGTTACTTATCCACATGAACAAAGGAATACACGAATTAGGAAACATGATGCATCCGCATCCATCTATTACAGAAGGGGTGCAGGAATGTGCGCGTTTGCTGTTAGGCAAACCATTGTTTAAATCATCGGTGTTTAAAGACAAGCTGCAATGTTATCGTTGCCACGATGGCGTGTGTACGCCTCTCGAAAACTTATAGTTTTTACAACACCGAATCAAATTGCAATTTACTGAGCGAAGCATATAAGCCATCGGGCACTTGCATTAGTTGCTCATGTGTGCCTTGCTCCTTCACTATTCCTTTGTCAATCACAATAATTTTATCCGCATTGCGAATGGTTGATAATCTATGAGCAATAACAAACGATGTGCGGCCTTGCATTAATTTGTCAAGCGCTTCTTGCACCACTCGTTCTGATTCAGAATCGAGCGAACTTGTTGCCTCATCCAATATAAGTATAGATGGATTTTTTAATACTGCTCTTGCAATAGCTACTCGCTGGCGCTGTCCGCCCGATAATTTTACTCCACGTTCGCCTACTATTGTTTCAAATTTTTCGGGAAAACTGTTAATGAAATCAAATGCATTTGCTTGCTTTGCAGCATTAATTATATCTTCCATTGTGGCATCGGGCTTCCCGTAAGCAATATTTTCTTTAATAGATCCGCCAAACAACAAAACATCTTGCGGAACTATTGCCATGTTATTTCTTAAATCGGTAAGCGAATACAGTTGCGATTCTTTACCATCAATAATAATAGCCCCTTCGTTTACATCGTAAAAACGGAGAAGCAACGAAGCGATGGTTGACTTACCTGAACCACTTGGGCCAACGATTGCAATTGTTTCGCCTTTTTTAGCAATGAAACTAATTTGTTTTAAAACTTCGTATTCTTTTCTGGAAGGGTAACTAAATGCAATGTTTCTGAACTCTACTTCTCCGTTTATCCGAATACTTTCGTCTAACTTCTTAAATTCTAAATTTTCGGTTTGCTCATTTAAGATTTCAAAAACTCGTTCAGTGGCACCTACTGCTTTTTGTATCTGTGCATACAACTCGGCTACACCTCCAAACGAAGCGCCCACAAATGCAGAGTATAAAATAAAAGAAATTAAATCGCCAATATAAAGCTGGTTTTTTGAAGCGAGGTTAACACCAAACCAAATAACAGCCACAATAGCACCAAACAAACAAAAAATAATAAACGATGCAAAAGCGCCACGGTAAACTCCACCTCTAATTGCATTGCGAACAATTTCTTCGGTACTTTTTCTGTAACGCATGTTCTCATAAATTTCATTTGCAAATGCTTTTACATTAGCAATACCTTGCAAAGTTTCTTCCACAATTGTATTCGACTCAGCAATTTTATCCTGTATTTGCCTCGATGTTTTACGAATAAATCTGCCAAATACAACTGCCGCTACTGCTACCACCGGAACAATAGCCAACATGAGCAGCGTGAGTTTTGGAGAAAGAAACAGCAGCAGTATAATTCCACCGATAATTAAAATAATTTGCCGCAAAAATTCTGCGATAGTAGTTGTTAGTGTGTCTTGTATTTGCGAAATATCTGACGACATCATGCTGTTTAAATCGCCCACACGCTTTTGAACAAAAAACGACATTGGTAATCTTATCATGTGCGCATATACCGCTTGCCTAAGTGAAGCTAAGGTATTTTCAGTATAATTTACAAACAAGTAAATTCTGAAATATGAAAATACGGACTGGAGAGATAGTACAACAATTAAGAAAAATCCTATTTGGTCAATTTGGCTAAAATCTTTTTGTTCGATGGTTTTAACCAATCCGCCTAACAACATAGGAAAAAGCAAAGCGGTACCGCCAGTGAGCAAAAGAAAAAATAATCCTAAATATAATTTCCATTTATGCTTGCCTGTAAATTCAAAAACACGTGCAGCTTTTTTTAATGTACTGCCTGTAATCTTTGCATTTGGTAAATGATCGGTATTGCGTTTTGCCATCTAATTAATTTTGACTGGCAAAGGTAATTTTTATTGTTATATCAAATAAGATTTAACAACTACACACTATTTTTTTGACAGCCGCTTAAGTCCTTCTAAAGCAAGTGAATTACTTGGCTCTATGATTAGCGTTGCATTATAATCAGTTGCGGCTAATTTTTTATCGCCCAATTTTTCGTAACACAAGCCGCGCATATAAATAGCACTTGAATAGTCAGGATCTAATTGTGAGGCACGGATGAAAAAACGAATTGCATTTTTAGGATTATTGTTTTCAACTAACTGGATATAACCCTTATTGTATATTGTGAACACATGGTTCGAATCAATCTTTAGTATCTGCTCATAAACTTCTCCTGCTTTATCTAATTGTTTTGTGTTCTGATAAAACATTCCCAAGCCATAAAGCCCGTCAATATTTAATGGCTGTAAGTTTATGGCATTTGAATAATATTCAATCGCAAATTTATTTCTTTTTACTGAAAATAAATTAGCAATAATCAAATGAGCATCGTAGTAATTTGCATCTACTTCCACGCACGATTGCAATGCTTTTATTGCATTTAGTGTATCACCTGCTTCTTTTAGAGCCATTCCTTTTTGGAAATATGATTTGCATTATCGGGCTGAATAGCAATGGAGCGATTGATATAAAAAACCGCAGAGTCATACGATTTCACAAGGTAAAAAAGCTCGCCAAGTTTTAAAAGTGCGTCATTATTATTAGGGTTAATTTTTATTGCCTGGTATAATAAATCGCGAGTGAAGCGCGTTTCGTTTCTCGCAAAATGAAAATCAGACAGGCGCGCATAGTAAGTGGAATTTGTAGGTTCTAATTTAATAGCGCGGGTTAAATCTTCTATTGCCGGATTAATTTGTTTTCTGCTAAAATAATACTCCGCGCGCTCGGCATAAAGTGCTGCATTTTTTGTATCGGTTCCGATTTTTGCATTTAAAGCCGCTAAATCTGCCGGTAGCGAATCGCTTATTTTTTTTGTCTTATCTGAATTGTCGGTTACTGAGCCACACGAAAAAAGAAATGTAAACGCAAATGGCAACGAAAGAGATTTAAATAAAATCTTCATAAAAAATTAGTTAGATGTAAACGGGATGATTATGATTAGAAAAAATGACCTACACAAATATAATTTAAAAATTGGTGCGGTTATTTAATTATTATCATTTTGCGAGCTGTGCTTTTATTATTGATGTGTAGTGTATAAAAATATGTTCCGGCCGAAAGCTCAGAAGCATCGAACTCATATTCGTAATCATAAGCATTAAGTTGCATTTTGCCCGATGTGTGAATTAAATCGCCAAAAACATTATGTACGTTTATTGTAACCAATGCATCGTAATCAAGCCGGAATTTAATTGTGGTTTTATCTGTAAATGGATTTGGGAAGCAATTGGTGAATAAATCATCAGGTGCTTTAATCCAATTGTTAGACAAAACAGGATAGTTTCCAAAATGGAGAATAATATCAATTTGCTCCCAGTTAGATTGCATAAATGAAATAGGATTAGCATTTTCATCTTGCACTACAATTTGAGTAAATGTCTGACCACTATCTACTATAAAGCTAATACCATTATGCAAAGGCAAATAGTTTGAGTTAATAGTAATAGTTAAAATATTGTTTTCAATAGAGGATGAAAACTTTACTGTGTCGCGGCTGCGCCAATAATCAGCAAAGGTTTCTAAGTCAGTTACTAAAACGCCCGAGGGCAGATTGTTAAATAAATCTTGTTGTGCTGTTAATTTATAATAACGGGTTGGGTGTATTAATAAATTAACGGGTGCATAATTCTGCTGTTCACGCTGAATAACATCAAGCCATATTGCCACTTTTTGTGGGTAGTTAGAAGTGTTAATTGGGTCATTGTAAAAAACATCGGAGATTGTAACAGGAATTTCCCAAACATTTGTAAGCAAGCCATCAGTATTAGCATTTTTCTTACTTCTGTAAGGAAAAGTGGTGAGTACATCACCCGCAGCAGTATTGGTGTTGTATTCGTAACCAAGTGTATCAAGTGCGTTCACTAATTTATCCGGAAAACATAAATACCCAGCGCGGAATGTTCTACAGTTAATTCCAAAATCATTTTCGAGTAAAAGTTTAGAGGTTTCGGTTTCGCCAAAAATAGTGCCGCCTGTTGTTGGTGTGCTGTTACCTGCGTTATACGGCAAATAATTTATGGCTGTATTTCCCAAAGTGCCTATTGGGAAGACAGCTTCATCACAAAAATCTACAAAATGGCCAACTGAGTGGCTTCCCAAAAAATGCCCTTCATCTAGCAGATACTGAACTTTAGGAATTGTAAAAATGTTGTAAAAATCTGATAGTACACCATCGTTTATATAGTGTGTTGTAATCAAATAAGTAGTTTTTAAGCCGATGCTGTTTTCATAATCGGCATAATAATGCATAGTGTCAAATGCGGTTGTTGCATCCACATCGTGCGTTACCATTAATGTATTTCTACTGTTGTAGGGACTTGTGTGAAGCCAAACTGTTCGTGTAATGTTTGAGGTGCATATTGCTTTTATCAATAGCGTAACAGCATCTGATGTTGGTTCAAAACCATTAGAATAAAGACGCTGTGCATCGTAATCATTATTAGTTTGGTTAGTAACTACTAAATTTTTAAATGAAAAACCAAGTGCATACGCCTTGCCTTGTCCATAAGTATTTTTAGAAACCGCTACAGAAGTATCATCAAAATAAGCAAGTGAAAGTGCCCCACTTGTTGTGTAACTTCTTGTTCCAAAAACTGAGGAATAAGATGTATCGCCCAAGCTAATTGTTTGTTCCATACTGTCGTTAAGCCAACGAAAAGAGCCATCGTTAAGCAGCATATTAAATTTTACAGCGTAACGCTGTGTTGAATAACTGTATCCACTTATGCCAAACAAATTGTTAAATACAGAATCTTTAACATGCGAAGCGACAAACACACCGCCATTATTTACATAGGAAACTATACTGTCCTTTTCGGCCGATGTGAAATTAGTTGTTACGTCAAGTTTGGAAGAAGCAATTACAAGTCCAAAAAGTTTTGCGCTGTCCACATTTTGGGTAACCACGAATGGTAAACCCGATACTTTTAAAATATGTTTTATTGAATAAAGCTCAGCATCATTTGTTTCGGTATTGCGAGCTGTTAAATCAAGTATTGCTATTGTACGATTATTAACTGTTTGCGCCTGTAAAGAAAAGGAAAGAAAACAGAGGAGAAATATTTTTACTGCTTTAAACACCAAGCAAAAATACAAATTAACCTTTAGAAATCAATCCTTGCAATGCACCTTCTTTTAGAGCATAGGTTGACATTCTTAATTTTGTGATACTTGCATTTTTAACAATAAAATTCACAAGCATAGATGCCAATACAATCATTTCAAGGCGCATTGCAATAATCCCTTTATCGGCAGCACGTTGCTCTTTTGTGGATACTACGAGAAATTGATGAACTTGCCCATAGTGCTTTAAATCAAAAGTAAATTCGGTTTTATTCTTTAGCACATCGTAACCATAAAACCGATGAGATACCATATCGGCAAACGTATCGAACGAGCCGGAAGAGCCTACCAATGTTTGAATAGTATAGTTTTTTAATTCATCAAATAAAGGCTGTAATTCAAGTGTAAAATATTTTTCTACTTGTTTAATTTGATTTTCTGTAATAGGATTACCTGGTGAAAACTTTTCGAGTAAGCGTGCAATTCCCATATTAAAACTTCGTTTCCAAAAAATTTCATTTTGGTTTGCGATGATAAATTCATTGCTACCACCACCTATATCTAAAATCAAAACAGGCTCCAGCCCTATATTCATTGCAGCTTTTACCCCGTTGTAAATTAACTCTGCTTCTCTTTCACCGGTGATCGTGAGTATTTCTATGCCAGCTTCTCTTAATGATGTGCTGCAAAATTCTGCGCCATTAGTTGCGCTTCTTATTGCTGATGTTGCAATTGCAGAGTAGCTTTTCACTTCCCATTTTTTTAATTCTACTGCAAAAACTTTCAGCGTATTTATACCCCGTTTAAATGCGGCAGGTTTTATAACATTGTCAGTAATGCCGCCTTCGCCAAGCATAACGGCCATTTTTGAATCGTGTAAAACCTTATGCGGTTTAGTAGTCGCATCCACTATCAATAAATTAAATGTGTTGGTACCAATATCAATTACTGCAAGACGCATAAAATTACCTTTTATAAAAAAGCCATTTGCCTAATTCGCGCCATGTTACTTTTTTGCCATACATTAAAATACCTACTCGGTAAATGCGCGCAGCTAACCATGTAGTAAAAATGAAACCTAACACTAACATTATCATAGATAGTGCTAATTCCCAACCGGGGTTAACAAATGGAACTCTTACCATCATCACTACAGGCGATGTAAACGGAATTATTGAAAACCAAAATGCCAATGGTCCTTCCGGATCTTCGATAACTGAAGTGGCGACTACAAAACTAAGTATGATGGGTATCGTTACCGGAAACATAAATTGTTGGGTGTCAGCTTCGCTATCAACTGCTGAGCCAATGGCTGCAAACAATGCACTATATAATAAATAGCCACCCAAAAAGTAAAAAACAAATGTGCCAATTATCAAAAAATAATTTCTGTTCATTATATCATTATATATCTCCGGAAGGTTTGACATCTGTTTTTGAAGCTGTGCTGCTTCGTTATTCATCTGTGTAACATTTGCACCTTGGTGCATCATTTGCATTGGATTGTTTTGCACCGGAATATTGTCCATTCCTTTAAAAACGGTTGCTTGCGCAATGCTTACAAAAACTGCTGTTAAAATAATCCATAAAACAAATTGCGTTAATCCCACCATTGCTACTCCCACAATTTTTCCCATCATTAATTGAAATGGTTTTACCGATGACACAATTACCTCTACTATCCTACTCGTTTTTTCTTCCATTACTCCGCGCATAACTTGTGCACCGTAAAGAAAAATAAACATGTACATAATAATTGCTCCACCCAACCCAATGGCAGTGCTCACTTGCGTGCTTGTTTTTACAGCTTTGCCGGTTTTCTCGTCAAGCTTTTGCGTAACTAATTTATAGCGCGGCTTAAACGATTCTATTTTTTTCAAATCAATATTATTATCCTCAAGCGATTTTTGATAGAACAATTGCTCCACATTTGTTCGCAGTCGCTCTTCTAAAATTAGTCCTGCTGATTTTTTATAGTACAAGTTTATTTGCCCTTTAGAAACAATGTTTTTAGGTATCCACAGCATTATCGTGTAATCCGATTTTGGAAATTGTGTCAGCGCTTCGGGTTCGCTCATATTCACATAATCGTATTTTTCAATTTGGTTATAAGCTGCCATTTTTTTAAAATCGGTTATTCCGGATTCGTCAACTACTAAAACTATGTGCTTAGACTTATCTTGCATGGCAATCCACACAGGAACAACGAAAACCGCTGCCATTAAAATAGGGCCTAATAGCGTCATCACAATAAAACTTGGTTTGCGCACTCGCTCCCAATACTCTCTTCGAATTATTAAAAATATTTTATTCATGTGTATATTATTTTTAGAGATCACATGGAATACGCCATGTATTCATTTCCGGGTTGTACATCTATGGTATATGGCTATTTCATCTGCTGTTATTCCGTAAGGTTTGATGATAGTGTAAGTTCGGTTTCTTTTACTTTAGAGATAAAAATATCGTTCATGCTCGGCACCACTTCGTTTAAAGCAAGCACATTAACTGCTGGAATTATTGCTTGGAGCAAATCATTAACTGTTTTATTGTTCAGCAATTTTACACGCACTTTATTTACGCCTTCCTCATCGTTCTTGGTTATAATTTCAAAATTAGTCCATAGGGCATTAGCAAAAGCTATTGCGCTGCCGCTAAACGCTATCTCATACACATTGGTTCTGTAGGTTTTTCTAATATCGCGCACAGCACCTTCCATTATTTTTTTAGAATTATTAATGAGCGCAATTTGGTCGCAAAGTTCTTCAACCGAACTCATGTTGTGAGTAGAGAGTACAATGGTAGTTCCCTGCGCCTTCAAGCGAAATATTTCTTCTTTGATTAAATTGGCATTAATGGGATCGAAGCCGCTAAATGGTTCATCTAAAATTAGCAACGGTGGTTCGTGCAAAACAGTTACTACAAACTGCACTTTCTGTTGCATGCCTTTTGATAGCTCTTCCACTTTTTTATTCCACCAACTAGTCATCTCAAACTTCTCGAACCAATTTTTTAAGCGTTTCATCGCTTCTGCTTTGCTTAAACCTTTCAGTTGCGCTAAATAAAGCGACAACTCCCCTACTCTCATCTTTTTGTACAATCCTTTTTCCTCTGGCAAATAACCAATTTTATCGGTATCGGCAGGTGTTATTTCTTTTCCGTTAAATATAATTTTGCCGGCATCAGGAGCAGTAATTTGGTTTATGATACGAATGAGCGATGTTTTTCCGGCTCCATTGGGGCCAAGTAATCCGTAAATGCATTGGGTGGGAACTCTTATAGAAACATCGTTTAAAGCAAGATGATTGTGGTACTTCTTTACTATGTTTTCCGACTTAAGTATTGTATCCATTTAACTTAAATTTTACAGCTAAAAAAAAGGCGAAAGAATCCCGAACATTGGGTTCTTTCGCCTGTTATATTTTACACAAAGAGTATTACTCTTCGATTTCTATCATTTTGAACGGCACACTGATGATTGCTTGATAATCTTCGCCTGCCTCTAACATATCTTCGTCATCTTGCTCGTAATACCAGTTAATGGTAGTAGCGCTTCCGCCTTTGTGGATGCCTTCTAATTTTTTGAAAACATCTAAAATGCATTTTGATGAGCTAGTGTTAAAATATTCTAATTGAATATTTACATTAGTAGCACCTAATGGTTTTGAAGCGTATTTTTCAAGCGCTTCTACAAGAGGTTTGTAAAACTCAATTGAGTTTTCAGGAATTGATCTTCCTTTAATCAATAAAGTGCCTGATGCATTATCAAAGTTAATGGTTGGCGTTTTGGGTGTTCCTTCAATGGTAAGTTTTTCCATACTGTTTTTTATTTTTATTTATTGGGCAATTTTAATATTTAAACTAAAGAATTGGTATTTATCATCAACAGGTAAAAAACTATAATTTAATTTCTGACCTGATTTGCGAGCTATGTCTATCATCCCTAATCCGCCACCACCTTTTTGCGACATTTCTCCGTTGTTTAATACTTGCTTGTAATATTCTTTTAATTGTTCTTTATCTAATTTGTTTATTTCGTCTAATCTGCTTTTTAAGCCATTAACATTGTCGCCTTTTATGTAGTTACCTGTAATAATATTGTAAGCATTATCTACTCTGCCTATCATAAAAATGGCTGCTCTCGCTTTGTCATTCGGGCCAACCCAATCTACTTCGTCCATGTGGTGATAAAGGTTTTGCAAACATTCAACCAATACATTGTAAACCTTTTTCTTAATCTTAGGTTCTTCCTGTAAGTTATCAAGCTTCGATTCCATTATTTGTAAGATTGAAGTGAGCAACTCGGACGTTATATCACCTTTGAATGACAACATAATGTTGTTGCGCTCCATCTTATCATAAAAATCGTAAATATCTAACATAAACTTTGCGTTACGGCAAAAATATAATTTTTATCTGAACTACTGTCTTTTTTTAAGCATCCAAACATACATTAATTCAATTAAATACACAAATAGTTAATAAAAAAAGCCCCGACTTTATGGCAGGGCTTTTCATAGGTAAATGAGCTATTATTATTGTAATGTGAATTGAAATGTGTTGCCTTTAATTGTGAGCGTGGCTTTGTCATCGCAAGTGCCATCACCAAAGTTTACAGTGCGTGTTTCGCGGCCTTCGGGTGTTAATTCCATAGTGCCTTTGGTAATGTAACGGCATTGTGCGGTTTTTACCATTGGCGATGTGATATTTACGTCAAAAGTTTTTCCTTCGCGATTAGTGCCATTGGCTGTTCCCGTAAATTCAAATTCATCATCCGTAGGGTCGGTTGCCGAGTTAGCGCCTGATACTTGACGAACCGTGCGTGTGCAGTTCCAAAGAATTTCCCATGGATTGCCCGAAGTTTTGCTGCATTTGCCATCGGTAATAGTTTGTGTTATAGTATTGCCATTTTTTTGCACTTGTACAGTGCCTTCAAAGCGAACGCCATTTACATAGTAGTTTTCTAAATAGAAAGTAGCACGAGCGTTTGGTGAGTTCCATGCAGAATCAAATACTGCACGTATCATTCCTTTCCGGGTTTTGCCATCATCGCCCACGCAGCCGGTTGTTCCGTAATCTAAATAAAGTGTTACCGGAAAGCCATTTAATGTGTCGGCAGGGTCAATTGAATCGTGTGGGCAAGCATTGAAAATATTATTGTTTCCGGCCCAGCGATTGTCAATTACTCCGGGCTCATCCACAGCAACGCCATTGGTTGCCGGAAGTATGCGTAAAAACTCACCTTCGCAGAGTGAGTTATCGGTAGCGGATACCGTTTCGGTATCTACTTCTTCTTTTTTACACGATATAATTGTAACAACGGCTGCCGCAGCTATTGTTAAACAAGTGAGTGCTATTTTTTTGTTCATCATAGGTGTTTTGTTTTAAAGACTTATAAAAATTAGTGGGGTTGCCTTTATGACGGTAAAGGTAATTAAAAGGTTTAATTACAAAAATTTCTAAAAACGGATACCTATAACCAATATATCGTCCACTTGCTGGTGGTTGCCTTTCCAGGTTTCAATGGTTTTATCCAATATTGCGCCTTGCTCGTCCATTGTTTTTGTTTGTATTTCGAGTAGCAACTGATCCATCCGCTTAACCATAAACTTCTTGCCTTTTTCACCGCCAAATTGATCGGCATAGCCATCCGAAAACATATAAACAGTATCGCCTTTGCTTAATTGCACATTATTATTTGTGAAATTGCGTTCGGTATCCATTTGTTTTCCGCCTATCGGAAATTTAGTACTATCAATTTTTATTATTTTGCCATTGCGCACAATAACCAACGAACGGTATGCACCTGCATATTCCAGACTATTAGTGCTTAAGTCAATGGTGCACAATGCCAAGTCCATTCCGTCTGAAGTTTCTATTTCGTTGCTGCCTTGTTTTAGTGCAGATTGCACACCATTGTGCAATAAGTTTAATATTTCCGATGGCTTAGTGATGCCCTTTTCCATAATAATGGCGCTAAGCAAGTTACTTCCTATCATACTCATAAATGCGCCCGGAACTCCGTGCCCCGTGCAATCTACGGCAGCAATAATTTCTTTACCGTTTTTTTGTCCGTACCAATAAAAGTCTCCGCTTACTATATCTTTTGGTTTATACAGAACAAAGCATTGTTTCAGGTTTTGTTTTATTTCGCTCACAGGCGGCAAAATGGCTAACTGTATTCGCTCGGCATATTGAATACTGCTGGTTATATCTCTGTTTTTTTCTGCTAACTCTTCGGTGCGCTCTGCTACTTTTTGTTCAAGTACTTTCTTTTCTTTTTCTATAGATGCTGTGCGCCAGCGAGTGTAGCCAAATACCGAACCTGCAATTAGCAAGGCGCAAATAATGTAAAAAGCATTTGTTTTCCAGAATGGTGGAATTACACGGATATGAATTGCCACGCCTTCTTCGTTCCAAGTTCCATCGTTATTGCATCCTTTTACTCTAAAAACATAATCGCCCCCGCTAAGGTTGGTATAACTTGCTATTCTGCTTGTTCCGGGTGCCGACCAATCGGCATCAAGACCTTCCATCTTATACATGAATTTATTTTTCTCAGGAAAAACATAATCTAACGATACAAATTCAAACGAAAAGAAATTGTCTTTATATGAAAGTTCAATAAATTTTTTGCTGATGATATTTGTATCAAGCGGAACATCTTTACCGAAACGCTTAAATGCAGTGATGTAAATGGGCGGTATGTTTTTATTATTTGAAATAGTTGAGGAGTTAAAAGTGTTAAAGCCATTAAGTCCTCCAATAAATATGGTTCCGTTTGTTGGATTCACATAAAATGCACCTTGCGAAAACTCATCGTCTTGTAAGCCATCGTTTTTATCGTAATTTCTAAATGCGCTGCCATCTATATTCTCTAAATTAGGATTTAGTTTTGCCACTCCTTTATTGGTTGTCATCCACAGGTTGCCATCGTTATCGGGCAGCACGCAATACACGTAATCATTGGGTAGTCCGTCTTTTTCGTAATAATATTTTAGCTTGCCTGTTTTAGCATCTATTTTATTAAGTCCGATGGATGTTGCTATCCATATATTTTCGTCTCTATCAATGTAAAAGTGATTTACTTTATTGGAACTTAAAAAATTATAGCCAGTCGCATCTTTTCGTGCTTGCTGATATGTTTTTAACACTTTGCCTGTATTACCATCCATATAACTGGCTCCGCCATTTTGTGTGCCTACCCACACGTTATCGTTCTTATCCACTTTTAATGTAAATATATAATCGCTGGTAAGGCCATTTTTAGTAGTGTAATTGGTAAAATTTTTTGTTTTTTTATCGTACACATAAACTCCTGCTCCTAATGTTGCAATCCATATTCGGCCTTTTTTATCGCCAGTTATGCAAAGTATTGTTCCGTTTTTAATGGGGCTGTTATCCGGTGTATAACGGCTTGCTCCATCATCAACAAAATATTGTATATCGCCTGTTCGTTTATTAAAATTAGATAATCCCGAACCATAAGCGCCCACCCAAATAATACTATCCACATCTTGATAAATAGCCATAGCGGTGGTAGTGCCTCTGTAAATTATATCTTGGTAATTAGCTATTTCGCCTGTATGAATATTGCACGATGTAATGCCCGAACTAACGGAGCTAAACCATATCACGCCTTCGTTATCTTCAATGATAGATGTGATGGAATTATTTAAGAAACCAAAATTGAAAAAGTTAGCAGGTATAAAATGTTGGAATTTAGATGCTGCCGGGAAATACGGACATACACCTGCATCGTAAGTTCCGGCCCAAATATTTCCCAAGTTATCTTTATACACATTAAGCACTATGTTACTGCGGATGGATGTTTGTAGCGTGGCATTATATTTAAGTATGTTAAACTGTTTGGTTTTTTTATCCAAAATAGAAATTCCATTACCCCAAGTGGCACACCACAAATTTCCGGCATCGTCTTCGGTAATGGAGTAAATTCTGTTGCCACTTATTTCGCCTTTCACATCGGCACCGGTATTATAAATATTGCTTTTAATTGTATTGGTTTTTGTATCAAATAATATTAAGCCACCGCCATCGGAGCCGAGCCACAAATTGTTTTGTTTATCAAAATAAATTACACGAATGGTGTTAGATTTTGCGGCAACATTTTCCACGCTATTGTTAAGTGATTTGATATCAATGCGTAAAAATTTATTGCTTTTATACCTCACAAGGCCGTAACCATGTGTGCCTATGCACAGTTCGCCATCATCGGTTTGCTTAATAGCACGTATGTTTATTTCATCCATATTGCATATAGAATCTACCTGCACATTAAACCGTGTAATCTTTTTCGTTTTTGCATCAATGTGATTAAGCCCACGCAATGTGCCCGCCCATATATTACCGTCTTTATCTTTAAAAAGCGTATTGATGTTGTTATTGCTAAGTGACTTGTCTCCGGCTACTAAGTGTGTGATGGCAAGCGTTTGCGGATTAAGTATATCTATACCTCCGCCATTGGTTCCTACCCAAATATTACCACTGTTATCTTCTATTAATGATTGTATGTAATTATCCGAAAGTGATGTGCTATCGTCAGGAATATGCTTATATACTTCCATCTGATAGCCGTTGTATTTATTTAAGCCATCTTGTGTGCCAAACCACATGAAACCTTTACTATCTTTTATAATAGCATAAACGCTTGATTGCGACAGGCCATGTTTCGATAAAATTTGCTGAAACTTTATTTCGGCTTGCTGTGCATAACCTGCAAGGAAAGAAATGAAACTAAACGTAATAAGTAGTTTTTGCTTTAGCCGTTTCATAAGCGAGTGAGTAAAATTAACTTTATAATGCTTATGCTGCAAACTATTTTAAGTGATGGAATTGTTATAAAAAAAACCGCCACGCTAAAAAGCGTGGCGGTTATATCATAAAAACTTAAAATGCTTATTTGTAGCCCAGCATAAAGTAAAGGCAACCTTTAATTTTAAGTCCTAATGTATCAGCAGGCACATCGTAATCAACAAAAACTTTACGTGTGTGTTTCTCCGGGTTAAAAACCAAGACTGGATCTGTTTCTAACGAATCGGCATTAGAGAAAAGTAATTTACGTTTTGATGATGATTTATCTTTATCGTAAACATTGATACCTACTTTTTTAGGCATACCGCTTGTGTTAAACACAATTTTGTATTGGCCAAACAATGATAAAGGCACTTCAGTTGAAAATTTTTGTCCTTTTTTCATGAATTGCAAACGCGACATTTTTGCCGAATCGTAAGTGTAAGGTTTCATAGCCGGCTCGGTTTTCTTTTTTAAATCAACCGGGTTACACAAGTCTTTTGATTTTTGAATAAACGCAAACCCTGTAGCAACTACCGCTGCTAGTAAAAGGGTTAAGAATATATTGTATCTGTTCATATTAGTTTTTTTTATCTCGTTACACAATTTATTTAACCATTGCTGTTCTAATCTCTTCCAATTTTGCTGCCAAAGTTTTTAGCTGCTCTTCGCTTGCGCTGATTTTAACATCTTGCGGTTTTTCGCTTTCCATCATTTCTTTCACACCTGGTATAGATGTAATGATGCCTTGCACTGTTTCTAATTGAGTAATTAAATTGGCAATTGCAGGTTCTTTGTCTTTGTGGTTCGCTAATTCTTTTAATAGGTTTTCTAATATGCCTAATTGGTCTGCAAGTTGGTCGGCCATTTTGCTGTCTTTGGTTTTAGGTAATATTTTTGAGGCAATGTACATGCTCTCGACCCATGCGCCTGAGAATACAACTGCTGCCGACATTTGACGGTCGTTGCTGCTGAAAAACTCATCCGATCTGCTTTGGATATCCGACAAGATAAACATTACTGAATCTTCGTTTACCACATTTGCTTCAAAGCGTTTTAGTAACGATTCTGAATCGAATACGGTTGACATGCCTAATTTATCTGACAATGCTTTTACTGCGTTCATGTAACTGATTGCTTCTTGCTTTTGTTTGTTAAGAACGCAATACGCTAAATCCGAACTGTAAATACCCAATCCTAACGATTGTTCGTAGCTGCCTGAATAGGATGCTTCTTTCTTAACATCGTTTGCAATACCGGCTTGGTATTTTAAACCCGATTTTTTAAAGATATAGGCAATTTGTAACGGTGATGGCAGCAAGTAGCTATCGGTAGGGCCTGTTTCGTCCTCTACACTCATCGTATCGTTAGTTGTTGCAGTAGTGTCTTTACCATCGTGATCGTGGTTTTCATCGCCACCGCACGACCACAAGCCCGTACTTAGTACAGCAGCAGCCAGCAGAATTGAGATTTTTTTCATGTTTTTAGGGTTAGTCTTTTCTGGTTTTTATTGAGCGGCTAAAGTATAAAATATTTCGATATACCTAAAAAATTTATAGGCAAACTACGCTTATCTGCAAGACTATTTTCCGCCAACGATAGTTAAAAATCAGGCAATTTTTACCGACTTTATGCCATACCTCATTATTTTCACATCCTCACATTCTGCTTCAGCTTCAGCTATTTTATCGTATGTAAGCAATTCATCAAAGCCGCCAAGGTATTTTTGCCACAGTTTTATCCAGTCGTTATAGGCAAGTTCGGCCCACTGCTGGTCGTCAAATAGCATGGTAAGTTCATTATCATCATTGGCATTAGCAGCATTGTTTTTATAAGTAATTTTTACGGCATGCCCCAGGTTAAAATTGCCGGTATTATTACACAGTTGTATCATTTTAATATTGTTCATTTTAATACAATAGCCCATGTGCGATGCGAGGATGATGTTTTCCATGATGTGTGAGATTTAATTTAGTAACCGTAAATTTTAAAAAATTTATGCCCGCTTGGTTTGTATTTTTTTAACAATGGTACTTTTGTTAAAAAAAAGATGACAAGGCAAGAACGATTCCGGGGCGTATTATCTTATTTCGAAAAGCAAATGCCGGTGGCCGAAACTGAGCTGCGTTACACTAACCCGCTTGAACTGCTGGTGGCCGTAATTTTATCGGCACAGTGTACCGATAAGCGTGTGAACCAAGTTACCCCTGCCCTTTTTAAGCAATTCCCCACTGCCGAATTTTTAGCACTTGCCTTGCCCCAAGATGTTTTTACTTACATTAAAAGCATAAGCTACCCCAACCAAAAAGCAAAAGCGCTGGTGGGCATGGCTAAAATGCTGGTTCATAATTTTAACAATATCATACCTGCCGATGTGGACGAGCTACAAAAAATGCCCGGTGTGGGGCGCAAAACGGCTAACGTAATAGCATCGGTAGTTTATAACAAACCCGCATTGGCAGTAGATACGCATGTTTTTAGAGTATCTGCCCGCATAGGGCTTACTTTAAAAGCCAAAACAGTTTTAGAAACCGAAAAGCAACTGATGAAATACATACCTACCAATAAAGTTGCCATAGCCCACCATTGGCTTATTTTGCATGGGCGCTACACCTGCAAAGCCCAAACACCGCTTTGCGAAAACTGCGGCATTACCAAATGGTGTGCTTATTTTAGTAAGAAAAAGAAAGGGTGATTTTTGGCAGGCGCTGTGCGCTTTGTTCCCATAACGGAAAACCGCTGTTATAGCCAGTGCTTTTCTGTTCATCTGTGCGGATAGGCAGGTATACTTATTTGTAAGCTTTGGTTGTGCGTTGATTTGTGTGGCTTGCAAATGTGTATGACTGCGAAGGGTGGTTATACCAATTCTGCATCGTTAAGTCTTTTAAAAAGGTGAGATAATAAGCTCAAAAAATCTAAGCAGTCCTTTTCGGAAAACAAACCAGTCGCACTTAGTTCTGTTATTTCTTCGTGCTGAAGTGGATGTCTGCCACCAACAACAATTCCTTCTGATAGCATTTGTTGTCCAGCTTCGATATTGTCAATTGTTCTATTGTCGAAAGAAGATCCGTCAGTTTTCTTATACTTTTTTGTAACACTTAAAATACGTTTATTAAATACCGCTTGCATTAAAGCTCTTTCGTCAATATTGGCTTTTCCAGATTTTTTCTTTACTTCAGTAACATATCTTTTGAGCGCTTCAATAAAAGCACTATAGAAATCCTGATTAACGTAATATTTTTCAGAGACTTTTCTTAATTCAGGATGTATGTGACGCCAATGAAGATTAGGGTATTCAGGAATTAATTTGTGTAAAATTTCTATTGACTTTTGTTGGGTTTCTTCTGATATTTCAGGTGTGTCCCCTAAAATATTAAGAAGTGAGTCTACATCGTTTTGAACTTCTCCTGAAAGAGTGTTGAGCCAACCTCCAACATCAATTTTTGCTCTATCGGAAATTGTCTTGCGTTTTTTAATTTTCCTAAGGTCTCTCCATTTTTTTTCTAACATAGATAAACAACTTGCTAGGTATATTCTTAACTCAGATGTTAATGCGTTTTCCCAATCTATAGATTGTCGGTTTGTGGATATTACATCCTCAGCCCAATTGTCAATGAAATCAATATTTAACCACCCGGTTGCATAAGAATAAAAGTGACTGGATTCTGATTGACCAAAAAATTCCGGAGAGTTTACCATTCTGCCATTAGCAAAAAGTGTTACACCTCTTAAGTTTGGTTTCAATGGTTTTTCTGTAGTAACTATAAAACCCGTTATTTCATTTTTTTCTTTATAATCAAATTCGTTTTCTTTATTTATTTCAGCAATGTCCCACTTAAATTCTGGAACTATATTTTCATATTTTAATTTGTTGTCGATTTTAATTGGCTTGCCATCATTTAAAGATAAATAAACAATAAAATCATTGAAATTAAAAAGCTTGGCAATGCTTTCTGCATATTCGTCAATAGGAAAGCCAGTTTTGCGTTTTAAATTTGTTAACGTAATTGTTGTTCCATTTTTCGATTTTCCTTTAGGTGAAATCTTAAATTCTGGAGTGTAGTCTTTTCCCTTCCAATTTAAAATTGTTTCCCAGTCAAGAATAAAACTAACAACTTCTTCACCTTGACAAGTTGTAATGTCTATCGTGTCTCCGATACCAAATAGAGCCAATTTTCCAAGACCCTTCTTGCCAGTTGGAATTCTATTACAAGCTGATGGTTGTTTTTCTTCTCTTCGGTTTCTTCCAATTCTTAAAAAATAATCGTTCACTTGATCAAAGGACATACCGGTTCCGTTATCTTCAACGATAACCATTTTCTTTTCACCATCATATAATTTTATGTGAACTTCAGTAGCACATGCATCGTAAGCGTTAGCAATAAGTTCGGCTAAGGCTGGTGGTATTGTAGAATACATTTTTACACCAAGATGTTTTATGGTGTTTGCCTCGAATGTCATTACTAATTTTTTGTCGCTCATGGTAGTAATGCATCATTTTAGATTTGAAACTTTTTCTTTTGTAATAATTTGATTGCTTGTAATTACTTTCACTGTTGGAGGTTCAGAAGCTTGGTAGGTTTTAAGCTCCGCTACTAATTCATCAAAGTCTTTGCTAGTTGCAACAACAACATTGTCAAGTCCGATTACATCACCCGATTTTATTTTTGCTTTCACACTTTTTGCTTCATTTTCTTCGAGCGTCACCAAATAACTTAATGCTTTGCGATGAACATATTTTAATGCAATTGCTTCTAAGTCTGCTTGTTTGTAACGCTCTCTTAAACTTGTTTTTGCTGAAATACAAATCGGTCCGCGCTCCGTTGTGTAAAACATTAAGTCGTAAATGACATTTGGAACAAAAGCAACTTTTGCACTTAAATATAAAGGCATAATTCCTTCACGAACAAAAAGTGTAGCAAGAATATATTCAAATACTTTTCCGTTCAAATTATTATTTCTATCAGGATGCTTTTCGTAAGCTGTCCAATACTTTTTAATATAATCTGATGATTTGGAATAACTGACTTTAAGAAACGAAGGAAATAAATTATCAAAAATTGTTGCGGCTTTTTTCCCTTCACCGATTGCTATTCCTAATTGATTTAATAAGTTCATATTTTTTCGATTCCGATTGTTTCTAAAATTTTATTTGCCGTTGCTTTAATTGCAGGTACGGCAACGGAGTTGCCGAATTGTTTGTATGCGGAAGCGTCAGCAACCGGAATAACATATTTGTCTGGAAAGCCTTGAAGTCTAGCCCATTCTCTTGGAGTCATTTTGCGAACACCTTCTCGATTTACAACGCCTTTAATTTTTGTTTCTGGTGTAAAGTCCGTAATCCTATTGTCTATTACTAAATTCCTTTCTCGCCCCATTCCACCACAAACAACTGCGTTAGATATTCCATTATCAGGAATAATTTCAAATCCAAATCCGTTTCCTTTACTCGCGTGTCTGTTTTTGTGATTATGTAATGTTTGCAAGTACCGTGTAGAAAGATAGTAGCGCGTAGGGACAACTTTTTTTTCTTTCACTTTTGCAAATGTCACTTTTTTCTTTGAGGGCTTTGGATATTCAAATTTTGTAATTTTTAAATCCTTACGAAATCCTACAATATAAATTCGTTCTCTGTTTTGTGGAACACCAAAGTTTTTAGCATTAATAATTTGAGGCTCTGGAACGTAATAGCCTAAATCATTTCGTAACACATTTAAAATGGTCTCTAATGTTTTGCCTTTATCATGACTTCTTAAACCCTTTACATTTTCAAGAAAAATTGCTTTCGGTTTTTTACGTTTGATAATTTCAGCAACATCAAAAAATAATGTTCCCCTTGTATCATCAAATCCGCCACGTTTGCCGGCAATAGAAAATGCTTGACATGGAAAACCTGCACATAAAACATCAAAGTGATTGGGTATGTAATTTTTAACTTGCTCTTTAGTTATATCACCAAATGGAACCTCACCGAAGTTAGCGCGATATGTTTTTTTTGCTTCCTTATCCCACTCACTTGTAAAAACACATTTTCCGCCAAGACTTTGCATAGCAAGTCTAAAGCCACCAATTCCGGCAAACAAGTCTATAAATTTAAAAGTGTAATTGTCTGGAGTTGGAAACGGAACATTTTCAACTTCAAATAAAAGTTTTTGTAAAGCATCTTCAGTTACAAGAGGTAAATTTTCTTCATCCGTTTTGTATGTAACATATTCCTTAAGTACCTTCAAAGCATCCTTTTTGTAATGCTTTGAAACCCCATTATGAATATTGTGAAGATAATGAGTTAAAACAGCTTTCTCGTTTTCCGTTGGTTCAACAAGTCTGATTTGAAAGCGTTTACCATCAAATTCATCAATGCTTATTTTTTCTTTTAGCTCCATTTATTTTCCTTTCAACTTTCGTGATACAAGTTTCTAAATTTTTCTGAATATCAGCTCCCCAGAATCTTAAAATTATCCACCTTTCTTTCAACAATTGTTTATTTACTTCTTTATCACGCTCAATATTCCTTTCTATTTTTTTATGCCAAAAGGAGATATTGCTCTTGTGGTCGAACTTTCTGGTCTGCCAATCCTTCCCATGCCAAAATTCACTATCAACAAATACTGCAATTTTCAATTTTTTAAAAGTCAAGTCGGGCTTCCCATAAACAGTCTTGTCATTTTTACGATAACGATGTCCGCGAGCATATAATGCTTTTGCTAATGCAGTTTCGATTTTTGAGCCGGTTGCTCTAACCGCCTTCATGTTTTTTGTTATTTGTTCATTTTTCAGCTTGTCCACGATTACAAATTTAACTTACTGCCCAATAAACCACCACCAAAAACTGCAAAAACAAGCTAAAAGCAAGGTTTTTAAGGCCTTTGCATCATTAGCACAGTGCTGAGGATGTAATTTACAATCTTGTAAATTCAATCTTGGAGATTATAAATCCAATTTAGGAGATTATAGATTCAATCCATAAGATTGTAAATCAAATTTAGGAGATTGTAGATTGAATCTATGAGATTATAAATTCAATTTATGAGATTATAAATTCAATTTACGAGATTGTAAATTCAATCTATAAGACCCAAAATTCGGTTTGCAATGCTCGTTTTTCGGCTATTAACCGCTTGTTAATAAAATAAATTTTTACCAGTTATGTGCCAAAACCTACCAGTTGTTAGATAATAGCTACCAGTTATTAGAAAAATGTGCAGTTAACATTTTTTAACAGTTAAAGTTTGGCACGCCCCTTGCATCCCTTGTTACAAGGGCAATTCGCGATATGCCCCCGATTAATACAAATATCAATTAACAATTTAAAAACAAAAAAATGAAACACAAATGGTATCTTCCTTCATCGGATGAAGACAGAGTGCTTTTCCTGAACAACTTTGCACTTAAAAAAGCAGTTCACAAAACCACGCTCGGTTTTAGCAATGCCGAGGTAACAGCAACGGAAAACGATGCGCTCATGTTCAGTTTCTTGGTTAACACCATTAACGAACTAAAACGCGACATGCAGGAAATAGTAAAATACAAAGACCTGCTGCGCGATGGGCCAAGAGGAACGCCATTGGGCGCTTTCCCATCATTCACAAGCACAAGTGGTGCGGTGGTGCCCACACTGGTGCCGGCAGATATTTTTCTGCGCGTGAGCCAAGATGTGAAACGCATAAAAGGCAGCCCTAATTACACCACTGCCATTGGCGAAGACATGGGAATAATAGGTCCGGTTGATAGTTTTAATGCCGATACCTACAAGCCCATCATTAAAGCCAAAGCTTTTAACGGCTATGTGCGCATAGCATTTGTGAAGCAAGATGTGGCTATTGATAGAGTAAATATTTACACTCGCTTTAAAGGGCAAAGTATATGGGTGTTTTTATCAACCGCCACATTATCGCCTTATAACGATAGCCGACCGCTAAACGATGATGTACCCGAAACACGCGAATACATGGTGCGTGGAGTAGTAAACGATGCCGAAGTGGGCTTAAACAGCGATATCGTTTCGGTATTATTTGGTGGCTAATTAAAATAGCAAAGCGGGCAATTCTTACTAGTAGAATTGCCCGCTTTTTTTATTTGTTTTTGTAAAAAAAAAGCAACTCCAATGAGCTGCTTTTCGTTTAGTGGACTCGTAGGGATTCAAACCCCAAACCTTCTGATCCGTAGTCAGATGCTCTATTCAGTTGAGCTACGAGTCCTTATTATTTATATTATAACCCGAGTGTGGCGAAAGGCGCTACTACGAGTCCTTAATAAGGGCGCAAATTTAATTAAATAATTGAAACCCGAAATATTTGATTTGATTATTTGTTGTTGTGCGCTGAGTGCTCCCGATGCGCTTATAGAACACTCAGTATGCACTTACGTAATTATTTTCATTTATAATGCAGCGGATTGGTTTAATATTTAATTTAGCCACTCACAATTTAAAACCAAAAAAAAATGGAAGAAGTAAATATTCCCATGTATGTAGCTGTAGCATTAGGTATCATTATTTTGTTTTCGAGTTTTGTTACCGTGCAGCAGGGCACCATTGCCGTTATTACCATATTCGGCAAATACCGCAGAATTTTAACACCCGGCTTAAACATGAAAATTCCGCTTATCGAAAAAATATATAAGCGTGTATCCATTCAAAACCGATCGGTGGAATTAGAATTCCAAGCCATAACGGTTGACCAAGCTAATGTGTATTTTAAAGCCATGTTGCTTTATTCTGTACTCGACCAACAAGAAAAAACAATACAAAACGTGGCGTTTAAGTTTGTAGATGACAGAAACTTTATGCAAGCATTAATACGCACCATCGAAGGTTCAATACGCGGTTTTGTGGCCATTAAAAAACAAGCCGAAGTATTGGGCTTACGCAAAGACATTACCGAACACGTAAAAGAGCAGATTGATAAAATATTGGAAGAATGGGGTTATCATTTACAAGATTTACAATTAAACGACATTACGTTTGATGAAGCAATTATGAAATCAATGAGCCAAGTGGTGGCATCGAGCAATTTAAAAGCCGCTGCCGAAAACGAAGGACAAGCATTGCTAATCACAAAAACCAAAGCTGCCGAAGCCGAAGGTAATGCCATAAAAATTGCCGCTACTGCCGAGCGCGAAGCTGCTCAGCTACGTGGACAAGGTGTGGCGCTTTTCCGCCAAGAAGTTGCAAAAGGGATGAGCTTAGCTGCTCATGAAATGCAACAAGCCAATTTAGATAACAGCATGATATTATTTACCATGTGGACCGAAGCCGTTAAGCACTTTGCCGAAAACGGAAAAGGCAATGTTATTTTCTTAGACGGTAGCACCGAAGGGATGACAAAAAGCTTGAGCCAAATGATGGGCATGATGCAGATGGATAATATAAAAGGTAAGAAATAATTTATTTAATTTAATTTCTTCAAACCCCGCTTCATCACAGAGGCGGGGTTTTTTTTATCATTTATTCTTCTACAGGCCGACAGGCTCAGCGTGTTTTTTTCTGCGTAAATCTGCGTGAAACTTTTATTACACATTTCTCGCTGATATCCGCTGATTTTAAGCGCTTGTTAGCGCAGAGGTTTTATGCGCAAATAAAATCAAAGATTATTTCCCTTTTTCGTCAGGGATACTATAATTAAGCGTGCCGCCCCACAAATACATTTGATTTAAAATCCATGCCTGGCGGTTTTTAATATATGCGCTTGGCATTTTTGCCGAAAACCTAATAGGACTAGGCAGCACGGCAGCTATTATTGCAGCATTTTGTTTGCTCATTTTAACGGCAGGTATTTTAAAAAATTCTTGCGATGCTGCTTCTGCACCATACACGCCATCGCCCATTTCAATGATATTGAGATACACTTCCATGATACGTTCTTTGCTCCAAAATAATTCTATCAGAAAAGTAAAATACACTTCCAGTCCTTTTCGGAACCAATTGCGCCCTTGCCACAGAAATAAATTTTTTGCCACTTGCTGGCTTATGGTGCTTGCTCCGCGCTTGCGCTTGTGTGTTTTATTATGCTCTATTGCTTTATCAATGGCATCAAAATCAAAACCGCTGTGCTTTATAAAGTTTTGATCTTCTGAACACACCACTGCTAATTGCAAACTGTTGGGTATTTCATCAAACGATACCCAATCTTTTTTAAGTTTCATTTCTTTGCCATCCCATTTTTGCTCCACGCAGCGTATCAGCATTAGCGGTGTAAATGGCACCGGCACCCACTTAAATAATATCACCGATGCAATACTGATGATAAAAAACCACATGGCTGCTTTCCAGCAAAAGCGCCACATTTTTTTTAGAATATTTTTTGCTTTTTGTTTCAAACTATAATACTGAAAAATGATATTAGGTATTCGGCATATTTAAAATTGTTTTGCTTAAATCTAATAACTCCATTTAGGTATAGTGCGCTATCAAACCGTGGAGACTTGGAAAGTATAATATCCGAATGTCGGAAACAGCCGATAAATTACTATAGGCATACAATTTATTTCTTTTTTGATATTGTGCAACAAAACTTTTGCGCCTTTGCATTGCATAAAAAAACTGCGAGTGCTATCAGTAGTTTTTTCATTTTTTAAGTAAGCAACTTTTCTATTGATGTGCTATAAAGCTCAAGCGCATCAGTAACGGAAACAAAAATATCTTCGTCCACGCGCATGTCTTTTCCTTTCACAAAACCAAGTTTGGTAAATTTCACATCGTGCTTTTTAAGTTCGTCAACTAATTGCACTTCGTTTTCTTTTTTAACGCTTACCACTACTCTGCTCTGTGCTTCGCCAAAAAGGAAAGCATCTTTGCGAATGTTTTTATCGGCATTTATTTCAAATCCGAATCCTTTGTTGAAACACGACTCAGCTAACGTAATGAACAATCCACCATCCGAAACATCGTGTGCGCTTTGAATCAATTTATTTTTAATTACCGATTTCACAGCATGCTGTACCAAGTATTCAGTATCTAAATTAAAATAAGGAGCAGGCGTGTTTTTCACTTTATGGAATGAGTATAAATATTCTGACGATGAAATATCGTTTTGCGATTCGCCTATGAGGTAAATGATGTCGCCTTCGGTTTTAAAATCAAGTGTCATTATGTTTTCTTTATTTTCAATTACGCCAAGCATACCTATTGTTGGTGTAGGAAAAACAGGACCTTCATAAGACGATTGATTATAAAAACTAACATTGCCACCCGTTACCGGAGTTTTAAATTTTAAGCAAGCTGCGCCCATTCCCTTTATCGAACCCACAAATTGCCAATACACTTCTGGATTATAGGGATTACCAAAATTTAAACAATTGGTAATTGCGCTTGGTTCGCCACCGGTGCAAACTATGTTTCGCGCAGACTCGGATACAGCAATAGAACAGCCTACTTCGGGGTTAGCATTTATGTATCGAGAGTTGCAATCTACTTTTAATGCAATGGCTTTGTTGGTTCCTTTTATATTTACCACAGCAGCATCGCTTGGTGCATTGGTGCTCATGTTTACAGTTCCCACCATCGAATCGTATTGATTATAAACCCATCTTTTAGAAGCAATGTTAGGATGTGAAAGCAAATGTTTTGCAGCGGGTTTTAAATCTTTTGGCTCTTCGGTTTGTTCAATTTTGTAAAGTTGGGCTTGGGCATAATAGGCCGGCTCTTTGTAATCGCGCTTATACACTGGTGCACCACCACCTAACACCAACGATTCGGCAGGCACATCCGCAACCAAATCATTTCCCATAAAATATTGCAATCTGTCGCCATCGGTTACTTCGCCAATTTGCACACAATTCAAATCCCATTTTTCAAATACTGCATTTACTTTTTTCTCCATTCCTTTTTTCACCACAATCAACATTCGTTCTTGCGATTCGGACAATAGAATTTCCCATGCTTTCATTTCAGCTTGGCGAGTGGGTACTTTATCGAGCCAAATTTTCATGCCGTGTTTTCCTTTTGCACTCATTTCGGAAGTAGAACATGTGATGCCGGCTGCGCCCATATCTTGCATTCCTATAACGGCACCTGTTTTAATTACTTCGAGCGATGCTTCGAGCAATAATTTTTCCTGAAACGGATCGCCTACTTGTACTGCCGGCAAATCTTTAGCCGAAGCTTCTGTAATATCTTTAGATGCAAATGCGGCACCGTGTATTCCGTCTTTTCCGGTAGATGAGCCAACTATAAAAACAGGATTTCCTTTGCCATAAGAGGTAGCTGAAACAGTTTCGCCTACTTTTACAATACCTGCACTCATTGCATTAACCAAAGGGTTCACGTTATAACAATCATCAAAATATACTTCGCCACCCACAGTGGGTATGCCAAATGCATTGCCATAATCGCCAATGCCTTTTACCACGCCTTTAACTAACCATTTTGTTTTCGGCAAATTAATATCGCCAAAGCGAAGAGAATTTAACTGTGCTATAGGGCGTGCACCCATGGTGAATATATCGCGGTTAATGCCGCCCACACCGGTAGCTGCACCTTGGTATGGCTCCAATGCCGATGGGTGATTATGCGATTCTATTTTAAACGCACAAGCAAGTCCATCGCCAATATCTACTAAACCGGCATTTTCTTCACCTGCTTTTGCAAGCATGTGTGGCCCATCTTTGGGTAGCGTTTTTAACCATACAATTGAGTTTTTGTAAGAGCAATGTTCGCTCCACATAACGGAGTAAATACTTAGCTCAGTAAAATTAGGTGTGCGGCCAAGTATTTGTTTTATTTTATCAAACTCATCGGGTAACAGGCCAAGTTCTTTTGCGGTATCTGCAGTGGGTAATGTTTCGTTTAATGTTGCGCTCATTATTTTTTTAATTTAAGTAGAGCAAATTTAACTTTTAACACTAATGATAGGGCTTTATTTTTTTGAACAAATAGCCAAAACACTCGATTGAAAAGAGAGCTACTTTTTCTTTTTATTCTTTGTTTTTTCTTGATATTTGCGGTATAGTTCGGCAAGTGAATCAAACTCTTCGCGATAAAAAACACCCACGCCTTGCGTGTAGGTGGCATTGGGGTTTAAAATTATATTGTCGTTAGTTTTATTATATGCTTTAACACGCACCTTGCCATCATCAGTAATTTTATATTCTATGTTAACATCGCCCACAATGGTGCTTGTATTTTGTGTATTAGTAGTGTTGGTGTTGTTTGAAACCGATCCATCTATAGATAGTTTATCGTTAAACAGTTGTGTTGACAGTGCTACTTCTACTTCGTCTTTTGAAATAAAATCGCCCGGGCGATAACGCACTCCTAAATCAAAATCGTTGCTTATTTGCGAAAGCCAATTACTTAGCTGGTTACTTAACAGTTCGCTGCCGGTTGCGCCAAGTGCAGTGCCCGTGCCATTTGTATTTTGGTCTTGAAACCCTTGTGATTTTAATGCATCAGGTGTAGTAAAACTATTCAACACGAGTAGCGTGAAAATTTGCTGATTCATTTCTTGCTGAGTACTCACATAGCTTTTTACAGTTTGAAGCGTATTAGCGTCCACAGTAGGCAGGTTAAAATCAAAGCCAATATCCGGACTCATAAGTGCACCTGTTAAGAGCAGCACACAATCGGTAGGCACACGCTTCTTATAAAGTCCACTTGAGTCATCAGGAAAAAAGGGTGCCAAATTGGTTCTCACTTGATAAGTTGCACTCATGTTTATTTCAGCGTTATAAGGGTCGCCCGACCATTTAATAGTTCCGCCTTTATCAATTTTAAATTTTTTGTTAATTAAGTTCTGTAGCGTGAACAAGTAATCGCCTTCCTCTACTTCAAAATCACCGAACATGGAGAAAGCTCCATTTGTATTAATGTTCATCACAATATTGCCGCTACCACGCGCTTTGATTTCATCGCCCACTTTTTCATCAAATATTAATTTCACTTCGGCATCGGGCGTTGCTTCTAACTGTAAATTAAGGGTGAGACCATTTAAATCTACTTTATAGTCGTCTTGTTTTTTTATTGTGTCTTTTTTCAAAAATGTTATAAAATCGCTGTTTGATGCTTCAACCGGGCCTGATAGCGGCACGTTAAATTTAGTGTACTCCATTCCGTTGGCAGTTTTCACCTTATCGGTTTTCACGGCAGCATCTATTTGAATATTATCTAAATAGCCAAACATATTGGCAATGCCTGTTACATATGCCTTGCCGTAGTACAAATTATTGTCGGCTTGGTTGGTATTAAGTACCATAAATTTTTCTGTTTTTATATCTAAGTCGAGCTGGGTATTTTTAAAGTTATTGTGATAAACGTGCCCAGTAAGAGTAGCTGCTTTTCCGTTCATATCATTTAAAACTAATCCATCTACCGCAAACGAATTTTCTTCAATTTTTATTATGCCATTAGTTACACTGTAATTTGTATTAAGGTAATTTAGATGTATGTTTTGGGCTTGCAAATTTGCTTCGCCCGTTAATATTGGCTTTTTTACTTCGCCTGTAATTTTCACATTTACGGAAACAAATCCCCTGAACAAATCACAAACATCTTTTATGTAAGGTTCAAAAAATTTAAGCCCAAAATTTTGCACACTCACATCCATATTAATGTTTTCTTTTTCCTTGCCCGGAAAATACTCTCCTGCAAATTCAAAATTAGGAATAGAGCCACCTTTGGAAAAAGAACCATTTAGTTTAATAGCGTTTTTCTTTTTATCGAAAATACTTACCACACCACCACTGCCAACTTCTTCTTTGTTTACCCATAAATTTTTAAAATCAAAACTACTACTGAAAATTATGTCTTCCATTTTGTAAACATTGGATAAGGTGCCGCTACCAGAAACAGTTCCTTTAAAAGCGAGATTATCGGGCGCTGTGAAATAGTTAAGATTTGCTACGTTAAAGTTATTGAGCAACACGTATAGCTGATCACTCTTTTTGTTGGAAATTACTCCATCAAATTTTATTTGCTGAATTTTATTGGTGAAGGCCAAATCGCGAATAAGTATAGAATTGGTATCGAACATAACTTCGTTAATATTGCTCATCGCCCATACCGAATCGTTTAGGAGCATATTAGCTTTAGTGAATTTCAAATAAACTTGCGGATAAGCATTAAAATCAAAAAAGCCTTTTAGGTCGCCCATGTTTTGCACTTTGCCTTTGTTGTTCCAGTTAATTTTAAAATTAATCGAATCGGTTGCTGTGCTTGTAACTAAAGCCAAGCTATCTGCCCAAATTGTATCGGAGATAACATACCTGTCGCAACCCGATTTGAATTTATATTTTCCGTTTTGCGATGCTGCATCTACATATAATTTTTTCATTTCAGTGCCGCTTAGTTTCAAAAACGGGAAACTTGCTTTTATCACCAAATCGCTTTTTTCAGAATCGAATTTACCGTTCACTTTGCTGCCTTTTGAGATATTAATTTCCGGTGCAAGTAAATTGGTTAGCGGGTCGGTATCTTTAAATTCAAACTCGAAATAAATATCCTGTGCATCTAATTTTCGTTTTGATTTTCTATCCTGAGGTGTGGTAGCCGGCAAATAAAATTCCATTGTTTTTTTAAATGCAAGATACACATCATTAATTTTAAATCGTCCTTCAATTGCCCCATCTGCCAAATCCGATTGAAGTTTAATTATCCTTTTTCCGTTAATTGTATTGGCGCTCAGGTCAATATTTTTCACTTCGTAAAACTTTTTCCCTTGAATGTAATCGGTGTTTTTAAGTATTATACGGCCTATTATGTTATCGAGGTTGTCGCCTTGTATATGTACTTCGGCAGTAGTAGCCACAGAAATATGTTCGTTTGATTTAACAAAGTTTAGTGCCGCCAGATCGGCTCGATTAATATATGTCATAAAATCAATTTTCACCGGGCTCTCGCCTAAATTCACATCACCGAAAAAACTTAAATCCACATTATCGTCTTTCACCTTAATGTTGCCATTAAATATTTTTTTGGCGAGCAATCCGTTTGCTACCACATTAGTATAATTGTATCCATTAAACCACATACTTTGTATGTTACAATTACTGAGGTTTGCACGCAAGGTTGAAAGTTTTAACCCACTGCCATCTACATCGGCATTAAGCGTTACTTCACCAAGTTCAGGAACAGCTATAAGTTTTCCTACATCAAAATTATATGACTTTACATTTCCGATATAACTCACCAAGCCGGTCTCCGGATTTTTTTTCAGATTTACGTTTGTTACTATTTTTCCGAGTGCTGTAGTTATTTGTCCATCACTCACTAAATCGTAGTAATAACCATTAAGTTTTCCTTTGTATTTAATTTTACCGAGCAAGTCCATATTGTCGGACAGTTTTACATAATGCAACGAATCGAAAGGTGGTAACGGAAATGCCTCTACATCTTTTTTTGTGGTGGTAAGTTCTTTTATATCAAAGTGCATGTATGTTTCATCTATATCGGGCAAACCGGTGAAACTAAAATGACCTTTAAAGCGCGTATTTTCGGCTAAAACAATATCCATATTTTGACCTTTCAAATTGGTAACCTTTCCGTTGATATCACCCGATAGCATAATCGTTCTGCGCATGCCAAAAAGTTCGCTTGCGAAATATCCAATATCGCCAAGCTGCACCAGCGATGAATCAAACTCGGCATGCATTTTTACTTTTCGCACAAATCGGTTATAATCATTATACTCAGTATAATCGAAACGCAAATTGGTGCGTATATCACTCTCGTTAGTTAAAATATGCAAGTTGTCAAGTTTAGTAAAAACGGGGCAAAATGTAGCCTTGGCTGTTAATTTACTTAACCTGAAACCGCTTCTCTCTCGAGCTGCCAAATCAGTTATATCCACATAAATGGTATCGTCAAGAATAGTCATATTAGAAAACTTACCAAATATTTTTGTGATGTGTAAATCTTCGAAATCCATTACTTTGGATTGTGCTGAGTCGCGCTTATCGCAATAAATTACCTCTACATTTACTAAATTAATATCGCCAAAAATTATGCTCCATTTAGTACTGTCGGTTGATGGTGTAGTATCATTATCCTCAAGCATAGCAGCTAAGTATCGGATATTTAAATCGGTATCATTTTTATAATACACCACATTTATATGTGCATCTTGCATGGTTATATCGGGCAACTCTATGTATTGCTCTTTGTAGCTCCATATACCAATATCAACTTGCAATTTACGTGCATAAAAAACGGTGTCTTTATGAAAATCTTCCACATAAATTCCATCAATGACTACTTGCGTAAAAAACTTAATTTCAACTCCTTTTATCTCGACTTTTGTTTTTAGTTGTGCCGCTAAATTATCGGTTAACTTGCGGCATATCCAAGTTTGAACCGCAGGCGTGGTAAATAAAAAATACAAAACCACCATCAGTGTAAATAAAAACACTAAAAGCTTTAAGAGTATTTTGCCCAGTTTTTTGATAACTTTGAATTTAATACTGTAAAATTAAACAATTTATGAGCAGCAAGCCCGTTGTTATTCTTGGCATTGAATCATCGTGTGATGATACATCGGCAGCCGTTATAGTTAACGGCAAAGTTCTTGCCAATATTATTGCCAATCAAAAAATACACGAGCAATATGGTGGTGTAGTTCCTGAATTGGCATCAAGAGCCCACCTAATAAATATTTTACCTACTGTGGATGCCGCACTTAAAAAAAGCGGAATTGCAAAAAATGAAATTTCAGCCATTGCATATACTCGTGGGCCGGGACTTATGGGTTCGCTTTTAGTGGGTTCATCGTTTGCAAAAGCCATGTCGCTTGCGCTGGATGTTCCGCTAATTGAGGTTAACCACATGCAAGCGCATATTCTTGCACATTTTATTGACAATCACCCAAAGTTTCCGTTTTTGTGCCTCACGGTTTCGGGTGGGCACACACAATTAGTGGTAGTTAAAAATTATTTTGAAATGGAATTGGTGGGTGAAACTATAGATGATGCTGCCGGAGAGGCATTTGACAAAGCTGCCAAAATAATGAACCTGCCATATCCGGGCGGGCCGCTGATAGATAAATTTGGCGCAGCGGGAAACAAAGACGCTTTTAAATTTTCGCGGCCCAATGTGCCTGCTTATAATTTCAGCTTTAGCGGAATTAAAACTTCGTTTCTGTATTTCATTCAAGAACAAACGCCCGAATTTATAGAACAAAACAAAAACGACATTTGTGCATCCATACAACACACAATTATAATATGCTTATTAAACAAACTAATAAAAGCTGCTGAGGAACTTGGAATTAGCGAAATTGCAATTGCCGGAGGTGTATCGGCTAATAGCTATCTGCGAAAACAATTGCAAAATTTGGCTGCAGATAAAAGATGGCAATTACACATTCCTGCATTTGAATATTGTACTGATAATGCAGCCATGATTGCAATTACGGGATATCATAAATTTTTGAACAACGAGTTTTCTGCTCAAAATTTAACTGCAACTGCAAAATATAATATCTGACAAGTTGGTTAAAAAAAGTACATATCTGTTTTTATTTTTACTTATTGGCATTACTGCTATTGCACAACCCAAAACGAAGAGACCAAACGTAAATATATTAAAAACCAATCCGCTTTTGCTGCTATGGGGCAGTATGCCTTTCACTTCCGAAACCAGATTGATGTATGAATTTGAATTAGGAAAAACCGAAACTTTAATGCTTTCTTTTTCGTATTATCGCACTACACCTTTTTTAAGATGGAACGAAGAGCCAAAAGGAACTGCAAATGAAAACTGGTATATCGGTGGTTTTCGTTTTCAGGTGATGAAAAAATATTATTTCGGGAAACATGCTACTACTGCACAGGGCAAATACACGGGCTTTCTTTTTTCGCACCACGATGTAAAATATGCGCCCTACCGTTTGCATTTAAAAGGAACTGATTTCAGAATCGTGAGCACATCACTTTGTTGGGTTGTAGGCAAGCAGCGCAAATGGCTAAATGCTGTAACTTATGATATGTATTGTGGTATTGGCTATAAAAACAGTAATTTGAACATAAACTATTGGAACGGCAAAAAAACAAGTTACAGTTTTGACAATGAGATTGACAGAATTATTTTATCACATCTTAAAGTATGTGCCGGTTTTAATATTGGCTATTCATTTTAAAATTTAAGCCCCGAAACTTCATAGAAGCATCGGGGCTTATCAACTTATTGTGTTTTATTTAAAGGCAAACAATTAGCGCATAAATAATACCTGGTAAAAAAAACAAGAGTGTCAAAATCAAATCAATCCAAAATTTATCGCTAATGCCATGCACTAACCACACTGCGAGCGGTGGAATAAATATACAAAGTATAATCACCAATACTTTGTCGGCTGCTGATTTATTTTCTTTGGTTAGTAATTTATAAAAATAGCCGTGGCGTTTAGATTTTTTAATCTCTTGCTTGTTCACCTCGTGCGTTACTACAGTATTTTCCACCACTGTATTTTTAGAAACGGTAATTATGTTTTTTGTAAGAGAAAGTGGCGTATAGTTAATTGTGTTTTCAGTAGTAGAAACCGAATTATTATTTGAACTCGTTTCAGTTGATTTGATTGAAACTGTTTCTTTCTCTTGATTAGCGCGTGCACTTGTTTCTGTTTTTTGCGTGTGCTTGTAATTGTTTTTAAAATTAGTGTAGCGTTGCTTATTAAAGCCATCTTTAAAAGATGAACACGATGCCAAGAACAAGCATGCCAAAGAAATTCCCAAAATTGATTTCATGTTTAATTTCATAGTTGTTTATTTTTTTGTTTTAGCAAATGTATAATTCATTTTATAGTACGTAAAAATAAATAATAAAAGTTTTTAAACAATTTAGGAGCATAAACCAGGTTCGATTTTTGATTGCAAATGTTAACTTTGATGTTCAGACTAAAAACCATGAGAAAATTATTTTTTATTTCATTATTAATTAACGGAAGCATCTTTTGTATAGCGCAAACAAACAAACAGGGCTATGAGCTAAAAATGAAGTTCACCAATGTGAAAGACACCACTTGTATTTTAATGCACCATTATGGAGAAAAACAGATGATAAAAGATACTGCCCATATTGATGCAAAAGGAAACGCTGTATTTAAAGGAAGTAAAACACTTGATGGCGGTATGTATTTGTTGGCATTCCCCAGCAAAAAATATTTTGAACTGATAATTGACCGCGAGCAGTTTTTTAGTTTACAGTGTGATACTATCAATATGGTAAAATCAATGAAAATAAAAGGTTCTCAGGACAATGAAAAATTTTACGAATACCTTCTGTTTATAGAGAACAAAAGTGCCATTGCGGGTCCACTTAGCAAATCGCTGTCAAAAACAAAAAATCAAGACTCGATAAAATCAATGCAAAAACAACTTGCCGATATTGAAAAAGAAGTGAAGCAATACAAAAAAGACTATGTAAAAAATAATCCGCAAAGTTTTCTGTCTAAGATATTTAATGCCTCGGCCGAAGTAGAGATACCTGAAACGCCTTCATTGCCAAACGGAAGAAAAGATTCGACTTTCCCTTATCGCTACAACAAAGCACACTACTGGGACAATGTGGATTTAAATGACGACCGCTTGATGCGAAGCCCTGTTATACACAATAAGGTGAAGTTTTATTTTGAAAAAATGATTTTACAGTCGCCCGATACAATAATTAAAGAAGTGGATGCTTTAGCAAAAAAGGCAAGCGGAAAAGAGATTTATAAATACATAGTGTATTATGTTACGTTTACGTATGAAACTTCAAAATACATGGGAATGGATGCCGTATTTGTGCACATGGGTAATAGCTATTATTATAAGAAAGAACAATCGCCTTGGGTAGATTCGGTTAGCCGCGCCAAAATTATGGGGAAGGTGCGCATTTTAGAAAAACTGCTCATTGGTTTACAGGCTCCACCGCTTACTGTTCCTGATAGCACCGGAGCATTTAATCAACTCTATAACGCAAACGCTAAATATACGGTCTTGTTTTTTTGGGATCCGGAATGTGGGCATTGCAAAAAATCAACTCCCAAGTTAAAAGAGTTTTACGAAAAGTACAAAGACCAAGGCGTAGAAGTTTTTGCTGTAGATATTGAAGACAATAAAGATGCTTGGAAGAAATACCTTCGCGACAATAATTTAAAATGGATTAATTGCAGCAATGGCGCGGGTAATGGAAAAGTATATTACAATCTAAAAACCTATTACGATGTGTATAGCACACCGGTAATATATATCCTCGATGAAAAAAAGAAAATAATTGCCAAGCGAATTGATGCCGAGCAATTAGAAGGTTACTTTGTAAATCAGCTAAAGCTGAAAAAGAAATAATTTACTGAATTTTGTTGTTGCCGTTATTTTCATCTCTGTAAACCACCGAGTAAATAAACAATACGATGGTGGAAGCAACAAAAATAATTACCAAAGTGCCTAGCGATTTGCTTAAAATACGCTCTACTTCAATAATATCCCATATTGCTAAAATTGAAATAACGGTAACTAACAAAACCATTACTGATAATAAGATGGCCGATACTTTTCTGAACATAAATTTTAGGTTTTAGATTAATTGTTTCAAATATTAAAAAATGCTGTAAGTTTGCAACGTATAAAACAAAAAAAAGTTATGCTTTTAACATTCTTTAACAAACGTAGTCTTTTTATTTTAACTGTAATTGTGGTTGCGGCCATTACTCGCTTGCTGCCTCACCCATCAAATGTAACACCCATTGCTGCTATTGCTTTGTTTGGCGCTGCAAGTTTTAGCAATAAACGCTTGGCGTTAATTCTGCCATTGGCAGCTATGTTTTTAAGCGATTTAGTTATCGGCTTTCACAATACAATTATTTACGTTTATGTTAGTTTTATAATTACTTCAATAATTGGTTTATTAATTCGTAATAATGTGAATTATAAAACGGTAATTGCCGGTTCGTTAGTTTCATCGGTTTTGTTTTTCTTGATTACCAATTTTGGTGTGTGGGTGGCATCTAACAGCGCGGGATTTCCACAATCTTTGCTAACTACTTATGAATTGGGTTTACCATTTTTCAGAAACGAAATAATAGGCACATTATTATTTAACGGTGTGCTGTTTGGCTCGTTACACTTTGCAGTTTCTAAACTAAAAATAGTAGAAGTAAAATAAAGTTTCACTTTATTTCTTTTTATAATACTTAAGTGCTGTAGGCATAAATTTTTGCAAATCCTTTACGCGTGTTTCATCGCTTGGGTGAGTGCTTAGCATTTCTAATCCACCGCCACCACCTAATTTACTCATGCGCTGCCAAAATGCAATTGCCTCTTGCGGATTATATCCGGCCATGGCCATAAATACCAACCCTATTTTGTCAGCTTCGCTTTCGTGCTTGCGCGAATATTTTAGTAGCCCTAAGTTACTTCCGATACCATACGATTGTAAAAATAAATTTTGCGTAGCAGATGAAGTTCCTGACAAACCAACCGAAAGTGCCTTGGCACCCATCTGTGCAATCATGGCTTGGCTCATGCGCTCGTTACCATGGCGGGCTATTGCGTGTGCAATCTCGTGTCCCATTACCACGGCAAGTGCATTTTTATTGAGAGTAACGGGTAACAATCCGGTATAAACAACCACTTTCCCTCCCGGCATACACCATGCATTTACCGTTTTGCTATCCACCACATTAAACTCCCATTTATAACCGGCAAGCCACGATGTTTTTTTCTTTTCTTTAAAATATTGTTCCACCGCCATGCGAATACTATCGCCTATGGTGCGAACCATTTTCACACGCTCATCGGTAGCGGGTAATGGTGGGTTAGCAGCCAAAAATTTAACATATTCTACCGAACTCAATTTTATCATATCCGTTTCCGGATAGGTTGATAATTGCCTGCGGCCTGTAACAGGAACTTTTGTGCACGAATTAGTAATGAGTACTAAAGCAGCGAAAATGGAAAGTATTTTGTTCGTCATAATTATTCTATAGTTGCTGATAAACCTCTATCGAGCAGAGCCACACATAGTGGTTTTAATTTTTTAAACTCGCCACGTTTAACCGAGCATTTGCCAACATAATGCACAATATAAGCGCATTGCTCGGCTTGTTCGGCTTGGTGGTCGCATATTTCAATTAATGATTCTATCACATGCTGAAACGTATTTACATCATCGTTATAAAGAATTAAATCTTTAATATCAACGAGTTTTTCTTTTCGTTCAATAAATTCTTCTGTTTCGATTAATGTGCCCATGTAATTAGTATGAGCGCAAATTTAATGATTATAACTAAAGGTTGATAATTGAGAAATTAAGTTCTTCTATTTAGGAATCTCAATTTTTTTGCCGTTTTTAAGCGCTATAATAAACGCATCGGGAATGCCCTGCTCTACTACTCTGTTTTTTGCTGTTTGCGCCTCTTCATAAGTTGCAAAGGCGCCCACAGTATATATTTTCAAGCCATTTTCATCTTTAAAATTTTTAATGCCTTGTTTTGAAATTCTTAAAAACTTATTTGCATCGCCAATAGGCACTTCATTGTTATATGCTCCTATTTGCACTTTATAAACCACACCTGTATCCGAATCAGCTGTGTTTGTAACTGGGGTGAAGTTATTGGTTACGGGTTGATTGTTATTAGTTGTTGGTTGTTGGTTATTGTTTACTGATTGTTCGTTGCTGGTTACGGGTTGTTGGTTATTCGAGTTGATTAAAATTTGGTTTCCTTTTTCAGAAAGAATTAATGCGGCTTCTTCTAACGTAATTTTTTTGCCATTATAATATGCCACTACAAAAGCATCGGCAACTCCGCGCTGAACAATTTTATTTTTAGATGAATTAGCGCTGTTAACATCAGTAAATGTTCCCGAAGTGTAACGTATTAGGCCGTTTTGAATATTCTCACTGTTAAGCGGCTGTATTCCGAAAAGTTGTGCCGATGTTACTTTTTTAGAATAAACTCCCACCTGCACAGTGTAAAATAATCCGCTAACTGTTTTCACATCTGTTGATGTAACATCGTTGTTGGTTACAGTTGTTGGTTGTGTGTTGGTTACAGTTGTTGGTTGTGTGTTGGTTACGGGTTGCTGGTTACGGGTTGTTGGTTGTTGGTTGCTGGTTACTGGTTGCGGGTTATTGGTTACTGGTTGCGGGTTGCTGGTTAAGGGTTGCGGGTTGCTGGTTAAGGGTTGTTGGTCGCCATTTATAAGCTTCATTGCTTCTTCGTAGGTTATTCGCTTGCCGTTTAAGAAAGCAACTACAAAAGCATCGGCATAGCCCATTGTTCTAATCTGGTTGCGTGCCGAAATTGCATTTTCGGGTTTGGTAAACAAGCCGGCCATGTAACGCGTTAGTCCTGTATTAGTTGTTTCGCCTGTTAGAGGAGAAATACCTTTGAATGTTTCGGGTTTTATTGGATTGCGAAACGCTCCTATTTGTACTTTAAAAACTAATCCTTCAGGCAGTGGCTTGTCAACGGGTATTGGTTTTGCATTAGAATAAACGGTAGTATTTGTGATGTTAATTTTATCTACAATGCTCTCGGTGTTGTTAGTTACTGGTTGTGTGTTGCTGGTTACGGGTTGGTTGTTATTTATTGGCTGGTTGCTAGTTACTGGTTGTGTGTTGGTTGCAGTGATTATAGTTTCTGGATTATTTTTCTTGTACAGATTTACAATATCATCGCCTTGTTTTCCATCTAAATTTTTCACATAATTTTCCGACTCAATATTTTTCATATCAGCCGATTTCATTTTGTCATCTGCACCGGTTCTTATCGAATCTGATTTAGAAAGCAATGTCAATGCTTCGTTGTCTAATTTCTCGGCATCGTCAAGCATTTGTTGCTTTTTGTTTTCGTCAGTAACGGTAACTGTGTTTTCTATCAATTGCTGCGATTCATCATTTTTCTTCTGCGCCTGTTTTTTTAATTCATCGGCCTTTGCATATTCCTTAGTCGCTTCATCTTTTTGCAAAGTATATTCTTGCTTTATCAATTCGTATTTTAGGTATTCGGGCGTATTGTTGGTTACGGGTTGATTGTTGGTTACGGGTTGATTGTTGGTTACGGGTAGATTGTTGTTAGTTACTGATTGAGTGTTATTCGTTACTGGTTGCGTGTTATTAGTAACAACAGGGTCGCTTGCGGTAGTTATATTGTTTTTGGCATAAATATTTTTTGCTTCTTCTTGTTTTTTCAATGCATCAAATTCCATTTTACCTGCATTGTTAATTGCAATTTCTTTATCATTTCCGGTTAAGTTATTTGCAGCATCTCGCTCTTGCTGTGCTTTATTAAACAGTGCTTTTGCATCATCGGTTAGTAAATTAGCTTTTATTAATTCGTCATTAGTGCTGTTGCTTGTTTTGTTCGATAAAATAGTTAACTCTTGTTTGTTTTTGTTAAACTCATTTTTGTTTGCATCAGCTACTGCACTATTTGCATCATCTGTAAGTTGCTCCGATTTTTTTAGTGCATCCGATGAATTTGAAAGTATCTCTACTTTTTTATCAGGATCAGTTGTGTTATTGGCAACAGTTTTCAGCGAATCTGCTTTGCGCTTTTCATTGGTTGATTGCTGTGTAAGCTTTACACTTTCATCAAAATTCTTTTTTGCATTCGCATCAGAATAATTAAAGTTTACTGCCGTATTGTTAATCGTGTTGTTTGTTGTGTTACTTGTTTCATTGGTCGTTGTGTTATTAGTTACAACAGTTGTATTTGCTGTCAAAACTTCTTCCGATTGCTTTTTCTTCTCTTGCATTTGAGCATCTAAATCTGTTATAATCTGATTAAATGCTTCTTTCTTTTTCTTGTTTTTAGTATTTGCTTGCAGATTTATCACACTATCTCTATCGTGCTGAATGCTTGCTGCCCAGTTTTCATAAATCTGAGCTTTTATTTTTTGCTTTTCTTGTTCGCTCTTAATTGTATCGGCATCCGTTAATTTATCATCATAATATTTTTGGTAATCGCCACCTTTCATCACTATCAAATCGTTTTCATTTTTAGTAACTGTAGTGGTGGTTACATTGTTTTCTAGAACAGTATCTTTCGGGGTGTTGCTTGCAACAATAAGTTCATCCACTTTTTTTGCACTGTTAGTAGCTTTTTTGTTGATGTCTTTTTCTTGCTCTTTAATTTTATTTATTTCTTGCTGAGCAAAAATTTTGTCATTCATATTAATCTCCTTAGCCGAATCTAATTTAACCTGCAACGCATCGGTTTGTTTTTTCAATTCATTAGCCCATTCTTTATAAACCTCTTCTTTCTTTTTTTCTTTCTGTACTGGGTCGCTTATGTTTTCGGTATCAGTAAGTTTATTTTGGTAGCTGTTGTTTATTTCTTGCGATGTTACCTGTGTTTGTTTTATATCCGTATTTATGGCAGTAATGGTTTGCTGGTTGCTTGTGTTTACCTGCTGCTGGTTATTAGTTACGGGTTGCTGGTTACTGATTACGGGTTGTGTATTGTTATTTGCTGTAATTTGTTTGATCGAATCTTCTTTCTGTTTGTTGGCAGCAATAATTTGTTGTTGCTTAAAATCATCAGCAGCTTTTTTACTATTGTTGGCATTGGTTGTTGATGTTACTTTGGCATCATTCAGCTTAGTCAATTGATCCTGAATTGTTTTTTTGTCGTTAGGATTAGTAGTGTTTGCCAGTTTTTTCTTTAAATCATCTTGCTCTTTTTGTGCATCATTAGTCCAGTTGGCATATATCTGCTGTTTCTTAATTTCTTTTTGGTATTCGTCAGTTATAGCGTTAGCATCGGTTAATTGTTTTTCGTATTTATCTTTTAGCGTTTGGCTATTATTTAAAACAAGCGGTGGTGCTGTAGTAGTTGTTTGTGTACCGGTGCTTGTATTAGTAGTGTTAGGTTTGTATTTATTATCATCCACATTAGTGCTTGTAATACTTGAGTAGGTTCCGGAATTTATTTGGTTTATTAAATCGCCTGTGTATTCGGTTTGGGTTTTTAAATTATTGGCATCTTGTTTCGATTGGTTAGATTTATTTTGCACCACCTGCAATTCTTTTTGCTTGTCCTGCACATCGGCATCCATTTCATCCACTTGGTCGAGTAACGATTGCTTTAACGATACATCCTTGGTTTTATCCGCTTCGGTTCTTATGCGCTCTTGTTCGCTTTTGGTTTTTTGTATTTCATCTTGTATGTCTTTAATTTTAACATCGTATTTCACTATTTCTAATTGCTTGTCTTCGTATTTCTTTTTCAAGTCGGCATAAAACTCTTCGGTAGTGTTTTTGTCTTGTTGGTTTTTTTCGTCTAATATTTTTTTGGCATCGTTTAGCTCTTTTATCGCATCTTGGTTATTTCCGTTAGTTAACGCACGCTCTAAATCTTTGGCGTATTTTAATGAGAAATCGGCATCCTTTTGTTTCTTATCGGCATCCTTGTTCAATATTTGAGATAAGTTATTTACTATCACTGTTTGTTGATTAAGCAATTCGTTTTGCTTTTTCATTTCGTTCAACTTATTCTGCTCGTCTTGCTTAATGGATGGGTCGGTGGCATTATCAACTATTTTTTGTTGCTCTTCAATATCCTTATTGCTTTGTTCTAAATCTTTATTTTTTTGATTCGAGAGGTAAAGTGCGTTATCGGCATCTTTTCTAAATTCATTGGCATCTTTCTGGCCATCTTTCGCATCCTGATAGGCCATGTTCACCAAATCTTCATTTGTATAATTTTTATTGTCTTTTACTTCGTTGGTGTTTTTTGTTTGATTGTCGGTTTCATTCAGCAACTGCGTAATTTCATTGTTAAGCGAATCTTGTCCGTAGTTTACTTCTAAGTTTGCTTTCTTTTTAATAAAGTCCATCACGTTCATGTAATCTTCATCGCTCAGGTTTTCGTCAAACTTGTTTACTATTTTAATTTTATCGGTACCGTTTTCTTTTGTTAAAATAATTTCTTGCCCCAGTGGTTTTAGCTCGTATAGGGTTGGTACCTCTACTAATTCTGAGTACTCGTTATAGCCATCGGCTTTTACGGTAAATAAAAACTTACCACCATTTGGTAAATTTAAAAGGTAATCACCATTTTTTTCTTTGGAGTTGTAAATGCCTACTATCTGTCCGTTATCAATATTCTTAACCGTAATTTTGGCGCTTAATCCGGTGCCGCCATCCAGGCGTTTTACTTTTCCTTTTACAATGGCAATATCAACCGGCTTGCGGTCAATCACAATTTTATAAACTATTACCATATCGCCATTGCTGGCGCGGGTAGATGCAAAGTATCCTATTTTATCGTTCTCATCAGAAACAAACATGTAATCATCATCGGGCGTGTTAATAGCAAAATCCATGTTTACCGGTTTGGTCCATGTTCCGGTCTCTTCGTTTAGTTCTGATTTAAACACATCCAAGCCACCCATGCTATTATGGCCTTTTGAGCAGAAATACAATATTTTACCGTTAGGATGCAGAAAAGGAAAGTCTTCATCAAATTCGGTGTTTACAGGATAACCCACATTTAGCGGCTTGCTCCAGTCGCCATTCGGCAACTTGCGTTTCACAAAAATATCTTTGCCGCTTTTTCCATCTTCGCCATAGCTCGAGAAGTAAAGCACGTCTTTACCTTGCTGAATGCACATGATAGAATTTTCTTTCTTCTTGTTATCGTACGAAGTTTTAAAATCATCGGGCTTTTTTATAAGCTTCGCGTTAAACTCATCTAACTTATAGGAGTAAAAAAAATCTTCGCGCTTTAACTCTTTCTTGTCCATCACCAATATTTCGGTGAGGTTTTTTAAAAGCTTTTTGCCATTGTTACACATTTCTATTTGTCTATCAACTTGCAGGCGTGCCGAAACTTTCGATGATGCTTTCTGCTTAAACGTAACGTAAGCCGTAATGGCATCTTTAAACCTGTAATTTAAATGATAGGCGCGACCCAAGTAGTAATAAAGCAAAGGGTCAATTTTTGGGTCTTTGGCTGCTTTTTCTATATAACCTATTGCCTGCTCTTTATCGGCAACGGAAAAAAGCATGCACACACCAAAGCGATAATTGTAATCTAAATTGTTAGGGTAAATGGAAAGTAGCTGCGAGTAAAGCGGATATGCTTTTATAAACTCTGCGTCTTCAAAAAGTTTGTCGGCTTGTTTTTTTACTTCTTCCTCTGAACCGTAATTGGTTTGGGCATTTGCCGGATGCACCAAAGCCATCAAAAACAAGAGGCAAAATAAAAACGCAAAATTGCCGATAAATTTTGGTGGGGAAAGTTTTATACATATCGTTTTAAAACCGATCAATAACATATAGCTTTTTGCTACAGAAACGATGCCTTTATTGACATTTTTCCATAAACAATGCTTACAAATTTAGGGGATTTAGTTTAAAACCGAAATGGTGAGCTACAAGCTTTTAACCTGCCGATGTTAATTATTTTGCTCGGTGGCAGCTGCCTGTTTTTTGCTGAACTTAATTTTAGATTCTTGCCTGCGAACAAGGCGCTCGATGTTTTTTTGGTGCGTGATAAGCACAAGCAACAAAATTAAAAAGCCAAACAGCACCAGCGTAGGCACTTTGGCAGGATAAATAAATATAAAGGTGAGCGGAAACGATGATGCCGCACAAATAGATGCCAACGAAACATAATTAAATGCAAAAAACACCGCCACAAAAACCAATAGTGCCACCAAAGCAGCACCCGGATGCAATGCTATAATAACGCCAAACATGGTGGCAATGCCTTTGCCTCCTCTGAACGATGCTAAAATGGGGAAAATATGACCAAACAAAGCCGCCACACCGAAAACCATTTGCATTTCTAAAAAATCGGAGCTGGCGGGCTCTTTTACCGAAACAAAATAGGCCAAATTAACGGCTGCCCAACCCTTAAAAATATCAATAATAAGTACCGGAAAACCGGCACGTTTGCCAAGCACCCTAAATGTATTGGTGGCGCCTGCATTGCCGCTGCCGTGCTCGCGCACATCCACATTATAAAGCCATTTTCCTATCCACACGGCACTTGGTATTGAACCAAGTAAATAAGCCATGAGTATGGCAAAAAAGTATATTGGGCTAATCATTATGAAAAGCAAATATAGTACAACAGCTACATAAAACAAGCATTTATTTTATGCACAGTTATAAGTTAACTAAACTACAAGGCGCGTAAATTATTGTTTTTCAGTGGTTTAATTTTACAATAGATTAACTGAATTTGCCATAGATTAATTAAATCTGTGATAGATTGGCTGAATTTGCGATAGAATTAAACAAGAAACCGCAACCGAGGTAATTATTTAACAAAATGATGAATTTTGCTAAACAGCAAATGAATTTTTTACTTTTGAAAATGAGTACAATTAAATTATTTGAAAACAAGAAAGTAAGAACTGTTTGGAACGAGGCAGAGCAAAAATGGTATTTTGTGGTTAAAGATGTTATTTTTGTTTTAACTGGTAGCAATGACCCAAAGTAGTATATAAAACGCATGCAGCGAGATGCTGAACTTGCGAAAGGGTGGGTACAGCCGGAGGAAAGCAGAAGATGGGATGTGCAAATGCAAAAGGTTTGTTGCGAATAATTCAATCTATTCCCTCACCTAAAGCAGAACCTTTTAAACTTTGGTTAGCACAAGTTGCTCAGATAGATTAGATGAAATAGAAAACCCTGAATTGGCAACTCAACGAACAAGAGAACTCTACAAATTAAAAGGGTATTCTGACGATTGGATTGAAAAACGAATGAGGAGTATTGCAATTCGTGAAGAGCTGACTGACGAATGGAAAAATAGAGGTGTGAAAAAACAAATTGAATGTTCGATTATTACTGCGGAAATATCAAAGGCTACATCCGGGTTAACACCATCAGAATACAAAAAAGTGAAGGGCTTAAAAAATCAGAACCTACGCGACCACATGACCGACCTTGAATTGATTTTTTCTATGTTGGGCGAAGCATCTACAACGGCTATTGTAAAATCACAAAACCCAAAAGGTTTTTTACAGAACAAAAGAGCAGCAAAGCAAGCAGGAACAGTTGCCGGCAATGCAAGAAAAGAATTGGAAACCGAAAACCGAAAATGAAAGCAACCGGAAAAACAGTAATGGAAATACTTACTAATCTGCCTGAGGATAGAGCAGAGCCATTTAACAAACTGCACGATGTGATTGTGAAAAACATGCCCAAAGGTTTTGAGGCGGCTATAAGTTATGGCGGCTTGGGTTATGTGGTGCCGCATAAAATTTATCCGGCCGGCTATCATTGCAAACCCAGCGAACCGCTGCCATTTGCAGGTATTGCATCACAAAAAGGATCGATAAATTTTTACCACATGGGCATTTATGCCGATAAAAAATTACTGAAATGGTTTGTAGCCGAATACCCAAAACACTGCAAACAAAAATTAGACATGGGCAAAAGCTGCATCAGGTTTAAAAAACCGGATGATATTCCGTACAAACTTATTGGCGAGCTGATGAAAAAAATAACCGTTAGCCAATGGATAGAAAAATACGAATCGGCATTTAAATCAAATTTGAAAACGGCAAAAGCGAAAGCAAAAAAGTAATTTATTTATTCGGTTGTATAATAAACGAACTGCAAACAGTGGAAAAAAATATTACTGCTTGCAGTTCGTTGTTTTTTTAATTCACTCCACCCTGCTCTTTCACCACTTCTATCCATTGGCCGGGCTTGCGGGCATTAATGGTGTTATCGTACATAGCTTCGGTGTAAACGGTGGGCAAATAAAACTTACCTAAGTACGTTGCATTAAGCATGATGCGATACGTTTTGGTTTCGGATTGTGAAATATTGTAATAGGTATAAACACGGTCATCGCGAATATCTTGATAAGTAGCATCGCTGCTTTTTACATCCGTAGCCGATTCGTCCATGCGGGTATTGCGTATTTCCCAGCCCGATGGAAATATTTGTGTAAGTGCCATTTCTTTGTAATAGCCGCGTGTGCCGTTATTGGTAATTTTCACTTGGGCATAAAAATCGGTGCCTTGCGTTAGTTTCTCGGGGCTAATTTCTTTGCCATCCATTAAATGGTAACTAATGTTCATCGCTAAACCGTTTTCGGCACTCGATTGGTCGCCTGTTTCAGGGATACCTTCAAGAACGATACGTGCATACAAAATGCCTGTGCCTTTATTGGTAACAGTTACATTGCCAGCATTGGTATTTTTTATGCCCATGTCAATTTGCGTTACAGGTAGCTTGCTTGTTTTGCTTTGTGCAGATGAGCCATTAATGGTGTAAGAAAAGCTCATGTCTTTACTGCCGCTTGCATTGGTGCTAAATTTAGAAATAGCGAGTAAGCAATAAGCAGTAGTTTGTGTGCTCATCCAGCTATTAGGGTTGCTCAGTTCTTTCGATAAATCTTTTACCATTAAAGCAGCTTTGCCTTTTTCGCCCATCAGCGTTAGTGCTTCCACTATCATTGCTTCATCGCGCTCATCGGAGCCATAAGAGTACGAAAACTCAGAATAATCTGTAACAGTAACTGGTGTATTGAACGCCAATTTTTTTGCTTCGGCATTGTAACCTGCTACTTGGTAAGCTGCTACTAATCTCCACTTTGCTACGTTTGTGAGGTTAGGATATTCCTTCAATCTGTTCATTGCGCCTAATTCGGGTGCGCCTGCAAGCGCCAGTGTATAAAGGCGGTAGGCTTGTTCCAAATCATCGTTATAATAATAGTAGTAAGAGTTTTTTGCTTTCGCTGTCCAATTATTAGCAGTGGTTTTTTGGTAGCGTTTCCAGTTGTCCATCATTGTTTGCGAAACGGTGTATCCTTTCTTTTGCGCTTCAATTAAAAAATGACCTGCATAGTTTGTTCCCCAACTGCTTACTCCATCATCGTATTCGGGCCAATAGCTAAAGCCACCAGATGACACTTGAAAATTTTGCAATCGCTTTATACCTGCTTTCACATTATTTTCAATACTCGCTTTCATTGTTGGTGTGAGGTCAGAAAAATCGGCCACATATAATTGCGGGAAAACAGAAGAAGTAGTTTGCTCCACACAGCCATGCGGATACTGAATGAGGTAACGCAACCTACGCTCTAAGTCAATAGGCGGAATAGACGATAGTTCAATAGTTCCTTTGTTAGTGCCCACCATTCCGTTAGGCGTGTAATTGCTTGTCCAGTTTTGGCCGGGTTCTATTACGGTTTCTATCACATCCACCACTTTAGGATTAGGATTACGCACATCCAATTCAATTTCGTAAGTGGCCTTTTCGTTGCCGCTGGTGGCAGTTATTTTTACTTTGCCCACACCCAGCATTGGTTTCACTTTCATTTTAAATGTAACCACTTCATCCCCTATCTCTTTAAATGTGATTTGTTTGGTAGGCGCATCTTCGAGTGTAAATAAATTATTAGGTGATACTTGCACGGTTACATTTTTCACTTTTTTCTCCATTGCAAATACATTTACAGGCAGTTCTACCGTTTCGTTAGGGCCAACTACACGCGGCAGTGTGCCTAATAGCATAAGCGGTGTACGCACGGGCACTGTTTTTTCGCACGAGCCGTAAGAAAAATCTTGGCCGGTTACAACCATTACTCGCACCGAACCCACATATTGCGGTATGCTCACTTTGTGTGTTACTTTTTCACCTTTGTTCAAATAAAATGGGCCTATAAAACGAACCATCGGTTTAAAACGATTTGCTTTTTTACCACCGTCTTTATTTATTTCGCCATCACCACCTATTGATAATATGCGCTGCAATTTCCCGCCATAAGCGCCAAGTACCATGTCGTACATATCCCAAGTTTTTACACCTAATGCTTCGCGGGCATAAAAATGATTCCAAGGGTCAGGGGTTTTAAAGCGCGTTAAGTCGAGCAAACCTTCGTCAACAATGGCAATGGAATAAGTCATTGGGTTGCCATTTTTTTCGGATACGGTTAACGATGCTGTTTGTTCGGGTTTCCACACATCGGCAGTAACTAATTCAGGATAAAGATGTGTTTTGGGGTCGTCTATCAAAAGCGGAATAATGCCATACATGCGGATTGGTAAATCGTTTTTGGTTTGCGCATGCGGCTGCACCAATGTTACGTTTACATACACATTCGGTGTCATTTCAGGTGTTGCTTTAAAAGTGTATTTGGTTTCGCCTTGTTGTGTGGGCACCCAAAAAGCATTAATCACCTTCGAGCCGTTTTCAATACTCACTAATGCTCTGCCCTCTCCGCTTGACGGGATGGTTAAATTAATATCATCGCCCACATTGTATTTTTGTTTATCGGCATTAAACGATAACATGGTGGCACCTTTGTCATCTCCTTTATCGCTTTTGCCCGCCCAATAAGGCCAATCAATGTAAACGGTTTGTCCGGTAGAGTGCCCGCTTTCTTCATCCGTAATGCGTACAAAAAAGCGTCCCCAATCGGGTCTGTTAATGCGAAGTACAAATTTTCCTTTTCCGTTTTGAGTTGATATTTCTTCGGTTTGTATCGGCATGTGGTAATCTCCACCAAGGTAATTTGCAAGTTCATCTTCGTACGAATCCCACCACCAGCGCCAGTTTACTTTATAAACCTGCACGGTAAGTTTCTTTTTAGATATTGGTTTTCCGTTTGCATCTACTGTTGCTATTTGCACAATGTTATTTGTATCGGTAAACAGCATATTGCCCCAGCTGCTGCCTTTAGGCATTTTAATGCCCACATAATTATCGAACGGAGAATAAGGCAAACTGAATCTATCAATACTAAATGCGCCACCTTGCTCAAATACACGCACCACAAAACTTGCTTTTAACATTCCGGGAGCGGCATCTTTCATATTTAATTCGGGCGATACTTCAGCTTCACCGTTTTCATTTAGTTTGCTGTCAAATATAAGTTGTGTTTCGGTGTTAAAATTACGAGCAGGGTCGTCAAAATTATATTCGTCAAATCCTTTAAAGGTGGTTGCCATTTTATTTAACGATACTTCCACTTTAGCATCTAAATTTTTAGCAACTGCACCGTGCAGCCATTTTACTTTCAATTTACCCTTCAGGTTTTTATTGGCAACAATACGCTCTACACCAAAATCCAAGTTCAGCTTTAGACGATTAGGCATTATGGTTTCTACTTTTATGTTTTTTGTAAATACTGCACCTCCTACGCGAACAGTTGCCGTGTAATCTCCTGTTACGGATGTAGTTTCGGTACAAGTACTAAAATTATAAAAACCATTTAAGCCACCCGATTTTGTCATTTTTTTAACCACTTGCCCCTGCGGATTACTTAACTCAAAACTCACCGGGTGATTTAGCGGCAATGTTTTTAATTTATCTTCCAACACAAACATGAGGTATAACGAATCGCCAGGACGCCACACACCACGCTCGCCATAAATGAATCCTTTTAATCCTTTTTGCACTTGGTCGCCCGATACATCAAACATGCTCAACGAAAGCGATGAGCCATCGTCTAATTTCAAGTAACCGCGTTGTTTTCCATTTTTTGCAACAAGTAAAAATGGGTTCTTCTTCATCTCAACCGATACCATTCCGTTTGCATCGGTTTTGCAAGTAGTTATTACTTGATGCTGATAGTTATATAACTCAAGTGTTATGCCGCTTAATGGTTTTGTCGTTTTTAAATCGGTAACGGCAAAAGTCATGTTATTATTTTCCGAATGCTTGGCAATAATTCCTAAATCGGAGGCTAAAATGTTTCGGCTCACTTCACGGTTTCTGTAATACGATTTTGAGCACGGGTCATCTCTATCTGAATAATTGTAATCGTAATCATAGTCGTAATAATAATCATCGTAATAATAATCGGATGGCACATCGTCTCCGGCATCTTCATTTGTGTTATCTGTTATCTCTTCCATTTCGCTATCGGTATTGCCACCGCTGCAACTGTAAACCGAATACGATTTTTTAAAACTTAAAATAACTTTATAAATAGCGCCCGGCTCTGCTTTTATTAACTCAGTCAAATCAATAGAATAAGTATTCCACTTGTTATATTCAAGTTCGCTCGTTCCTTTCAAATCAACTTTCTTTTTTAAAATGGTGCGACCTACTCTTCTAAGCTCTCGGCTGCCATCAAGCGAATTAACTTGTAAAAACTGCGCAATATTGTTTTCGTAAATCTTCACAATTTTAACATCCACTGCTTTTAAACTCACGCACTGAAAAGGAAAAATTAATCCTTCGGAATTAGGAAGAATAACACCTTTGCCCATCAGTTTTATTTGTGGTTTTATTTCTTCAAAAATTACTTCATACAGTTCTTTTTTCTTGTAAGAATATCCTAAAATATTTTTTATGCCCTGCTCAACATTTACTGTAACAGTGCCCGTTTGGTTGGTTGATGGATAAGCTCGAATTTCATTATCTTCAATTGTAAAAGTAAAATTACTGTAGGGGCTTGTGAGTTTTGCTGATGTAATTTGAATCAATCCCATCAGGTTTTGTTTTTCCATAAGCGGATCAGAATACATGATGGAAATGTATTGATCGGGTTCTTGTATCACACGCACATCCATAATTTTAAAATCGCCTAATGCCGGAATTTCATATTTGCGCTGGTCGGTAGTTGTTACGCCAATGGGCGCTCCGTTCCATTCGATTAAAACTTCACTCGCTTTTTTACCACGCTGTACGCTATCAATAGTAAAGTAGCTTGTTTTTTGTGTAGGTTCATGTGTCCACGAAACAGGTAGCGATTTTCCATTTTGTTTCGCAGTTATCACCTTCTGAAGTAAATCTGTTTCCGCAAAATCGGATGTAAGCAAGCTGCCATTTACTCTGTTCCACACTAATGTTTGTTTGTCCACAGTGGTCATTCCCTTTATGTCTACCTCAATCATTTGCGTAATCACATTAAACGAAAAAACAAACTCCTCTAAATCACCGGCCACTTGCATTAATTTGCCTAAATGAAATGTTGCTTTGTATTCTTCGCCAGATGGCAATTTGCTTTCGGGTTTAAATTCAATAGTGCGGCTATCTATCCACTGTGCGCTACCTTTTATAGATGGTGAAAATTCAAAAAGCTCATCTACTAAAACTTGTTTTGCTAATGCGGTATCACTATATTCATTAGCGAGTTCAATCCTAATAGAGCTCTGGTTAGAAATCATACCCGAAGTGAATGCAGAAATGTATCCGCTAAATGCCGGATTTATTTTTTTGCCATCGGTTGATGCAGATGATGAATTAAATTTAAAAAGAAGAGTTGTTGATAGCACCGCAGTTACAATAATTGCTGTGATTAATAACATGCGTTTTGACATGTGTTTGTTTTTTGAAAGTTGGTTTAATGATGGATTGAAAAAAAGGTGGGGCTATCCGCTAAAACACTTTGTGTTTCGGTATGCGGAATTAAATTAAGTGAGCATGGTGGTGTGGTGGATTAATGCACCAAAATTATGCTAAAAAGCAGATAGCTTTTACAAGGTCTGAAAAATATTTATAGTTTGTGGCTTAATGAACGAGTAAGTCAAAAAATATTATATTTGCGCCCTTAAAAAATGGCGAGGTAGCTCAGTTGGTGAGAGCGCAGGATTCATAACCCTGAGGTCGAGAGTTCAAATCTCTCTCTCGCTACATAATCCTCCGCAATAATGCGGGGGATTTTTAGTTTTTCTTGAATACTAGTCGGTATAGTCCTTTGGAGCCATTAATATCGCACCATCTTTTTTTAAAAGGGTGAAGTTTTGTTTTGTAATAACATCAACTGACTCATCGACAGTTGTGTTTTTATGGCTTAGGCAATGTGTTTCTAAAACGTATAGTTTGCCGTTAGGTTTTAGTTTACTATATATATCGAGTATAATTTCTTTCATGTATGTAAATTCGTGGAGAGTAGAGACTAAAATTATTTTATCAAAACTATTATCAGGCAGATTAGTATAGTTAACTGCGCCAATCACTCTTCTAAATTTGTTTGCTTGGTTTAGCTTGATACATTGTTTCACTTTTTTATCAAATACTTTTTTGCTCAATATGTTTGAGTCTATATCTTGCATATAAAAAGTTGTATTACTTGCTATTTGCGTAAAACCAATCATATTAGTTAAGTTTCCGGCACCAATTTCGGCAATTGTGTTACCCGTTTAAAAATCAAAAAAGTTGCAAAACTCATTTTCATTTTTAAAATAATTAGCAATATTTCCATGCGTTTTAAACGAAAACTTCAATTTAAAATTCATAGTGATGGCAGCCACTAATAAAGTAAGTAGATATAATTTAACTTTCATTTTTCATGACTAAACTAATTAAAAAACTGTTAATATCTTATTTGCTGTTTTAGGGTTGGTTGCTTGTTCTTGTAGTGCGGCAGTGTTAATTACATTGTTTGATGGATTGAAGGTATTGAATTGTGTCATAGTACAATATAGAAACAGCGAGTAGAGATTTTTATATAGGGAAACCGGAAGTGGAGAAATGAATTTTGAAAAAGTCCTCATGGGATAATAACGATGAGGGCTTTTTGCATCATACCAATGTGAATAACTTATTAGTCCAATTAACAGCAAGATAAATAAGTGGTGTAATCGCCAGTTCTTTTCAGTTCAGTGTTCTGTAGTCAGTAGGATTAGTTCCTGTCCTTGCCTTAAATAATTTACTGAAATGTTGTGGGTATTCAAATTTTAATGTATAAGCAATTTCACTTATTGTGATATTCGTTCCGAGTAATAGTGTCTTGGCTTTTTCGATTATAAAATCGTGAATATGGTCTTTTGCACTTCTTCCTGTTTCTACTTTTAGCAAATCACTTAAATAACGAGCTGACATATTAAGCGCTTCGCCACAATGAGCAACAGTTGGAATCCCTTTTTCTGCAAACTTCTCAGAGGAGAAATATTTTTCTAAATATTTTTCAAAAAGCACAACATAATCTTTATTCAAATTGGTTCGAGTAAAAAACTGTCGGTCGTAAAATCGTTCGCAATATTTGAGTATTGAATGTACATTAGAGATAATTAGCTCCTGAGAATGTTTATCGATATTTTGATTGATTTCAATTTCAATATGTCGAACAAAATCATTTAAAATGTTTCGCTCTTTATCAGAGATATGTAACGCTTCATTTACGGCATAACCAAAGAAGGTGTATTTAGAAATTTCGCTACCTAAAACAGATTTCCGTATCAAATCAGAGTGGAATAAAATTGTCCAGCCTGTAAGCTTTTTATAGTCAATATTACTATCAAAAGTTAGTGCTTGCTTAGGTGCAGTAAAGACCATTGTTCCATTCTCATAGTCGTATGTACTTCTTCCATAACCAATTGTTCCTGTTCCACCCTTCATGCTAATAATAAATAAATCACTGGTTATTTTAGTATTTGTAAAATCAAAATCTAATACCGGCCATTCTCTTATAACCGTAATAAGTGGATGAGCGGGTGGTTTGATACCCAAAAAGTGGTGAACTTCAGATATGCTTGTGATATGAAAAAAGGTACTCACGTTCTATTTCTTATAAAAGTATATTTATTTTCTTACATTAGGATTCCGTCTACCGCAGTTATAGGCTTTGGAATATCGGTTTCGCCTAATGAATATAGAATTTCTATCTCTATATTCCGTGTTATTGATGTAATAGGAATATCTCCCAACAACCCTTCAAATGGATGCTCGCTATATTCGCCTACCAATTCCATTTGATAGAACACCCAGGATATTAATGTTGAAAAAGGAATCGTTAACCAAGGATTAACAGTTTGCGTTTCATTTACCAAACCTAAAGGTAACAAAAAGATAAAAATGTTTACAAATAACCTCGAATAACTTGCAAATTGACGAGGAATAGGAAATGTTTTTATTCGTTCATTTTTTCCCTGATGCTCAAATAATCTGGTGATATGATTTTGAAGTTCAAAAAGTCTAAAATCTTCAATTAGGTTTTGATCCCTCAACTGCTTTATTGCTAACGACTGATTTAACAGAAGTTTTGAAGCAATATTAGGAAAAGATTCTATTTCTCTAATTTCTTCTGAAGAAATATAATTTTTAATATCCTTCTCCAACTCCATATTTATACTAAAATTCTTCTGAAATAGTTTGCGATAGCTATTATTTATTCTCAAGTTATGCTCCCAATCCATTCTCTTGTGGCGTAAGAAAGACTTATGAGCGTAGAGCCAAGCAATGTGTCTTTTCAAGATTTTACTCTTGATGATTTTAATATCTTCTGTTTCGCCATCCAAATAGGAATTTAGTAAAGCGATAAGGGATCTGCATCATTGGTAATTGAACCCCAATTTTTTCGAGCATCGTTTTGTCTTTCGTTTGATGCATTATTTTTAAATCCCAAATAAAAAGATACTGCAATGCCTATTAGTGAAATTGGAAGAAATGGAATTGCGAGCCACTTGAAATTGAAAAAATAAAATGCACAAACCACACAGCCTGACCACAGAATTGCAATAAAAACTGGAACAATAGAAAATCGAATAATCCCTTTTAATGGTAAATTCTTAGTTAGCATATTCTGTTTTCTTAATATTTTATACCGGTTAATTTTTCAGAAAGTGCCCAAAGTTGTACGGCTTTTTGAGCATTAAGCGACATAGCATTCGATTTTACTTTAACAGGATTGCCTCTCATTTCTCTAAAACCATCGGGGCCAAAATAATCGCCACTAATAGCGTCTGGGTCTGTGGCTGCTCGTAAGGTTGGTAAAACGCCCTTTATTACTTTTTGTCCTATGATAGAACTGATTATACCAACTATTCCTATGTGCCTATCCAATTCTGTTTTTGTCCAACCGGGGTGTGCCGCTATTACCAATGGTGCATTCTTTTGCCCTTTAAGTTTCTTTGCTAATTCATAATGGAAGTACAAATTTGCTATTTTACTATCTGCATAAGCTTGCATTGTTTTGTATTTTCTGTTTTCCCAATTAATATCGTCAAAGTCAATATTTCCTGTTAAATGTGCAAGGCTAGCAGTGTTCACAATTCTGCTGTTAGCAGTTTTCATTAATAAAGGCATTAATTGAGCAGTTAAAGCATACGATCCAAAATGATTGGTTCCCATTTGCATTTCAAAACCATCTTGAGTTTTGGAATAGGGGCAATACATAATACCCGCATTGTTTATCAAAATGTTTAACTGTTTAAAAGATTTTAAAAAATCATCTGCAAACAATTTGATTGAATTTAGACTAGTAAGATCTAAACTTTTTATAACTATTTTGGAATTAGGATTTAATTTTAAAAATTCTTCAACAACTAATTTGGCCTTTTCAAGATTACGCACAGGCATAATTACAGTTGCGCCTTTTTCGGCAAAAATCTTAACTGCTTCCTTTCCTAAACCACTGGTAGCTCCTGTAATAATAACTACTTTACCCTTTTGGTCGGGTATGTCTTGTGTGTTCCATTTTTTATTTGACATCATTGCTATATTTAAAGTTAAGAAATTGAAGATTGAATTTTTTTGTGTTCTATGTGTGCCATTATACCAAATACAACCATCAAAAATGCCCTCAAACTATCAAATAATAACATATCAATTCGGTCAAATTTTAGAAATACAGTAAAGCTTACAATGAAAATAAGCAGCCCCACAGTTGTACCTGCTTGAATTCCTGCTAAATTACCTTTGCGAATCCATATTGTACTCCAAAGACAAATGCTAAATGACAAAACTAAGTTGTACGTCATTATTAATTGTAAAATACCCATATCTGGTTGATACTTTATACCAAATTGTTCGAGTAAACTCGGGAAGTTTACAAATGAAAATACGGCTAACGATAGTGCTACAACTATCTGGAAAATCAATAAAATTGATAGTCCCTTTTTCCAAATCTTTTTTTCAGTCATAATTTTTCTTTTTTTAATGATTATTAATGACTGCAAAATTATAATAGCGTTTTCTGTTCAACTTAATCATTTTACAGAATGTTGAATACATTTCGCAGGTGCTGTTTTACCGATTATGATCGGCTTCAGCCCTTGCTCACGGTAATCTCGGCAATAGTTTTCTGTGCTTTGAGCGCTTCTAAATCTATTTTGGCTTTGAAGTCTACGTTAAACGTTCTTCATTCTCATTTCATGTTTTGTAGGTTTTATGGTTAAATTTAATTTAAAAAATTCAACTTAAGTACTTTTAACAATTTTGGCGAGCATTGGATGCTTATTTATTGTTACAATAAATGGCGATAAAGCGCGTTGAATTAATCCCTATTTTTACATCATGAATTGTAAAAATCGCTTAGTCTTTTTTTTGTTAGGATTTATATCACTTGCGCTGCAAGCACAAGATGACAATACAACCATTGGCAAAAAAGCAGGTGTTCGCAGTTTAATACAATTTACGGGCAAAATGATTGATCGAGATAGTTTGGCTCCAGTTCCTTATGGAGCCGTTCTGATTGTAGGCAGCAGGCGCGGTACTGTGAGCGATTATTTTGGATACTTTTCCATAGTTGTTCGTCCTAATGATACAATTGAATTTTCGGCCATTGGCTATAAAAAAATGAAATTCATAATTCCTGATACTATTGTTACTAACCGGTACTCGCACATACAGGTAATGCTGTCTGATACTATTTTTTTGAAAGAAGTAACCATTTACCCCTGGCCGAACAAAGATGAGTTTAAAGATGCTTTTTTGAATTTAGATATTGCTGATGACAGATATGAAATTGCGCGTAAAAATTTAGAACTACAGGCAATTATACAACAGTACAGAAATATACCTAACGATGGTGGCGCAAACTATACAGGAATGGTTCAGCAGCAAGCCAATCAAAATTATTATGCAGGGCAATACCCGCCAAACAATCTTTTAAATCCAATTGCATGGGCAAAGTTTATTGAAGCTTGGCGCAGGGGCGATTACAAAAAGAAAAAGAAATAGCAGATTTTAGCTTCTGCCCATCTGCTTTAAATATTTAACATGCGATGCTACCGCATAACGCATTTTCGGAAATTCGATGTAGTTAATTTCAAATTCGCTGCAAACTTGTTTCACAATTTTGCTTATTTCAGGATAGTGAATGTGTGATACTTTAGGGAATAAATGATGCTCTACCTGAAAATTTAAACCGCCTACAAACCAAGTAATTATTTTATTTTTTGTGGCAAAATTTGCAGTAGTTTTTATTTGATGAATAGCCCATTCATCATCCATGTTTCCGGTATGCTCATTAGGCAGCGGAAACGATGCTTCTTCTACAGTATGAGCCAACTGAAACACAATACTTAAAATAAGACCACCTGTTAAAGCAAAAGTTAAGAAACCCAATAGCCAATTAACAAAGCCAAGCAAAATTATTGGCATAACGAAAAACAATCCGTAATGAAGCACTTTAAACGACCAAAAAACAATGTGGTCAGATGGTTTCATTTTTTTGAGTGGTGTGTTAAGTACCTTACCCGAAAATAGTTTTTTGTAATCGGTAAATAGTATCCAGAAAATGTAAAGAAGCGAGTAAAAAAACCAAAAGTAAATGTGCTGAAAGCGATGCAACTTTAATCGTTTCTGATTAGGGCCTAAGCGCAAAAAAGGTTTTGCTTCAATGTCATCGTCCATATCATCAATATTGGTAAAAGTGTGGTGCACCACATTGTGTTTCATTTTCCACATAAAACTGCTGCCGCCCAAAACATTTAAGGTATATGCTGCGGCTTCGTTCCAAAAGGTGCTTTTACTAAAGCTGCCGTGAGCGCCATCGTGCATTACATTAAAGCCAATTCCTGCCAAAAAGAACCCGAGAATAACGCATTCCGCCAAAGCAAAATACCAAAGGGGAGTAAAAAAAACAAGGTGAACATATAGAGCAATAAAGCCGGTAATAAGAATGGCTGCTTTTGTGTAAAGCTTTGCATTTCCGGTCATTGCTACGCCCGAGTTTTTAAAATAATCGGCAATGCGTTTATTCAACTCAGCGTGAAACGATTTAGATGCTTGTGCAAATTTTGGGGCAATCATTAATTAATTTTTGTTGCCCAAAGATAACATTATGATAAAAACGAAGTAATGTTTTAATCAGCTAATTAATGTTAAAAACTATTAATCGGTTTTAGATAAATGGCGCTTATTGCCCGACAAAAACTATTGGCTGATAATCACAAAATCGGTTCTTCGGTTTTTGGCACGCCCCTGCTCACTTGTATTTGGAGCGACTGGTTTGGTTTCGCCATATCCATTAAATGAAACTACCTGCGATTTATTGACCCCCAACTCAATAAGCATTTCGTAAACTGTAAATGCACGATCTTTAGAAAGATTCATGTTATCGTTATCATTCCCCACATCATCCGTATGACTTTCTATTTCTATTTTTAGCTGTGGATTTTTCTTCAAAAACTCTGCAAATTCTTTTATCACCACTTTCGATTTTCCTTTTAAATCGGCCGAACCTGTTTCGTAATAAATATTATTGATGGTATAGGTTTGACCTTTTTCAATTTTTTTTGATTCTAATTTTACTTTCAGCGTTGGCTTTATGGGATTAGGCACAGAATCTTTTGGCGTAATTAACTGAGAGCTGAATGAAACACCTTCTTTTTCTACTTTAATAAGTATATCGTTTCCTTTGTCTACAATTACTCCTCTAAATTTTCCGGAAACGGTATCAACCATTGCATCAATGGTTTTATTGGTAACAACATCTTTTATTTGCACATTCACATCTTTCATCACTTCGCCCTTATCGTTTTTAAGTTCGCCTTCAAAAAAAACTACTTTTTCCGGGCGCGCTCCTTTGTGTAATTCAAACGAGTAAATATCGTAGCCGCCAAGTGTTTTCCCTTTTGTTTGCATAGGGTTATCAGATGCGAAGTAGGCAGTTTTACCATCAGTGCTTACAAAAAAACCCACTTCATCACTTTTATTATTTATAGGGTAGCCGATGTTCTTTGGTGTAGTCCATTTTCCATTGTCATCTGCTTTAGAGAAAAAAATATCAAAACCACCAAAACCCGGCCAGCCACCTTTTTGATCGGCTAAGCCCGGCCCCGAACTAAAATAAAGGGTTTGCGAATCGGAATGCATAAAAGGTGCTTTTTCATCACCATTGGTATTAATAGTTGGGCCTAAATTTATGGGTGCGCCCCATTCGCCTGTTGCATCTTTTTCTGTTTTCCAAATATCAACACCTCCATAGCCGCCAGACCTATCGCTGGTAAAATAAATTGTTTTTCCATCGGCAGAAATGGTTGGTTGCGAATCCCATCTGCTTTTATCGTTCACTTTTTCGCCACCAAGTTTTTTTAACTCAGTCCATTCGTTATTCACAAAATCGGATGTCCATATATCGCAATTAACTTGCGGGCCGCCTTCATCTTTGCAAATAGTAAAATACAAATGCTTGTTATCAATAGTTACGCAAGCGCCACCCTCGTTAGAACCTTTATTAAAAGGTGGTGCCATTTTATTGCCGCTGTCCCATTTCCCTTCGCCTGTTCGTTTGCTCATCATAAATAGTTCTAAAAACTTATCGCTTTCCACAAAATTTTTCGAGTTAGGTTTTACTTGCCGTGTATAAAATGCCAATTGATTATCGGGCGAAATTATTGGCAAATATTCACTTGTAGCAGAACTTAAACCTGGAACAATTTGTGGATCAAAAGGAACAGGATTCTTCATCATATCGGCTAATTCCTTTTTTGTTTTACTGAGCTTAATCAGTTTTTGAGCATCTACCTGAAAGAGCGTAAAATCTTTATTGAATTTTTTTTCGTCATCACTTTTAAAATCCAAATACTGCTGCATGTATATTGTGCACTTATCATAATCGTTTGCCTCCCAGGCAATAATTCCTAAATAGTAATAAGGGTCGGAATGATAATTAGGGCACTGGTCAATTACTTTTAAATAATAAGGTTCGGTTTGTTTATAGTTGGTTTGTCCTTTGTTTTTCGAAATGATGAGCAGTTGGCGTGCCATTTCAAAATTAGCTGCCGGGTAATCCGGGTCTTCTTCGAGGCAGGCAGTTAAGTGTTTCATGCGCTCGTTATAATCATATTTTTTTTTATCGAGGTATTTACCGAACAATTTAACTGCTTTGGTATTTTCCGACTCCGGACATTCGCTCTTGATAGTTGGTTCTTCATCTTGCGAAAAAGAACTAAAACAAAGTGCGTTGAAAAAAACAAAGAAAGCTAAAATCCGTTTGGTCATAATAAAATTTAAAAAGTAAAAATCAAAAACTGTTCCTATCTATTATTTACTCATCAAAATTACGTTAAATCTGCTTCAATTTGTTTACGCAGCATACTAAATGCTGCCTGAGCCGCCTTTTGAATATTTCGCTCGCGATTATTGCCAAACAAATATTTTTCAGAAACCAAACCTGCTTTTGTAGCAATTGCAATCCAAATAGTGCCCACCGGTTTTTCGGCTGTTGCGCCATCGGGGCCGGCAATACCGGATGTAGCTATGGCATAATCTGTATTAAATAAATGAAGTGCGCCTTGGGCAAGTTGCTCCACACATTCTTTACTCACAGCACCCACGGTGGTAAATAATTTAGTATCTACATTTAAAATTTTATGCTTGATATTATTTTGATACGGCACCACGCTGCCCATAAAATAAGCCGAACTGCCGGGCACTAATGTAATTTGATGTGCAATGTAACCGCCCGTACAACTTTCGGCAACAGCTATGGTTTTATTTTTTGCTTTTAATAGTTTGCCAATTATCTGTGCATGCGATTCGCGCTCTTTGCCAAATTCTTCCATACCAAAATAATACGGCTCGATGATGGTGAGCAATTCTGTTATTTTTTTATCGGTGATGGTTTCTAACTTTTCTTTTTCATTACCTTTTACACTTAACCGAAGGCGCACCGTGCCCGGTGATGGCAAGTACGCTAATTTTATTTCGTGTTCGGCTAAGCTATTTTCCCAGTCGGCAATCATTTCCGATAAATACGATTCGCCAATGCCCTGTGTTAAAACTGTTTTGTGAACTATAACCGGTAAATTAAATTTTTGACGCAGTTCCGGAATAACACTTTCAGTCATCATTGCTTTCATCTCGTAAGGCACACCGGGCATCGAAACATAAATTTTCCCATTCTGCTCGAACCACATGCCAGCAGCTGTTCCGTTAAAATTTCTGATGGGTGTGCAATTGGCAGGCAATTCGGCTTGCAACTTATTGAGCGGAGTTACGGTTTTACCATAAGTAGCAAATAGTTTTTTCACATCGCTAAAAACAATGCTGTTAAACACCAAACTGGTTTTAAAATATTCGCACAAAGTTTTTTTTGTGATGTCATCTTTTGTGGGACCCAATCCGCCTGTAATTAAAATAATATCGGCACGTTTTTCGGCATCGGCTAATGCTGCTAAAATATGCTCCCGATTATCAGATACCGATGTAATTTGTTTCACCGTTATCCCGGCAAGGTTTAGCTGCTGCCCCATCCAAGCAGAGTTAGTATCAACTATCTGCCCTATTAAAATTTCATCGCCTATGGTTATAATTTCTGCAATCATTTACATGGAATTACGCTGCAATTGTAATCAAAATAATTGTGGCAAAATATTTGTAAGTTTGTTTGCAACAAAAAAATACACAGATGAAAAAGCACATTTTCGGAATATCACTTGCCATAGCAATAGGATTAATTGCATGCACCACTGCACAAATTAACCAAATGACAAAAGACATTAATAACATGGGTGGTGGCGGTGGAAACAAACTTACCAACGAAGAAGTAATACAGGGACTGCGCGAGGCATTAAACGTGGGCACTAATAATTCAACGGGGAGCGCATCAAAAGTAGATGGCTTTTTTGGCAACCCACTTATTAAAATTCCGTTTCCGCCTGAGGCAATTAAAGTGAAAGAAAAAGTGGAGCAATTAGGAATGAAAGACCAAGTAGATAAATTTGTATTGACACTGAACAGAGGTGCTGAAGAAGCATCGAAAAGTGCTGCACCTATTTTCTTGGATGCTATAAAAGGAATGAGCATAGGCGATGGTTTTGCAATTTTAAAAGGAGCCGATAATGCTGCAACCACTTATTTAAAAGATAAAACAAGCGGCCAACTTTATACTAAATTTTTGCCCGTAGTTAAAAATGCATTAAACACAGTAAAAGTTACTCAATACTGGAATCCGGTAATAAGCACTTATAATAAAATACCCGGTGTGCAACAGCAAAACCCTAATTTGGATGACTATACTACCAACCGAGCAATAGGTGGTTTGTTTTCACTGATACAAGGCGAAGAGAAAAAAATACGCGATAACCCGGCAGCGCGCGTTTCAGATATTTTGAAAAAGGTATTTGGCAGCGTGGTGAAGTAATTGAGAAGTAATTTGTAAAAAGCCATACTCTAAGGAGTGTGGCTTTTTTGCTTTGCAATAATTAGCAACGCTGACGGCTAAACATAATGACTATTTGCATTTATTGATTTTTTAATTATATTCGTTTTTAAGAATGTAAAACAGTAAAATCATTTATTTCTGTATACAGAAATAATAAAAACAAGAATGCCATGAAAAAACATTTTTTAAAGTGTATTCACTTTGATGCCTATTCTCTTCTTTTTGCAATAATCTCATTTTTAAGTATAGCAGGAGCTAATTATAGTTTAGCTCAAACAATGCCAACTGGCTCTACATTAAATCACATATTTATACAAGCTGATTGTTATCAAGGTGTCAAAATTCGTGTGATATGGGATATTGATACTATGTATAATGCAGACACTTATGTTTTGGAAAAAAGTATAGATTCAATAAATTATATTCCAATTGACTCAATTAGGTCTAATTCATTAACAGATATTAATACACTTGACTCCACTCAATTAAGTCAGATTGTTTTTTTTAATAACATTAATTACACATCAGAACTTGGCACAGGGAGATTTATATACAATGAAGTAGAGGTGAATCGAGACATACTGATAAATACAACTTACAGGGTAAAATTAAAATTCACAAATGGTAATTATGTCTATACAAATGTTGCTAATCTATTAAGTTTTTTTGCTTCTCACCCACTTCCTACTGGTTCTTTTGAGTGCGCAGTTGGCGTTCCCCCATCGGGATATAATTCAACTGGGGCAACATCAACAGTTATTATTGGATGCTGCGTTTTAACACTATCAGAATTTAAAGACCAAAATTGTTCTGGAAATGCTTGTTTCGGTTTATCTGATTGTAAATGCGAGTGTGATTGCAAACATGATTTGTGTTGTGAGCACAAATGCGTAGATTACCATCTATGTGGATGTATATGGATTTCGCTTAGCTGCCAAGGGGGAAGTTGCAACACAGCTTGGATAGTTACCAGTGTTACAATAACAGTAATTAATGCCTCTGCTACTGCATTCCCTCCTGCCTATTGTATAGGTGGTAGTTCCACGTTAACAGCAAGTGGCGGCACAAATTACTCTTGGTCTCCTTCTATTGGTTTAAATACAACAACCGGAGCGGTTGTTATTGCAAGTCCGACAATAACTACGGCATATACGGTTACTGTTAGTGATGTCAATGGGTGCTTCGATCAAACTTCGGTTTTGGTTACCGTAAACCCTAAGCCGATTGTTTCTATAGTTTCTCAACCTAGTTCTGTTTGTTTAGGAGATGTAATAAATTTTTCTGCAAATATTACTGGTAATGGTCCTTATGCCTATCAATGGAACTTTGGTGATAATTCTTCATCATCACTTTCTAGCCCCAACCACACGTACTTGGCCGCTGGAACATATAATGTTACATTGATAATAACTGATGCGAATGGCTGCTCAAACACTGCATCATCAATTGTAACGGTGTATGCAACACCTGTTTTGAGTATAAATAATCAAACGTACAGTTTATGTAATGGCACAATTGTAAGCTATATTTTAAATGGGTATAGTAATTTATATACCTATAGCTATGTGTTGTCAAATCCAAATATTATTGTTACAAATTTCAATAATGGAACTTTCCAAATTCAATATCCATCCTCTTGCATAAATTACACTGTAACTATTAGTGCGTTTAATAATTTAGCGGCTTGCTCCACATCAGTTACGGTTTCAGGGTATGCATGTTGTCCATGTACGCCCGGGCCAAATGATGTTGTAATTTCAGGCACGCAGCAATCGCCCTACTTGGCAAGCCAACTTATTGCAAATTATCCTCAATATTTTTCAGGAAATACATATACAAATACTCAAGGCATTTTATACATAAACGGTTTTTTTGATATAAATGTACCATTAACAATAAGTGGGTCGCAAGTGAGAATGGGTGGAGGGGCGAAAATATCGCTCGTTAATACTTCATTTACAATTAGCGGAAACAGTAGATTAGCTGCCGGATGCAACTACATGTGGGATGGCATATATGCCGATAACATTAATGAAAACATTATAATAAACAAAGGTGTATTAGAAGATGCACAAAATGCAGTGGTGTCTGTTAACGGTGGTGTTTACACCATTACCAACAAAACCAAGTTTAACAAAAACTTTATAAGCATTTTGGTAAAAAACTATAATGCAACACACACAGGC
>JAGVMA010000032.1 GCA_020054095.1 Bacteroidia bacterium | reverse complement strand
TTTCGTACAATAGATGCACAATGCCATCCGACAAACCAATTTGCGGAACAATAATTTTTTCGCAACCGGAATTTTTCATTACCGCCAAAAATATTTTTGCTGCCGGCACAATCACATCAGCCCTATCGGGATTAAGCCCTAATTGCTTCATTCGCTCTTCATAGGTATAAGAGCAAAGTAGTTCGTAAAACGAACGAAGCTTTGTAATAGACAGTGGCCTGTTTTCTTTTTTGCGAAGTAATTTTAAAATTTTATTAATGTTGCCTCCCGATCCAATTGCAATTAGTGGCGTGTAACCGGTTGTAATTTCGTGCACCCAATTTTTAAAATAGTCCCAATATTCTTTCTTCACTTGGTTATTTAACATTCGGATGGTGCCGATATTAAAGGATTGCGCAGCCACCACTTTGTTTTTTGAAAAAAGCGTTATCTCGGTGCTGCCACCACCCACATCAATGTATAAATACGAGTTGTTTTTGTCTAAGTACTCCGCTATATGATTAGAATAAATAATGTCGGCTTCTGTTTTCCCATCAATAATTTCCACTTTTATATCGGCTTCTTTTCTGATACGGTGAATAATATCGAACCGATTTTCTGCATCGCGCATAGCTGATGTGGCACATGCGCGGTAATCAATTGCATCATACACATCTATCAAATTCCGAAACGCTTTCATAGCCGTAACTAATTTATCAGCCTTGCGATCAGAAATTTTTCCTTTTACAAATGAATCTTCGCCAAGCCGAATGGGAATGCGAATAAGTTCGGTTTTTTTAAAAACCGGAGTAGTGCTTCCATCGTCAATGACGTTGCAAAAAAGTAGTCGCACTGCATTCGATCCTATGTCTATGGCTGCAAATTTCAACTTTGCTTATTCTTTTCCAATAATGTTTTTAATGATAGCGAACTATAGTATTTAAAAATTTCATCTTGTGCTCTTAGTTTAATTTTTCCATCATTTTGCTTGTATTTATTATCCTGCCTTGTGTTTAATATGCGTGCTTTTGTATTGTCCGCCCACTGTAGGTCAATAATTTTTCTTAATTCTTGCTGTAATCTTTTCTCAATGATTGGCACGGCTACTTCCGATCGGTGGTCGAGATTCCGCGCCATCCAGTCGGCTGATGAAATATAATATTTCTCATCGCCATTGTTGCAAAAAATAAATACGCGTGCATGTTCTAAGTATTTATCTACTATACTTATGGCTTCTATATTGTCGCTTACGCCTGGCACTTCGGTGACCAGGGAGCAAATTCCTCGAATTATCAATTTTATTTTTACTCCCGCCTGCGATGCTTCATACAGCCGTGCAATCATTTCTTCGTCCACCAAATTATTTAGCTTTATAATTATCCAAGCATCTTTACCCGCTTTTTTATTTTCTATTTCGGTTTGGATTAGTTTCACAAATCTTTTTCGCATGCCAAATGGCGCAACAAGCAGGTGCTTGTAATTTCCGTGCTTTAAATTATCGTCATAAAAGGTAAATATTTTTTTTATCTCATCAGTTATTTCCGGGTTAGCTGTTAGTAAACTAAAATCGCTGTACACACCGGCTGTGCTTTCATTAAAATTTCCCGAACCTATGTGAGCGTAATTTATTGTTTTGCCGTTTTCTTTTCTGGTAATTAAAAATAGCTTGGTGTGCACTTTAAGATGCGGCACTCCAAAAATTACTTTTGCTCCTTCTTCCTGTAATTTATTTGCCCAAAAAATATTTGCTTCTTCATCAAAGCGCGCTTGCAACTCCACTACCACTGTAACCGATTTGCCGTTTTTAATTGCATTGATAAGTGCATTTACAATATTTGAATGTTGGGCAACTCTGTAAAGCGTTATACTTATTGATTTTACTTTTGGATCAATAGAGGCTTCGCGAAGACAATCAATAATATAGTGATATGATTGATAAGGATACATGAGTAACACATCGTGCTCGCGCAAAGTTTTAATAATGCTGTTATTTGATTCGAGCAATGGGTGATTTAACGGATGCTGATATTTGTAGCGCAAATCGGCAGCACCCACTTTAGGGAAATTAATAAAATCGCGCGAATTGTGATAGCGCCCTCCGGCAATAAGATTTTCTTCTTTTAATACTTTTATTTTGTTTATTAAAAACGCAAGTGTCTCTTTCGGCATTTCGTTATCGTAAGTTAAGCGAACGGGCGAACCTTTCTTTCTCTTTTTTAATCCGCGTTCAATTTTTTCTACAAAACTTTTTGATACATCGTTGTCAATTTCAAGTTCGGCATCTCGGGTCATTTTAACGGTGTGTGCTTCAATGGTATCGTATTCAAATATTGAAAACACATCATCGAGGCAGTAGCGCACCACATCTTCCAGAAAAATGATGTAGTGTTTTTTATCTTCGGTGCGAGGCAATACAATAAAACGAGGTAACACGTTAGTTGGCATTTCGAGCAATGCGTGTTTCGCTTTTTTCTCTTTATCGTAACGTATTAGCTTTACAATCAGGTAAACCGATTTATCATTCAGATACGGAAAACTTGGAGCGGTATCGAGCATAATTGGAGCAAGCGTGGGGCTCACATTGTCTTCAAAATAATCGCGTACAAATTTGCCCTGCTCGGGGCTCAATTGCCGCTCGTTAATCATGAAAATATTATTTCGTTCAAGCTCTTTTAAAAGGTGATCGTAAATTTTGTCAAACTTTTTTTGTTGGCTTATTACCGATTTTTGAATTTTATCAAACAGCGCCACAGGGTCATCACCCAAAATTAGTTTTGCCTTCTTTCCCATTTTCTCCATTCTGCGCACGGTAGCCACGCGCACCCGAAAAAACTCATCACGATTACTGGAGAAAATTCCTAAAAATTTTACACGTTCAAGTAGCGGAACACTTGGATCATCTGCTTCTTGAAGCACCCGCTCGTTAAACGATAGCCAACTTATTTCACGGTTAATCCTAAATGGTAAATCTTTTGCCATGCGCCTCATAAAAGTATTCAGCTAAAAGTAATAATTTATTTTACTTTTTTGCGAGCTGCAGGTTTCTTTTTAGATAGCTTTAATTCTACTGTTGCAAATTTTTTTGCCAATGTTTTGCTTTGTTTCTTTAAATGTTTTTTCATTTTAGCTGCCGCCTGCTTGTTGTTTATTTCTATCAGCGCAGTTAATGCCGATAAAATATCGGCCTCCATTTTTTTTCGAGATGCTTTGTTCATGTTTGTTTTTTTTGAAGGCAGAAATGTCACCAAAATAATGTGCTTGGCAAAGACGAAGCGCAATATTTAATGGTAAATTAACCTTTAAATAACTATCGTGGATTTTTCGGGAAATCAAAGTAAACAAGTGTGCCTGTGCCTTTTGCAATAAGTTTCCAATCAACCACATCAAAAGTAATTTTTGCAATTCCGGTGGTGGGCACATTGGCAATAGATGCAGATGCTAACGAATTAATGCAGGCGGTAATTGTTGGGTTGTGGCCAATAAACATTACTTGATTTAAAACCGGGTAAGTACGCTCAATTATTTTCATCAATTCATCTTCAGATGATTCATAAATTTTATCTTCTATTTTAAGTAATTGCACATTTCCCCAAAAGTTTCTTGAAAAAATAATTGCGGTTGTAATTGCACGAATTGCAGGGCTTGAAATAATGGTTTCGGGCACTTCGTTTCTTGATTTCAATAAAGCGCTCATTTTATTTGCATCGCTATAACCACGCTGGTTTAAATGGCGTTCAAAGTCAACGGCAGTTGCCTCGCCCCAGTCGGATTTTGCGTGCCTTACAAGCCAAATAGTTTTCATTTTTTTAACAATTTATTTCATTACGTTTGTGCCTCTCAAACCTACAAAAAATACTTTGCGAATTAAAATTATACTGATTCTTTTAGCGGTAGCACTTGTGTTATTTGCATTTGTTTTTAATAAGCAATTGACAAACACACAAACGAATACGGTGGCTACAAATTTTATAGTGCCTGATGAAAAACAGTGCCAACAATTTGTAACACACACAGCCTATTGCCTTTGCTATAGCGAAGCACATGAACAAGCAAACTGGGTTAGTTATCTACTCACTAAAGATATGTGCGAAACAAATGCAGTGGAGCGGGTGGACAAATTTATTGCTGACCCGTTGGTGAAAACAAAGAGTGCTGAGCATACTGATTATAAAAACTCGGGATACGACAGAGGACATTTATGCCCTGCCGGAGATATGAACTACAGTATGCAAACCATGCAGGAGTCTTTCTACATGAGTAACATCAGTCCGCAGTTGCATGCATTTAATGCCGGAATTTGGGAGCGATTAGAAAATAAAGTAAGGAAGTGGGCAATAAAACACGGACAAGTGAATGTGATATGCGGCCCCGTTTTAACAAGTGGCTTACCAACAATTGGAACAAAAAACAAAGTAGCGGTGCCCCAATATTTTTACAAAATTATTTGTACTGCCGATAGCACATCACCTCAGGCCATTGCTTTCATTATCGAAAACAAAGACTGGGATAAAAAATCGTTTTTTGATTTTGTGGTTACCATTGATTCGGTTGAGAAAATTACAGGATTAAATTTTTTTGAAAAACTAAGTAATAAAAAAGAAGAAGAACTTGAATCGGAATTAGAAACAGGTTTTTGGAAAAATTAATTTATGCAGCAGCCATCAGTTCAATTATTTGGAATAACTATACAAGAACCCATTGTAACGCTCACCGATTTAATTGTTGCCACCGTTTGCTTTGTTTCATTTGTAATATTAAACAAGCAAAAAAGAACCGATTTGGTTTTTGTAATTTCTAAGTACAGTATGTTTTTGCTTGGCTCCGCTACGCTTTTGGGTGGGATATTGGGCCATGCATTTAATTATGCCTTAGGCAAAGAGTGGAAATTAATTGGTTGGTTAATAAGTATGATATCGGTAGCCATGTTTGAGCGTGCTGCCATTTTTTACGCTCGCAGACACATGCGAAATAATTTATCTAAAATATTTTCTGCGCTTAATATTGTTGAATTAATTGTTTTAATCTCACTCACGATTTACACATTAAATTTTCATTTGGTGGAAGTGCATGGCTTGTACGGCATGCTCATAGTGGTTGCATCGTTTCACGGATACGTGTACTCTAAAACAAAAGATGTAGCAAGTAAAAATATTTTAATAGGCGTAATATTCTGTTCGTTGGCTGCAGCTGCTCACGTATTTAAAATTACTTTCAGCGTTTGGTTTAACCATTTAGATTTGGGCCACATTATGCTCGCAATAAGCTGCTTTTATTTTCATAAAGGATTTATGAATTTGCAGATTACAGATAAATAATTATTTTGATTTTTTTATTTGTCGTTCGATGTATTTTTCTGTTGGCAACAAAGATTGCTGTATGCGCTTGGCATATCGAATACTATCTAAAATTTCTTTTTGCTTTTCTTCTACAAGGTGCTTTTGTGATTCAACTAATTTCTTTTGCTTTTTTATTTCAACAAAGCGCTTGTTCAGTAAAAACAAAAAGATGATTACTATAATAAACCCTGCGACCGATGCTATAATTAAAATAGTTTTCTTTTTATCTTTTTCTTCGGCAAGTTCGCGCTCGGTGTTTATCTGTGATTCTAATGTTTTTATGGTTAATAGTTTTTTTTCTGTTTGAAATTCCTCATTTAATCGTGCAATTTCTTTTTGGGTTTCTTCGCTGTTAATTGAATCGTTAAGCGACAGAAATTTTCTTAAATACCTTAGAGCAGTAATTGCATCGCCATTTTTTTCGTGAAGAGTTGAAAATATTCCATAACACTGTTTCATATATGCTTTAGATCCAATAATCACAGCATTTTCATAGGCTATCTTTAAAAAATTTTCCGCATCTGGTAATTTGTTTGTTTCAGTGTATATGTTCGCTAAGTTCATAGCCGTAAGCGATTGCATCTCTTTGTCATCAATTTCTTTTTTTATCTGATAAGCAATTTTTAAATAAAAAATGGCAGAATCGTTATTGCCCATCACAACAAATGTTTCGCCTATGTCATTATATGTGTCGCCCAGAGCAGAAAGATTATTCAACTTCTTACGTATCGCCAATGCTTTCTTTCTGTAAAAAATAGATTCGTTTAATTTCTTAGTGAGCATGTACACATTTGCCAAATTATTATAAGATGCAGCAGTGGTTTTTTCATTATTTATTTCTTGATTTGCTTTTATTGCTGCCAATAAATGCAGCTCGGCCTCATTGTATTTTTTAAACATGCTGTATAAGTAACCTATTGAATTTTCAGTTGATGCAATAAGTTCCTTGTCATTTAAGTATTGAGCGAGTTTAAGCGATTGAATTGCAAAACGCAACGATTGTTTTTCATTCCCTTCAAACCCAAATGAGGATGCAAGTATGCCTAATGCTTCAGCAACCAGCACACAATCCTTTGCCATGCGAGCATATTTAAGAGCGTTAAATGCACTTTGTTTTTGTTTTGGCAAATCATTCCATCCATATTTGTAAGCAATTTTTATATTGAGAACAGCTTTTAAACTATCGTTTGTTGCTTTGTTAGATAGCGTTGTGAGCGAGTCAACAGTTCGCTGATTACCTAATTGCGAAACGACAAGAATGGGAAAACAAATCAATGGTACTAACGCTCGTATTTTTTTCATGCTATACAATATTACAATTTCTGTTTTCAATTGCACAACATTTGTAAATTCGTGTGCTTAAAACACAGTTTATGAAATTCGGAACCAAAGCAATACATGCAGGCCAAGAGCCCGACCCAAGTAACGGAGCTATTATGACTCCTATTTACCAAACATCCACTTATGTGCAAGAATCACCAGGCAAGCACAAAGGATATGCTTATGCGCGCGGAAAAAACCCAACACGTGTGGCATTGGAAAAAAACATAGCCGCATTAGAAAACGCTAAGCACGGCTTGTGCTTTGCAAGCGGAATGGGCGCAATGGATGCAGTAATAAAATTATTAAAACCCGGTGATGAAGTAATTACAAGCGATGATTTGTATGGCGGAAGCTATCGCATGTTTACAAAAGTATTTGCTAACTACGGCATAAAGTTTCATTTTGTGAACATGACCGATGCAAGCAACATCAGTAAATACGTAAATGCAAACACAAAATTAATTTGGGCCGAAACGCCCACTAATCCTACCATGCAAATTATTGACATAGCTGCTTGCGCTGCTATTGCCAAACAAAATAATTTAATGCTTGGCGTAGATAACACATTTGCATCACCTTATTTGCAAAATCCGCTCGATTTGGGCGCAACCATTGTGATGCACTCCGTTACAAAATACCTTGGTGGCCACAGCGATGTGGTGATGGGTGCGCTTTGCCTTAACGATGATAAAATTTATGAGCAGCTTGCATTTATATTAAATGCTTGCGGTGCTAATCCGGGTCCGATGGATTCGTTTTTAGTCTTGCGCGGGATTAAAACATTGCATGTACGTATGGATAGGCATTGTTTTAATGGACGCAAGGTTGCCGAGTTTTTAAAAACACATCCTAAAATTGAAAAACTTTATTGGCCCGGATTTACAGATCATCACAACCACGAAATTGCAAAAAAACAAATGCGCGATTTTGGCGGCATGATTTCGTTCACACTTAAAGGCGCATCGCTTGATGATACATTTAAGTTGGCGTCATCGTTTAAAGTTTTTTCTTTGGCCGAATCGTTAGGCGGAGTGGAATCGCTGGTGAACCACCCGGCTACCATGACACACGCCAGCATCCCTAAAGCCGAGCGCGAGCGAGTAGGCGTAGTAGATTCGCTTTTGCGACTCAGCATAGGAATAGAAGATGCCGATGATTTAATAAATGATTTAAAGCAGGCATTGGCTTAATGAACTATTATTACATAACAGGCACATCGCGCGGTATAGGCAAAGCCATAGCTGAAAAACTTTTGCAGGACGATACAAATATTGTTATCGGTATTTCGCGCAGCAGCAGCATAAGCCATAAAAATTATACGCACATCCATCTCGATTTATCGGATTTGGAAAAAGCAAAAGCACTGCAATTTGAAAAGCACAACCAAGCTAAGCGCTTATGCCTCATTAATAATTCAGGAGCGATAGGTGCCATACAAACACTTGGCACTATTGATAATGCCGATTTAATAAACACACTCAACATTAATTTGTTGGCGCCAAGCATACTGATGAATAATTTTATGAAAGCATATTATTTGCAGCAAGCCGAAAAAATAATTGTGAATGTGAGTTCGGGTGCAGGAAAAAATCCGGTTGATGGTTGGAGTATTTATTGCGCATCAAAAGCCGGATTAGACATGGTGAGCCGCGTGGCCGATGCCGAAGCAAAAGTAAAAAGCAAACATAATTTTAAAATTTTATCAATAGCCCCGGGAGTAGTTGACACTCAGATGCAAACCGAAATAAGAAATGCCGACAGCAATTATTTTTCGCGTAAGGAAGAATTTATTCAATACAAAAACACAGGAATTTTGGCAGATGCAAATGCTGTTGCCGATAAGTACATTAAAATAATTAACTCGGCCGATAAAATTAACGAGGTAGTTATTTCGGTAAAAGATTATTAGCGAAATATTTTTTTGCAAACACCGCCACCGGATAGCGCGTGGCAATGGTGCCGATAAGAATAACGGTAGCAAAAACATAAAGCACATCAGTAAACATAATTTTTATAGGATAGGCATTTACCACAAAACCATCGCTGAAGGGCACAAAACCAAATTGCATTTGCAAATAACATATTGTAAGTCCTAAAATAATGCCTGACAAACTGCCGATACAGGTAATGTAAAAACCTACGGTGTAAAATATTTTTTTGATGGCGCTTGTATCCGCACCCATTGAACGAAGCACAGCAGCATCTTTTTTCTTTTCGATGATGAGCATGGTGATGGCATTAATAACCGTGAAAATGCCAATGAGCATGATGAATGCGAGAATCAAAAACGTCCACCATTTTTCTGATTTTAATGTTCGGAAAAGCACTTCGTTTAATTCGTAACGGGTTTTTACTTTGTAATTACCACCTATGGCTTGTTGCAACCGCACTTTTATTTCGTCTGCATCGGCAGCATCATTCACATCTATTTCAATGGCCGATAATTGATTTTGTTTTCCGAGCAAATCGGCAACATAATTTATGGGGAGCAAAACATATTTGTAATCAAAATCATCGTTGAGTGCAAATACGCCCGAGGCAAATGTGATGTTAGTTGCAAAGGCATCATCGGGCGTATTAACAGCGGTAATTTCGCGCTTAGGCACATATATGCTAAGTGGGTAAAAAGAAAACTCGGCACTCACATTTAACGATAGCTTGTTAGCAATGCCAGCGCCCACCACGGCATAAGCGGATGAATCGGACTGGAGTAAATAGCTGCCTGCAACTATTGATGAATCGAAGCCGCCAAGGCGAACAAAATTTTTATCCACGCCTTTAAGCGTGGCAATGGTTTGTTTGTCATCGTGTTTTAGCAGAGCTTTTTCTTCTAATACATACGAGTAGTTATTTATTTCGGCAATGCTTTTTATTTTTTCGGTGAGCGGTGCGGAAACAGCAAAAGTTTTTCCTGATGATGGAACAATTTTTAAATCGGGGTCGAACGTATTGTAAAGCGATAAAACCAAACCTGTGATGCCATTAAGTGCAGATAGTACAATTATCATTGCCATAGAGCCAATGCAAACACCACCAATGGAAATAAGCGTGATGATATTAATTGCGTTATGCGATTTTTTTGAAAACAAATAACGCTTTGCTATAAAGCCCGTGAAATTCATTGCTGCTAATTTATAGATTAATTTTTTCTTGCTCTGAGCCTGCCTGTCGGCACGCAGGTGTAGCCGAAGAGTGCAAGAGCAGTTTCGTCATGCTTCGACAGGCTCGGCATGACATTGAATATAAAAGCTAAAACTATTTCCAAGCTTTTACAATTAAGCCCGTACCGGTTTGGTGTTTTCCGTGTGTGTCAAAATAATTTAACACATAAGCAATGGGATAGAAAACGATGTAATAAAAAGGTAAGATGATGAAAAATAATTTACTTGCGCCCAGCATCAGTATGGGATATTTCATGGAAATGCGCCAAGCAATTTTGCCCGGTGCGCCATACGAATAACGTGCTTCGGTTTTTGCGAAGCCCGCTAATTTTAATTTCTCTTGTATATCGTTAATGTTATAGCCATCGCGCACGTGTTCTTCAATAAACGATGAGCCATCTTCGCTGTGCACATCGCTGCCACCTTGGTCGGATGGAGTAGAGATGAGCAGCATGCAGCCCGGTTTTAACGAGCGATGTATGTTTTTAAAAACTTCCACATCTTCTAAAATATGTTCCATCACATCTACCGATATGGCAAGGTCGTAAGTGTTTTCGCGGTTAAATTTGGTGAGGTCGCCCATCTCGAACTTCACACGGTTATCGCGGTCTATTGATTTTAAAAAGCGGTTGCAATCATCTATCTGTTCTTGTTTTACATCCACGGCATCTATTTTAAAATTATCGCCCCATTTAGATAAATAATAAGAGTACTGCCCAAATCCTGCACCGGCATCTATAATTTTTACTTCCGGTTTTTTGTTTTCGCGTTTCCAAGCTTTTAATTCTTTGTGCACATGCCATGCGCGGAGCAGCAGTAAATCGAGCAATTTGTAAAACAGTTTTCGCAAAAAGGGCGATTTGTTAAATACATTGCCTAAGCTTCGTTTTATAGGATCGTAGTGCATGGGTTATTTTTTCAGAAGTTGGTCTATGCGCTCGGCACGGTCGAGCGAATCATCAATGATAAAAACAAGTTCGGGTACAATGCGCAATTGGTTTTTAACCTTAGTGCCAAGTGTGTGCCTTATTTCTTTCACGCTGTTTTTAACACTTGCCAGTGTTTTTTCGCGCTTGGCAGTAGGGAACACGCTTATATACGTTTTTGCCACCGATAAATCGGGGCTGATGCGCACTTCGGTAACGGTGATTAAAACACCGGGTGCTAAGTTGCGTCCTATTTTTAAAAAAATATCGGCTAATTCTTTTTGCACTAAGCGGGCTACTTTATGCTGGCGAGTGGTTTCCATGTTAAGGGCGCAAAGATAAAAATAAGTTTGATGGAGGCGATTTTGAAAATGGAGTTAAGGGACAGGAAGGAGTTACTCGTTATCAATATCCATTAAACTTTTAAGGCTGATGTCTAAACCTTTAGCCATATCTCTAATAAAATAAAAGCCGGGTGCAGATAACCCTTCTCAAAACGCTGTATGGCTTGTTTGTCTCTACCTATACTATTTGCAAATGATGATTGAATTAGACCCTTCCTTTCCCTTAATCGTTTTACACGATGAATTAGCTTTTTTAAACCGGGGTCGGGTCGCACAGAAGAATGGCTTTGTGCTAACGAAGGTCAATTAAGGGGAAAAAATCTGCTGTTGCAACATAGGTTAAATCAGATACCCATGCTTGATTCATTTTTTTTACTGAAAATCGCTGATCGAATTTATTATCTACCACCGGATATTTATGTGAGGATGCTGTTGTAACTAGATATTTCATGCGAATAATACTTCGAATATTTTCTTCACGCATGAGTTTTGCAACCCGTGGTTGTGATGTCTTAATCCCTTGCATATTCAACTCTTTAGTAATTTTGGGGCTTCCATAACTGCCTTTGCTAAGTGATAAACGTTACTTATTTCCGTCTTTAAGTATTCGTTGTATTTTCTTCTTGCACTTGGCAAGCGCTTTTTCCACTGGTAAAAACTACTAAAACTTACTTTCATTACTTTGCATATCTTCCCGACAGGAGACTGGCTCCAATGATCTTGGATAAGCCGGTATCTTACTTGCCGCTCTTGGAGAAGATGCCAACGGCCTTTTTTAAGATATCACGTTCTAGCGTTACCTCATACAGCTCCTTTTTTAATCTTGATAATTCGATTTCCTCCTTACTTTTTACTTTGTTTAAGCTTTGCCCTGTTACCAGCTTGCCTTCCTGGTAAAGGTTTTTCCATAAACGTAAAGTTTCTGTATAAAATCCTAATTGTTTGCTTACCCCGCTTAGGTTGCCAGTGCTTAAATGCAATTCTACTGCTTTTAGTTTAAATTCATTGTCGTAACGCGTTCGTACTTGTTTCATGTTCTTTAGTTCGCTTTTTTACGCAAGTTAATTTATGCACACAAAACCATCAACTCCACTTTTCAATTTTCAAAATAGCCACTATAATTGATTGCGGTTATTTTGCTTTATAAATTCCAAATTTCGTTTTAGTCCTTTGTAGCCGGTTCGGCTTATTGCCGATTTGGAAAATGTTTTCTTAAATACTTCTTCGGTAATCTCATACCAATCGTTAGCGCTCATCTCGGTTAAATTAGTTAATGGCTTAAAACGAGGTTCACTATGCTGTTTTGCGAAGCGGTTCCAAGGGCAAACATCCTGGCACACATCGCAACCAAATGCCCAGCCGTGCATCTTATCCTTAAACTCGGCAGGTATGTTTTCTTTTAATTCAATAGTTAAATAAGAAATGCATTTGCTGCCATCTACAACATAAGGTTCTACAATTGCATCGGTGGGGCAAGCATCAATACATTTGGTGCATGTGCCACAATAATCGCCAACTGCCGAATCGGGGATTAATTCCAAATCAATAATAAGTTCAGCAACAAAAAAAAACGAACCACTATTTTTATTTATCAGATTAGCATTTTTGCCTACCCATCCTAATCCACTTTTTTCTGCCCATGCTTTATCTAATACAGGTGCAGAATCAACAAAGCCGCGCCCGCTTACTTCACCTATGTTTTCATTAATAAAGAACAAAAGCTCTTTTAGTTTATCTTTTATTACCGCATGGTAATCTTCGCCATAAGCATATTTAGAAATTTTGGGAGCAGCATTGTTTTGTTTTTCGGCCGGGAAATAATTGAACAGAAACGAAATAACCGATTTAGCATCGTCAACCAAAAGCTTTGGATTTAAGCGCTTGTCGAAATAATTTTCCATGTACTTCATTTTACCGTGCATATTTTTACTGAGCCAGTTTTCCAATCGAGGAGCTTCGTGTTCCAAAAATTCAGCTTTTGAAATTCCGCAATAATCAAAACCAAGTCTGTGCGCTTCGGCTTTGATAAGAGTGGTATTTTTTTTAGCACTTGTCATCAAGAAATACGAATCCAGTTTGGTTTATTATTGTGCAGGTAATTATAATGCGATGCAATTTTTTGATTTTCTGGTTTTGCTAAATCTTCATCATCGGCAAGCAAGTCAATAGCACAATTACGTGCTGCTAATAAAATTTTTTGGTCTTTCACGAGATTAGAAATTTTTAAATCTACTTGTCCGCTTTGTTGTGTGCCTGCAATATCACCCGCTCCGCGCAAGCGTAAATCTACTTCGGCAATTTTAAATCCATCATTTGTGTTACACATTGTACTCAACCTGGTTTTTGCATCATCGCCAAGTTTATACGATGACATAAGCAAACAATACGATTGTTCCGCCCCTCTTCCTACTCTGCCACGCAACTGATGCAGTTGAGATAAGCCAAATCGCTCGGCATTTTCAATAACCATCACACTTGCATTCGGCACATTTACGCCAACTTCAATAACTGTGGTGGCAACTAAAATAGTTGTTTGTCCTTTTACAAATCGTTGCATTTCAAATTCTTTCGCATCGGCTTTCATTTTTCCGTGCAGCACGCCTATTTGGTATTGTGGGCGCGGAAATACTTGCAGCAACGATTCGTAGCCCTCCTGCAAGTTTGCTAAATCTAATTTTTCCGATTCTTCAATAAGCGGATACACGATATAAACTTGTCTGCCAATTTTTATTTGCTCGCGAATAAATCCAATCATCGCCAAGCGCTTAGGTTCAAAATAGTGTATGGTTTTAATTGGTTTTCTGCCCGGTGGCATTTCATCAATTACCGAAATATCTAAATCGCCATACAAAGTCATCGCCAATGTGCGCGGAATGGGCGTTGCAGTCATCACGAGCACATGTGGGGGATTGGTATTTTTTTTCCAAAGCTTACTTCGCTGTTCCACGCCAAAACGGTGTTGCTCGTCAATCACCACCAATCCTAAATTATTAAATTTTACTTCTTCTTCCAGCAAAGCATGTGTGCCTATTATTATATTCATTTCCCCACTTTGCAATTGCCTGTGAATATTTTTTCGAGCCGATTGTTTTGTTGAACCGGTGAGCAAACAAATATTTATTTGCATATTTTTCAGCAAATCGCATAGTGTATTATAGTGCTGGGTTGCCAAAATTTCGGTGGGTGCCATTATACATGATTGAAAATCATTGTCGGCAGCAATAAGCATACTCATTAATGCTACCAATGTTTTTCCGCTGCCCACATCGCCCTGCAAAAGCCGATTCATTTGCTTACCCGAACCCATATCGTTTCTTATTTCCTTTATAACTCTCTTTTGAGCATTGGTTAGTGTGTAAGGTAAATGATGATTGTAAAATTCGTTAAACACACTTCCAACCATATCAAACGAATAACCTCTATAGTTTTTCTGCCTGATAGATTTTACTTTTAGTAAGTGTAATTGAATAAAAAATAATTCCTCAAACTTTAAGCGTAATTCTGCTTTGGTTAACAAATCTTGGTTATGCGGCAAATGTATTTGTCTGTATGCCTCATTGCGACTTAATAAATTGTATTGTGCAATTATTTTTTCTGAAATCGTTTCGTGCAATGGCTCGTTAAGTTGTTTTGCCAATGCAATTTGCAGCTTCCAAATTCCTTTTGCATCAAGTCCTTTCTGCTTTAATTTTTCCGATGAATTATAAACCGGCTGAAGCGCAGTAAGCAGTTTCAAATTTTCGGCAGTTGCTTCTTGTATTTCGGGATGTGCAATATTGATTTTATTGTTAAACAATGTGGGTTTACCAAAAACAATGTACTCGGTATCTTTTTTCAAATTCGGCTGAATCCACTTAATGCCCTGAAACCAAACTAAATCTATCGCACCGGTGCCATCGGTAAAATTTGCAGTTAATCTTTTTTTTCTTGCTTCGCCAGCGGTGCTTATGAATTGTAATTTCCCGCGCAACTGGGCATAAGGCATATCGGGGTTCAACTCATTACACATGAAAAATTGAGTGCGGTCAACATAGCGAAAGGGGAAAAATGAAATTAAATCGGCAGACGTAAAAATTTGCAATTCTTTTTTTAACAAATCGGCACGCTGGGGGCCAACTCCTTTTAAATATTCAATTGGCGTATCGAGCAAGGCCGACATGTTTTAAAAAGTTAAATACATTTTAACAAATAGTAATTCTTTTTTCCTCGTTGCGCCAAAATGTATTTGGAGTTTAACAGGTGTGAGCCGGTAACCAAAAAAGCTTCATCAGTAATTTTTATTTTATTGATGGCAACGCCACCACCTTGCAGCATTTTTTTCGCCTCGCCTTTTGACGGAAATATTTTCGTTTTTTCAGTGAGCAGCGAAATAATATTTACACCCGATTCAATTTCGGTTTTAGCAATTTCAAATTGCGGAACATCTTTAAATGCATCTAATATCACTTGTTCAGGTAATTTCGAAAGTGCATCTGCGGTGCTGCTGCCGAATAAAACTTCGGATGCTTCTAAAGCAGCGGTATAATCAACAGCAGAATGAACTCTGATGGTTATATCTTTAGCCAATTCCTTTTGCAATAAGCGCAAGTGTGGCGATTTATTATGCTCGGCAATCAACGATTCTACTTTTTCTTTTTCAAACAAAGTGAAAATGCGCAGGTAGTTTTCTGCATCCGAATCAGATGCATTTAACCAAAACTGGTAAAATGTGTATGGCGAAGTTTTTTTAGAATCGAGCCAAATATTACCGCCTTCTGTTTTTCCGAATTTTGTTCCATCGGCTTTTTTAATAAGAGGTGTGGTTAAAGCATACGCTTCGCCTGCCGATTTTCTTCTTATTAATTCGGTGCCGGTTACTATGTTTCCCCACTGGTCGCTCCCACCCATTTGCAATTTTACTCCATTGTGTTTCCACAGATGATAAAAATCGTAACCTTGAACTAATTGATAAGAAAATTCGGTAAACGACATTCCATTTTCTAATCTGTTTTTCACAGAATCTTTTGCCATCATGTAGTTAACCGAAATGTGTTTGCCCACATCGCGTATAAAATCTAAAAAAAAGAAATCTTTAAACCAATCGTAATTATTTACCAGCTCTGCTGAATTACTTCCACAATTAAAATCTAAAAACTTTTCGAGTTGCTTTTGCTGGCAATCTTGGTTGTGCTTTAAAATTTCTTCGGATAGTAAATTTCTTTCCTGCGATTTGCCCGATGGATCGCCAACCATGCCTGTAGCGCCACCAACTAATGCAATGGGCTTATGTCCGCAATTTTGAAAATGTAATAAAGTCATAATCTGCACCATGTTTCCAACGCCTAACGAATCGGCAGTGGGATCAAAACCAATATAACCTTTCACCATTTCTTTATTGAGTAATTCTTCGGTGCCCGGCATTACATCGTGCAACATATTTCGCCAACGCAATTCTTCAATAAAATTCTTTTTCATGGCTATTTCGTTTTTATTAATCGTCAAATTTAATCAAATAGATTTTTAATTGTGTGAAAAGAATAAGTCTATTTTTACCTGATGATTTTAGTAACAGGCGGAACAGGTTTAGTGGGCTCTCATCTGCTTTATTTACTCACCAAGCAGGGCAAAACGGTTACTGCATTGTATCGAACAGAAAAAGCAATAAAAAAGACAAAAAAAGTTTTTTCGTTTTACGCTGATGATTACAAAAGTCAGTTCGAAAAAATAAAATGGCTACGTGGAGATTTACTCGACTATTTTTCTTTGGCCGAAGCAATGGAGGGTATTGAACACGTATATCATTGCGCTGCAATGGTATCGTTTTTAAAAAAGTATGGCGATGAGATGATGAAAATAAATGTGGAAGGAACGGCAAATGTGGTGAACTGCGCATTAGAAAAAAAAATTCGGAAGCTGTGTTATGTAAGTTCGGTAGCTGCATTTGGCGAACATTTAAACAATACTATAATAGACGAAGCCACACCATGGAAGGGAGCGAGTAAAGAGAATTATTACGCTATAAGCAAATATGCAGCCGAACGCGAAGTTTGGCGAGCATCGGAAGAGGGATTGGATGTGGTGATTGTAAATCCGGCTATCATATTGGGTGCCGGTGTATGGAACGAAAGTAGTTCTAAGATTTTCGGAACTGCTGCAAAAGGTTTTCCATTTTACCCCAAAGGAACTGCCGGCTATGTGGATGTGCGAGATGTGGTTAGCTGTATGGCGATGCTCATGGAAAGCGATGCAATAAATGAAAACTACATTCTTTCTGCCGAAAATTTATCATACAAATTTTTCACCGGAATAATTGCTAAGGTGATGAATAAAAAAGAACCGAGTATTAAAATTGGCAAGGCAGGTTTGTTATTTGCAGCTATCATTGAGCGTTTGTTGTGTTTTGCTTTCGGCAAAAACCCTAATCTAACGAGCACCATACGCAATGCGGTGAACACAAATACTTTTTACAGCAATAAAAAAATAAAAGACAAACTGCAATTTGAATTTACGCCTATTGCCGAATCGGTGAACTATGTTGCGGCTTTATATAAACGTGATACTAAATTCTGATGCCAATGACGCATACATCATCTACCTGCTCTAAATTTCCTTTCCAGTTGTTATAGGTGTTTGCGAGAATTTGTTTTTGTTCAGCCATTGGTTTTTCATAATTAGCCACTAATAATTCTTTCAGTTTTTTTGTCATGAATTTTTTTCCTTTTTCACCGCCAAACTGGTCGGCATAACCATCAGTAAATAAATAAATGGTATCTCCTTTTTTATAATCGTAAAACTCATCATTAAATATTTTCTCTTGACCATCTATAGCACCACCAATGTTTAATTTATTTGGCGAAAACTCTTTAAGTTCACCATTTCTGATGAGAATTAAAGGGCGATTGGCTCCTGCAAAATTTATTTTTCCTGTTTTTATATTTATGGCACACAGCGCCATGTCCATCCCATCTCTGTAAGATTTACTGCTTTTATTCAATGCATCAGTTACGCGCTTATCCATTAATGAAAGTGCTTTTTGTGCAGAGTTTACTTGCTCATTAAAAATTATTTCCTGCAATATTTCTGACCCAAGCATACACATAAAACCACCCGGAACACCATGTCCTGTGCAATCAGCTGCTACAATTAGTTTCCATTCTTGACTTTCGCCATACCAATAAAAATATCCGCTCACCACATCTTTTGGCATGTAAATCACAAACGCATCGGTAAACGATTTTACAATGTCTGTTTCCGGAACAAGTATTGCTTCCTGTATCCGCTTAGCATAATTAATACTATCTGATATGCTTTTATTTTTTTCCTCAATTTGCGAATACGCTTTTGTGAGCGCAAGGTTAGCCGCTTTACTGCGCTTATTGCTACGGTAAATAAAAAACAAGAGCGCAACAAATAATACAGACGAAATTACAAGCGAATAGATAAATTGTTTCTGCTTTTCGATACGCGAGCTTTGTAGCTCCAATTCTTTTTCTTTGCTCTTTAGTTCATCCTCACTTTTCTTTAAATCGTAAGCAGCGCGAAGTTCTTCTATAGATTTTTGCTCTTCTAATTTCGATAAGCTATCCGATAATACTAATTCGAGTTTATAGTACTTTATTGATTTTTCAACGAATTCTTTCTTGTTACTTTTCTGTGCCATCAGCAAAAATTCGTCTGAAGCAAGTGAATACAAATCGTTCAGGTCGGACAATTGGCCTGTTTCTTTGTACAAATCAATCGCAATATTTAATTCTGACTCTGCAACAGCAAAATCATTTTTTTTCATGTATAATCTAAATAACTCTTTGTGCACAATTGCTTGCCCCGACAAGTTTTTTAGCACTCGATATAAATCAATTGACTGAGAAAAATAATTTAACGCTGCTGCTATATTTTCGGCCTCTAATTCAAGCGACCCCATGTTACTCAAGCAAAGGGCAAGTGATTTTTTATCGTCCGTTAATTCAGAAAAATGTTTTGCTTGATTGTAAAAACTCCTCGCCATCGCAAAATCTTTCATCAGCAAATGGCAACTGCCTATGTTAATCAGTTCGGTATTTCTTCCTTTCTCATCACCTGCACGATCCATGTAATTAAGTGCCGTTAAGTAGTTTTCAAGTGCTTTTTTGACAGTAGTTTTTTTTGACAAATAAATATTGCCGAGCGAATTATAAGCTAAGCCCAATCCGGCAATATCGTTCAGCTTTTTCATCATGTCTATTGCACTAAATAAATCTTCGGCTGCCTGATTATAATTCCCGAGCTTGGTATATACATTGGCTCTGTTTGCAAGCGAAAGCGCTAAGCCGCTACTGTCATTGGATTCTCGCCTAAGGTAAACTGCTTTGTTGTGATATTCTATCGCCATTGAATACTTAGCTGTGTTGTTATACAAATTTGCATACGCATTATAAATACTTGCTAATTGTTTTTGGTCATTTATCTCTTTCGCAATTTTTTCGGCTGTATCAAAATCCTTCAGTGCATCATCAATTTTATTCTGATTACGATAGCCAATACCCCTGTTGGAATAGGCGCGTGTTAAAATATATTTCGATTCAATATTAATTGCCAATGTTATTGCTTGGTTGGCATACTCAATACATAAATCAGGTTTTGAACTTCTGTACTCGAACGATAGTTTATTAAGCGTAATTGCTTTTATAGAATCATCAGTGGTGCGTGAAATAACTTGCTTTAAGGAATCAATGGTGTTTTTGGCACCAAGAATTGGTTGCCAATGCAATAGTAAAAATAAAGTGATAAAATTTAAGCGCATCTTAATTATCTACGAAAGTAAAAATAGAAAAGATTAGTTAACGATTATTATTCTTCCAATAATGTTAGCGCCTCATTCAACTCAGATAAAGTTTTGGTGTTTTTTTGCTGGCGAGCAATTTCAATTCCTTTGGTATAAATAGATACTGCGGTTTCCTTTTCTCCTGCCGACTCGTGTAACTTGCCTAATTGATAGTAGCTTGCCAAATATTGAGGGCTGGCTAAAATCAAACGTGTAAATATTTCGATTGCTTTGTTGAAATTATTTTCTTTAATGTACTCGAGCGCTAATGCGTAATTCAAAAAATCATCGTTTGGCTCTTTTACGAGCATTGCATTTATCAATTCAATCCTTGATTGCTGCATTTATTTTATTCTAGCTTAAATTGAGCGAGAAAACGTACATCGTTCTCGGAGAAAATACGCAAATCGTTTACTTTATATTTTAACATGGCGATACGCTCTATCCCCATCCCAAATGCAAAACCGCTGTACTTATTACTGTCAATTCCGCAGTTATCGAGTACCGCAGGGTCAACCATGCCGCATCCTAAAATCTCAACCCATCCGCTATGCTTACACACATTGCACCCCTTGCCATCACATATAAAACAAGAAATATCCATTTCGGCACTTGGCTCGGTAAACGGAAAATAAGAAGGTCGCAACCTTATTTTTGTTTTTTCGCCAAACATTTCTTTAGCAAAATACATTAGCGTTTGTTTTAAATCGGCAAACGAAACATTGGTATCAACATACAGGCCTTCTACCTGATGGAAAAAGCAATGAGCGCGCGCTGATATAGCTTCGTTACGGTAAACTCTTCCCGGAAAAATCATCCGAATGGGCGGCTTAGTGGTTTCCATCACTCGCACTTGTACAGATGAGGTGTGAGTGCGCAGGGCAATTTTATTTTCTTCGCTGATGAAAAAAGTATCTTGCATATCTCTTGCGGGATGGTTTTCGGGAAAATTAAGTGCCGAGAAATTATGCCAATCATCTTCTATCTCCGGACCATCAGCAACAGTGAAGCCAATACGCGAAAAAATATCAATAATTTGGTTGCGCACAACTGAAATAGGGTGAAGCGCGCCTAACTGAATATGACCAACAGGCAGCGTTAAGTCTTCGGTATTTTCTGCCTCACTTTGTGAATCGAATGTTTCTTTAAACGAATTAAGTTTATCCTGTGCTTTATTTTTTAGTTCGTTAAGTTTTTGCCCAAATTCTTTTTTCAATTCAGGGCTTACGTTTTTAAAATCTTCAAACAGTTCTGCAATTTTACCTTTTTTGCTAAGCCATTTTATTCGGTACTCTTCAACTTGCTCTTTGGTTTGAGCCGTAAAATTTTCTATCTCGCTTAATATCTCGTTTACTTTTTCGCGCATGTTACACTATATTCTTTTCAATTCAACCATGTAAGTTATTCGCATGTCGGTAATAGGTCGGTCGTTTTCATCGCGCGGTGCGGCAGCAATTTTATCAACTATATCCATGCCTTGTATTACTTCGCCAAACACGGTGTAACTGCCATCTAAGTGAGGTGTTCCGCCATCGGTGGTGTAAGCTTTTATTTGCTCGGCCGAAAAATTATATAGCGTTTGGCTCGGCAAAAGCTGCTCCACCGCTTTATCAATTTTAGCGTTGTAAAAATTAGCGCTATCGGCATTTTTATTAATGTGTAGTTTATATTTTTCAACCCAGTTTTTATACGCTGGGTCATTTATCACTTTATTGTATGTTTTTGATTTTGTTATTCGTTTGCCCTGAATTTTAAGCAAACTATCAGTAAAAATTTTGCCTTGCACAATGTAAAACTGGCAGCCCGATGATTTTTGTTCCGGGTTTAATATATCTGCTTCGCGAGCTGCGGCTAATGCACCACGCTTGTGAAATAGTTTAGTGTTAAATTCTGCCTTAATCCATTCGCCCATTTCGCCATCGCCTAATTTTTTGCCGGGTTTAGCTGTTTTAGAATCCGGGTCGCCACCTTGTACCACAAACTTTTGTATCACCCTGTGAAACAGCAAACTATCGTATTTTTTTTCTTTCACCAATTGTAAAAAATTATCGCGGTGCAGCGGGGTTTCGTTATATAGTTTAACCCTTATTTCGCCCATATTGGTAATAATGGCAACTATTGGCTGCCATTCTCCGTCTATAGATAAAGTTGAGCCATCACCGTTATGAACAAGCGGTTTAGGTTCGGTTCTATTGTCGGATGTAGTTTGTTTATGCGACTTACAAGTAATTAAACTAAATGTGGCAACAAGACATAAACCAATGGTTATCAACAGGTTTTTTTGCATAAAACGTGTTTTTTTCTAAATTTGTAGTCAAAGGTAACAATACCTTTGCAGTAAACATAAAACAATAATAAAATGAAAACAATCTTTACTCGCTATTTTTTATCGGTTGCAGTTATTGTATCACTTATGGCTGTTGTAAACACCTCGTGCCAAAAGGAAACAGAAAGTAACGCAACAATAATAGTTGTGAATTCGATGGGTGGTGCTCCTGTTGTAGGCGCAACCGTAGTATTAGACTGTAACACGTGCCAACCGGTAGGTACTTTACAAACTGCTACTGAAATTACTGACGGATCGGGCAGAGCCACGTTCACATTTCAACTCGAGGCGGTTTTAGATGTTACTGTTACCCACCCTACGGGCACTCCTACTGCTACATCTGTGGTAAAATTAGAAGCCGGAAAATCAGTAGAAAAAACGGTACCACTTTAGCCGTTAAATCAAATTATTTTGCTTGAAATAGTTAACTATTGCTTCGCGCATTAGTTTGTTTTGCTGTGCAGGCATTAAATTGGGCAATTGGGCAGTAGCCGAAAAATGAGGCCAACCGTCTTTATCTTTTCCATCATAAACATAATAACCGTACTGGCTAAGAAGTGTGCAAATGGCCACATGCATAATATCCATTTTCTGGTCTTTTTTCAAATTAACATAACCTTTACCAAGTTCTTGAACACCTATTAAAAACAAAATAGCATCTACATCGGGCTCAATCCCGAATTGGCGTTCTAATTTTTCTGTTAATTGTGTCCAGTCTTCTTTTATATCAGTCATCTTGTTAAAAACGAATAGTTAATTAGTTGGGCTGCAAAGATAAAAAGCAGCTTGTTTTTCAGTTTAATTTGTAGCAAATAAAATGAATTTTCTCGACATACTAATTTGCATACTACTCGTTTGGGGCTTTTACAGGGGCATTACCAAAGGATTAGTTATAGAAGCGGCCAATATTGCCGCGCTGTTTTTGGGAATATGGGGCGCAGTAAAATTTTCGGGGTGGACGGGCAATTTTATTCGCAGCAATTTTAATTCTACTAACCAATACATTGATATAATTGCGTTCTGCATCACATTTTTCTGCATTTTGATAGGCGTGTATTTTTTAGGCAGATTTTTAAATAACGTGGTAAAAAGTGCATCGCTTGGTACTCTTAACAAATTGCTTGGTGCAGCATTTGGCACAAGTAAATTTTTGCTTATCATAAGCATTATGTTTTTTGTGATGAATGCAATTGAAAAAAGTATTTCCATAGTCCCTGCCGAGGTAAAATCCAACTCATTATTGTATGAGCCTGCATCTAAATTTGCACCCATGGTTATTCCGGGCTTGGCTAATGCGGCCGAAAAGTATTCCGAATTAAAGAAATAGCATGTTTTTTAACTTTGCTTTATGGAATTTGGTGTAACCACACATCACTATTTTGTTAAACAAACAAATCATGACAAAAAATAAATTTTTAGCTACAATTATCCTTACTTCTGTTTGCCTGATTACAGCACTTGCAATTTTCAAAACAACCAATATCATTTTGGCCGATGAAATAAAATTTACAATAGGCAGCAAATATGAAGATATGTGGAAAAGGGTATTGGATGAGGAAAATAAAGGGCTTTATAAAAACGCTGCCGATATTGTAGAAACTATTTTTGAAAAATCGAAAAAAGAAAATAATCATCCACAAATTGTAAAAGCAATTATCTATAAAACAAAATATGTGCGTTTTATTGAAGAGGATGCGCTAAACAAAAATATTGCATTTGTAAAAACTGAAATTTCAAAAGCTAAATTTCCGGTTAAGCCCGTTTTAGAAACTGTTTTAGCCGAAATGTATTGGAGCTATTATCAGCAAAATCGCTACAAACTTTATAACAGAACAAATACCGTAAATTTTAGCACCGATGACTTGGCCACTTGGGATGCATCAAAAATAATTGAAGCAGCAAGTAAGTATTATTTACTATCCATTGCGAATGAAGATAGTTTAAAGCGAACCAACATAAAGCTTTTTGACGAAGTGTTAAATGTAGGATTTGCTACCCGAAACTTGCGCCCAACGCTTTATGATTTTGTGGCTCATCGTGCTGTAGATTTTTTTTCAAATTCGGAAACCGAATTAACTAAACCGGCTTATGTTTTCAAATTAAATTCAGAAGATTATTACAGCCCTTTCAATGTTTTTGGGAAATACAATATTGAATCGAAAGACAGCTCATCGTTCAAACTTTACGCAATTAAAATATATCAATCGCTATTGAATTTTCACAGCAGCGATAGCTTGCCTGATGCCTTAATTGATGCGGACATAAAACGCTTGAAATTTGTTCACACCTATTCCACTTTATCCGATAATGATAGTTTGTATTTATTCTCGCTCGAAAATTTAGAAAAAAGGTTCATAAAATATTCGGCCTCAACCGAAGCCGGGTTTGAAATTGCCTCTCTTTACAGCGGTTATGGGGCAAAATACACCGGCACTAATGATGACAAAAACAAATGGATGTATAAAAAAGCAGTTGAAAAGTGCGAAGAAGAAATAAACCGTTTTCCAAAATCATTTGGAACTGAAAATTGCAAAAACTTAATTTCAAGAATTAAGCAACAACAAATGAATTTTAATATTGAGAAAGTGAATTTTGCTAATAAGCCATCACTATCACTTTTAAAATACAAAAACTTGAAAAAAATATACTTGCGACTATGCAGGGTTGATAAGAGTAAATTTGGAGAAGATGTGGACTACAATTATGGCGAAGAGCTGATAAAAAAATATTTGCAACTATCCATTGTAACATCATGGTCTGTTGACTTACCAGATGATGGTGATTACCAAAACCACAGCATTGAATTAAAAATTCCGGAAGCCGCTTTTGGGAAATATGTTTTGCTTTCGTCTAATAATCCAGAATTTAATTATACCGACAAAAAAGGTGTTGCATATTGCGATTATTGGTCGTCAAACATCGCTTACAGTTACAGGAAAAAGGACGATTACAATTACGAATTTTATGTGCTGGATCGCATAAGCGGTGCGCCAATTAAAAATGCTACTGCACAGCTTTGGGTTATGCATTACAGCGATTTGAAAAGAAAAAACTACTATGCAAAAGAAGAAAAATATGTAACGGACGATAATGGACGATTTACAATTCCGAAACCAAAAAATTACAGAAATTTTGAAATTCAATTCATAAACGGAGAAGACGAATTACATTCTGATAATAATTTTTATCAAGACTACTATTCATATAACAACTACAATGAAAACGATAGTAAAACTTTTTTCTTTACAGATAGAAGCATTTATCGCCCGGGTCAGATAGTATATTTCAAAGGCATTATGCTTCAAACAAACGGACAAAATGAAAATAAAATTTTAGCCAAGCAGCAAACCACCGTTCGATTACTGGATGTAAATTATCAAGAAATATCGAGCATAGAATTAACGAGCAACGAATATGGTTCAATCAACGGAAGCTTTACAATACCAGCCGGTGTGCTCAATGGCCAAATGCACATTGAAAACGGAGATGGCACTGTATATTTTTCAGTAGAAGAATACAAGCGACCAAAATTTGAAGTAACGGCAAATCCTGTTAAAGGAAGTTACCGCTTGGGCGACAATGTAAAAATTACCGGAAAGGCAGCATCATTTGCTGGAGCAAATATTGATGGCGCTGCAGTAAAATATCGTGTTGTACGAAACGCTTCCTTCCCGCATTGGGGCTGGTATTATTGGCGCTCGCCACAACCAACTTCTCCCGAAATGGAAATTACAAATGGGGCAACAACCACTAACGACACAGGAGGATTTTTTGTTGATTTTAAATTAATTGCTGATGATAACATCAGTAAAAGTTTCGATCCGCAATTTTCATACATGGTATATGTGGATGTTATAGATATAAATGGCGAAACCAGAAGCACTACTCAAACAGTTAGCGCAAGTTACAAAGCATTAAATCTTTCAATAAATATTGCCGGTAAAATAAACAAGGAAAATGTAACTGGTAAATTTTTAATAGCCACCACTAACATGAGTGGCGAATTTGAGCCAAGCAACGGAACAATAAATATTTACAAACTACAATCGCCTACACAAACATTTAGAAAAAGATATTGGGAAAGTCCGGAAAAACAAATGATGAGTAATGTAGAGTTTTCTAAAAACTTTCCGTATGATGAATATGCAGATGAAAATGAAATGCGGAAATGGCAAAAGCAAATAGTACAAAAAAGAAATTACAGCAATGTATCGCAAGGAAAATATGATTCGGTAAGTATTGCAGTACTAAAAAATTTGCAGCCCGGCTATTATTGCATTGAAGCAGAAACAAAAGACAAATACAATGAGCCTGTAAAATACATGAGTTACTTTACGGTATATGCTCCTTCTGTAAATAAAATGAGTACTAACGAAATTAATTTTTTTGAAGTGCTTAATCCAATTTGCGAAGTGGGTGAAAATGCTAAAATTTTAATTGGCACTGCCGAAACAAATGTGAAGGCGCTTTATGAAGTGGAGTATAAAGGGAAAATTATAAAATCAGAATGGATGAATTTAAGCATGGAGCAAAAGCTGATTGAAATTCCGGTTGACGAAAAGTTGAAAGGCGGCTTTACGGTTTCGGTTTCGTTTGTAAAAAACGGGCGCGCATATAACAACAAGCAAACCATTACAGTTCCGTTTACCGACAAAATGTTAGATATTGAATTTGAAACATTCCGCGATAAATTATTGCCGGGACAAACAGAAGAGTGGAAAATAAAAATAAAAGGTAAAAAAGGAGATAAGGTTACGGCAGAAATGCTTGCATCCATGTACGATGCATCACTCGATGAGTTCAAATCGCACAACTGGTATTTTAATGTTTACAGCCAATATTATTCTTATAACAGTTTATCATCAGGCAGTTTTTTAAACGGCAGCTCTAATTTATACAGCAAGCAATGGAGTGAGTATTCATATATAAACAGCCGCAGTTACGATAAGCTTAATTGGTTTGGCGCAAATAGTTATTACTATGGTTGGGATTATGAGAATAGCTACAGAGGTGGTTATAATTATGAAGGAGATGCAACACTTGATGAAGTGCAAATTATGAAAGATGGCGATAAATCAAGAAACAAATCGGGAGAGACAAAGCCGAGTGGTAATTTTGCGCCACCGCCTCCTCCATCTCCAGAAGGCAGTGTAACTATTACTACAAAAAATCTAACAGGCACTATGAATTCTAATAATGACGCAGTGTATCAACTTAGTACAGGAAATAACGCTGATGTTGGTGGTAAAAAAACTGACCTGTCAAATGTAAAGGCAAGAACTAATTTAAATGAAACAGCATTTTTTTATCCCGACTTAAATACCGATGAAAACGGAAATGTGGTAATAAAGTTTACTGCCCCCGAAGCATTAACCAAGTGGAAGTTGATGACATTCGGCCACACCAAAGATTTAAAATATGGCATGGCAGAAAAAGAAGTTATTACACAAAAAGAATTAATGGTAGTTCCGAATTTGCCGCGCTTTTTCCGCGAAGGAGATTTGATGACTATTACTGCAAAAATAAATAACCTGTCTGGCAAAACTTTGGCCGGCAGCGCTGAACTGATATTGCTTGATGCCATTACCCAAAAAGACATCACACATAAAATTGTATCGGCTATGCATGGTAATTTTCCTACAATTGGTTACCGCGATTTTAATTCGGAAAAAGGAAAATCTGCCGTGCTTGATTGGGAATTAAAAATACCTGATGGCATGGGTGCGGTAAGTGTAAAAATTGTGGCTAAAGCCGGAAACTACAGTGATGGCGAACAAACTACCGTGCCTGTGCTTACTAACCGTATGTTGGTTACCGAAACTATGCCATTGTATGTAAAATCAAATCAAACAAAAACATTTACGTTCGAGAAATTTATTTCTCAAAACGGAAATTCATCTACACTAAAAAATCACAAATTAACTTTTGAGTTTACTTCTAATCCGGCATGGTATGCCATTCAATCGTTACCCTATTTGATTGAATACCCTTACGAGTGTGCTGAGCAAACATTCAGCAGATATTACGCAAATAGCATTGCATCACATATTGCTAATTCATCTCCAAAAATAAAAGCAATATTTGATGCTTGGAAAAATTCATCGCCCGATGCATTTTTATCCAACTTGGAAAAAAATCAAGAATTAAAATCGCTGCTGCTTGAAGAAACGCCTTGGGTGCTTGATGCGAAAGACGAAAGCGAGCGAAAAAAACGCATCGCATTATTATTCGACTTAAACAGAATGGGCAATGAATTAAATAAAGCATTAAATAAACTAATAAACATGCAGCGCTCAAATGGTGGTTTCCCATGGTTTGAAGGAATGCCCGATGACCGTTACATAACACAGCACATCATTACAGGCATGGGGCATTTAGATAAACTGGGAGTAAAAAATGTGCGCGAAAATTCGCAGGTATGGAATATGGTTTACAAAGGAGTAAAATATTTGGACGACCGAATTACCGAAGATTATAAATGGATTATGAAACACAGTAAAAATCCGGAAGAAAATCATTTGTCAAATATTCAAATACAATATTTATATGCACGCAGTTATTTTAAAGATGTTGCAATAGATAATTCGGATAAAAAAGCATTCGATTATTTTATGGGGCAAGCAAAAAAATATTGGTTACAAAATGGGAAATATATGCAAGGTATGATTGCGCTTGGGTTGAACAGATATAACGATAAAACAACAGCAACATCAATCATTAAATCGTTAAACCAAACGGCATTACACTCGGAAGAAATGGGAATGTACTGGAAAGAAAACTATGAAGGGTTGTATTGGTACGAATCACCAATAGAAACACAAGCGTTATTAATTGAAGCATTTGATGAGGTGGCTAACGACAAAAATTCGGTGGATGATTTGCGTGTGTGGTTATTAAAATCAAAACAAACACAAAATTGGAAAACAACAAAAGCAACTACCGAAGCGTGTTATGCTTTATTAATAAGAGGCACTGACTGGCTAGCTACCGCAACAAGTGTGGAAATTGTATTAGGTTCGCAAAAATTAGATTTAAAACAATCGGGTATAAAGCAAGAAGAAGGAACTGGTTACTTCAAAACATCGTGGACAGGCTCGGCCATAAAAACCGACATGGGCAAAGTAACCGTTACCAAAAAAGATAACGGCATAAGCTGGGGAGCTATGTATTGGCAATACTTTGAGCAGCTTGATAAAATTACGCCATCGAAAACACCATTGCAGCTCACTAAAAAATTATTTATTGTAAAAAACAGTGATAAAGGCGAAGTGCTTAGTCCGATAAACGAAAATACAATTGTAAAAATTGGCGATAAAGTTAAAGTTAGAATTGAATTACGAGTTGATAGAGATATGGAATATGTGCACATGAAAGATATGCGCGCAAGCGGATTTGAACCTGCTAACGTAATTTCGCAATACAAATACCAAGGTGGTTTGGGCTATTACGAAAGCACAAAAGATGCTGCAACTAACTTTTTTTTCTCTTACTTATCTAAAGGTACTTATGTGTTTGAATATCCTCTGATAGTAGCACACAGCGGTAATTTTTCAAACGGCATTACAAGTATTCAGTGCATGTATGCGCCTGAGTTTACAAGTAATTCGGAAGGAATAAGAGTGAAAATAAGCAAGTAGTTATTGCTTTTTGTAAACAGGAACAGTACTGCATGGCTCGCCATACATAATACTTTTTGCAACCGGTTTTAGTATGCGTGTAAGTTCAACGTAAGCACTTTCAGGAACCGGCAAGTTGCCACATCCTTTTATTACTATTCGTTTATCACGAAAATTATCGGTATTTATTTTTGATAACGACTCGAAAAACAAAACAGTTTCGAGAGTTGCCAAATTACCAAATACAATTTTTTTAGCCTGAGGTTCGAGCGCTGTTGCCAGCAACATATATGCCCACGTGGGAACAATGGCATCGGCTGTGCATACAACAGCTACTAATTTATTTTTATAGTTTTCCCAATTAGTATTTTTAATGTAGTCTCTAAAATCTTTTTCGCGCAAAATTAATCCTTGAAATAAATTTTCTTTTACATCTATCAAAATCCGCTCACCGTGCACATAATATTCTTCCAGATTAACTTCTACCAATCCGCTTTGAGCAACTTTATTTACAATTTCGTCTGCCATTATAGTTTTACATAAAACCAAGTTCAACTTGAGCCACTTCGCTCATCATTTCTTTTGTCCAAGATGGCTCAAATGTCAATTCAATTTTTGCTGATTTCACTCCTTCAATATCTCGCAACTTTTGTTCAACTTCGGGTGGCAGTGTTTCCGCCACCGGGCAAGAAGGAGAAGTAAGCGTCATCATTACTTTTAAATTATTATCTGCATCTAAATCAATTTCATAAATAAGGCCAAGTTCCCAAATGTCAACCGGAATCTCAGGGTCGTAGCACGTTTTAATCATGTCAATAACGCGCTGTGCTAATGCTGTATTTGTTGCTTTAATTATTGCCGACATTGTTAATGCTGTTTTTGAATGCAAGTGCATCCAGTTTCATTTGTTTAATCATATTCACTAATCCATTGGCGCGCGTGGGCGACAAATGTTCTTTTAAACCAATGGTGTTTATAAAATTTAATTCTGCATTAATAATTTCATCGGCCGTGTGGTTAGATAAAACGCTAACCATAAGTGCTACAATTCCTTTGGTTATAATGGCATCGCTATCGGCAGTATAAATTATTTTATCGTTTACCATTTCTGTTCTTAGCCATACTCTGCTTTGGCAACCCTTTATCAATCTGTCATCGGTTTTAAACTTTTCATCTATGATCGGCACTGATTTTCCTAAATCAATCAAGTGCTCGTATTTCGCTTCCCAATCATCGCCAAATAATTCAAACGCTTCAATTATTTCGTTTTCAATTTCGCTAATACTCATTGCAACATTTTTATTGCTTTGTTTAACGCTTCTATCAAACTATCAATTTCTTCTTTTGTATTGTAAACCGCTAATGAAACTCGTACCGTTCCGGGAACGCAATAATGCTCCATGAGCGGCTGTGTGCAGTGATGCCCTGTTCTAACCGCAATTCCGTATTTATCTAAAATTGTTCCTATATCAAGCGGATGTAAGTCGTTAACCACAAATGAAATTACCCCGGCTTTATTTTTTGCGTTACCAATAATTTTTAATCCATTTATTGATAATAAGCGCTCGGTTGCGTAAGTTAAAATCTCATGCTCGTGCGAATTAATGTTTTCAATTCCTATTGCATTGATGTAATTAATTGCAGCGGCCAATCCAATTCCGCCTGCAATATGCGGAGTACCGGCTTCAAACTTTAATGGCAAATCGGCATAAACTGTTTTAGAAAACGAAACCGTTTTAATAGTTCCTCCTCCCACTTTGTATGGGGGCATTTCGTTTAACCATTTTTCTTTTCCATATAATATACCAACTCCGGTGGGACCATAAGCTTTATGGCCGCTGAAACAATAAAAATCAGCATCTATGTTTTGTACATCCACTTTGGTGTGAGGAATTGCCTGTGCGCCATCAATTAAAACTGCAGCGTTAAATTGGTGCGCCATTTCAATGATTTTTTTCACAGGATTAATAGTGCCAAGTGTGTTTGAAACATGTGTAGCGGCAACTAATTTGGTTTTTGCGTTGAGTAATTTTTTGTACTCGTCTAACAATAACTCACCACTCTCGCTCACCGGAATAATTTTTAAAACAGCATTTTTTTCTTCACACAATAGTTGCCAAGGCAAAATATTGCTGTGATGTTCCATAGCTGAAATAATAATTTCATCGCCCGCGGTAATATATTTTTTGCCGAATGAATGTGCTACTAAATTAATGCTATCAGTAGTTCCGCTTGTAAAAATTATTTCGTGGGCGCGCTTGGCATTAATGTATTTTTGAATAGTGGTGCGGGCGTTTTCATAAGCAACAGTGATTTCACTGCTTAGCGTGTGTACGCCACGATGTATATTACTGTTTTGATTTTTATAATACGCATTAATAGCGTCAATTACTTGAATTGGTTTTTGTGAAGTAGCACCGCTATCAAAATAAACGAGCGGCTTGCCGTTTATGCTTTTTTGCAAAATAGGAAACTGCGCTCTAATTTTTTCTATGTCAATATTTTCTTTGCTTAGCACTTCCACACTGTTTATTTTAACGATTGCATTTTTTGTTCTACCAATGTAATTAGATAGTTTTTTAACGGCTCAATTTGTATGGTGTTTAAAACGTCATTTGCGAAAGCTAGCATTAATAGTTTTCTTGCACTTGCATCGCTCAACCCTCTTGCGCGCAAATAAAATAACGCATCGGCATCAATACGGCCCGTGGATGAGCCATGCGAGCAACGCACATCATCGGCATAAATCTCTAGCTGCGGCTTAGTATTAATGGTGGCATTATCGCTCAGCAAAATATTTTTTGAACTTTGGTAAGCATTTGTTTTTTGAGCATCCTTTTTTACATAAATTTTTCCGTTAAACACTCCGGTAGATTTATCGTTGAGTACTCCTTTGTATAATTGGTTGCTCTGGCAATTGGGCACATTGTGGTCAACCGCAGTGTGGTTATCCACATGCAGATTGTCGGTTGTTATAAATAGCCCGTTAAGATGCGCTTCGCTATGCTCTCCGTTTATTTTGATAGTTAAATTATTTCTAATCCAGCCGCCATTAAGTGTTATGGTGTTAGTATCAAAATGCGCTAGGTTGCCAACAGTTGCTACCGTAGTATTTATTTGGTTTCCGTTTTCGCAATCGTTTTGCAGTTTGTAATATTTCACATTTGCTTCATCGTTTACTATCACTTCGGAAAGTGTATTGTTTATTGTCTTAACGGGAAGATTAACTGTCTCGAAACGTTCTACAATATTTACTGAAGCATTATTTTCTGCGATAAATAAATGACGCGTGTTAGCTAATCCTTCTTTATCAGAACTAATAATATTTAAAATGTGTAATGGTTTTGCCATCGCTACTGACTGCGGAACATAAAGAAAAACACCATCATTTACCAATGCGGTGTTTGCTGCAATAATAGCATCGGTGCTAATATCGGCTGTTTTTGCAAAATATTTTTTTACGAGTTCGCTATGCTCATTAAATGCAACTCGTAAACTTTTCAGTAAAACTCCGTTGGGCAAATCTGTAATCGCTGAAAGCGATTCGCTAAAAATACCGTTGACGATAACAACCACATTCGCATTTAGTTCAGGCACTAAAAAAGAGATTATATCAATCTTGTTTTTTGTTGCAGATAAAATTTCTAAATCCGATGAGAACAACTTTTCTGTGGGTGAATATTTATACTCTTCATTTTTTCTGCCGGGCAGTCCTTGTTTAATAAAACTTTTCAGGGCATTGCTACGCAAGTTGCTTATGCTATCCTTTTTAAATTCTTTTTCTATCAGCAGCGCTAATTTCTCAGTACTGCTTATTTTTTCTGTAACGGTCATAGCTATGCTTCAATCTTTTCGCCTAATTCTTTTTTTATCCAATCGTAACCTTTTGCCTCTAACTCAAGCGCTAATTCTTTTGTGCCTGATTTCACAATTTTTCCGTTGTACAATACATGAACAAAATCCGGGACAATGTATTCGAGCAACCGCTGGTAATGCGTAATCACTACAAAAGAGCGCTCTTTCGAACGCAATTTATTTACACCATCGGCTACAATACGGAGCGCGTCAATATCTAATCCGCTATCGGTTTCATCTAAAATTGCAAGTGTGGGTTCAAGCATTGCCATCTGAAAAATTTCGTTGCGTTTTTTTTCACCTCCGCTAAATCCTTCGTTAACACTACGGTTAGCAAGCGAACCTTGTAATTCAACCAAGGCTTGTTTTTCTTTCACAAGTTTTAAAAAATCTTTTGTTTCTAAAGGCGGCAGTCCTTTGTACGCTCTTATTTCGGCTAAAGCAGTTTTCAAAAAATTAATATTGCTCACTCCCGGAATTTCTACCGGATATTGAAATGCAAGGAAAACGCCTTCGCGCGCACGCTCTTCGGGAGCAAGCTCCAATAAATTTTTTGCATTGAAAATTACTTCGCCTTGCGTTACTTCATAGTCTTCGCGGCCAGCCAGCACGGATGAAAGTGTGCTTTTGCCCGAGCCATTAGGGCCCATGATGGCATGCACTTCACCTGCTTTTACTTCGAGGTTTATTCCTTTTATAATTTCTTTTCCGTCTATTGACGCGTACAAATTTTTAATTTTTAGCATAATTTTATTTTTAACCTACTGAACCCTCTAATGATACCGCCAACAACTTTTGCGCTTCCACCGCAAATTCCATTGGCAGTTTATTTAATACTTCTTTGCAATATCCATTCACAATTAAACCGATAGCTTTTTCGGTATCAATGCCGCGTTGGTTGCAATAAAACAATTGGTCTTCGCCTATTTTGCTTGTGGTGGCTTCATGTTCAACAATTCCGGTTTTATCTTTTATTTCGATGTACGGAAAAGTGTGTGCACCGCATTTATCGCCCATCAGCAAACTATCGCATTGTGAAAAATTGCGTGAATTGCTTGCGCCTTTATTGATACGAACCAGCCCACGATAGCTATTGTTACTAAAGCCGGCCGAAATTCCTTTTGATATAATTGTGCTGCGCGTATTTTTTCCTAAGTGCATCATTTTGGTACCTGTGTCGGCTTGCTGATAATTATTGGTAACCGCAACTGAGTAAAATTCGCCAACTGAATTGTCGCCTTTTAAAATCACGGAAGGGTATTTCCAGGTAACTGCCGAACCGGTTTCAACTTGTGTCCACGAAATTTTAGAATTGTTTTCTAAACAAATTCCACGCTTGGTAACAAAATTAAAAATGCCGCCCTTGCCATCTTTATCGCCCGGATACCAATTTTGAACAGTGCTGTATTTTACTTCCGCATTTTTGTGTGCTACAATTTCTACCACCGCAGCGTGTAATTGATTTTCATCGCGCATGGGCGCAGTGCAACCTTCTAAGTAGCTAACGTAAGCATCGTCATCGGCAATTAGAAGTGTGCGCTCAAATTGGCCGGTGCCTGCCGAATTAATCCGGAAATAGGTTGACAGTTCCATTGGGCAACGCACCCCTTTGGGGATATAACAGAACGAGCCATCGCTGAAAACTGCGGCATTCAATGCTGCATAAAAATTATCGGTGTGTGGCACCACGCTGCCCATGTATTTTTTTACCAATTCCGGGTGCTCTTGCACGGCTTCGCTGAACGAGCAAAAAATAATTCCTTTTTCAGAAAGCGTTTCTTTAAATGTAGTTTTCACCGATACACTATCAATAACGGCATCTACTGCAATTTTACTTTCCACTCCGCTCAAGCGTTTTTGCTCCTCTAATGAAATACCTAATTTCTCAAATGTTTTTAGCAACTCAGGATCAACTTCATCCAAACTTTTTAGTTCTTTTTTGGGCTTGGGAGCCGAGTAATAAATAATGTCTTGAAAATTAGGTTTGGAGTATTTTACATGCGCCCAATTAGGTTCTTCAAGTGTAAGCCAATAACGGAAAGCTTTTAAGCGATAGTCCAACATCCATTCGGGTTCGTTTTTCTTTTTAGAAATAAACCTAATAATGTCTTCATTCAATCCTTTTGGAGCATTGTCGGTTTCAATATCGGTAACAAAACCGTATTTGTAATCGCTGTTTATATGCTCTTGTAATATTTCGTTAGCCATTTAGTTTATTAATTTTTCTTAGCTGTATTGCGTCTTCTTTATCTTTCAATCGGTTTGATTTTTCTTTCTCTTCTATCAGTTTATTTATGTGCAGCACTTTTATTTCTAAATCTTTTTCGATCAGAAATTTTTCTGAAATCGTATAACATTCTTCAAACTTGTCGTAAGTAAAAAACTGCAAACTGCCCATTAAATCAATGTAAATACCATTGTCCAATAATATTTCGGCAAAACCTGCAACAAGCGGATAAGTTAAAAATGCCTCGCAACCATCTATTTCTCTCTCTTGTAATGCAGCAACTAATTTTTTTCTGTTTTCCCCCGATTCGTCAATCCACAAGTCAACATCGCCTGTGGTGCGAGAGTGCCCGTGATAATTCACTGCTAATCCGCCAACGAGCAAAAACCTTACTTTGTATTTATTAAGTAATCGAAAAAAAACAAGTATCTCTTCTTCAAAAATATCCATCACTTAAATTTTAATACAATGCCTTTTGCTTGCGGCTGTTTTATGTTTGATTTTTTAAAGAGTAACGAAAGCTTCATTAAACCAAATGCCTTTTTTATTCGCTCAGCGTGCGGAAGCTCGAAAAAAAGATTGGCTCGTTCATGAGCGATTATTTCCGGATTATTAGTTTTATGAAAAGCGATTGTTGCCATTTTTTACACACTAAAACTTTCGCCACACCCGCATGTTCTATTTGCATTGGGATTGTTAAACACAAATCCTTTTCCGTTAAGCCCTCCGGTATAATCCAGCTCGGTGCCCACCAGGTATAAAAAACTTTTTTTGTCAACCACTATTTTTATTCCCTTGTCTTCAAATACTTGGTCGCCATCGCGCATGGTGGTATCAAATTCTAATTTATACGAAAGGCCCGAGCAGCCGCCTCCCTCTACTCCAACTCTTATAAATGCCTCGGTAGGTTTATTTTCTTCTTGCATCAATGTGATTGCACGTTGTTTTGCGTTTTCCGAAACGGTTATCATATTATTTTGATTTTCAGTTCTTTATATTTGTTATTTATTTAGATTAAATCTAAATACAGCACAAATATACCTAAAAATAGGTATCGGGCAAGTAAATATCTTGGCTTGTTTGGGCTATAAATTTTAGTCTATTTTTGCGCCATGTTTGAAGAAAAAAGCGCACGAACCGAATTAAGCTCAATTGGCGAATTTGGATTAATAAATCATATTTCAAAATCAGTAAAATTAACTAACGCAACTACTGTAAAAGGCATAGGCGATGATGCTGCCGTGATAAGCGAAAGCGGAAACGAAACCAACACCGTTGTAACTACCGATATGCTGGTGGAAGGAGTTCATTTCGATTTGAGTTATGTTCCGCTAAAGCACTTGGGCTATAAAGCGGTGGCCGTGAATGTATCGGATGTGTGCGCGATGAATGCAGAAGCAAAACAAATTACCGTTTCGGTGGCATTGTCAAACAGATTTTCGATTGAAGCGGTGGAAGAATTATACAGCGGAATTTTACTTGCATGCGAGCGATACGGGGTTGACTTGGTGGGGGGCGATACCACCTCATCACTAAGCGGATTAATAATAAGCATAACTGCTGTGGGCATTACAAACAAAGCCGATGTGGTTTACAGAAGTGGGGCAAGAGAAAAAAATTTGATATGCGTTACAGGCGATTTGGGAGCTGCTTATATGGGACTGCAAATTTTAGAACGCGAGAAAACAATATTTAAAGACAACCCAAATGTGCAGCCCGATTTAGCCGGCAACGACTATATTTTAGAACGCCAGCTAAAACCCGAAGCACGCATCGAAGTAATTAAAAAACTAAAAGAGTTCGGAATAAAACCTACCGCTATGATAGATGTGAGCGATGGCTTGGCCTCTGAAATTTTACATATCTGCACACAATCAAATGTAGGCTGCGAATTGTATGAAGATAAATTACCAATAGATTTAATGACCAATGAGCGCGCTCATGAATTTAAGTTAGACCCCACAACTTGTGCTTTAAACGGTGGCGAAGATTACGAATTACTTTTCACGATTGACATTGCAGATTTTGAGAAAATAAAAAACTATGCCGATGTTACCGTAATAGGCCACATAACTGAAGTAGGAAAAGGAATGTTATTGGTTACGCGCAGTGGCACAGTTCACGAAATTACTGCACAAGGTTGGGATGCATTATTAAAAAAATAGTGGTAGCTATTTTGCTTTTTGTTCCACTATATCTCTGAAAGTAAAGCTGCTTAGTTTACTTTCTGCCCAAGATACATAATCAAAATGCTCGAAAGCACGACTTTCAAAAGCATCTAATCTAAGCTGGTTAATGTCGTCTAAAAACTGCTGATATAAATCTTTGCTGGCTGCTTTATTTTTTTCCTTTATCATCTTGCCCACAAAATTTAAAAACACGTTTTCGAATTTATAAACGCGCTTTTTGTTTTTTAAATAGCGCTGTGCCGATGCAAGCATGTAGGGAATAATTTTATCGTTCTTTAACTCAATGTGCACGATTACGTTAAACATTTCGGCATGGCAGTGCGCCTCTTCCACATCATCTATATCTTTATTGTTAAGTATTTTGTTGTTCCACTTTAAAGCCTGCTGGTATTGCGCCACACCAAAATAAGCGATGGCGATACAAGAGCAAAAATAAGCCACACGCACTTTGTTTAAATTGTCGGCATATTTTAAAAGGCCGAGTTCAATCTTGGGAACAAGCTCTATTGCTCTTTCAAATTCGCCAAGCTGATTGTAGATTGTAATCTCGATACTATTAGCGCTCGAAAAAAGTTTCAGCTCCATATCTTCGTTTTTATCTACATTAAATTTTTGTGGCACTTCGCGCAACTTGCGCAGATACATAAATGTATCGTCATAGTTTTTTAACTGGCTCGATACATAAATAATATTGGTGAGTACTGAAAAATAAATATTCGGCTCTTCTTCAAAAATGGGAATATTGGTTTCAATTAAATCTACGTTGCGTTTCAAAAAATCGGAACAATTAGTGTAATCGCCCACTCCAAAATAATAAGCGCTGTAAATATGATTAAACAAGTATTTTGTTTCGGTAGATAAGGCGCTTTCAACTGTTTTAAGTAACGTATTATCAATAATACTTTTAAAATTTGCAAGCTCTTCTTGGTTACGCACTTTGCCGCGCTTGTTCAGTATCATAAACAGGCGGCTTTTAATGTTCCAGTAATCATTAAAATTTTTCACCTTTTCACCTATCAATAAATCATCGTGCAAAAAACTGTTAATGTCTTTTTCGGTTTTGCCGGAGTAGTTGTCTTTTTCAATAATTTTTTTCTCCCACAAGTTAATCTCGAATAAGCCCGAATGACGCTCGTATTTTTGCGCCATCTTTTTTGTACTCATCAGCAGTTTGGCGCACTGGTCGTAAAGGCCTTTTTTATACAATATTTCGGCACAGTGCAAATCGTGTTTTATTTGTGCATCTATAGATGAGTTGGCATGAAAAGCATCTAAGCTTCGAAGAATAGAATCATAAACACGCGATTTATTGGTGGTGTTAAATGTGTTGCCAAATTTTTTTTTCAATGCTTCATCGTTGTATTCATCTTGATTATTTATGGCATCAAAAATATGAACTGTAATTTTATTTTCCAGCGGATTAAATGCCTCTTCGGCTATTTTATAATAGCGTTTTTCGGCTCTGGTGAGCGATTTTATGAGTTTGAATAAAAAATCAGATGGGCGGCTGGACATGTATGTTCTTGACTATTGTTTTGAAGTGTATTAAGCAATCATTTTATTCCAAAAATATTGATTTTATTGATTTTTTATTTTTTCATACTCATATTTCAAATGTAAAAACATATTCTCAGACCTGTATGTTTTTGGGGAAATTTAAAAACAGCTCAGACCTGTCTGTTTTTGCGTCAATAAACAATCAATAACTAATTGATTTTCAGCGCATTGTTTTGACGATGGCGATAAAAACAAGTTCTCAGACCTATAGAGTTGAGCAAAAAATAAGTAAAAACTGCTTTTAAATATGAAATAGTTTAGCATCAGAAATCAGAGTAAGGGCTTGAATCGGCTCGGCAGTAAACCGGGATGTTGCTCAACCGAGCCGATTCACAAGCCCGAAAAAGGGGAATCTCAATTATCTTTATTAAAAAAATTTACAATGAAAAAATCACTCTTTATATTCACCCTCACCTGCTCAACCATAATTAGCTCTTTCGCACAAAGCCAATTTGCCGATTTAGAATATCAATAATATTAAAGCACGCATTAACCCTGCGGGTGATTTGTTTTGGGATTTTAGCAGTGCAAAGTTTGAAGCTCCAAAGGGGAGCGGCAAACATACCATATTTGCCGGGAACTTGTGGGTTGGCGGCATAGATGCAAACAATAACCTACATACTGCTTGTCAAACCTATCGCCAAGCCGGAACCGATTTTTGGCCCGGACCTTTAGACACAAACAATGCACAATGCCAAACAACTATATCTAACCAATGGTCAAGAGTTTGGAAAATAAATAAATGTACCATTGATTCGTTTATAAACGGATTATACACTAGCACGCCAAGCATTATTACCAATTGGCCGGGCAATGGCCCGGGAGGAAGTTACCCTTACAATGTTGCACCATTTCACGATGCTAATGCCGATGGAATATACAGCCCAACTAATGGCGATTATCCCTTAATACGTGGCGACCAGGCAATATTTTTTGTTTACAACGATAACACGCAAGGTTTTACACATACCGAAACCGGTGGCCTGCCATTTGGAATAGAAATTAGAGGAATGGCTTACCAATTTAATTGCCCTGCCGATAGCGCACTAATGAATACCGTTTTTATTCACTACGATATTATTAACCGCTCGTTTACAAATTACAACAATGTGTACTTGGGCATGTGGACAGATTTAGATGTGGGCAACTATGCTGATGATTACATTGGCTGCGATGTGCCTCGCAAAATGTATTATGGATATAATGGGGATGCTAATGATGATGCTAACGTTGGTGGATACGGAACAAAATTATCGGCACAAGGCGTGGTATTTTTAAAAGGGCCTACTGTACCCACTAACGATAACGATGATAATAATAGAAACTGTATAACTGACGAGCCGGGCGAAGATTATGCTTTAAATAGATTTATGTATTATGAAAATGATGCAAGTGTTAGAGGGAACCCAACTAACGACTCAGATTTTTATGCTTACTTGGGTGGCCAATGGAGAGACTATACTCCTTTATGTTATGGAGGCACGGGATATAACACTGGTTCCCCATGTTATTTTGCTTTTCCGGGAAATACCGACCACCAATATGAATTTGGAGTTGGCGGGACATGTCTAAGTCCTGGCCCACCACAATCTGATTGGGATGAGGTAACAGGCGGAAGCCAACCCGGAGACAGAAGAGGGCTTGGTATTTGCGGACCGTTTACCATGCAACCAGGTTCAACAAAAACACTTGATGTTGCTTACGTTTTCAGCAGAGATTATACCGCAAGCGGAATAGATACAAGCATTGTTCGGTTGCAAACTCGTGCCGATTCTATCATTAGCCATTTTAACAACACTACACTTAGCGCTTGTGGCTGCGGTTTGTCATCGGGCTTAGCAGATGTAAAAAACAATACTGTAATTAATGTTTTCCCTAATCCGGCTCAAACAATTTTAAATGTGCAATTGCCCGAAACGGAAAAAATAATTTTTACAGAAATTTATTCGGCAACAGGCGCTTTGGTAAAAACTATTTACGCAAGTGCAACACAAATTAACATTACCGATTTAACCGATGGAATTTACACGCTGCGAATTGTAACAGAAGGAAATAATTTTGTTTCGCGTTTTGTGAAAAATTAAAAGCGCTTACTCTTCAATAAATCCAATTACCGATGCCACATCGCCTTCGGTTATTGGTATTTCTTTCCATTTTTTTGCGTTTAGCGCATAGTAAGTAACGCCTTGCGGATAGCGCTCGCCATTCACCACCATATCGTAACAAAAAGCTAAAACTCCGGGCGCAGATTTCACATTTTTCGGGTCGCAAAAATATTTGCCTATTTCCACATCGTTGTATTTTATAATTCTTCCATAAGTGGGATTATCGGCCGATGAAATAAAAAAACCATTGCCAACATCAATAAAATTTTGCGCTGTTACTTTTTTCTTTTTCGCATCCACCACAAATTGCCCTTTGCCACACACGTATAAAATGTTTCCCAAATTATCTTTAGTGAAATAAGAATTAAACGATACCGATGGAATATCTTCAATGCTGCCTAACATTTCGGCAAGTTTGGTATCGGCATTTACTTTGTAAATGGTGGCAAAGTTGTGCTGCTGCGAATAGTTAGGGTAGATAAAATTGCTGTTATCAATCCACATATAAGGCGTTCGTGCCGATTTTTTATCGGTAAGTAATGTAGCATCTTCGCCATAGCCGGCATCTTTCACAAGCAATACTTTTGATGCCGATGGCGGATAAAGCCATATTTTAAAATTATTGGTGCTTTGGTCCACTTCTATGTCTTTTCCCGGAATTGCTTTGTAAAGCAAATCGTTAATACGATTGTACTGCTCTGTTTTTAAATTAAAATACGAATAAAATTTGCCCCTGAAAATATCGTTGGTATAAAACACCACACTATCACCAGCGCATTTAATAAACTGGTCTTTTTGATCGAGCAATATTTTTTTGTTTTTTACATCTATAATATTGCCAATGCCGGTAATAATATATCTGTTACGGTACATTTTGTTTTCTCCCAAATCGAAACGGATATAGGATGCATTTTTTTCTTTTTCGCTTTGTGTTTTTACGGTTACAATTTTTTCGCCCGCTTGTGGGTTACCGCTTACAAAATGATAAGCAAAAAGGTGTTGCAACTTGGTGCTTGCTGCTTGCTGGTCGTGCAAGGCAATGAGTAAAGCAAAATTGCTTCCTGTGTTTTTAATGGCAATAAATCCGCAGGTTGCCGGCAGCGAGAAAACTAAAATTATTGCTTTAAAAAATTTATTCATTTCGACAGGGGGGGTTCGTAAATGATAAAGGTTTATTTGTTTTTTAAAAACTCGAACAGTAATCGCACTCCAACTCCCGTGCCACCTTTTACTCGCCAGCTGTCGCGCATTAGTAAAAAGGCGGGGCCTGCAATATCAAAGTGCATGTAAGGATAATTGGTATAACGTGCTAAAAATTTTCCGGCTGTGATGGAGCCGCCTTCGGGGCCACCTATGTTTTTCATATCAGCAATATCCGATTTTAACATATCATCATACTCATCCCAGAATGGCATTTCGGCTAATGGTTCGTACACATTTTTGCCGCTGTCTATTAATTTATTTTTTACGCGCTCATCGGCTGTGCCCATGCAGGTAATTCCTAAACTACCAATGGCTGCTTTTGCTGCGCCTGTTAATGTAGAAAATTCCATCACTAATTCCGGTTCGTATCGTTTAGCATAATGCAATGCGTCTGCCAAAATCATTCTTCCTTCAGCATCGGCATTAAGCATTTCCACGGTGTGGCCGCTCATCATGTTTATCACATCGCCTGGGGCATAAGCATTTCCGCCAGGGCGATTATCGGTTGCCGGCACCAATGCAATTACACGCAATGGCAATTTTGCTTTTGCAATAGCAAACATAGCGCAGCCAACTGCAGCCGAGCCGGCCATGTCGCATTTCATTAAGTCCATTGAATTGCCTGTTGGCTTTAAGCTTAATCCGCCTGTATCGTAAACCACACCTTTGCCCACCAGCACAATTGGTTTTTTATTTTTTGCTCCTCGCGGATTGTATTCCATCACTGTAAAAGTTGGCGGGTCAATACTGCCTTTGTTTACTGCCAACAAGCCGCCCATTTTAAGCGATTCTATTTTTGCTTTGTTAAATACTTCTACTTTAAAGCCCGCTTCTTTTCCCATTGCCTCAAACTCTTTGCCGAGTTGTGTGGCAGTTAAAAAACTAACCGGCTCGTTAACCAATGTTCGTGCTTTGTAAATGGCATCGGTTACAATTGCAAGTTGGTCTATTTGTTTATCGCTTGCCTTTTTCGATTGAATAAATATTTGCGCCAGTGTATTTTTTTCTTTTGCGGCATCGGCTTTGTATTTCAAAAACTGGTAATTAGCCAGCGCAAGTCCTTCGGCAAAAGCTAATGTAGCATTGGCATCGTCTGCGGTATCGCAAATAGTAACCGCACTTTGCTTGTGCTGATTAAGCATATCGGCTGCACCTGCGCCTGCTTTGCGCCAAAGTTCTATTGTTTTATAGGTTTCCTTTTGCGGATTTACAGTTTGGATTATAATGAGTTTATTGTACTGATTAACAGCAACTGTTTTCTTATCGTTAGCTGTCAATTCGTGTTTCACATAATCTATCTCGGTTCTTGATAAACCATAATTACCGTAATTCGTTTTTTTATTAGCGACTAAAATTACCGCGCTCGAAATTGTTTTACTGTTTGCCCTGCTTATCTTGGTCATAATATGTATTTTTGAGGAACGTAAATGTAGAAAAGAGATTTGATAAATGAAAATTAACAAACTGCTTTCGCGCGCATTAAATTTCGACTTTCTTAGTATCGAAGAGGGCGTTTTTTTATTTGAAAATGCGCCTACTGCCGAACTGATGTATGTGGGAAATGAACTAAGAAAAATTCAGAAAAAAGAAACCGATGGAATAGTAACTTGGCAAATTGACCGCAACGTAAACACTACCAATGTGTGCATTGCCAACTGTAAATTTTGCAATTTCTATCGCATACCCGGCCACAGCGAGGCATATATTACTGATATTGAAACGTACAAACGCAAAATTGAAGAAACATTTCGCTGGGGTGGCGATCAGCTACTGCTTCAAGGCGGGCATCACCCCGAATTAGGTTTGCAATTTTATGTGGATACATTTAAACAACTTAAAAAATTATATCCACTGTTAAAATTACATGCACTTGGTCCGCCCGAAATTGCACACATTACAAAACTCGAAAAATCAACGCACACCGAAGTTTTAAAAACACTGAAAGATGCCGGACTTGATTCGCTACCCGGTGCAGGTGCCGAAATATTAAACGACCGTGTGCGCAGATTAATTTCAAAAGGAAAATGTGGAGGAAAAGAATGGCTTGATGTAATGCGTGCAGCCCATCAGTTAAATATAACCACATCGGCCACCATGATGTTTGGTCATGTGGAAACAGTATATGAGCGCTTTGAACATTTGATGTGGATACGACAAGTGCAAAGTGAGAAACCGAACCTTGCTAAGGGCTTTTCAGCATTTATACCTTGGCCGTTTCAAGACGATGGAACTTTGCTGCGCAGACACAAAGGAATTAAAAACACAGTTACAGGTGATGAATATGTGCGCATGATTGCCATGAGCCGCATTATGCTGCCCAATGTAAAAAACATACAAGCAAGCTGGTTAACGGTGGGCAAGCAAGTTGCGCAACTTTGCTTACATGCAGGCGCTAACGATTTTGGAAGCATTATGCTCGAAGAAAATGTGGTTTCGGCTGCTGGTGCGCCACACCGCTTTACCTACAAAAGCATACAAGATGCAATTGCCGAAGCAGGATTTAAGCCAAAACTTCGCAATCAGCAATACGAATTGAGAGAATTACCTGCCAATATTGAAGAGCAAGTTGTAAACTATTAATCTTTTTTCTTGAAGTACTTTTCTGCAAATTTTATTTTTCCGATAACCTCTGCTCCCAAAAAAAACGGAACGGTGGCTGTTAGTGATGATGGAACGGTGATGGAAGTATTTTCTTTCAGGCATGCAGATGCTGTTTACTACGATGGAATAATTACGCCCGGCTTTGTTAACACACATTGCCATTTAGAATTATCGCACTTAAAAGATCAGGTGGCAGCGCAAAAAGGAATGGCGAGTTTTATTGGTGAGCTGGTGCCAAAACGAAATTCGTTTTCAGAAACGGAAATTAAAAATGCAATTGCCAATGCCGAAAGCGAAATGATAAAAAACGGCATTGTGGCTGTGGGCGGTATTTCAAATACAAATCATACGTTTGAACAAAAAGCAAAACAAAATTTATTTTATCACACCTTTATCGAGCTTTTTGATTTGGGGGCCGAAAAAGCGGATGAGATTTTTTCAAGAGAAAAAAATCTCAAATCTCAAATCTCAAATCTCAAATCTTCTTTGAGCCCTCATGCCCCTTATACAGTTAGCCCTGCATTATTTACTATAATAGATAATTTGCAGCAAGAAATAACGTGCATACATAACCAGGAAAGTAAAGCGGAAGATGATTTATTTAAAAACAGGACCGGTGATTTGTTTGATGCGTTTTCAAAATTAGGCATTGCGCTAAATTGGATAAAGGCAGGAAAAACATCAGTGCATTATTCGCTTCCACAAATGTTACAATCAAAAAAAATTCAGTTAGTACATAATACTTATACCGGTGCCGAAGATTTGCAATTTATAAAATCTAAAACCGCAGGGATAAAATCTAAAATCTATCTGTGCACTTGCCCTAATGCCAACTTATACATCGAAAATAAATTACCTGATTATAATTTGTTGCGCATGTCAGGTTTTAAAATGACCATTGGCACAGATAGTTTGGCAAGTAATTATTCGCTAAGCATTTTAGATGAAATGAAAACAATACAAAAAAATTATCCTGAAATTGAATTTGCAGAACTGCTGCAATGGGCAACAATAAATGGTGCTGAGTTTTTAGGCATTGATAATTTTTTCGGTAGCATTGAACAAGGTAAAAAATGCGGTTTAAATCTAATAGCAAATCTCGACACCGAGAAGTTGAGTATAAACGAAAAAACATCGGTACAAAAAATCATATAACCTTTTTTACATTTTTTCGTATGAGTTACTGCTTATGTTAGCCCGAATAATATTTTCACTTTTATTTTTTAGCACGGCAGTTGCACAAAATTTAGTGCCTAACAGCGGTTTTGAAGATGTTGCCGATGGCCAAGCGGTTTATTGGAAACAGCCGCAAGGCGGTTATTTTCATTTAACCGAAGGCGGCTTGCAAAATGGGCCTGCAAAAGCAGGAAAATATTACAACGGAATTTGTTTGCTGAACCAAGGCGCAAGCGAATATTTATTTGTACCACTTTATGCTCGGATGGTGAAAAACGAGAAATACAAATTAGGCATGTATCTAAAACTTGCCGATGATAAATCGCCAATAAATGCCGGAAGCGTGAAAACAATTGATTGGCTTTTTACCGATTCGGCATACAATGTGAATACGCGTGTGCGGATAAAAACAAAATCAACAATACATTTTACCATTCCGGATAAAATTGAAAACTGGACTTACATAGAAACTGAATACACGGCAACCGGCACCGAAAAATATTTGATAATAGGTAAGTTTTTTGAAGATGAAGATTCGCTGAAAAAAATCCAGAAAGACATAAATATTATTTTGGCTGAAAAACAAAAAGCACTAAAAGTTTACAAAAAATCAGAAATGGATAGTTTGAAAAAAGCGCTCTACTCCAATGAGTTGTATTTGAAAAAAAATAAAAATAAATCGGAATTAGAAGCGTATAAAAAAATGATGAGCGAGCACAATAAAAAAATGCGCGATGTAAATAATTACACCAAAGCCGAATACCAAGCTACTTACGATTCGTTGGTAAAACATTATAACACGCATAGTTTTTATTACGATGTACGTTTTATGTTTGATGATATACACGTTACCGGGAAACTTGTTTTTGACAACCCTGAAACCAGTATCGGGAAAAAACCTGATTACAAACCAGGAAAAACTTTTGTAATCAACAATATTTTTTTTGAAACAGCTAAAGCCACTTTATTGCCGAGTTCATACATTGAATTAAACCGGCTGCTAAAAATACTGAACGAAAACCCGAAAATGGTTATTCGGATAAATGGCCACACCGATAATCAAGGAGGCGATGCGTTTAATATCAATTTGTCTGATAATCGCTCAAAAGCGGTGGTGGACTACCTTATTTCGAAAGGGATAAAAAAAGAGCGGCTGCAATACAAAGGATTTGGCAGCTCAAAGCCGGTGGCCGATAATAAAACAGAAAGCGGCCGACAAAAAAACAGAAGAGTGGAATTTGAAATACTTAAAATGTAGTATTAAGCAATTGCTCTATTTTTCAAAACTGTTTCGGCCACAGTCAAATCGAGCGGAGTAGTAATTTTTATGTTTTCGGCACTGCCGTCAATCAATTGAATTTTTTCGCCCAGCGCTTCCACCACTGTGGCATCATCAGTAAAATTAAATTTGTACTCTTTTAAATAGGCGCGTTTAATAATCTCGGTGCTGAAACACTGTGGTGTTTGTATCACGCAATATTTTGATCGGTCAACGGCTATGCTTTTTGATGACTCGATTTGGCGAATGGAATCGTGCAAAGGAATTGCCGGAACTGCATTGCCATACATTTCGGCAGTTTTATAAGCGGATAGAATTGTTTTGGCGCTTACCAATGGCCTCACTGCATCATGCACCGCCACTATACCTTCGTCTTTTAACAACGCTAAGCCGTTTTTCACGGAATGAAATCGGGTTTCACCGCCCTCGGCAATTTTAACGGGGGTTGTAAAGTTATGCTGGGCAACTAACTCGTTCCACTGGCTGTGCATTTCTTTATTAAGCACTAAAATAATTTCGATGCCAATCTTCGAGTCGTCAAATTTATTAATGGTGTGCATTAAAATGGGAAGACCGTTCAATTTTAAAAATTGTTTTGGTACGGCACTTCCCATCCTGGTGCCACTGCCGCCTGCTACTATAATAGCGTATTTTTTTAGCAGCTTTTCGTTCATTTATAAAATAAGCATGGCATCGCCATAGGTGTAAAATCTGTATTTTTCTTTTACTGCTTCTTTATATGCTTTCATTATTAAATCATATCCGCCAAATGCTGTAACCATCATCAGCAAAGTAGATTCAGGCATGTGAAAATTGGTAATCATACAATCGGCTATGCTGAAATCATAAGGCGGGAAAATAAATTTATTAGTCCATCCTTTAAATTCTTTTAATTGTGCATTTGCCGATACGCAGGTTTCAATTGCGCGCATAGAAGTAGTACCCACCACACACACTTTCTTTTTATTTGCCTTGGCTTTGTTTACAATATTGGCTGCCGAAACGGGCACTTCCATTTCTTCCGAATCCATTTTATGTTTGGTTAAATCTTCAACCTCCACCGGGCGAAATGTACCCAAGCCAACGTGAAGTGTAACTTCGGCAAAATTAATTCCTTTGATTTCTAATCGTTTTAATAGTTCGCGGCTAAAGTGCAAGCCGGCAGTGGGTGCTGCCACTGCGCCTTCGTTTTTTGCAAACACTGTTTGGTAGCGAGTTATATCACTTTCTTCGGCCTTGCGTTTTATGTATTTAGGTAGCGGAGTTTGCCCAAGCGATAATAGTGTTGTTTTAAAATCTTCGTAAGGACCATCAAATAAAAAGCGCAATGTGCGGCCGCGCGATGTGGTATTGTCAATCACTTCGGCAACCAAATTATCATTCTCGCCAAAGTATAGTTTATTGCCGATACGTATTTTACGAGCCGGATCAACCAACACATCCCACAAGCGACTTTCGCGATTTAGCTCACGCAACAAAAACACTTCGATTTTAGCACCCGTTTTTTCTTTGTTGCCGTACATGCGTGCCGGAAATACTTTAGTATTATTAAGCACCATTACATCGCCATCAGCGAAATAGTTGATAATATCTTTAAATTTTTTGTGTTCTATTTTTCCTGTTTTGCGGTTAACCACCATTAGCTTGGCGTCTTCGCGATTTTTTGCCGGATACTCTGCCAATAATTCTTTCGGCAAATTAAATTTGAATTGTGATAGTTTCATAGTTGTTTTTTTTGTTGTAAGAACTTATGAAACCGCAAGTGAAATTTGTCTCATAAAATCTTACAGGATTTTATTGCAGTGGCGAAAGTAATACATTGCTACCCCCTTTGTCAAGTGAAAAATGAAAAATAATTCTTGCGTTGTTTGAATCTATTTTTTACATTTGAACTTGCCATGTTGAAACTCAGAACTCAGAACTCAGAACTCAGAACTTACGAAGTTACAATTTCGAGTTCAATCTGCATTTAAGTTCTGGTTATACAAAATTTACATTTTTAGCCCTTTTTGATAAATCCATTCCTCCTTGATGTTTGCTAGTTCCTTATATAGGTTAATTAAACATATTTCTATCACCAATTAAACTAACAATTATGAAAAACATATTATCAATCATTCATATTCCCACAATATTGCTATCATTGACTTTTTGGGGAATAGGTTGCTCAAAGGAAACAGAATCAAACAGTAATAGTACAATAGACGCCAATGCCCGTAAGGCTAATCCTTATGATTTTATTGGACTAATACACAATGAATTTTGGGACTCAGTTCCAGTTCACTTAAGTTCATTTCCTAATCATACTACAGATGAAGTTTATGAATATAGTGTAGGATTTTGGAGAAGACAGTTTTCGAAATTATCATACCCTATTGTTGAGTTCCCTGGTTTAGTATCTTTAAAGTCTGTTGTGGCTTTAGGAAGCACTATAAATAGTGATTCAGTTGTCAACTTTTACTTCAACAAAGGAAGTATTTCATTATTTGTAAAAATCGCATACTCGCACGTATTTAATAAGGTGAAAACCGCTAATTCTTTTACGCAATTAAAAAATCAATTAGAGGGTTATATGCAGGGTGTTATTAGTAATAACACAATGGACGAGTCAGATAAATCAAAAATTCTGTCAGTATTATCAGTTGCAATACATTCATATAGATATTGGGAGTCTGCGAACAACAACCCACTAAATCCTTGGTATGGCCACAACCCTCCGCAAGGGCCAATTGGCGGAATTGTGGATGCCATTGCTTTTGGAATAGGTTGTGTAGTATGCTGCGAGATATGTCTTATTGCATGTCCAACCTGCTGTATAGAATGCGGGGCATTTTTAGGGGCAGCGGCATCCTCAATGGTTCCTGATGCTCTATAACTAAAAAAACAAACTTATGGACATAAAAACAATTTATTATGCAATCGTAATTGTGGCAGCAATTTATATTCTGATATATAATTTGTTAAAGCCAAAATTAAAGAATCAAACAATAAAGATTGGCAATATTTTTAATTTAATATTACTATCAATTATCTTATTTATGGGTATCTGTTTTGAATTAAATGATATTTTCAAAACAATGTTTATAATTATCTGTATTGTCGCCTATGGATTTACGTTAGTATATAAAAAGCATAACACTTAGCTTGCGGATCATTATAAACCTAAAAAAACAAAAGACATGATGTTATCTTCTTTTTATCCTATTATTATAGCTGTATTTGTAGGGGGCATTGGGTTCTTGTTAAAAACAAAATACGATAAAACAAATTGGTTTAATAAAGCGTATGCAATTGTTTGTGTTGTGGCATTGCTTTTCCTCGTCTATTCTGGTTTTAGCAGCGGCACATCACATGAACGAACCCATGCAATTTTATTGATGGTTTTATTTTTCCCTCTTATCTACAAGAATTATTTCGCGAAAGAGCATTAGTAGTTAAGCCCACAGTGTATAAATACACTGTGGGCTTATTTTATCTCAATTGCATCAGCCAGCAAATAATCACCTATGCGTGTGCGGCAAAGTGCCGTTAAATATGCTCCCGAATTTAGCGCCAAGCCGAAATCACGGGCAAGTGAGCGGATATAGGTACCCTTGCTGCATATTACTTTAAAATCTATTTCGGGCAGGGCAATGCGTGTTATTTCAAATTGTTTTATTTCTATTTGCTTCGGTTTTATTTCGGCTGTATTACCGGCACGGGCAATATCGTAAGCTCTCTTGCCTCCAATTTTTATTGCCGAAAAAAGTGGTGGCGTTTGCTCCTGCACGCCTGTAAATTTTTTGGCAAGGGCATATATCATGTCATTGGTAATGTGCTCGGTAGGAAAAGTTTTATCTATGGGTTGTTCCAAATCGAAACAGGGCGTGGTGGCCCCAATAAAAAAAGTGCCGGTGTATTCTTTTTCTTGAGCTTGGTATTTTTCTATGTTTTTAGTTTCCTTGCCGGTACAAATTATTAAAAGCCCGGTGGCAAGTGGATCTAAAGTTCCGGCATGGCCCACTTTTAATTTCGTATTTGCTATTTCGGCTTTCGGATGTGGTGGATTAGAATTTAGGGTTTGCAACTTATGTGGCTCGTTTTTAATAAGCCATTTTACTTTTTTTACTGCTGCAAAAGAAGTTAACCTATAAGGTTTATTGATGAGCAATACTTTGCCGGTATAAAAATCGGGGTGCATTAGTCAACCAATGTAAGCTGCACTCCGCAGAAATATAAAATCAATATTAAAGCACCCACAGCAATGCGGTAGTACCCGAAAATTTTAAACCCATACTTAGTTAAAATGCCGATAAAAAATTTAATGGCGAGCATTGCCACAAGAAATGCAACACTATTTCCGAGCAATAGAATTGAAATATTAGATGATGCTAAAAGTTCGGGTGTGTCTTTATACACATCGTACATACTTTTTACTGTGGCGGCAAACATGGTGGGCACTGCCAAAAAAAATGAAAATTCGGCTGCTGTTTTTCTGTCGAGTTTTTGTGTGAGGCCGCCAATAATGGTTGCTGCCGAGCGCGATACACCCGGAATCATGCTTATTGCCTGAAAAAATCCTATCACAAAACCTTTTTTATAGGTTACTGCGTTGTCCGGATTTTTTTCGTTTTGCTCAAAAACTTTATCAATAAAAACTAAAATTATTCCGCCCGCCAAAAGCGATATTCCTACCACGGTTACATTTTCGAGCAGCGCATCCACGTGTTTTTTCAGCAGCAATCCCAATAAGGCAGTGGGAATAAAAGCGCAAAAAAGTTTTGCGTAAAAATCTATGCTTTTAAAAAACCGATTGAAATACATCACCACTACCGATAAAATGGCTCCAAACTGAATACACACGGTAAACATTTTCACAAACGGATCGGCAGCAATACCCATCAGCGATGAGCCAATAATAATATGGCCGGTGGACGATACGGGCAAGAACTCCGTAAGCCCTTCGATGATGGCTAAAACAATTGCTTCAAAAAAATTCATTGAAAAAAATAATTAAGCTTTGTTTTCTTCTTCAGCCGATTCGGCTTTTGGCTTTTTCATGATGCCGTAACATACTACGCCAAAGCCCAAGATGATGGTAATGGGCGAAAGTTGTATTCTGCGAAAGCTAAATAGTTCTTCTGCATTAAAAAGATTAGGGTCATCAGAGCCACCGCCTATCATCAGCAGCATACCTATTATTACAATTATTGCCCCGGCAGCTATTATTTTATAATTCTCGGTAGGTATGGCAAAACCTGTAACAGTAACAGGATTTTGCTTTTTAGTTTCTTTTTTGCTCATGATGCGTTTTAATAATATAGTTCGCTTTGCTTCATGCGCAGGTATTTACGAACTGCCATTGAAGTTGACGCCCACGAAATTACAATTCCCATGAGAATAACCAAGCCAAATAAACTTAAAAATAAACTGCTGTCTAAAACCACTAATAAATCAGGAACTTCTTGCATTGCCAAATAAATAAGCCCGATGAGGAGGCCAATAGCGATGATGGAACCGTAAATGCCTTGCAATATGCCGTTAAAAATAAATGGCCTGCTTATGAAGCCAGATGTGGCTCCCACTAATTGCATGGTGCGTATTAAAAACCGCTTTGAGTAAATTGCTAATCGGATGGTATTATTAATAAGTGCCAGCGCAATAATCATGAGCAACCCTGTGAAAAGTAAAAAAAACAAACTGATAGTATTTACACGGCTGTTTATTAAATCTACAAGCGATTCTTTGTAATCAAATTCTTTCACTACCTGATTTTCTATAATTTCTTTCTTTATCCAATTAATGCTATCTGCATTGGCATACGATGCGCTAAGACGTAGATCAATTGACGATGGCAATGGATTGTAGCCAATAAACTGCACAAAATCTTCGCCCACATCTTGCTTATAAAGCTCCATTGCCTTTTCTTTACTTATAAACTCGGTGCTTTTTACATATTGCTTGGCGTCTAATGTTTTCTGAAACTTATTGATGTCAACCTCTTTGGCATTATCGTTTAAGTAAATTTGAAAGCCAATGTTTTCCTTAAAATGATCAGATAATTTTTTGGCACTAAGCACTAACAAGCCCAGCAGGCCAAGCATAAAAAGTACCAGCGATAAACTTATAACCGTGGTGATGGTTGATGATTGTATTTTGCGTTTTGAATATCTATCGGCCATAGCAGCAAAGTTAAAATTTAGCTGTTAGCTGCTTTTGTTTTTGGGGCAGAAGTTATTAGAAGCTAACTGTTAATTTATGGTGGCGCCATATAAGTTTTAGTTTTAACTTTTCTTGCTTAACCAAGAAAAGTTACAAAAGATGTCAAGATTTTTGAAGGCGATTTTTTGCCTTGCAAAAACCGCGACTAAATTAAACGCTCCGGTTGTTTTCATCGCTTCGGTTATTTTATCGCTATCGCTGACAAAAATCGGACTGTGTTATTAATTAGTTAATTAAACTCTTATTTATTGGGCGGGAGTTTGTACTACCTCTCAAAATAAACTTTACCTCTATAGCTACAAACACAATCACACTTCGACATGCTCGGTGTGACAGCGCACACAATGAAAAAGCTACCTCTCAAAATAAACCTTACCTCTGTATGCTTCACCGCTTGGTAATTGCAGGTTATAAAAATAAATACCTGTGCTTAGTTGCTGTGTATTTAGTTTTTGCGTGTAGTTGTTTTCTTTAAAAACTAATTGCCCTATAGCATTATAAACTTGCAAATTACTATTGGCCGGCAAGCCGGTTATATAAAAATACTCCTCGTTTTTTATATAAGTAGGTATTAGTAAATTTTGTGGTGGCTTCACAGTATCTTCACTTAGATAAACGCTTACATCGTCTATGAAGTAGTAGGCTTCTGGCCAAGGCCCTACGGAGTCAATTACCGTGTTAAAATCATCAAAAAAGTTACCTATAGTGATAAATTTTTCCCCGCCTTGTGCAATATATTGCCAAGAAAGTAAAGTCCATGTAGCAGTATCTGATATTACATTATTAACATCGTTACACAGTTGAGGAGTGTGAGACAAAACACCTAAGGTTGGCTCTGAAATCGAATCTGAAAACAAGACACACAAACTCGAAGAAGCTATCCCCATAAGATCTGCTAAAGAAAAATATATATTTATACAGTATTTTTTACCGCTATCTAAAGATTGAATTAATTTGTTTGAGATATACTCCTTTACTGTAGCATTAGGTGCGTAAATTCCAATTCCGGTATAAGCCACTCCTGTTTTTGCAAACTGACTCCCAAATTGATTTGTGGGGACTGAAGTAAATGTGCCATTACATGCATTAAGGTAATCTGGTGATGCTAAACTTGGGTTAAACCAATTTTGAATTTGGTATAACTGTCCTGTGCTTGTCGGACAGCTATAAAAAAATTCAAAACTATAATTGCTAATCAAATTTTGTTTTCACAAAATTTGATTAGCAATTATAGAAAAAAAATAAATAATTTTTTTCATTTAAAGCAAGGTATAAACCTACACTACTAAAATTAACAAATTATTTTATCACAACAATTTTACCTGCATTAATTTTTAAGCCATCACTTGTGCATATAACACAATAGTAAGTT
>JAGVMA010000084.1 GCA_020054095.1 Bacteroidia bacterium | reverse complement strand
TTTTAGAAAATTTCAATGAAATATTTCCATTCGAAGGATTTGGGAATATAGATACATCTGCATTTTCTACCAATGGAGTACTTTCGGGGTTAATCAATCGACAACCCGTATTGTTTACGGTAACTTTCATTATATCATTTCTAACAACCGTTCCATTACATGGATTTGCTGTACCTGAACCGCACGTAGTCCCCCCGCATCCATCGCAGCAACAATCTGCAAGAGCGGTTGAGCCACAAGTAAATGTTACATAGAGTGTATAATTTGTAGTAACGGTGGGGCAAACTGTTGGAGTACAAGTAGTCATGCCACCTGGAGCCCACGAATATGCCATTGCTCCGGAACATGAAGCGCCCGATGGTGCCGTGCCACATCCAGATACACCAATTGATACACAATTGCCGGGGCAAGTGCTCGTTTTATCTGCACCTGCATTAGCACCGCATATTTTGTTACAGTTGTTTTGTGCATTAACCTGCGCTATGCAAAATAGCATTAGCGTAGCAAATAAAAATTTGATTTTTGTTTTCATTTTTTTTATAAAGTTAAACAATATTAATTACGGCAGCAATTTACAACAGCTAATATGCCACACAAGAAAAAACGCTAAAACTTGGTGTGCGTTGAATTTAGCTCTCGCACTTCTTTTATTTGCTCCTGAGTTAAATGAAATAAATTATTGTTTTTTATTTCTTTTCTAAGCTCGCCTCTGCGCCTATCAGCTACCGGAAATATTTTTCCATTCAGTAATATTATTTCCATTTTCCGCTTTTCTTTTAACTCCATCACTATGTAAATTTTATTTATTAAAAACTTCTTATGTATTCTTAACAAATCGGCATTATCAATTATTTTTTCCACTTGACTCAACTCTTTTGATAGTAATAATTTTTTGCTGTTAGAAAATGTTACTTCGGTGTAACTACCTTTTGCAATGAGGTACATTATGCGGCAAACGGGCTTTCCATTAATGCCACCCTTGTAAACCAATGTATTTCTCTTATTCATTTATTACTTATTAATAAAAATTAAATAAGTCAAATTTAACTCAAGTAATTGTACTACACAAACGCAATATTGTTATGTGAAATACAGGCGTAACAAAAAAGCTTTAATTGCATTTGGCAAAAGATTAAAGGAATTGCGCCTTTCACAAAATTTAACACAAGAGGAACTTGCCTATAAAGCCAATATGGAAATAAAACAGATTGGTTCAATTGAGCGTGGAGAAATTAATTGTGGTTTATCATTTATTTATGATTTAGCAGATGCGCTAACTATTAATCCATCTAAATTATTTGATTAACATAAATACTCAATTAGACTAAACATCATTGTGTGTTTTTTAGTTTCTTACAACTAAAGGCTATAATCTGTCATTCCAATCTCATCATGCCGTTTTCTTAACTCATTTTACGTTAATCTTATATCATCTTGGCGTAATCTTAACTCATCTTGGCTTAAATCAATATTGTTTTGCCTTAATCTTAACTCGTTTTGTTTCAATCTTAATTTAACTTGATGCATTTTAATATTAGAATAGCTTAATCTAATATTGTTTTGCCGCGTTTTAATATTAAAATGGCTTAAGTTAATATTGAAATGCGGCAATCTAATATTAAAACGTACCTTCTTAAAAAGCGAAAGTACTTGTTTTACAGCTAATTGCATTTTTTCTGTAAGAGTCGCAAAGCGAGTGCGCCATTGGGAAAGAGTCTCCTATTATTGCAGCCGTAAAAATCTTAACTTGCGATTGCTTCACCCGCTAAAGCGCGATTCGCAATGACGATGGTAAGAACAGACTTAATATAACGATAGCACCCAAAAAACAAAACTCCCCCGTGGGTGTTCGGAAGAGTTTGTTAATTGCTCGTGAAAGGGAGATTTATTTCACAAGCGTAACATGTCCTATCAGCGAGTGTTTTTTGCCAAACACATCGTACAAATTAATTTTCCATACATATACATCTTGCTGTGCAATATCGCTTCCGCCATTGGCACGGCCATCCCAGCCCTTGCCCCACACTTGGTTGTACCATATCATATTGCCCCAGCGATCATAAATCCACATTTCAAATTTGTCTTTATCTATGCCTATGCCTTGCGGGAAGAAGGTATCGTTATTACCATCGCCATTTTCATGTGTAAATGCATTGGGAACATAAATTGCAAAATCAGGTTCTATAATTAAACAATACGTAACTGTATCCACGCATCCAAACTGGCTTGCTACCGTTAGGTTTACACAATATCTGCCCGTATCGCTATATGTATGACAAGGGTTTTGGTCGTTGCTTGCGTTATTAATATCCGTTGGGTCGCCAAAATTCCATGTCCATGAACTTGCGCTTTGCGATAAATCGTTAAAGCAAATTATAGGGTTAAGAATAGTGGTGGTGGTTGGTGTCATCCCGAAATCGGCTATTGGCGATGGGTACACGGTTATCATGTTAAGTACAGTTGCCGTGCTTGAGCAGCCGTTGTTATCGGTTACGGTTAAGCTCACATCGTAACTGCCCGATAGTAAGTAGCAAATATTGGTAGGATTTTGTGATGAAGACATTGAAGGACTTGCACCGTTAAACGTCCACGCCCACTGTGCGCCATTAGGTGTAGTATCAAAGAAATCTACGCAAAGTGGTGCGCAGCCGCTGCTATCACTTGAGTAGAAAGTAATAATAGGCAAAGGATTTACAACCACTGTTACTGTTGCAGTATCAGTAGGTGTTCCGCAGCCATCGGTTACCCACACGGTGTAAGTAGTAGTTGCCGTTGGTGATACAGTAACAGCTTGCGTAGTTGCATTGCCCGGAGACCATGAATAATTATAAGGGCCGCCATTACCACCGCTGCTTGTAGCGCTCACTTGTGTGCTGCTGCCGATACAAATTATTGCAGGGTTAGCTGCTGCTGTTACACCAAGTGGTGGTGCCACTGTTACAGTAACCGTTTGCGGATTTGATGGACAGTTATTGGCATCTGTTACATATACAGTATAAGTAGTAGTTACGGTAGGGCACACATTGCTAGGCCCTGCAGGCGCCCACGAGTATGTGTAAGCAGGTGTTCCGCCCGATGCAGTTGCTGTTAAAGTAGTGCATTGACCAATACATATAGTAACGCCCGGTCCGGGTTGCACCACTAATTGTTGTGGTTCGGTAATGTTTACTATTGCTGTATCAATACATCCTGTGGCATCGGTAACAGTAAATGTATAAGTACCTGCGCACAAGCCGGTGGCTGTTGTACTGGTGCCTCCGCTTGGTGTCCAGTTATAAGTATAAGGTGCAGTTCCGTTTATAGCCGATGCTGTGGCGAAGCCATCGCAAAAGCCAAAGCAAGTTACATTGGTAAATGCTGTGATGCTTGCTACCACACCCGGCTGGTTTGGAACTACTACATGTATTGTATCCGAACAGCCGTTAGCATCTGTAACGGTAACAGTATAAGTGCCCGGAAAAATATTATTGGCACTGTTAGTTGTGCTCACATTCGGGTTCCATGCATAAGCGTAAGTTGGTGTTCCGCCCGATGCAGTTACGTTGGCACTTCCATCTGCTTGCATGCAACTTGCTGTAACGGCAGTGTAACCTAAGACCAATGCAGGTGGTTCGTTAACAGTAGCTGTTCCGCTGAAGGTACAACCGTTTGCATCGGTAATAAACACTGTGTAAGAACCTGCACATAAATTTACAGCACTTGGTGCGTTTCCACCCAATGGCGCCCATGAATATGCGTATGGCGTAGTTCCACCCGATGGAATAGTAACTGCCTGGCCATTGCATGCGCCAAAGCAAGTAGCATCAAAACCAGCTACCGATGCGATGAGCAGCGTAGGTTCGGTAACTGTGATGGTGGCTGTTGCTGTACATCCGTTTGCATCGGTTACGGTTACTGTGTATGTAACTGCTGTTAATCCTGTTGCGGTAGCAGCGTTTCCACCGCTTGGTGCCCAGTTGTAGTTATAAGGTGTTGCTCCACCATTTGCAGTTGCTGTGCCTGTTCCATCGTTTCCGCCAAAGCAGGATACGTTTGTAGATGTAGCACTAACGGTAAGTTGTGGTGGTTGTGTAATGGTGATGGTTGCAGTTCCCGTACATCCGGTGGCATCGGTTACGGTTACACTGTAAGTTCCGGCTACTAAACCGGTGGCAGTTTGTGTAGTTTGTGCATTGTTCCACAAATATGTGTAAGGTGCATTACCATTAGTAGGTGTAGCTGTTGCAGATGCCGTGCCGCTAAAACACAATACGGTGGTGCTCGTCATATTAATATTGATAGGTGGCATTACTATTACCTGAACCGTATCGGTAGCTGTTTGGTTTTGTGCATCGGTAATGGTAACAGTATATATAGTAGTTGCTGTAGGGCACGCTTGCACGCTTGATGTGGTTCCAATATTGGGCGACCAAACAAAACTATATGGCGGGTTGCCTGATGATGGTGTGGCTGTTAAAGTCATACATCCTCCCGTACAAACAGAGCCTCCGCTTACAACCACCTGCGGGTTACAAGGTGGTATTACGATGGTTTGCGTAAATGTGGCCGTACATCCGGCTTGGGTAGTAACGACAAGCGTTATAGTATAGGTACCCGGTGTGCTGTAAGTAATATTGCTTGGGTTTTGTGCTGTGGATGATGATGGACTACCACCCGGAAAAGTCCAGTTCCAGTTAGTGATAGTACTCGGCAGCGCCACCGATGAGTTATTGGTAATGGTAATTGGCGTGTTACATTGTGGCGCACTCACTGTGAAGTTAGCTGTAGGGTTTGCCATTACCCATATTGTATCGCGATTTTGAGTGGTGCAACCGTTAAATGCAGTTAATGTTAAAGTATAAATAGTGGTAGCAGTGGGGCAAACAGTGATACTTGTAGTAGTATTGTTTACCGGTGCCCAAGAATAAGATTGATAGCCAACAGGAGCAGATAAAGTAGCGCATTGCCCTTGGCAGATAGTGTCGTTATTAGCTTGTAATAAAGATGGTGCACATTCGCAATCAATATAGGCATAGCCATAGTGAGCACCCGCGCTGCAATCGCCTGTAGTAAATTCAATGGTTACGTTTTGGCCTATATAGCCCGTTAAATCTACGTTTACAGTTGTCCATGGTTTATAACGCACCGATGCACAACTAGTAGAGTTGAAAAATCCACTAAGGTTGGCAGCCGCAGAAACAATAAACTGCGAACATGGAATGATGTTTCCGCTTCCATCGCGCATTATTGCCTGAAAAAATGGTTGTTGATACGGCTGATGGCTTGGATCCTGCAATACTACTGCATATTTATAAGTAAAACTTGCATTTGCTGCCGATACGGTAAAAGTTTGACTCATGCGTTCACCTTGTGCGCCTGTAGAATTATTTCCTAAGCGAGCTGAGAAACTACCGCCCGGTGCCACACATGGGAAACCTCCGCATGGGTCGTTACCGCCTGTCATAATAGTGTGCCGGCCGGCTACAACTCCTATTGCAGTTTGGTTATAAGTAGGTGTGGGACAAGTAGTACATCCGGTTACTGATTGGCCGGTGGTGCAAAACCAACCGGTAAGATTACCTGCTTCAAAATTCATATTGGTACATCCCGCTTGAACAGGTATGGGTGTAAAAGTGCTATTTACACTAAAATTAAAACACTGCGCATAAGAACTTGCAAAATAGTAACCATCAATAACTACGAAATAACATTGATTGGCATTTACCTGAACTGTAACCGATACAGTAGTGGTTGTATTTGCCGGAGCATAGGCATAAGCCGCTGCAAGACATTGTCCTCCCGATGTGGGGCAACCGGAAAAAACCGATACCGATGGGTAAGCTGCTAATGTGCTAGTGGTAACCGGAACATTAATGGTTACATAACCGTTTTGCGTAGCACAAAAATAATAGTACCAGTTATTAGCTGTATAATAAGTTGTAGATAAGCAACCATTGGTTCCGGTATATGAATTGGTAGAACTACAAGTACTTTGGCCTGTATAATTAAAAGGTAATGCAGATGGGTTGGCTTGTGCTGCAGCACAAGAATTTCCGCCTTGTGCAAAGCTATTTGCTGCGGTTATTACTATCAGTAGCAGTGAGAGTAAGTATTTTTTCATCGGGGGGCAGTTTTGTAAGTGTGCGTGTAGATTAGTTTTGCTTAGTGTGCATCATCTAAAAAAATGTAATTAGCTGAGGCGGCAAATCCGTTTTTTTCAACAAAATATTTTATTGATTCGTAAACGATACGCTGGTCAACAACTCTTACTTCGGTTTTTTTAGTAACTGCATCGGTTTTGGCATAAAGCACCATATCTTGTAACGACAACAATATGTTATCCAGTCGCAGTGCATCATCGGCATTATTAACGCCATTGGTTATAGTGAAACTATAACCAATGGCATCGGGCGGCTGGGTATTACCATTGTTGTTTGTTTGTGCAATTGCACTAAAACTAAATGCAAAAAAGAATAAAATCAGGGGTGTAATTTTTTTCATCTTCCAGAGGTTTGTATCTAAAAGACCAAACAAATCAGCGAAAAGTTGCATCATCCAACTGCTAATTATTAACAATTGTTAATTAAATGAAATTCAGATAATTAGATTAAAAACGATCGATTTTGACAGAGCTATGAAGTCTAAGCCATCGAAATTTCCGGAGGTCATTAAAAGCAGGTTAGCATTTTGCCAGGTTTTGCTGAGTAATTTGGCTTTTATTTTATCAGAATCAGTAAAAACGGTTACGTTATCAGATGCAAAAGCCATTTTCACTTGCTCGCTTGTTATCGGCTTTAGCTTTTTATGTTCGATGGTATGTGGGTTAAAATAAACAATTGCTTCATCGGCATCGGCCATTGCATTTTTATATTCAGCCAAAAAGTTTTCGTTCAAACTGCTAAAGGTGTGCAATTCCATGCAGGCAATTAATTTGCGCTTAGGGTATTGTTGTTTCATGGCAGCAGTGGTTGCTTTTAGCTTTGATGGCGAGTGTGCAAAATCTTTGTAAACGGCAGTGGTTTCGTTTTTCGCAACAAGCTCTAGCCGCTTTGCTGCGCCTTTAAACGATTTTATAGCATCGTAAATAACAGACTCACTTATACCGGCTTGCTCACAAGCCAATTTTGCAGCATTGAAATTCATTAAATTGTGTTCGCCAAAAACTAAAAGCGGAATTTGATTTTTTAAAATGGTGATTCCGTTTTCAATTTTATAATCGGGTGTGCTGTATGAAAAAAGTTTTATTCTGTTTTTCTGCTTTTCTTCTTCGGCAAGTTTTTTTACTTCCGCATCGTTTTCGCAATAGATAAGCGAACCGCCATCGGTAATTTTATTGATGTAAATTCTAAACTGATCAACATAATTATCGAAGGTGGGAAAAACATTAATGTGATCCCAGGCAATGCCGCTGATGATAGCAATATTGGGATAGTACAGATGAAACTTCGGTCGCCTGTCAATTGGTGATGACAGATACTCATCGCCTTCGATAATTGCAAATTTTGCTCCTTCAGTTAATTTCACCATTGCATCAAAACCTTGTAACTGTGCGCCCACCATGTAATCGCAATCAATGCCGGCATGTTTAAAAACATGCAAAATCATGGATGTGATAGTGGTTTTGCCATGGCTGCCACCTATTACAATTCTGGTTTTATTTTTTGTTTGCTCATAAATATATTCGGGATACGAATAAATTTTCAGTTCCAATTCTTTTGCTTTTGCCAATTCCGGGTTATCTGCACGGGCGTGCATGCCTAAAATAACAGCATCAATTGTTGCATTAATTTTCTCAGGAAACCAACCTATTTCTGTGGGCAACAAGTTAAGATTGGCGAGGCGGGTTTTTGATGGCTCAAAAATTTCATCGTCCGAGCCGGTTACTTCATATCCTTTTTTATGCATTGCTATGGCCATGTTGTGCATAGCGCTTCCGCCAATTGCTATTAAGTGTACGCGCATAAATTTTGTTTTCAGTAAACTTAAATTTTGCAGGCAGATAAAAAAGCGGTGGCGCTTAAAATTTTATAACAATGCGATGTTAACGCTAAGCGCGTAATCCAAATTCTATTGCTTCCAAATCTTTTACGGCACCACTATCAATTGTAAAACGCACCATTGTTTTTACTTTATGAAAGCCGTGCACTCCTGCCGCACCCGGATTAATGTGCAGTAAGTTTAATTTTTTATCGGGCATTACTTTAAGTATGTGCGAATGGCCGCAGATAAAAAGCTGAGGTGGATTAGCGGTAATAATATCTTTAATAAAGTGCGAATATCTTCCGGGATAACCGCCAATATGAGTAATGAGCACATCCATGCCTTCGCAATTAAAACGTAAATCGCGTGGCCACACGGCACGCACATCATGTCCATCAATATTTCCGTACACAGCTTTTACGGGTTTGTGTTTTTGAAGTTCATCGGTAATAGCTATCGTTCCTATATCGCCTGCATGCCATATTTCGTGGCACTGGTCAACGTATTTAAAAAGCTTTGGGTCTAAAAAATTATGCGTGTCAGAGATTAATGCTATTCTTTTCAATTTAATTCGCGTTCAAAAACTCTAACAAAGCTACATTAAATTGCGGTGCATGTGTTTCCATGGGGCAGTGGCCGGCACCATCAATAAAAATAAATTCTGAATCAGGGAAACGCTTCATGAACGATTGTCCGCTTTGGCTGCTCACCCAGGTATCGTTTGTTCCCCAGATAATTTGAATGGGCATGGTTAGTTTATCTAAATTGAGGTTTACAATTTCTTTTGAATTTACCATTGAGAGTATTCCGGAAGCGGTTCCTTTAATTAAAAAGGGCTGGAGGTAGCCGGCTGCCGCTAATGAATCAGCGGGAGCTGAATAAGCCGATGTAAGTAAATCGGTAAACTTTTTTTGATTATAGAAAAAATGCTTGCCAATTACTTCGGCCCATCTTTTTGTTACCGAACGGTTAGCAACGAACGAAATAAGTTTGCTTCCACCTTGTTCGCCAAAATAAACGCCATCAACTAAAATTAATGATTGTGTTCGGGCAGGGCGCATGGCAGCCATGGCGGTTACCACGCCTGCACCCATTGAATGACCTACTACTGTCCATTTGCGTGTATCAAGCGAGTCGAGCAATTTCCAAATTCGCAAGCCATTAGCTGTGGCCGAAAAATTTATTTCAGTATTTCTATCGCTGTAGCCGAATGGCGGCAAATCAATAGCCAACACGCGGTAATCTGCATCAATAAGCGTGTCAATATTTCTTCGCCACGAAAATGTGGAACCCGAAAAACCATGAACAAACAAAATATTTCCTTTACTTCCGCTTGAGTTCCATTCTCTGAAATGGTAGCGTACATCATCTATCAATGCAAATTTACTTTCGGGGAAAGGTTTAAAATCGGCAGCCAAACTTTGCTGCGTTACCGAAAAGAAAAACGGAAGCGCCATCACAAGCACCAGTAAAATGAAAAAAGTATAACCTACGCGCTTAAAAAATTTTCGCATTGCCAAATTTAATTATTCTATTGCCAAGTATATTGTCCTGATTGATATAGAAAATCAGTCGCGCCAAAAAACTATTAATTTTGTACCGATGAACAAAAAAACAAAACCGACTATTAATTGGAAGGCAGTAGGCGTTATTACACTTGTAGTTATTTTCTTAAGCTATTATGTAATTGGATTTTTTAACACCACCAAACGACACACAAGCACCAACAAACCAATAGTTACCTATATTGGCGACAGCACTGCTGTAGAAACTAACACAGAACCGCAGTTTGTAAAACATGCCGAGTTGCGTTTTTTAGCAGCCAAAGAGCGTACTGAAATATCAAAAATAGATATTGAGATTGCTGACAATGATGCCAAACGCATGCAAGGATTAATGTACCGAAAAGCAATGAACGAAAACCGCGGTATGCTTTTTATTTTTCCATACCCCGAGCCGCAAAACTTTTGGATGAAAAACACTTATATATCACTCGACATAATTTATGTTGACGAAAACCGAAAAATTGTAACTATTGCAAAAAACACAAAAGTGCTTTCGCAAGAAAATGTACCATCTACTTATGATGCCCAATACGTGGTGGAAGTAAATGCGGGCTATTGTGAAAAACATGGTGTAAAAGAAGGCGATTATATTGCTTTTTAACTTGCACATTATATTATATTCGTAACGCACAAAATCACCACACCAATACGATGGCTGTTAAACAACGAACACTAAAAAATCCTGTAACCCTTTCGGGAGTTGGATTACATACAGGCAAAAAAGTAACGCTTAGTTTTTTACCTGCACCCGAAAATCATGGATATAAATTTTGTAGAGCCGATTTAGAAGGCAAACCTATTATTGATGCCGATGTGGATAATGTGGTAGATACCGCACGTGGAACTACACTTGAACAAAACGGAGCAAGAATTAGCACAACCGAACATGCTTTAGCTGCTCTGGTAGGTTTAGAAATTGACAATTGCCTGATAGAAATTAACGGCCCCGAAATACCAATAATGGATGGTAGCTCACAACCATTTATTGATGTGCTTGAAAAAGCAGAATTAACAGAACAAACTGCCGAACGAATTTATTTTGAGTTAAAAGAAAATTTGGCTTTTGAAGATGTAAATAAAAAAGTGGAGATGCTTGCCGTGCCGCAGGAAGAATATCGCATTACGGTGATGGTAGATTATAATTCCGATTTGCTTGGTACACAACATGCATCCATGTACAATGTGCGCGAGTTCAAATCGCACATTGCAAAATGCCGCACGTTTGTGTTTTTACATGAATTAGAAGCGCTGCTTGCTCACAATTTAATAAAAGGTGGCGATTTGGATAACGCTATTGTGATGGTAGATAAAGAAGTACCTAAAGATAAACTCGACCACTTGCGCAAAGTATTTAACAAACCCGATGTGGAAGTAAAAGGCAGAGGCGTATTAAACAACACTCAACTTCACTATTATAACGAACCTGCGCGCCATAAACTTTTAGATATAGTTGGCGATTTGGCACTGGTGGGCGTTCCGTTAAAAGCACATATTTTAGCTGCTCGCCCAGGGCATGCAGGCAATGTAGCTTTCGCAAAAAAAATTAAAGAACTCATAAAAAAAGAACGCAGCACCAAGCAAGTTGTAAAATTCGATTTAAGCAAAAAACCTGTTTACGATATTAATGACATTACAAAAATGCTCCCGCATCGTTACCCGTTTTTAATGGTAGATAAAGTGATAGAAATGGATGCAACAAGTATAGTGGGCGTAAAAAATGTTACCATGAACGAGCCATTTTTCCAAGGGCATTTTCCTGATAATCCGATTTTTCCGGGTGTAATGCAAATAGAAGCAATGGCACAAGTGGGTGGTATTTTTGCTCTATCGCAAGTAACCGAACCGGAATTATACAGCACCTACTTTATGAAAATTGATGGTGTAAAATTCAAGCAAAAAGTATTACCGGGCGATACCATCGTTTTCAAACTTCATTTAGAAAGCCCCATCAGAAGAGGATTAGTAAACATGCGCGGCATTGCTTACGTTAACGGAAAAGAAGTGTGCGAAGCCGTGATGCTTGCACAAGTGATAAAAGATAAAGCACCGAAAGAAAATAAAGCAACCGTTACTGCATGAGCGCACTTAACTACATACATCCCGATGCTAAAATTGGCAACAACGTAACCCTATCTCCATTCAGTTATGTAGCTAAAGATGTAGTGATTGGCGATGGCACTTGGATTGCTCCAAATGTTACCATTTTTGATGGCGCACGAATAGGCAAAAACTGCAAAATATTTCCGGGAGCAGTTATTTCTGCCATACCACAAGATTTAAAATATGCCGGTGAAATTACTACCACAGAAATAGGCGACAACTGCATGATACGCGAATGTGTTACCATTAACCGCGGCACAAAAGATAAAATGAAAACTGCAATTGGCAACAATTGTTTGCTCATGGCTTATGTGCACATTGCCCACGATTGTATATTGGGCAACAACATAATTATCGCCAATAGCGTAAATCTTGCCGGCCACATCGAAATAGAGGATTGGGCAATTATTGAAGGTGGAACAGGCGTTGGGCAATTTGTTAGAATAGGCGCCCACTCATTTGTTTCCGGCATGACCGGAGTAAGAAAAAACGTGCCACCATTTGTAAAAGCAGCTCGCGAACCACTGCAATACGTTGGCGTAAATTCAGTAGGGCTACGCAGGCGCGGATTTACACCCGAAGCCATTTTGCAAATAGAAGATATTTACCGCACACTTTATGTAAAAGGATTAAATGTTACAAATGCCCTTGCGGTGATAGAACAAGAAGCACCTGCTTCAAAAGAAAAAACACAGATTTTAAAATTTATCAGCGAGAGCACAAATGGTATTATAAGAGGAATATCGTGATGTTAATCGCCCGTTAATAATTTGGGCTGATGTGCTGCATATTAAAAAGTATTTTTGCATTTAAACACTTTAGCACTATTAATGAAACAATACCACGATTTAATGCGCCATGTTTTAGAACATGGAACAAAAAAAACAGACCGAACCGGAACAGGCACCGTAAGTGTTTTCGGGTATCAAATGCGCTTTAATCTCGAAGAAGGATTTCCGCTATTGACCACCAAAAAGCTACACACCAAATCCATTATCCATGAATTACTTTGGTTTTTAAAAGGCGAAACGAATATTAAATATTTGAAAGAAAACGGTGTAAGTATTTGGGATGAATGGGCCGATGCAAATGGAAACCTTGGTCCTGTATATGGCTACCAATGGCGCAGTTGGCCTACACCCGATGGCAGACACATTGACCAAATAACACAAGTAATTAATCAAATAAAAAACAACCCCGATTCGCGGAGATTAATAGTAAGCGCATGGAATGTAGGTGAAATTGAAAAAATGAAACTGCCGCCATGCCATGCTTTTTTTCAGTTTTATGTTGCAGATAAAAAATTAAGTTGCCAGCTATACCAGCGCAGTGCCGATATTTTTTTGGGCGTTCCGTTTAACATTGCATCGTATGCCCTGCTTACACTTATGGTAGCCCAAGCTTGCGATTTAAAGCCGGGCGATTTTGTGCACACACTTGGCGATGCGCATATATATTCTAATCACATTGAACAGGCAAACCTACAGCTTTCACGAGAATGCAGGAAACTGCCTACCCTGAAAATAAACGAAACAGTTAAAAGTATTTTCGATTTTAAATTTGAAGATTTTACACTCGAAAACTATAATCCACATCCACACATAAAAGCTGCCGTAGCGGTATGATTATTTCACTTATTGCTGCCATAGCCGAAAATTATGTGATAGGCAAAAATAATCGCTTGATATGGCGAATGCCTGCCGATATGAAATATTTTAAAGATAAAACTACAGGACATTGCGTAGTTACGGGCCGAAAAAATTACGAATCAATTCCCGAAAAATTCAGGCCGCTGCCTGATAGAAAAAACATGGTGGTAACACGCCAAAAAAACTACAGCGCACCCGGAGCTACGGTGGTAGCAAGTATTGATGAAGCAGTGGATATGGCTGCACAACTTGGCGAGCAAGAGTTATTCATTATTGGCGGAGGCGAAATTTATACACAAACTATTTTAATCGCTCATAAATTATATGTTACACATATTCATCAGAGTTTTGATGGCGATGCATTTTTTCCGGAGATAGATAAAAACACTTGGAACTTACATCAGCAAGTAAATTGCGGTGCCGATGAAAAAAATCCTCACTCCTACTCTTTTTGCGAGTATGTGAGAAAATAAATAATTTAGTGTTTATGAAATAGTCATATACCTTAAGCATATAAACCCACATGAATACATGGCGTATTCCATTTGACAATCAGAAACTAAAAAAACATACAAATGAAAACATCCTTCCATCGTATTTTATTTTTCACATTCGCAGTTATTTCTGTTTATTCTTGTCGTAAATCCGACAGATCAGAGGACAAAGAAACACAATCATCAAAAGATAATGCTATTGCAGAATGGTGCTGGAGCGATGTGTTTAAGCAATTAGATGATGCTGCAAGTATTACTGCCGATGTAAATAAACTTATGCCACACGCTGCTGCGTGCTATACAGTTTCTGTTAATCCGGCATTACCTAATCCAATTTTTCCTAAAACAGTTACGCTTGATTTCGGTACCACTTATTGCACCGGCACCGATGGCTTACAGCGCAAAGGAAAAATCATTGCAACTTTTAGCGGCCGCTACCGCGATTCGCTTACTGTTATTAGCATCACTACAAATAATTATTATGTAAATGGCTATGAAATTCAAGGAACAAAAACAATTACAAATAACGGACACATTAACGGCATTGCAACATTTAGCGTAAGCGTACAAAATGCTTACATCTATACACCCGTAAATAAAATTATTGAATGGTCATCGGCACGTACCCACAAATGGATTGCAGGTGAAGGTACAATTGCCAATGTGTTGGATGATGTGTATGAAATTACAGGAACAGCTAATGGCCGAAGCACTAATGGTAACAAATTTAATATCACCATCACCTCACCACTTCGCGTGGAAATTAGCTGCAGATATATCGTGAGTGGCGAAATAAAAATAGAGCCGCAAAATTTGGTTGAGCGCTTTATTAATTTTGGTTCGGGCGCATGTGATGATAAAGCAACCGTAACTGTATTAGGCAACAGCTACGAAATTACATTGCAATAAAGCAACTGTAATTATATATGTGCGTCATTTACTAAAACACGCACCTGTTAAATCCAATTAAAATAAATAAGCCCTGCCACGAAAATTGGCAGAACATGGATACTAGAACGCAAGGCAGATTTTGCCACTCGTGCGAAAAACTGGTGCATGACTTTACAAGCATGACTGATGAAGAACTAATAAACTATTTGCAAAGTGCGCCAAAAAATATTTGCGGCAGGTTTAGAGATGACCAGTTAGAGCAACCTATTACCAAACAAAATACAATATTCCAAAAATTAAAACTTAAACCTGTATCGGTAGCTGCGCTATTTGTGGCAAAGCTGCTGGGCACTACTCCTTCAAATGCCCAAGACAGTACATTCACCTTTAACGAAGACAATGAGAAGGAAATAAAATTTAAAAAATATTATACCGACTCTGTTATATTTCATGCAACAGGCAATATTGAAAACCATAAAGGAAAGTCGCTTAACTTTGCTCGTGTAATTATAAAGGCGGGAGAGAAAAACGTAATCACCACTCGCACCGATTCTTTGGGAAATTTCGAGGTAAATATTCCGTGCAAAAATGGCAACGAGCAAATAGATATACTAATAAAACATTGTCGCTATAAAAATATTTTAATTGGAAATTACGTACCCGATGGCGAACCTTTGTATCTGAAAATGCGAAAAAATAAAAAAGCAAAAGGAAGAAGGATGGGGAGAATCTCAACCGGGTATTTTACATTTTTATTACTATTGGGACTTGGGGCGCTTGTGCCAGCTAATGCTAAGGCACAAAAACCTGACTTGGTTACTATATCAACACAAGACTCAACTGTTTTCAATATAAAAGGCATAGTGCTCACCAAAAGCAACGAAGCAATAAGATTTGCCCGGGTAGAAATAGTGGTAAATGGAGAAGTAGTAAAAAAAATTACTGCCAACGAGAAAGGTAAATTTGAAGTGAACATAACTGTGAAAAATGGCGATGGGGAAAAAATCGGATTAAATTTTGATCATTTCAGATTTAAAAAATTAACGATTGAGAATTACACACCATCTACCGAACTATTGCAAGTAAAGCTAAAGCGCGACAAAAAGAACTATAAGCGCGGATATACCATCGGCTGTCCTTCGTTTTAAAAAAAATCATCACTGAAATTAATCAAGTACAGTTTTTCTGTTGAGCGCGTAATGGCTGTATAGAGCCATCGTAAATATTCCTCGTTAATCATATCTTTTGTGAGATAGCCTTGGTCAACAAACACGCTCGACCACTGGCCGCCTTGCGCTTTGTGGCAAGTAACTGCATAGCCAAATTTTATTTGCAAAGCATTAAAATAGGGGTCGTCTTTAATTTTCAGATAACGCAAGCGTTTGTTTTCAATGTGTAGGTAATGTGCATTTATTTCGGCATACAAGCGCTTGCCTTCATCTGCCGTTAAAGCTGGCGATTCACTTGTTATAGTATTAAGTAGCAACTTAACATCTAAATCCTGCTCATCGGGATAATCAATTAATTTAATTTTAGCATTTAAAAATCGGAAGCCAAATTTTTCTTCTATACCACGCACTTTCGTAACCAATGCAATATCTCCGTTGGCAATAAAACCCGCAAGTGATGTTTCGGGCAACCAGTAATAATTATTTCTCACAACCATCACATAATCGCCCGATGAAATTTCATCTTCCTGAAAACGGATGCGCGAGCGAATTTGAGAGTTAAAAAAATTAGCACGCTTGTTTGAGCGGGTTACCACAATTGTTTCTTCAGCCCCTGCTCTGCTGTATGAATCATTCAAAGCATCTTCCAATTCATTTCCATTAATGCGAACAACATCTTTAAATCCTTTTAAATGAAAATTTGGAAAAACATGCGCCTCTTCTCTTATTTGATTTCGAAGTTTAGTAGCGTTAAATAAAATTCCGGAATAAGCATCTTGCCTCACCACTTCTGTTAATTCATGATAGCGGGTATCAAGAAATAAATTTTTACTCACGTACTCTTTATCAATAGCCGGACTTAACTTGCTGCCAACTGGAGGCAATTGGGCTGTGTCACCAACAAAAATTAATCGACAATTATCGCCATTGTAAACGTATTCAAATAAATCATCCAACAATCCATTGCCAGAAAAGTCGCTATACTCATTAGAAATCATTGATGCCTCATCAACAATAAAAATTGCATTAACATTTTTATTTTCCTTAAGTCGAAATCGTTCACTGCCCCCTTGGCTTACTTTTCTATAAATATTTTTATGAATCGTGAACGCTTGTTTGCCTGAATAGGACGATAAAACTTTAGCAGCCCTGCCTGTGGGAGCAAGTAAAATTGTTTTACAATTAATGGCGCTTAGTGCTTTAACCAGCGTACTAATAAATGTGGTTTTGCCCGTTCCCGCGTAACCGGTTAGTACAAATGCATTTCTATCATTAGGAATAAAAACAAATCCGCTAATCTTTTCGCATAACTCTAATTGCCCTTGCGTTAACTCAAACGGAAATTGTGTTTGTAAAAAGTTTTTGAACTGCATTGAATTCACGCAATAAATATAAGCGGCAGGCGTAAACAAGTAACCATTGTTTAAAAAAAATTGTAGTTTTGCCTTATTGACAATAGCTGAGACAAATACACGTATTACCAAGACCTTTAGCGCAATTGACGAATCGTTTGTTCGTAACAGAACTGCTAATTTTCATCTTTCAATTTCGCTTGGCAAGAATGGAATGAAGTATGCCGTTTTAGATATTAAAAACAACCGATACATTGCGCTGGAGTCGCATTCGTTTGAAAAATCATTTTCATCAAGTGCAATTGCCGAAGCCACAAATGTGCTATTGAACAAAAACGAAGTAACACATAATCTATTTAAATCAATACAAATTTCTATTGAAAACGAAATAGCTACCATTATACCAAATGCAGTTTATGAAAAAGGCAGCGAGAAATCGTATTTAAGGCATTGCAGTAATGTAGCTCAAAGTGATGATTTTTTTACATATGATTTAAAAAATATTGACGCAAAAATTATTTTTGGTACTGACAAGAAGCTTGTTTCGGAGTTAAAAAAATATTTTCCTAACGGTAAAATAAACCATATATGTAGCGCTTTTACAGAAGGAATTTTGATAAACAACAAAAACATAAATGGCGAAAAAATTTTCGTAAACGTACAACCCGGTTTTTTTCAGTTGATTGTAATGAAAGGTAAAGATTTGATTTTGTGTAATACATTCTACTATGAATCGAGCGAAGATTTTTTGTATTTCATACTTTTCACCTGCGAGCAATTAAAATTAAATCCGGAAACAGTGCAAGTATTTTTGCTGGGCGAAGTGGAAAAAAATTCCGCCATTTACACTATTCTTTATAAATATATCCGCAATGTAAATTTTGGATTACGTAACGATAATTTTGGCTATTGCCACAGGTTGGAAGAAATACCGAAACATTTTTACTACACGCTTTTTAACCAATACCTATGCGCATAATTGGCGGAACACACCGCAGCAGAGCAATTAATGCCCCAAAAAATTTCCCATTGCGCCCTACTACAGATTTTGCAAAAGGCAGTTTGTTCAATATTATAAATAACCGAATTGATATATCAGGTACAAAAGTATTAGACATTTTTAGTGGTACGGGCTCCATCAGTTTTGAATTTGCATCGAGGGGAGCTAAAGAAATTCACGCTATAGAAAAAAATAATGTCTGCTCTAATTTTATAAAAAAACGTGCTAGCGAACTTGAATTCAAGAATATAAATGTGTGGAACACCGATGTATTTATTTTTCTAAAACGAAACTCATTAAAGTATAATATCATTTTTGCTGATCCCCCATTTGATTTTGAAAAAATTGAGATCATACCAAATAAGCTTTTTGAGGCCGATATTCTTGAAAAAGGTGGCATTTTGATAATCGAGCATGGCGCTAATACGAGTTATGATAAAGAGGAACGGTTTTTGGAAAGAAGAATTTATGGTGCTGTAAACTTTAGTATATTTAAATAATAAACACCTATAGCATGGAAAAAATAGCAGTATTTCCGGGTTCATTCGACCCATTTACGAAGGGCCACGAAGATGTTGTTCACAGAGCGGAATCGCTTTTTGATAAAATTGTTATTGCGATTGGAACAAACACAACTAAAAAATACATGTTCACCGAGCAAGAACGGATCGGCATGATAAAGCAAACATTCGGCAAGAATGAAAAAATAATTATCACTAACTACAATGAGCTTACAATCAATTTCTGTAAGAAACATAACGCAAATTATATTTTAAGAGGACTGAGAAGCACAACCGATTTTGAATACGAGAAATCAATAGCAATGATGAACAAAAAATTAGGTCCCGATATTGAAACAATATTGATATTCACTTCGCCAGAACTTGAAGGCATAAGTTCAACCATAGTAAGAGAAATAAAAAAATATAATGGTGATATAAGTCCGTTTTTGCCTGATAGAGTAAAAATATAATGCTAAGAATAATTTCAACTCTATTTTTACAATTACTCTGCATTTATGTAATAGCGGGCAATGTTACTATTAACGGAGTGGCGCACAAATCATATATCGGGAAAAAAGTAAAAGCAGTTTGTTTTACAGATTATATTAGCGAGCAAGCTCAAGAATTAACTTCATGTGAAATTTCTGCCAAGGGCGAGTTTACACTCAGTTTTAAAACAGATGCTACAAAATATATTATGCTACGTATTCAAAATTGCGAAGCAACCATGTATGTTGAGCCAGATAAAAATTATTACATCGGTGTTTATCAAAAAGATTCGGCAGAAGTGGAATCATTTTCAAGATATACACCTATTGAAATTGGTTTTGTAAATACGGATTCGCTGGAGCTCAATTATTTGATATACGATTACTTAGAAAAGTACGATGGCTTTCTATCAAAAATGCAAGGATGGAAAATGAGCGATAATGCTGTAATGGCAGCAAGAACTGACACATTTTGTAAAAAAATAAAAGCAAAATACGCTACCGTAAATAATAAATACTTTCAGAATTTCATTCAATACACATTGGGTGCCCTTCAGCTTAATTTCAGAAACGAGTTATATGTTTATGAAAACTACATAAAATCTAAAAATATACTATTCGCACACCGAGAGTATGTAAGTTTTTTAAAAATATTTCTCGACAGGATTGTGGGAGAATTAATTAAGACGGAAGATTTAGTAAAGGAAGTAAACAATACAAGCGGTTATGAAAGTTTAAGCGCATTTTTCACCAAGTCGAAAATAATGCTTAATGATTCGCTACGAAACATTTCGATGCTTTACACACTTAAACTATGCTATGCCAATCCTAATTACAAAAGAGAAAGAGTAATTGACTTGCTAAACGATATGAGCAAAAAAACAGAATTACAGTTTTGCAAATCTATTGCAAGTAACTTAGCAACATCTCTCGGGAAAATGCAAGTAGGTTCTGCAATAACCGATTTTACTTTTTACGATTTCAATAACAACAAAATTTCACTCACTGGTTATAAAGACAAGTATTTATATGTTGCATTTTTCAAGCCCTATTGCAAAACATGTGAAGAGGAAATAAAAGTAGTGGCTGAACATCAAAAAAAATTTGGTGCTAAAATCAATTTCCTGTATATATTGATGGATAACTTTTCGGAAAAAATAAAAGAAGAAACAAAACTATATCCCAAGCAAGGAATAACTTATGTTTATTCTGCAGACTGGATGGCAATGAAAGAATATTTTGAAATTATGGCAATACCCGCTTATGTGCTTATCAGTCCTGATGGGAAAATAAAAATATCGCCTGCCATAAACCCCGGAATAGATTTAGAAAAACTATTTGCCGAATTGACAAAAAAGAAATAGTTATTTCTCTCTACTTTTTAGCACTGCTATCACATCGCTTAAAGAAACATTTTTAGCAGAAAGCAGCACCAGGTAATGAAAAAGCAAATCTGCAGCTTCGCTTTTAAACTTATCATCGTCATTATCTTTTGCTTCAATAACTAATTCCGTTGCCTCCTCGCCTACTTTTTGTGCAATCTTATTTATTCCTTTTTCAAAAAGAGAAGAAGTGTATGATTTCTCGGGGGGAGAATTTTTGCGCTCATTAATAACAGCTTGTAGGTGTAATAAAAAATCTGTTGAAATGTTTTTTTCATTCCAGCAGGTGTCGGCACCTGTGTGGCAAACAACACCAGCCGGCTTTGCTTTAATTAAAAACGTATCGTTATCACAATCAATTGAAATACTGTTGAGTTGTAAAAAGTTTCCGCTTTCCTCGCCTTTTGTCCACAAACGTTTTTGGGAGCGTGAGTAAAAGGTTACTTGTTTCAACTCAAGTGTTTTTTTAAATGCATCTTCATTCATAAAGCCAAGCATCAGTACAATATTGGTTTCGGCATCTTGAATAATTGCCGGAATTAGTCCATCGGCATATTTTTTAAAATCGGGATTCATATTCTAACTGGTATTTTGTTTGACAATAAATATTTTTTTAATTCCGGAATTTCAATTTCTTTAAAATGAAAAACACTTGCAGCCAAAGCTGCATCAGCAAATCCGTGTTTGAAAACACCAGCAAAGTGTTCCATTTTGCCGGCTCCACCGCTTGCAATTACAGGAATGCTAAGCGATTGAGATATTTTTTTTGTGATGTCAATCGCAAAACCATTTTTTGTTCCGTCATTATTCATGGATGTAAGTAAAATCTCACCCGCTCCTAATTGTTGCGCCTGGGATGCCCAATCAGTTGCTAGTAAATTTGTTTTTACACTACCGCCATTTAAGTAAACATACCAATCACCATCTTCAAGTTTTATATCAATTGCGACCACTACACATTGCGAACCAAATTGTTTTGCTAAATCAGAAATCAAATCAGGGTTTTTAACTGCAGAAGTATTGACCGATATTTTATCTGCGCCAGCATCTAATAAAACAGAAACATCGTCAATTTTGGAAATGCCGCCACCAACCGTAAAAGGAATATTTATTGTTTTTGCAATTTTAGCTACTAAAGCAGATAACGCTTTTCTTCTTTCGTTAGTAGCCGATATATCTAAAAAAACTAATTCATCGGCACCATCATCACTATATATTTTAGCAAGCTCCACGGGGTCTCCCGCATCACGTATATTTAAAAAATTTACGCCCTTTACAGTTCGTCCTTCTTTTATATCAAGGCAAGGTATAATTCGTTTAGCAAGCATATTTTTTCAGTTGGTTAAGCGTGATACGTCCTTCGTAAATTGCTTTGCCTACAATTACTCCTTTACAACCAATTGTATTAAGTTGATCAATATCCTCAATTGAAGATACGCCACCACTTGCAACAAGATTTAAAGATGGAAAATAATTCATTAATTTTTTATACAGTTCGGTCGATACACCCTGCAGCAGTCCATCTTTTGAAATATCAGTGCAAAAATAATTTACTACTCCACGCTGTTTAACAGTATCAAGAAAATCAAAAATGGAAACCGTTGTTTGTTCCAGCCAGCCAGACAGGGTAATCATTTCATTTTTCACATCCGCACCAAGAAAAATTTTATCAGCACCGTACTTTTCTATCCACGAATAAAAAACTTCGGGTTGTTTAACTGCAATACTTCCCAAAGTGGCTATGTGCGCTCCAACATTAAAAACTCGTTCAATTGTTTCGCCCGTTTTTATGCCGCCACCAAAATCAATAATTAATTTTGTATTGCTCGAAATTTTTTTAAGTACATTCCAATTTTTTACATCGCCTGCTTTTGCACCATCCAAATCCACGAGGTGCAAACGCTTAATACCTGCATCTTCAAACTGAAGAGCAACATCAAGTGGGTTATTGTTGTAAATTACTTTTTGATTATAGTCGCCCTGCGATAGGCGCACGCACTTACCATCAATAATATCTATTGCGGGAATAATTTCTATCATAGCGACAAAAAGTTGTTTAAGATTTTCTCGCCCACAGTCGCAGATTTTTCAGGATGAAACTGAACAGCATAAAAATTTCCATTTTGCACTGCACAAGAATAATTAACAATATAATTGGCCGTTGCAATCGAAAAAGAATTTAGCGGCACATAAAAGCCATGGACAAAATAAACGTATTCGTTTTCTGCAATCCCATTAAACAAATTAGTGTTTAGTTGATTAATCGTATTCCAGCCAACATGAGGAATTTTTTCGCCACCGATGAATTGTTTTACATCAGCATCAATAATTCCCAAGCACTTTGTTTTACCCTCTTCAGAATAATTACACATTAGCTGCATACCGAGGCAAATCCCAAGCACCGGTTGCTTTAAATCAACTATAAGCTTATCAAGATTTTTACTCTGCAAATAGCGCATTGCTGAACTTGCCTCACCCACACCGGGAAAAATAATTTTATCAGCCGAATTTATTTCAGCCGCATCATCGGTAACAATAGCATTAACTCCACAACGCTCAAGAGCAAAAACTACTGAGCGAATATTCCCTGCATTATATTTTATAATTGCTACTTTCATAATACACCTTTAGTTGAAGGCAAGGTCATGTTGTTTTCATCTTGTCTAATCGCCATTTTAATTGCTTTTGCAAATGCTTTAAAAATTGCCTCTATTTTATGGTGTTCGTTATCGCCTTCTGCTTTTATGTTTAGGTTACACTTTGCAGCATCAGAAAAAGATTTAAAAAAATGGTAAAACATTTCTGTTGGCACATCACCTACTTTTTCTCTTTTAAACTCTACATTCCATTCAATCCAGTTTCTGCCTCCAAAATCTGATGCGACTTGCGCCAAACAATCGTCCATAGGCAAACAAAAGCCATAACGCTCTATGCCTTTTTTTGAATCTAATGCCAAAGAAAATGCTTCCCCAAGTGTAATAGCAGTATCTTCAATTGTGTGGTGTTCATCAATATGCAAATCGCCTTTTGCATTTATGCTTAAATCAATGCCGGCATGTTTCGCAATTTGTTCGAGCATGTGATCAAAAAAGGAAAGTCCGGTTTTAATATCGGCAATACCTGTTCCGTTAAGATTAATTTCAATAGTTATACTTGTTTCTTTCGTAATTCGGGAGTGAGAAATCTTTCGGGCAGATGATTTTAAGAAATAATAAATTTCGCGCCAATCGGTTACTATTAAATCAATTTTATTTTGCCATTCGGCTGGAGCATCATAATTTTTAATGAATATAGATTTACATCCTAAATTTTGCGCCAGTTTAACATCTGTTATTCTATCGCCAATAACATATGAATTCTTTAAATCGTATTGACCGGTCAAATATTTTGTAAGCATTCCTGTATTAGGTTTGCGTGTAGGTTTATTCTCGTTTTCAAATGTGTGGTCAATGCATTGTTCAGAAAACACAATGCCTTCAGCAGCAAGTGTGTTAACCATAAAATTATGAACAGGGTAAAATGTGTTTTCAGGAAACGAAGCTGTGCCAAGTCCATCTTGATTAGTAACCATCACCAGCTCAAAATCAAACTCTCGGGCAATTTTACCAAGCCAAGTGATAACACCCGGTAAAAATTTTAGTTTATCAAAACTATCTATTTGGAAATTATCCGGTGGCTCCCAAATCAATGTTCCATCTCTGTCAATAAAAAGTACTTTTTTCATTTTTTGTATTTTGCTAATGTATTAATCAATAATATATTTTCTTCGGGAGTTCCCACTGTAATACGCAAACAGCCCACGCACAATACTACGCTGCTTCGATTACGAACTACTATGAAATTTTGCGACAAGTATTTATACAATTCATTTGCATCATCCACTCTTAGAAGAATAAAATTTGCATCACTATTAAAAACTTTTTTCACAAAAGCAAGACGCTTTACTTCTGCAACTAAAAAATTGCGTTGAGAAATAATCTCCATTACTCGTTTTTTATTCAGTTCGGTTTCATTTAAAGCATCTAAAGCAATTTGTTGTGATGCTGCATTAATATTGTATGGCGGTTTTATTTTATTAAAAACATTTATAATATCCCGTGAAGCGAAAGCCATACCCACTCGCAATGCAGCTAAACCATAAGCTTTAGATAAAGTTTGCAGTACAACTAAATTGGGATAAGCGAATAAGTCTTGTGAGAATGATTTTTGAAATGAAAAATCTATATACGCTTCATCTAAAACTACTATGCCTGAAAAGGCATTAAGTATTTGTTCAATATCTTTTCTGTTCAGCGAATTACCGGTTGGATTATTAGGAGAACAAAGAAAAATAAGTTTTGTTCTATCATCAATACTACTCAAAATAGCAGGCACGTCTAATTGAAATTCAGTATTAAGCAATACTTTCTTAATTGCTACATCATTAATATTTGCACTTACTTCATACATGCCATAGGTGGGTGGCACAATAATTACATTATCAATTGCAGGGTTGCAAAATGCGCGAAATAAAATATCAATCGCTTCATCGCTGCCATTTCCTAAAAAGATATTTTGGGTATTAATATTTTTTATTGCAGCTATTTTAGTTTTTAGTTTTTTTTGGTGCGGATCCGGATAGCGATTATATGATGTATTTGAATCTATGAAAGGATCGCCAAAAGAATTTTCATTAGCATCTAAAAAAACTTTTCCTTCGCCCTTAAACTCATCTCGTGCAGATGAATAAGGAACTAATTTTTTAATATTATCTCTTAATAGCGTTTCTATAGTTTTCATTTTTACATTCTTATTTTTACGGCATTAGCATGCGCCTGTAACCCTTCTGCTTCTGCCATTTCTATAATTGTATTTGAAAGTAACGACAATCCCGCTTTAGTTAATTTTTGAAAAGTTATTTTTTTTACGAAACTATCTAGCGACACACCGCTATACGATTTTGCATAACCATTGGTAGGTAATGTGTGGTTTGTTCCAGTTGCATAATCACCGGCACTTTCAGGAGAGTAATTTCCTAAAAAAACTGAACCGGCATTAGTTATTCCTTGCGCTATCTCTGTCGAATCTTCAACTGCCAAAATTAAATGCTCGGGGGCATACTCATTAATTAAATTCATTCCCTCTTCCATGCTCATTACAATAATAATTTTACTATTTGCAATTGCTTTCAAAGCCAATTCTGATCGCGGAAGAGAGCTGATTTGCTTTTCAATTTCTGTGTTAACCTCATCTGCAAATGGTAAATAATCTGTAACCAAAATAGATTGACTATCCGCACCATGCTCTAACTGAGCTAAAATATCTGCTGCAACAAATGCAGCGTTTGCTTGCCTATCTGCCAGTATTGCAACCTCCGAAGGTCCAGCAGGCATATCAATGGCAATGCCATAATTTTGTACCAACTGCTTAGCACAAGTAACAAATTGATTACCCGGACCAAAAATTTTATACACTTTGTTAATTGATTGCGTACCAAAAGCCATTGCCGCAATTGCTTGTGCCCCTCCAACTTTATATATCTTTTTTATTCCACACAAATCAGCGGCATAGAGTATTGCAGCATTTACTTTTTCGTTTTTATCACATGGTGTACATAATATTGTTTCGCTGCAACCGGCAATTTTAGCAGGTACACCTAGCATTAGTACAGTTGAAAATAAAGGTGCGCTGCCACCCGGGATATACAATCCTACTTTTTGAACAGGTATGGATTTGCGCCAGCACATCACACCCGAAACAGTTTCAACGTATGGCTCGGTTTGGTTTTGAACACTATGAAAAGCGAGTATGTTATTATAAGCAACTCTAATTGCCTGTTGCAGCGAAATCGAGATTTCATTTACCGCATTAAAAATTTCATTTTCCGGAACCTCAAGCGATTGTAATTTAACACCATCATAATGCATTGCATAGTTACGCAATGCATTATCGCCATCTTCTTTTACGCGTTGTATAATATCAGCAACTGTTTTTTCTAACTTAGCGGTTTCTATTGATGGCCTTTGCAGCAGTTTTGCCCAATCATTTGGCTGAGGATATTTAGTAATTTTTATCATACAATCATTTTTTCAATTGGTACAACTAAAATGCCTTGTGCGCCATTAGCTTTTAACTTTTCTATAATACCCCAAAAATCATTTTCGTTTACTACTGAATGAACCGAACTCCATCCCTTATCGGCAAGCTGAAGAATAGTTGGGCTTTTCATTCCCGGGAGAATATCACATATTGCATCTAAGTTTTTGTTAGGTGCATTAAGCAAAATGTATTTGTTTTTTTTCGATTTTTTTACTGAGTTAATTCTGAATTGCAATTTCTTAAGAATCTCATTTTGCTTTTTACCTAACGATTTGTTTGCAACTAAAACTGCTTCCGACTTTAAAATCACCTCTACCTCTTTTAGTCCATTTGAAAAAAGTGTGCTTCCGGAACTAACCAAATCGCAAATCGCATCTGCCAATCCAATGCTTGGAGCAATTTCTACTGAGCCGCTAATTTCGTGTATTTCGGCATTTATTTTATTTGTTTTTAAAAAACCCGAAAGTACATTGGCATAACTTGTTGCAATTCTTTTCCCCTGCAAATAATTTTTACCGGTATATTTTTTGTCTTTTGGAATTGCAATGGAGAGTCGGCATTTACCAAAAGCCAAGTGGTCAATCACTTTCACTTTCTTGTTTTTTTCCAGTACCACATTTTCGCCAACCATTCCTATGTCAGCAACTCCATCTTCCACATATTGTGGAATGTCATCATCGCGCAGAAAAAACACTTCGAGCGGAAAGTTTAACGCCTCTGCTTTCAGTTTGTTTATTCCGTTTGAAAAATCAATACCGCACTCTTTAAGCAACTTAATGCTATCATCATACAAGCGCCCCGATTTTTGAATTGCAATTTTTAATTTTGTTTCCATAGTTATTAAAATAAAAAAGGGCTTACTGTTAAGTAAGCCCTTTTAAGTTTATGTTTTACACAAATACCAACCAGCTTACCCTTTAGGGGAAAGTATGATGATGGTGTATGTGTGTGAATTGTTTCATTTGTGAATTCGGGGCAAATATAAAATCTTTTTTATCAAACTGCCAAATAAATTATTTGACTACTGAAATATGTCCAACATAGCTGCGTTTTGAGCCATCAATGGTACTGCGGAAATTACATTTCCATACGTAAACATCTTGCTGCACTACTTCGCTCCCACCGTTTGCTTTTCCATCCCATCCTTGTCCCCACTGATTAGTTTTCCAAATCATATTTCCCCAACGATCAAAAATAAATAACTCATACGTTGCAGGGTCAACTCCTACGCCTTTTGGCTCCCAAGTATTATTTTTGCCATCGCTATTAGGAGTAAATGCATTGGGAGCAAAAAAGGTAAACTCGCCTTTTACATCAATACAAATAACTGATGTATCTGTGCATCCGGCTTGGTTTGTAACCGATAATGTAATGCAATAATAACCTGTATCCACATAAGTGAATGTAGGATTTTGCTGATTGCTTGTTGAATTTGCAGGGTCGCCAAAATTCCATAACCAAGTTAGTGCGCCATTTGAATTATCGGTAAAGTTGATAGTAGCATCTGTAATAGTAGTAGAATTAGGATCGGCAGTAAAATCGGCCGATGGTGGTGTAACAACTGTAGCAATTGTATTTTGCGATGAAGTGGCAGTACAACCATTGTTATCAGTAACAATAAGTGTTGCATTATACGTGCCAGGCTGATAAAAGCAAACTGAAGGATTTTGTTGTGTACTGCTATTTCCATTGCTAAAAGTCCAGCTATAGTTCATGCCTGATTGCGTAGCATTAAGCGTAATGCAAACACTATCGCAAGCAGTTGCAGGCTGCACTACAAATGCCGGATTAGGCCCTGCGCTTGGCATTATAGTAAGTGTGCTTATTGATGTACAACCATTAGCATCGGTAACAGTTACGGTATAAGTACCCGCAGATAAGCCCGAAGCAGATGAGCTATTTCCGCCTGATGGCTGCCAGTTATAAGTGTAGTTTCCGGTTCCGCCCGAAGCTGAAACGGTGGCACTGCCATTATTATTTCCGCAACTAGTATTAGTTACGTTAGTACTTGCCAATTGCAATGCAGCAGGTTGAGATACAATAACAATTGTTTGCACAGAGCATCCATTAACATCGGTAACAGTTACCGTATATGTTCCGGAAGTTAAGTTAGTAGCTGTTTGTGTGGTTTGTGCCGATGGCGACCAGGCATAAGTAAATGGCCCGTTGCCTGTTGGAGTTGCAGTAGCTGTAGTGTTACCACCATTACACATAATAGTTCCTATAGATGTAACCACAGTAGGCGCTCCACTTGCCGTAATACTAATAGTATCTATCTGCGAACAACCATTTGCATCTGTTACGGTTACAGTATAAAGTCCGGCAATGAGACCAGTTGCTGTTTGTGTATTTTGGCTGGATGGGTTCCATAAATAATTGTACGGGCCATTTCCACCGTTAGGTGTAGCAGTAGCCGACCCATTTGCTTGTGTGCAAGTTGGCTGCACCACAGTAGTATTAACTGTCATTGCAGCCGGTTGATTGAGTGTAACTGTTTGCTGCATGGTGCATCCATTAGCATCGGTAATAGTTACAGTATAATTTCCGGATGTTAAACCGGTAGCCGTTTGTGCCGTTTGTGCATTGTTCCACAAATAAGTATAAGGCCCTGTTCCTCCCGATGCCGTTACCGTTGCCGAACCGTTGCTGCCACCGTTGCATAGCGGAGCGGTATTAGCCATTGTGGCAGCTAGTGGCGTAGGTTGTGTTATAATCACAGTTTGTGTAGAACTACATCCGCTTGCATCGGTAACAACCACGGTATAAGTTCCGGAGGGCATTCCTGTAGCGGTTTGGGTTGTTTGGTTTGATGGTGTCCACACATAAGTGTAAGGGCCGTTACCGCCACTTGGTGTAGCTGCAGCCGAACCATTTGAACCATTATTACACGATACATTATTATTTACCGCAGTAGCCAAGCTAAATCCACTTCCGGTTGAAATGGTGATAGTATCAGTAAAAGGCACACAGCTTGTGGCATCAGTAACAGTAACTATATATGTACCTGATGATAATCCGGTGATGGTAGATGTGGTTTGTCCGCCAGGAGACCATGAATAGGTGTAAGGGCCTGTACCGCCTGTTACAACAATTGTTGCTGTGCCTGAGTTAGGCGCACAACCACCAGCACCTGTAGTGTTAAGTGTAAGGTTAATGGGGCAAATGTTAGCAATGTTAACCGATGCTATAAAACCATTTCCACACGAAAGAATATCAGTTGCTCCCACTCCATTTGCCAAACAATAAACAGCACCCGGTGCTGCAGTAGATGAACTTAAAGTTAAGTTGGGAGCAAACTTATGTATCTGCGTTTGCGAGCCTACATACACGTTTCCACAGGCATCAATAAATACACCACCGTTGCCTGTGTTTGTTCCGCCCGGAATAACAGCAGTTCCCATTGTTGCACCTGTAATAATATCTTTCTTTGTCAGTGTAATACCATCAATAGTGTAAACAAAATTATTATCACACGCTATACCGTTAAAGCCGGCATCCATAGTGCTATAGCTGTTATTGTATTGAGGTGTTCCGTAGCCTATGCCGTAGCCACTTGGGGTGTTCCACACCAATGCATTTGCAGATGTGAGCGAAGCAACAGAGTTGGCGCCTGAAATACACAAGTGATAAAAATTACCTGTTGGCGCTTGTGTCATTGAGCGAGTTTCACCTGTATTTACAAATGTGATAGTACCCGTTAGTGTACCGTTACTTGTGTTAACAGTAGATGTGCGTGCTTGCCACACACCACCGGCAACTGTAAGCACGGAATAAGTACAGTTAAATGCAAGCGACCACAATTCTAATTGCACTTGCTGCGTGTACCAAACTTGTGCTCCGTTTGCATTTACTCTTGCAATGGCACCAAACGAGTTACTTGCACTGTAACCTTCCGTGATGTAAGATTCGCCTGTAGGATGAACCGCCAAATCGCCATACCAACCTGTGAATGGGGAAGTATATGTCCATATTGGATTTCCTGCTGAATCGTATTTTTTTAATAAGTAAGGATTTTTTCCTCCAAATACATAAATGTTTCCAAGCCCATCTTTAGTAATATCATACGCTTTGTTGTTTTGCGGAAAGTTTGGATTGACCGTCCAAGGGTCAATTATTACAGTTTGTGTTTTATCGTAAGCGCCCAAATTAAAACTTACTGTTCCGTTTTTTTCGTTGAATGATGTAGCTATACTCTGTTTAGTATTTTGATACCAAGTAACAGGAGCGTGGTCAACTATTTCTCCGGCATGTAGGTTAAAATGAATATTACCATCCGCATCCAAATTATGTTTTTTGTATCCTTTCCATTTCATTTGAATTAAACTTGCATCGGCACCGGGATGCAATATAATGGTGTACTTCACACCCGTTTTCGAATCTTTTGATTGAAACACATATTCCACATCAATATTCGGATAGAGGTTTTTGTAAGTTATTTTATTAAATGCTTTTACGTTATTAATCCCTTGTCCTTTCGGATTTTTAGGATCACAAAAATTATAATAGTCGGCAGCTTCTCCTTCAGCAAATATTTGCACGTTAGGGTTTGCTCCCACCCATTCCATGTTTAGAATGTTTAGCTTGGTTTTTATTTCGCGCTCTTCGCCTTCTTCTTTGCCCGGTTTACGTTTGTCTTTTTCATACTCATGCTCTTCGTGCAATATCATTTCTTGTTCTTCTATTCGGTAGAAAAGCCCTTTAGGTGTAAAGTAAATTTCTGTTCCCAAATTATTTACACCGTATTTTATGTCGGCAGGTTTTTCGCTTTTCAAGTCATACTGACCTTTGTTTTCGATGAACACTTTTTGTTCAAAAGGATTTGAAACAGACCAGCTACCTTTTGCAGAAGGATTACTGTTGGCATTTGCTGTAACTGCAAAAAGAAAAGCAGCGCCAATTAAGCGGCATCGGGAGATTAGGTTCATGGGTGTAATTTTTATTTATTCCAGCTTTTAGTCATATAAAAGACAATAAAATATGCCATTAAGTTGCACAAGGAAAAAATCTCGAAAATGGATTTTAAATCACTAATAATCAGGTATCTAAAGAAGGTGCAACGACTGTAATTATTGAAAAAGTAAATCTTGCCTAATGCTATATATGTATGTATAAAATAGTGTAGAAGCTACTGCAACAGCTCTCTCACAATTGCCGAAATAGCTTTGCCATCGGCTTTGCCCGAAAGCGCTTTTGTGGCAGCACCCATTACCTTGCCCATATCGGCTGCCGATGTAGCACCCACCTGAGCTATAATTTTTTGCAATTCTGCTTTTATTTCATCGGCTGTCATTTGCTTTGGCAAGTATGCTTCTATTACACCTGCCTGAAATGTTTCCACTTCGGCCAAGTCGGCTCTGTTTTGTGTAGTGTATATCTCGGCAGTCTCTTTGCGTTTTTTCACTTCTTTTTGCAGCGCTTTCATTTCGCTTTCATCGGTATATCCTTCAGCCGAAGTTTTTAATAACAGTATTACCGATTTAATTGCGCGCAGCGCTTCTAATCGTTTTTGGTCTTTTGCAAGCATTGCCGATTTTATATCAGCATTTATTTTTTCTTCGAGTGCCATATTGTTTTTTCTTGATGGGCAAATATAACAAGTATTTAAAACCCGAAGGCGGGTTCGCTTCGCGAACCCGCCTTCGGGTAAACGTCCGGATAATTAACTTAACTAATCTACATTATCGTGTAAGAACGAGTTATTAGGTTTAATTTCTATCTTCTTATCATCACCTTCGGATAAAGTATAGCGCGACACTTGCGATTCTGACGAATGTGGCACATTATCTAAATTCACTTTTCTGCGCACATAAGCCGGTTCTTCCTCCAACTCTTTTAATCCACCCGGGCTTTTTAATTTCATGCTTAGTTCTTTTAAGCGTTTAATGCGCTCTTCGTTTTTCTTGCGTTGCTCATCATCCGTTACTGTCGAAGTTACTGGCACATTATTGGCTTCTGCTTTCACCTCTTCTGTTTTTATTTCCATCACCGGTTCTTCCTGTTTTATTTCGCTGGTAATTTCAAATAAATCCTCTTGCTGTGTTTCGGCAACTATTTCCTCTACCACTGTTTCGGCAGTTATTTCTGTTTCAAGCTCAGCTACTATTTCTTCTTTCATTTCGGCTACAAGAGGTAACTCTTCTTCTACACTTGCAGTAATTTCTTGTTCAACTGTTGGCTCGCTGTTAAACTCTATCACGCTTTCTTGTGCAGTTTCAAATTCAAAAACCACTTCATCCTGTTTCAGTTCAGTTTCCGCAACCGGTGTTTCCACCACTTCCGAAACAATCTCCTCGTTTGTTTCCATCACAAATTCCTCTTCATTAACTTGCACAGGTGTATCTTCGGTTACACTTTCAAAAACAGATTCTTTTGCAGTTTCCTCCACTATATCGTTGTAAACTACTTCATCAGTAACCAGTGTATCTGTAACAGCAACGGGCGTTTCTTCCACTTCGCTTACAATTGGCGTTTCGGCAATAAGCACTTCATCCACCACCACTTCGTTTACAATTGATTCTTCCACTATTGCAATTGGCTCCACTATAGTTTCGTTTAGTATTGTTTCTGTTTCTACTATTGCTTCTGCCACAACGGGCGTTTCTATTTCACTTACAATTTCTTCTTTCACTTCAGCAATTATCGGCTGCTCTATTTCCGCTTCAGGCACTATAGTAGTTTCTTCCACTATCACTGTCTCTTCGTTATCATCCACATCGTTATATAAGTCTATCTCGTTCACTTCATCTTTCACTTCTCTTATAATAAGCGTTGGTTCAAGTGGGTCAACAATATCGTTCAGCGTAATTTCTTCTTTAAACATACTCACCACTTCTTGCGGCTCTTCTTTTATTGTATCTAACGATGATTTTAAAACCGGCTCCAATTCATCTTTCACTATTTCGGTTTTTGTAACAGCAGTGTTCAATAAATTATCGCTGCCTTTTATTTCATCCAAGCGCATAATTTTTTTCTCAGGCGCTTTTTTAGTATCAAACCCATCCAACTCTTTTGATTTAAAACCGGTAGCAATAATTGTTACCGATACTTTATCGCCCAACTCGGCATCTATACCATAACCGGTAACAATCTCGGCCGCTTGCCCAGCCGCAGTTTGAATGTAATCAGTAATCTCACCAAGCTCATCCATTGTGATTTCTTCTGTGCCCGATGTTACATTCATCAACACATAACGCGCGCCTTGTATTTCGTTATCGTTAAGTAGTGGTGAGTTAAGAGCCATTTCCACTGCGTTAATTGCACGGCCTTCGCCCGATGCAGTTGCAGTGCCTAATATAGCCACACCACTATCTTTCATCACAGTAGTTATATCATTAAAGTCAACATTCACATGCAGCGTGTTGCTAATAATTTCGGCAATGCTGCGTGCCGCATTTGATAAAACATTATCCGCATGACCAAATGCATTAACCACCGTTAAGTTGCCATACATCTCGCGCAAGCGCTCGTTACACACAACTAAAAGTGTATCTGCATTTTTTTTCAATTCCTCAATACCCGCTTCGGCTAACATCCGTTTGCGCGAACCTTCAAACTGAAATGGAATAGTAACTATTGCCACCGTTAAAATACCCATTGATTTTGCCGCCTCGGCTATTACTGGCGCTGCCCCTGTGCCCGTGCCTTTGCCCATGCCCGCAGTAATAAATACCATGCGTGTGCCGGTAAGCATTTTTTTAATTTCCTCTAAACTCTCTAATGCTGCACTGCGCCCCACTTCGGGCATCATGCCCGCACCCAGGCCCGATGTTAAACTTGTGCCCAATTGCACTTTTAATGGCACAGGGCTCATGTCAAGCGCTTGCTTATCGGTATTGCAAACTATAAAGTCTACACCTTTTATTCCTTGGCGGAACATGTGATTAACAGCATTACTGCCGCCTCCACCCACACCAATTACATTGATGATGGATGATAAATCTGTGGGAAGGTTGAATTGCATCATGTTTTAAGTTTTGCCCTAAATTATAGGTAATACTTTTTCGCAAACTCATTTCGCACTTTACTTATAAACCACCCGTTGTGAATTATGTTACGAAATTGTTTTTAAAATGTTACGCCATTTTTTTTTCAGAAGCGCAAGTGCTGTGCATTATGGTAAACTTTGCTCCCGCTGTACACTGCAAGTTGCTTATCTATGCCCACAAGCCATGCGCACGCAAGTTTTCCGTTTCCATCGGGGCTATGTAGTTTTGTTTTGGTCTTGTTGTCGGCTTATCTCCCTCTCCTTTGGAGAGGGCGGGGAGAGGGTGTTTGCTTTTTGTTTGCACATCCTTACTATCGGTCAGCCCTAATCGTGCTCCAGGCAACCCTTATCGCACATCGGTTAACCCAAATCCTTAATCTGTACGACCAAATTCGCAATCGGACTCGCCAGTTTTTTCATCCATCTCGCTATTTATCAGCACAATAAACCACCTCATAATTCTCTATACATTATACTTCATACTTTTTACTCTGTACTTAATACTTATCTTTGCCGCAGATTCATAAAATGCCTTTAGAGCTAAACACAGAAACCCTTCAGCAGTTTAAAGCGGCTATCGAAAGTAATAACCAAAACTTTGTGAAAGCTACTATTGCCGAATTGCATCCGGCAGATATTGCCGAAATAATTAACGAGTTTGATTTAGCCGAAGCGCGTTACTTGTATAAATTGCTTGACGAAGAAACTGCTGCCGATGTAGTAGTGGAAATGGAAGAGGATAAACGCGAGCAACTTTTAGCATCGCTCACATCTAAAGAAATTGCCGAAACGGTTATCGAAAATTTAGAATCGGACGAAGCAGCCGATGTGATAGCCGAGTTGCCTGACGATAAACAAGATGAAGTATTATCGCATATTGAAGATAGCGAGCAAGCGAGTGATATAGTTGACCTTTTAAATTACGATGAAAACACAGCCGGTGGCCTCATGGCCAAAGAGCTGGTGCAAGTGAACGTGAACAGCAGCATGCTCGATTGTGTGCGCCAGTTGCGCGAACATGCCGACCACATAGAAGAAATTTACACCATTTATGTGGTGGATGATGACGAAAAATTAGTGGGATTAATAGCGCTTAAAAAAGTTTTAACTACATCGCTCCGCGCAAAAATTGCCGATGTGGTGAACAAAGAAATAATTACCGTAAAAACCAATACCGATGCCGAAGAAGTAGCCAAGATAATGGAGAAGTACGATTTGGTTTATGTGCCTGTGGTAGATGGTTTAGGTCGTTTAGTGGGCCGCATTACCATAGATGATGTGGTGGATGTGATACGAAAAGAAGAAACAGAAGATGTGCAAAAAATGGCAGGTATGGATGCCTTAGAAGAATCGTACATGAGCACATCTATATGGGGCATGCTGCGTAAGCGAGTGGGTTGGCTCATTATACTTTTTATAGGTGAGGGTTTTACGGCTACTGCCATGAGTTTTTTTGAAAACGAAATAGCAAAAGCAGTAGTACTTGCACTATTTGTTCCGCTTATTATATCAAGCGGAGGTAACACGGGCTCGCAGGTTTCATCGTTAGTAATTCGTGCATTATCGCTTGGCGAAATATCGGTTCGCGATTGGTGGCAAATTTTTAAACGCGAAATAAAAATAGGTGTTATGCTGGGAATAATTTTGGGCATTGTCGGTTTTCTGCGTGTGGCAATATGGTCGAGTTTTGTGGATGTATATGGCCCGCACTGGATGATGGTAGGCATTGCAGTAGGTATTTCGCTAATGGGCGTGGTGCTGTGGGGAAATTTAGTAGGTTCACTATTTCCTATTTTTTTAAAACGCATGGGTTTAGATCCCGCTGTATCCTCAGCACCATTTGTAGCAACTATGGTTGATATTACCGGGCTGCTTATTTACATCTCGGTATCCATGATTTTGCTGAAGGGTATTTTGCTCTAATTTTTTTTGGCAAGCATATTGTTTATGCAGCATCGCTAAAGCAAAAATGGGTTGTGAATAAAACAGTAAGAAATTGCCTTTTTCGCAACAAATACTTTGCCTTTAGCAGAATAATTTTAATATTTTTGTCGCTTTAAATACTAACCACTATTAATCAAAAACCTCATGAGAAAAGTACTTTTTACATTACTTAGTTTATTTTTATTTGGCTCGTTAGCCAGTGCACAAGGCCCCACACCGGGCAAGTTAGATTCTAAATACATTGCTGCCAATTATTACAAAGGCGTAGTTAAAATTCTTTTGGTTGATTCTACCTTAGAAAAACAAAAACCGGGTTCGGGCTACGTAGGTCGCGGTTCGGGATTTGTGGTGAGCGATGATGGTGTAATTTTTACTAACCGCCACGTGGTGGAATATTGCGTAAAAGGATACATTGATTACGATTATAAAGATGCAAACGGCAACACCGTGCAAGGTTACGATACTTACTCAAGCGAAATTGCAAATAGTTCGAGCGTAGTAAAAGTTTACAACACGGGTTACACAGCTTGCATTGTTCAAGTATATTTTGGCAAAGGCGAAGCTGATTATAAGTTATATGCAGCACGCGTATTATCAATAGGTGTTGGTTCGTTTGATGGTGCAATGGTTAAAATAATGTCGGACTTAAGTGGCAATAAAGTGTACGAAAAGTTTTTTGCGCTGCCTATCGGTAATTCAGATG
>JAGVMA010000036.1 GCA_020054095.1 Bacteroidia bacterium | reverse complement strand
TGCCCTTACACCGAAGGCACTGGTGTATACCAAGCACGTTCTATATTATCTGCTTACGATCCTTACGGAACAGAATACCTTAACCCCTGCGAATTAGATGCAGAAAACAACGAGCGAATAATGCAAAACAATGCTGTAACCGAAGAAAGCGTTGGCAGCATTAATTTATATCCTAACCCGGCACAAGAAGAAATAACAATTGAATATTTTATTTTTGATAATGCAGACTTAGCAATATACAATAGCTTGGGCGAACAAGTGCTTGTGCAAAAACTATATGCCAATGCACAAAAAATAGGTATTAATATTAGTAACTTTACTAACGGAGTTTACGTATGCATGATAACTGATGCTTTCGGCAACACCCAAAAAGTAAAGTTTAATGTTGTTAAATAAAAAAATGTGTTTTTTAAAAGTTAGTAGCATAATTATGCTACTAACTTTTAATTTTTTAAAAATTAGCGCACAGAGTAACTTAGTGCCAAATCCTTCATTTGAGGATACAACGTCATGTCCTCCAAATGGATTGGGTTTAGGGCAATTGAATTATACAGCATTTTGGCAAAATCCAACATTGGGTACTCCTGACTATTGGAATATGAATTGCTCTCCAATAACAATTTATCAATATGCCAGAACTGGCTCTGGATACGTTGGGGTGTATGCGTATAACACTTCACAGCCAAATGATAGAGAATATATTCAAGTTCAACTAACAGACAGCCTAATTTCAAATAATAAATATTGTGTTAGTTTTTACATAACTCTTAGTCAATTCTCTATATATGCAGTCTCGACAATTGGATGTTACGTTTCTCAAAATGCGATTTCGAGTGGCAATCAACAGTATTTGCCTTTTTCTCCACAAATAGAAAATGGAATAAATAATTTAATACGAGACACCATTAATTGGGTGTTAATTTCTAGTCAATTTGTGGCACAAGGAGGCGAAAAATTTATTACTATAGGGAATTTTAGAGATGATTTAAATTGCGGACTAACTCTACTCCCAAGAACGGGAGGTAGTTCTTCATATTATTTTATAGACGATGTAAGCGTTGTAGAATGCGAAGAAGAAGCCCTAAGCATCCCCAACGTGTTTACACCCAACGGAGATGGTATAAATGATTTATTTGAAATAAAAGGATTACAAAAAGGAGATAAAATAAATATTTATAACCGCTGGGGGACAAAAGTATTTTATAATATAAATGAACATGCCTACTGGGATGGCTACACCACCAGTGGTGAACCATGTAGCAGCGGCACTTATTTTTACACCATAGATTTAATTAATGGTGAGCGCAAGAGTGGTTACATACAATTAATTCGATAGAGAGTTCACGCTGAGCCTGCCCTCCGATAATTTTTGAGAGGTAATCTTAAACAAAATAGAGATTGTCTGCCTCACATCATTTATTCGGCTGATTTATAGCAAATTACATTTCGCAACTCCCTTTGCTGTTTAATAAAAATCGTGTAAGTTTGCGCTCCTTTTTCCGGACTACAAATAATCCGTAAACTGTTGAAAATTAAAAATTTGAATACTTAAATTACTATGCAAAACAAAGGTGCAATTCGTTTATTCGCTGTTCTGATGGGACTGGCGTGTTTATTTTATCTCTCATTTTCAATCATCACTCGCAATATTGAGAAAGATGCCAAGCAAGCGGCCAGCAACTATGTGAGCCGTGCCGATGTGCAAGATACCATCAAGAAAATGGCTAATGGTGATGCAAAACTTGAAAAAGAAATGTTGGATTCGATTTTCATCAGTCGCGAAAACCGCTACCTCGATTCGATGCGAAAAATATCGGTCTTCGATATTTTTATCAATAAATATACGTATGAAGATTGCAAAGAAAACGAGATAAACCTTGGTTTGGATTTGCGCGGTGGTATTAACGTAACGCTTGAGTTACCTGTATCAGACATTATACGCGCGCTTAGCAACAAGCCGCAAGACGATAAACTTAACTTAGCACTAAAAAACGCTCAGGAAAAAGAAAAAACTGATAACCGCGATTTCACAACCATTTTTGGCGAAGAAATAAAAAAGGTAGATGCCGAACATCCGATAGCGTACTATTTCCGCAGTATTGATTTGAAAGGAAAAATTGATATTAAAACACCTGATGAGGAAGTATTGAAATTTATTCGCGAAACAGTTGATCAATCAATTAAAACTGCCGAACAAACAATAAATGCCCGTATCAATAAATTTGGTGTGGCGCAGCCAAACATTCAGCGCTTAGAGTCATCGGGCCGCATTTTGGTGGAGTTGCCGGGCATTAGTGATAAAAACCGTGTTCGTAAACTTTTACAAGGAACAGCTAATTTGGAGTTTTGGGAAACTTACGAAAGCGCAGAAATATTAAACTATTTTGGCGAAGCAAATAAAAAATTAGTACAAATAATAAAACGTGAAAAAGGATTAGATACTACAACCGTAGTAACTGATTCGCTACAGAGCGATTCATCGAAAACTGTAAGTGCCGATACTGCTAAAAATAAAAATGCAGTTACCACTAACGATTCAGGTAAAAAAACAGATTCATCATTACTTACTTCTACAGATAGTAATAGCGGAAAGATAATGACGAAAGAAGATAGTGTTGCAAAAATGCGCGAAGAGAATCCGATTTTTACTGTTTTCATTCCAAACATTGATCAGCAAAAAGGCACACCTTACCCGGGCCCAATAGTTGGTTATGCTCCATCATCGGATACCGCTACTTTAAATAAATACTTGGCTTATCCCGAAGTGAAAAAAACTTTCCCTGCCAATTTAAAATTAATGTGGGCTAACAAACCGTTTGACGATGGTGGCTATTTCCTTTACCTCTATGCAATTAAAGTAACTGAAAAAGATGGCGGTGCTAAATTATCGGGAGATATAATAAGCTACGCTGGTACAAGCACAGATAGAAGTAATGGCGGTAACTATAGTGTGGAGATGACCATGAAAGACGAAGCAGCTGCTAAGTGGGCAGTTATTACGCGTGATAACGCTCCGCAAGGTGGAAAACCGGGCCGTTGTATTGCCATCGTTCTTGATAATTTAGTTTACTCTGCCCCTACTGTGCAAGGCGAAATACCTGGTGGCCGTTCAAACATTACCGGCAGCTTTAGTGCTCGCGAAGCAAGCGATTTGGCAAATATATTGTCGGCCGGAAAATTACCGGTGCCTCCGCGTATTATTGAAGAGCAAGTAGTAGGTCCTACTCTCGGTGCCGAAAATATTCGCGATGGATTTTTATCATTCGCCATTGCATTGGTTATTGTATTACTGTTTATGGCTTTTTATTATAACAAAGCCGGTGTAATTGCCGATGTGGTTTTGTTTGTAAACATGTTCTTTATATTGGGCGTGCTTGCATCCATTGGCGCAGTTTTAACCTTGCCGGGCATTGCAGGTATAGTGCTTATTATAGCATTATCGGTAGATGCTAATATTTTGATATTTGAACGTATTCGCGAAGAGTTGCGCGAAGGCAAAGGTGTTCAGCTTGCTGTTCGCGAGGGCTTTGCTAACGCATTGTCTTCTATCCTCGATTCTAACATCACTACCTTGTTATTGGGTATCATCCTTTTTGCTTACGGAACAGGCCCGGTACAAGGCTTTGCTACCACGCTTATCATTGGTATTTTAAGTTCGTTATTCTGTGCGCTTTTAATTTCTCGCTTAATGTCTGAGCGATTGCTTGATAAAAAGAAAGATATTAAATTCTCAATTCCGGCTACCGAAAATATTTTGCGTAAAGCAAATATCAATTTTGTGGGTAATCGTTTCAAGTATTATATTTTCTCTTCGGCTATTATTCTTGCAGGCGTAGTTTTCTATTTTAAAAATGGCGGCTTTAATTTGGGTGTAGATTTCCAGGGAGGCCGTTCGTATGTTGTTCGTTTTGATGCGGCTGTTTCTACCGATGCTTTAGCATCCTCATTAGAAAAAGAATTTGATGGCGTTAGACCTGAAGTGAAAACTTATGGAAACAATAACAGCGTTAAAATAACTACCACTTATCTTATAGATGAGCAAGGAAAAGAAACAGATGAAAAAGTGGAACAAAAACTTGAGCAAGTTTTAACGGGAACAGGAGTTGGCCATAAAATTGACCAATCGAACAAAGTGGGTTCTACCATTTCGCGCGACTCTCGTAATAGCTCGTTCTTAACCGTATTATTCTCGTGCCTGGTAATGTTTGTCTACATTTTAATACGATTCAAAAAATGGCAATATGGCTTGGGTGCTACAGTGGCACTGTTCCACGATGTGTTAATCATTCTGTCGTGCTATACTATTTTTGATGGTATATTGCCGTTCACACTCGAAATAGATCAGCACTTTATTGCAGCTATACTAACGGTTATGGGTTACTCTATGACAGATACAGTTGTGGTATTCGACCGTATTCGAGAATTTTTAACTACCAGCAATAAAAAAGATTTGCAAGGCGATGAGAAAAAACAAATGATAAACTATGCGCTTAATGCAACATTAAGCCGTACTATCTTAACATCGTTAACCACATTCTTTGTGTTACTTTCCATCTTTATTTTTGGCGGAGAAGTAATAAGAGGTTTTGCCTTTGCATTGTTAATAGGTATCGTAATAGGTACTTATTCATCACTATGCATTGCAACACCGGTGGTTATTGATTTCGATAAAAACGAAAATAAATAAACCATAGCTAAACGCTTTTTTTCTCCTCCTTCAATTCAGGAATATTTGATGCGAAGGGGGAGTTTTCTTTTATCTTAAAAATGAATTTACAACCAGATAATTTGTCCGATGATTTGGTTAAGCTAAAACCGCTTAGCCAAACTGATTTTGAAGCATTGTATCGCGTTGCTTCCGATCCATTAATTTGGGAGCAGCACCCTAACCCTAATCGTTATAAGCGCGAGGTTTTTGAAGTGTATTTTAAAGGTGCAATTGAATCTAGTGGTGCATTTTTGATTTTAGATGCAAAAGAAAATAGTATTATCGGCTGCACACGTTTTTATGAACATGATGCAAAGAGCAAAACAGTTTTAATCGGCTACACATTTTTTGCAAGAGCCAATTGGGGTGGAACATTTAATAAAGAAGTAAAGTGCCTGATGATTAACTATGCTTTTCAATTTGTTGATGCGGTGATATTTCACATAGGTTCAAAAAACATACGCTCGCAAAAAGCGATAGAAAGATTAGGAGCCAAAAAAATGGATGAATTGCAAGTGAGCTATTATGGCGAAAACGATAATTTAAATTTTGTCTATCAGATTAAGAAAAGCAATTTCTAATCCTTTTTCAACAGTTCGTTTAGTTTTCGCTCAATGTATTTTTCGGTAGGCAGTAGCGATTGCTGGATACGTTTTGCATAAATGATACTATCGGTAATGCTTCTGTTTTTTTCTTCAATAATTAAATTAATGCGTTGCTTTTGCTTGTAGCCCCTGAAAAGGAAAAAGGAAAATACTACCACCACCGCCAAGCTGCCAAACGAGAAGTAAAGAACGGTGTTTTGCTTGTTAATTCGCTCGTTGTCCAAATCTTTTTGTTTGTTAAGCAATAAAATTTCGTTGTCTTTTTTCTCGGTGTTGTATTGCCCTTGCAGCTTTGCAATTTCCTCTTGCGAGTTACTGCTTTGAAGTGTATCTATAATTTTTTTAAATTTTTTAAAATACATCAATGCATTTTTATAATCGCCCATTTTCTCATACGTGTCTGATAGCGCTTCGTAGCCCTCTCTTAGCCAAATTACATATTGTAGCTTTTCAGCAATCTCTTTCCCTTCTTCGTAATATTTCAATGATTTATCGTACTCACCTGTAGTAGAATACACCATGGCAATATTGCCGAGCGTATTAGCAGTGCCGCGCAAATCTTTTAATTCACGTTTTAACGATAGCGATTGGTTATAATAACTAATTGCCTTTTTAAAATCCTTCATGCTCTCGTCTTTTAATGACATGTCGTAAAATAAACGCCCATAACTATTAAACACATGAGCTTTTACTCTCAGATTATTAGTCTTTTCACATGTGCGGATACATAAAGTGTAATATTCTAATGCTTTACTGTACTGCTCCATTTTATGGTAAACAACACCAATGTGCGATTGTAACCGAGCAACTTCGCGTTCGTTTTTTATTTTTTCGGCAACAGCCAAAGCATCAGTATAAAACTTAAGTGCATTTTTGTTGTCTTCCATGTTAAAATAGATGGAGCCAATACTATTTAGATTAAGAAGAATGCTACTTTGATTATTTAATTGCTCGGCAATTTTTAGTGAATTCAAATGGTTTTCAACTCCTTTTGTTAAATTACCTATTTGCGAATAACATGAACCTAATAGATTATAACATCTCATTTTGCCTTCTCTGTATTTCAAGCTATCCGAAATTTGTAACGCTTCGTTTAAATACTTTATACATATAGTATTTTCTTCCGGAGTGCCATCGGCATTAAAAATCACATTTGCTAAGTGTATAAGTGTGTTGACTCTTAAAGTATCATGCGTACTATTATTTTTCAGCACATTTTTTAATGAGTCAATAGCATCAATCGTTTTTTGGGAAAAAGAGTTGATGTTAATTAAAATGAATAATCCGTAAATCGGTAGTTTTTTCATCCTCAATGCTGTAAAGTTACTAAAACCAATATATGTGCCAAGAAACTGATATCACTAATATTATCATTCCTTAAATATTAGTGAGGCATGTTGCGTTTTTAGTCGAAATGATGTAAATTCGCATCAACAAATAAAACACTATTACTATGTTTGGAATGGGCGGAAGCGAGTTATTTCTCATCATTTTTGTATTTCTCATGTTTTTTGGCTCCAATAAAATTCCGGAGATAGCCAAAGGACTTGGAAGTGGTATGCGTCAGTTCAGGGATGCTGCCAACGGAATAAAAGATGAAATAGAAAAAGAAGCAGAAACCATAAAAAAAAATACAGATATTAATAAAGAACTAAACTCCTAAACAAATATGAAAAACAATTACACCCTTACCTTATTTGCGCTCACAATTTTCTCTAATCTGCTATTAGCACAAGTCCCTATTGATTGGACTCGCAGCTACAACGGTCCGGCTGATAACACCGATGAGGCTGCAGAAATGTTTTTAGATGCGAGTGATAATGTGTACATCACAGGTACAAGTTTTGGTACCAGCGGTACATTTGATATAGCTACTATAAAATATAATTCGGCCGGAACACAGCAATGGGCTGCAACTTATAATGGAACTGCTAACGATAATGACGGTGCATATGGTGTAACTGCTGATGCAAGTGGAAATGTATATGTAGTAGGAAAAACCAGAACACAATCAGCACTTGATGATATTGTTACCATAAAGTATAACTCTGCAGGCGTGCAACAATGGGCACAAACTTACAACGGTCCGGCAAGTTCTATTGACGAAGGTTTTGATGTGCAAGTGGATGCAAGCGGCAATGTTTACGTTACAGGTTATGTAACCGCATCAAATAATTTTTTTGATATGGTTACTATTAAGTACAATTCAGCAGGTGTGCAACAATGGGCTGCTACTTTTAATGGTTCGGGTAATGGCAGCGACCAAGGCGAAAATTTGGTTGTAGATGGTTCAGGAAACGTATATGTAAATGGCAGTGGTAACGCTACGCAAAACGGAACATTATCTGATGTTAGTACAATAAAATACAACTCAGCTGGAGTGCAGCAGTGGGCAATGCATTTTGATGGGAATGGTGATAACGATTGTGGTCGTGGAATTTTGTTAGATGCTGCCGGTGATATTGTTGTAATTGGTCAAAGTTTTATGACCGGAAATTGGTTTGATTATGTAACAATTAAATACAACCCTTCCGGAGCGCAGCAGTGGGCAACTCGTTATAACAATGGCAATAACCGCTACGAAGACCCTGCCGATTTAGTTGCTGACCCAAACGGAAATATTTATGTAACCGGTACAAGCCAGGCCACAGGAAATAACAGCGCACCTACAGATATTGCAACTGTTAAATACAACTCATCGGGGGCACAACAATGGGTAGCTCGTTATAACGGTACTGCCAGCAGCGATGATAAAGGTTTTGCAATTGGCTTAGATGATACATTGAATGTTTACGCAGGCGGCTTTACTCAACTGAACACCAGCAATCGCGATTACATCACTATAAAATATAACAATAGTGGAACACCCCAATGGGATGTAACTTATAACGCTGCAGGTGCCGGCATTGATCAAATTACCGACCTTGCAGTAAGCTCAATTGATGCAAGTGTTTTTGTAACCGGATTTGGCGATGTTGTAACCGGATCAAATGTGAACAATAACTACATCACTATTAAATATGCAACCAATAGTATTGGTTTTATTGAGTTTGGCAACACCATTACCGATTTAATTTTATACCCAAATCCTACTGATGGTAATTCGGTAATAAGCATAAACGCTGATTTTATTTCGCCAAACACTAATCTTACACTAACCGTTTTTGATGTTGCCGGTAAATTGGTTTATAGCGGAACAAACTTTATCCTTTCAGATAAAAAAGCAATTTACAATTTAGCTGATATTAATTTGCAGGCTGGTGCTTACTCAATTAGCATTAACGATGTAAGCGGAAAAGTAAATGGCTCAGGAAAGTTAATTATTAAATAAGAAAGTAATTTGTTTTCACAAAAAAAGCGACAGTATTTACTGCCGCTTTTTTTGTGAGTAATTTTAAACCCTAATACCAATAACACACACATCGTCTATCTGGTCGAGCATTCCTTTCCACGATTCAAATGTGTTATCCAGCTCTTCTTTTTGTGCCGCCATGTTCTTATCGTGAACACTCATTAATAAATCTTTAAGTGTTTTATACTTGAATTTTTTACCGTTAGGTCCGCCAAATTGATCGGCATATCCATCAGAGAATAAATAAATACAATCGCCTTTTATTAACTCAAATTCGTTATTGGTAAATGGCTTTCTGAATTCATATTTTCCAATGGGCTGCTTGTCGGGTTTTAGTTCAATTAATTCAGTTAAGTCGTTAGTCTTTCTCACAATCCACACCGGATTATTCGCACCAGAATACTGCAGCTTGTTGGTTTTAAAATTAATGTTGCAAAGCGATATGTCCATTCCATCTTGCACATTATCATCAGTAGTTTCAAAAGTTTCGGTAACCAAATTGCTAAGTTTATCCAAAACATCAGCAGGTTTTTTTAAACCAAATTCTTTTATACACCTGTCGAGGTTATTTGCGCCCACCACGCTCACCATTGCTCCGGGTACACCATGCCCTGTGCAGTCTACTGCGGCAACTAAAATTTCTTTATCAGCTTTTCCGAGCCAATAAAAATCGCCACTTACAATGTCCTTCGGTTTAAACAAAATAAAACAATCGTTAAAAGATTTTTGAATTAATTCAGCCGGAGGCAATATTGCACTTTGTAATCGTTTGGCATATTTTATTGAGTCGAGTATTTCTTTGTTTCTGTCTTCTAATATTTCTTTTTGTTTGTTTATTTCGCTGGTGCGCTCGTTTACCTTGTTTTCTAAGTTGTGGTTTATGTCTTTTAAATCGGTAACTAAATTGCTGATGGAAATTTGCATTTTTTTAAAGCTCAATGCAAGTATTCCTATTTCATCTTTTCTTTTGTTGATGCCAATTTCAACAGTTAAGTTTCCTTTTGCTAATTCCATGGCATCATACGTAAGTATTTTTAATGGCTTGGTTAGCTCGCGCGAAATAAAGTAAGATGCAATGCTGATTAATATAAGTAATACCAAAAAGCCAACAATTATTCCGTTGCGAAGTTGATAGATGTAAGCAAACGCCTCTGCTTCATCTAACTCACTCATAATTGCCCATCGAACGCCTTCAATTTTAAGCGGCTTATATGCCGAGAGAACAGGAACGCCCCGATAGTCTGGAAAAATTTTCGCATCCGTTTCGCCACCCAAGGCGGCAATCGTTCCATCGGTTTTTACTTCTTGCAAACCAATGGAACTGCTAAAATTTTTTATTTTCTCAATCGTTTCTTGAGAGAGACCAATGTCTTTTATCATCTGAAAATAGTTGATGCTATCTTCAATTAAAAATCGCGATTGATTGCGCAGTGTAAAATCTTCGCCTACAATATAGGTTTCGCCACTTGTTCCTAAACCCACTTTCGACCAAGCTTGTTTGCTCGTCATTATATCGTTTATCTTATCAATCGGCATCTGAAAAATTAGGACTCCAATTTTATCGTTACCATCAAAAATGGATGTGGCAATAAATGATGCGTGTTGATTGTAAGATGCATGGTATGGCTCGTAGTCAACAAGCTTTACATAGTTTTTATATGGATTAGATTGTGCAGCTCTAAATGACATTGCCAAATTGGTTTCGCGGAAAGGACCATTAATAAGCGAAGTGCCAAAGTCAACTTCTTTGTAAGCAGTGTAGACAATGTTTCCGGTTTCGTTATCAACCAAAAAAATATCGTAATAGCCAAATTTTTCCAGATAGTTTTTTATTATCGGATGATAGTTAATGTGAAAATTATTGTAGGTGCAATTTTTATTGGCATTATCAAATTTGTGTTTTTCGTTTACCGGATTAGGATTGTTTACGATATATAAATATTGAAGAATACGTGCGTTTCTATCTTTTGTTGATTCTTTCTCGAGCGATGACTTTTTGGTTAAATTTTTATTTAAGCGCGGGAGGTATTCGCGTTCAAAGTATTGATCTACTTTTTTGTTTACTACCGTCATCTCCGCATCGCCTATTTGCATATCGGTAGCAACATTGTTAAACCCTTTTTTAAATTCTTTCATGGCCTCAATAGTTGCAGGGTCTTCGGATAATGTAAGCAACTGGTCAGATATCTGTTTAAAATAATCTTCAATTTGGCTTGCTTTCATTTCGCGAACCGCTGTTAAGCGATTGAACGATTCTTCTGCCAATGATTTGCGTGCTTTGTTATAAGCAATAATGCCTATAACCGCCATTGATAAAAGTGCAATGACGAAGAAAGAGAGTGTAAGTTTTAAACCGATTTTCATACATTCAAAATGCGAACGCTAATATAATCAAATAGAAAAAGCGCCCTGAAAATTTCAGGGCGCTTTTTCTATATATTTGGCAGAAACTATTTTATTACTGTTACGTGTCCTAATCTAGAAATAGTATTTCCGTTAAAATCTTTTGTTAAAATTTTCCACACATATACATCTTGTTGAACTATGTCGCTTCCTCCATTTGCGCGGCCATCCCATCCTTTTAGGGTTTGTGTGTACCATATCATATTTCCCCAGCGGTCGTAAATCCACATTTCAAAATTATCTTCATCAATGCCTGTGCCGATAGGAATGAACACTTCGTTATTTCCATTTTCATTAGGTGTAAATGCATTGGGAACATAGAGTGCAAAGTCAGAGCCAATGTTGAGCGTGTGCTGCACTGTGTCTACACATCCATCAGGCGAAACAACTAATAGAGTAATAACATAGCTGCCCGAATCGGTATAAGTGTATTGCGGATTTTGCACCGTAGATGAGCCATTATTCACATCGCCAAAACTCCAAGTCCATTGCGATGCGTTGGTAGATAAATCAGTAAATGAAATTAAACCATTTAATACAGTTGCATTATTTGGCGTGAAAGAAAATTGTGCAACAGGTAATGGAAATACCGTAATCATATTGGTAATAGTGTTAGTTCCCACGCAGCCATTAATATCTGTTACCGTGAGCGATACGCTATACTGCCCATCGTTAGGGTAACAATGCTGTGGCGGATTACATCCCAAGAATGTATTACCATCTCCAAAATTCCATGAGCATGATGAACTGTTTTGTGTAGTATTTGTAAAGTTTACACACACCGGTTGGCAACCTGATGTTACATCTGAAGTAAACGTAGGAACAGGAAGCGGATTTACAACCACTGTTACTGTTGCAGTATCCGGTAGTGTTGTGCAGCCATCGGTTACGGTTACAGTATAAGTGGTAGTTGCAGTTGGCCCCACTGTTACAGTTTGCCCTGTTAAGTTGCCCGGCATCCACACATAAGTGTAAGGGCCGCCATTTCCGCCTGTGCCATTTGCTGTTAATTGAGTAGAGCTATTAAAGCAAATTGCCGGAGGGTTTGCGGTAGCTGTTAATCCCAGTGGAGGACGTACGTTTATTGTAAAAGTAACCGATTGTGCCGTGCAACCGTAAGCATCGGTAACGGTAACGGTATAAGTTGTATTTGTAGTTGGTGAAAGTGCAACCGTTTGACCTGTTAAGTTGCCCGGCATCCACACATAATTATAAGCAGATGTTCCGCCCGAAGCATTAGCTGTTACGCTCACAGTTTGTCCGTTACAAATAATAGTACCGTTTATAGCTTGTAATGATAACTGGGTGGGTTCAAAAATAGTAACATTAGCTGTATCGGAGCATCCGTTGGCATCGATAACGGTAACGGTGTAAAGTCCTGCACACAAGTTATTAGCCGTGGCAGCGTTTCCGCCACTTGGCGCCCATGCATAAGTGTAAGGCGCATTACCGCCATTAGAAGTAACAGTTGCTGAGCCATCGCAGCTTCCAAAGCAATTAGCACTATCAGATGCTGTTATAGTTGCAACCACGCCAGTAGCGTTAGGCACAGTTACAATTGATGTGTCAGAACATCCATTAGCATCAGTAACGGTAACAGTATAAGCATTTGGAACAAGTCCTGTGGCAGTAGCTGTGGTTTGTCCGTTGTTCCACAAGTAATTGTAAGCTGGTGTTCCGCCAGATGCATTTACGGTAGCATCGCCATCGGGCTGGCCGCAATTTGCAGTGTTGCTTGTTGATGTTAAAATTAATTGAGAAGGTTCAGTAATAGTAGCTGTAGCTTGCGTAGTACACCCGTTTGCATCGGTAGCAGTAACTGTATAAGTGCCTGCTGTTAATCCGGTAGCAGTAACACTTGTTTGTGCGTTGCTCCACAAATAAGTATAAGGAGCTGTGCCACCGTTTGCAGATGAAGTAGCATCGCCATTATTTCCGCCAAAACACAATATGTTGGTTTGTGCATTCACGGCTAAAGTAAGTAAAGTAGGTTCGGTTACGGTTACAGTTGCTTGTGCCGTGCAACCATTAGCATCGGTAACTGTGCAAGTGTAAGTTCCTGCTGTTAGGCCTGTGGCAGCAGCGTTAGTTCCGCCACTTGGAGTCCAGTTATAAGTATAGGGGGAAGTTCCGCCCGATGCAGTTACGCTTGCAGCGCCAGTGTTTCCACCGTTACAAAGTACGTTTGTAGGCACGCCTGCTGTTACTATTAATTGTGTAGGTTCTGTAATAGTTACAGTAGCTGTAGCCGAGCATCCGTTAGCATCAGTAACTGTTACAGTGTAAGTATTGGCAGTTAATCCGGTTGCAGTTGGTGTGGTTTGTCCTGATGGATTCCACAAGTAAGCATAAGGTGCTTGTCCTCCGGTTGCAACTACAGTTGCGCTTCCGTTA
>JAGVMA010000033.1 GCA_020054095.1 Bacteroidia bacterium | reverse complement strand
ATCGGCATACTTTTCTTTTAATTTGGCGAGAAACGGGAGGGCATATTCAAAATGTTTAATCGTGGTTATGCTGCCTGTCCAGCCGATGCATACTTTGTTTTTATCTTTTTCTATAGGTATTTTTTGGTACGATTCGGTATCAATAGTTGTGGGCACAATACTTACATTGCTGTTATAATGGCGAGCATAATCCGATAAATACTTGTTACCAGCAAATACCATATCGCTATAGGAAATTATTTTTGCCGTTTTGTCCGGATTTTTCAGCCAACCCAATTTTTTATTTGCCTCCGACACATCTAGATTCCAAATTGCGTCATCAAAATCAAAAACAAGTTTTGCGCCTGATTTATTTAATTTTTTTTCAAAGTATGTAGAGCCAGTCATAAATGCTTCGCGCTGAATAAATACAATATCGAAATTAGATGCCCGCGAAATGTCTTTTAGTCTTTTTAACACACTTTTTATAAAAATATAAGTTTTAATTAGCGTGTTTCCGGGTTTGTAAAAATAGTTGTCGTCCGCAGCCGATATCAAAAACGAAAATTCAGAATCAAAACCATTCTGTTTTAAATAGTTTAAATATTGTTCGAACCTAAAACGCTGGCTTGGTGAACGATTGGGGCGATGGGCGGCTATGAATAAGATACGTGGCATAAATTAATCTTCGAGCCAAACTGACGGTAATTTTTCGAGTATCTCAATATTTTTAAAACGAGAGCTTTTTCTGGCTCCGGCTGTTTTGGCCCAGCTCACCATTTTGGTAATGCCATTTTCGAGTGTAGTGCTACTTTTAATATTGAACACTTTGTTAGCTTTTGCATGAGAAGAGTATGCGTGTACAACTTCGTTGCGTGGTGGCAAATGTCTTAACTCTCCTTCTATGTCCATCGCTTTCATTACCGTTTTTGCTAATTCGTTTACAGTATAATCTTTATCGGCACCTACATTAAATATTTGGTTGTATGCTTCTTTTACATTTACACAATTTGCAATGTAAGGAGCTACATCGCCTATATAACTAAATGCGCGTGTTTGGTTTCCATCGCCAAAAACACTCAGCGGTTTTCCTTGCATTAATTGATTCATGAAAATACCCACTACATTGCGATAGCGATCGCCTAAATTTTGATATTCGCCATACACATTATGTGGGCGGAAAATAACGTAATTCAATCCAAACATTTCGTGTGTAACTTTCAAATCCATTTCTACAGCATACTTTGCAATTCCGTAAGGGTCTTCCGGAAGGGGCACTGTATCTTCGGTCATCGGTGGTTTTGCAGCGCCATAAACAGCAATAGAGGAAGTGAAAACAAAACATTTTATTTTATGCTTTACCGATTCGTTTATAAGATTTACGCTGCCCGTTAGATTATTGGTGTAATTAAAGTTTTTTATAAAGTGGCTTAACCCTTCCGCTGCATAAGCAGCCAAGTGATATACATAATCAAATTTATGTTCGGTAAATAATTTCGATAATAATTCAGTATCGGTAATTGATCCTTTTACAAATAGTGTTTTAGGATTAACATGATCCTGAAATCCACCGCTCAAATCATCTAACACAACTACTATATGGCCTAATTTTATAAGCTCATTGGTAACGTGCGCTCCTATAAATCCGGCACCACCGGTAACTAATGAAATCATTTTGATGAAAGATTATGGGATAAAGATACATATATAGGTTTATTTAACATTGGAAACAATACTATGCACACATTATCAGCTAAAAAACAAGTATAACAATTATATTTGCCGCCAATGAATGCCAAAAGCAAATACGAAAATGCCAAAGAAATAAAAAACAGACGTATTACAATTTCGCACTGGATAAAAGATGTGTTGCTTATTTCGGCAGGCATAATTTCTGCCGGCTTTGGTTTAAAAAGTTTTTTGTTGCCCAATAGTTTTATTGATGGCGGTGTTACCGGCATATCACTTTTAGTATCTGCCGTAACGCTTATTAAGTTGCCACTTTTATTAATCGTTATTAATCTACCTTTTGTTTACTTGGCTTATCGCCAAATTGGAAAAATGTTTGCAATTAAAAGTATCATTGCCATAAGCGGCTTGGCTTGCGCTTTGGCTTTTGTAGATTATCCAATTGTAACGAGCGATAAATTATTGGTTTCTGTTTTTGGTGGCTTTTTTATTGGTGCCGGCATTGGTTTGGCTGTGCGCGGTGGCAGCGTGTTAGACGGAACCGAAGTGCTGGCAATCACCATCAGCCGGAACACAGCCATGTCGGTAGGCGATATAATTTTAGTTTTTAATATTTTCATTTTTTCGGTAGCGGCTTATTTGCTGAGCATTGAAACTGCGTTATACTCCATACTTGCATATATGGCAGCATCCAAAACGGTAGATTTTGTGATAGAAGGCGTGGAAGAATACCTGGGCGTTACTATTATATCTGCTCACAGCGAAGAAATACGATTAATGATTACACAACAAATGGGGCGTGGCGTTACTATTTATAATGGCAAACGCGGCTTTGGCACACATGGCGAAAATTTAAACCAGCAAGAAATTGTTTTTACTGTAATAACCCGTTTAGAAATTGGCAAACTGCAAACCGAAGTAGAAAAAATAGATGCCAATGCATTTATTGTGATGAACAGCGTGAAAGATACCCGTGGCGGAATGATTAAAAAACGGGCTCATAAACATTAATTATATTTAGCAACAGAAATAAAACTATGGCTCAAGACATTGATTTCAACAAAAACGAAGATGTAAACAAAATGCATGTTGCTGCAATGCAGAAAAAACTCGAAAAAGTTTTTTGGGGTGGCGGCAAGTCGCGCATTGATAAACAACACGAGCAAGGAAAGTTAACCGCTCGCGAACGTATTGATTATTTGCTTGACGAAGGTGCGCATCAAATAGAAGTAGGCGCTTTTGCAGGCGATGAAATGTATAAAGAACATGGCGGCTGCCCAAGCGGTGGTGTGGTGGTGGTGATTGGTTACATCAAAGGCAGACAATGTATTGTGGTTGCAAATGATGCCACTGTAAAAGCCGGTGCATGGTTTCCTATAACCGGAAAAAAGAATTTGCGTGCACAAGAAATTGCAATTGAAAATAAATTACCCATTGTTTATTTAGTAGATAGTGCCGGAGTTTATTTGCCCATGCAAGATGAAATTTTTCCTGACAAAGAACACTTTGGCCGCATTTTCAGAAACAATGCCGTAATGAGTTCGATGGGAATAATACAAATAGCAGCCATTATGGGAAGTTGTGTTGCGGGCGGTGCTTATTTGCCCATCATGAGCGATGAAGCGATGATAGTGGATAAAACCGGAAGTATATTTTTAGCAGGAAGTTATTTAGTAAAAGCAGCAATAGGCGAAACTATTGACAACGAAACACTGGGCGGTGCTACCACACAATGCGAAATATCGGGCGTTACAGATAATAAATGCAGAGACGATAAAGATTGCCTGAACAGAATAAAAAATATTTTCGACAAGTTAGGCGATTACGATAAAGCAGGTTTCGACAGAATAAAACCTGCGCTGCCTACAAAAAATGAAAAAGAAATTTACGGCATTTTACCCGATACGCGCGACAAGCAATACGACATGAAAGAAATTATTGAGCGCATAGTTGATAATTCGGAATTTGAAGAGTACAAAGAAGAATATGGCAAATCTATAATTTGTGGTTTGGGCCGAATAGATGGTTGGTCTATGGGCATTGTTGCCAACCAACGCAAAGTGGTGAAAAACAAAAAAGGTGAAATGCAATTTGGCGGAGTTATTTATAGCGATAGTGCGGACAAAGCTGCTCGTTTTATAATGAACTGTAATCAGCGAAAAATTCCGCTCGTGTTTTTGCAAGATGTTACAGGTTTTATGGTGGGCTCAAAATCAGAACACGGTGGAATAATAAAAGACGGTGCAAAATTAGTGAACGCAATGAGCAATTCGGTAGTGCCAAAATTTACAATAATAATAGGCAACAGTTATGGCGCAGGAAATTACGCCATGTGTGGGAAAGCTTATGACCCTCGACTTATTGTTGGTTGGCCTACAGCGCAAGTAGCAGTAATGGGTGGTGCACAAGCTGCTAAAGTTTTACTGCAAATAGAAGTAGCAAGCATGAAAGCGAAAGGCGAGGAAATTACTGCCGAGCGTGAAAAAGAATTGTTCGATAAAATTAAATCGCGCTACGATTCGCAAATATCGCCTTACTACGCTGCAGCACGCTTGTGGTTAGATGCAATTATAAATCCGCTTGATACACGCAAGTGGATTAGCATGGGCATAGAAGCCGCTAACCATGCGCCTATAACAAAACAATATAATGTGGGTGTAATACAAACCTGATTTTAATTTTCAGGCATACGCAAATAAAAAACAAAACCGTTTTTTTTGCCAATCACTTTTATATCAGTGTATTTTTCAAGCACTTCTTTTTCTGAATTTAGTTTCGATGAAAAATAAACCGGCTTGTCAATAGCGCCTGTTAAAAGCCATTCTTCGTTCAAACTATTTTTATTTGCTGGCAATGGCTTATTGCTGTAAAATAATTGTGCGTAGCTTTTATAACCAAGAGTGGATACGTAACAATCTTTATCGCGCAAGGATTTAAAAAAATCAACCGCTGCACTTTGCGAGTAATTATCCACATTAGGAATGATGAACAAAAATACGGTGTTAGCCGATAACATTGTCATCACAAATAGTGCAATTACACTTTTGTTTATTTCTTTCCGGAAATTGTAATACGCAAAAACCAAAATGGTTATAAAAAATAAAATTGCCGGAATAAAATGAAAAACCGTCCAATTGGCTTCGGCATTTAGTGCTTCGGTGGCAAATGTATCTTTAATTATTCCGCTGTTTATAATTTCGGGTTTAAACGTATTAATGAACGGAACTGCTGCCAACAAAAGCAAATAAGCAACAAGAATAAAGTAAATTAAAAACTGCTGGTAACGATTTATGGCAATTTTGTGATACACTGCATAACAGGCCAAAAACGAAAGCGGGAAATAGCAAAGCGATGAGTAATGTATGATTTTAGTTTTCACAACCGAAAAAAGAATAAGCACCATCCAAAATAAAATACTCATCCATGTTTTAAAATGTTGTTTGCTGTGCTCATTATTTTTGCGGAACGATGAAAGAAAAAACACCGAAGCAGGAAAGCAACCAAGTAGCAAAACAATAAAGTGATATACAAACGGCCCACCATGCCCGGCATCTTGCGTGTTAAACAAACGTACTTGGTAAATAAAAAACTCAGTAATGATATTTTTATTGCCCGTGAGCCATAGCATCATGAACCAAATACTGCCAACAAAAACTACCGTGATGAGAAACAAAAGCACATCGGTAAAAACAACTTTATACTTAAAGCGCTTAACAATAAAAAAAACGGCTGCACAAAGTGCTACTATTAAAAGTGCAGCCGGACCTTTGGTCATAATGGCTAAGCCAATAAAAATTGCTGATAGTAGAATGTGTTTCTTTTTATTGCTTTGCGCTTCATCGGTATAAAGCATTAAAAAATAAATGCCACAGAAAATAAAAAGGTTAAACCAAGGATCAATAATACCTGATTTAAAATATAGTTGTGGCAATATAGAACCTGCGTATGCAAGTGCCCATAGTAAACCAAATCGCTCATCGGCATATTTTTTGCCTAAACGAAAAAGCACCAGCAGTGTAATTATTCCGCAAAGGGCATTGGGCAGCCGGGCAGCAAATTCATTTATTCCAAAAATATTCATGCTTAATGCCTGCATCCAAATAAAGAGTGGCGGCTTTTCCCAAAACGGTTGGAAATTAATTTGCACCGTTTGGTAATTTCCGGTTACAAGCATTTCGCGGGCACATTCGGCAAAATTTATTTCGTCCCAATCGAATAATTGCGATGAGCCAATGAACGGCAGCGAAAGTGCAATGCCTGCCATTAAAATATACAAATAGTATTTTGCGCTATTGCTCATCAAATCGGAACACAAGTTTAGAAATAATATTTTTATCAATTTGCCAAATGATATTGTTTGCGAAACTTTGCAATTATTCTATCTTTGCTTTGCATCCCTAATTAAAATGAAAATGAAAAGAATTGCTCCTCTCAATTATCTTTTTCTAATCTTATTCTCTATCAATGCAGCGGCACAAGATGCTGCATTAGTTCCTGAGTATTTTATAAAAGATACAAGTAACATTACAAGCAATGCTAATTGGACGGAAGATACCGACAAGCGTACTTTGTTTTCGAGAACATATACTACTACCGATGGGCAGATAATGGTGAAATACAGCAAGCGCCCGTTGAATTATAAAAATGCTGATGGCAAATTAGTTCCCATCAGTGGGCAATTACAAAAAACTGCCGATGGAAATTATGCCGCCATTAATCAGCCAAACCCAACTTATTTATATACCGATGGCACTGCAGCCATAAACTTAGGCAATGCCGATACAAAATTTAAAATGGGTGTTAATTGTAAAATTAACGGGGCGCCTATCGGCACTAATTTTAATTTAACGGGCAATACTGTTTTAATGACTGATATTATCGCAGGCATTGACAAGCAATTTATTTATCGCGAAAATGCCGTGAAATATAATTACATACTAAAACAACCTGTTACCGGAAATTTTACTGATTACATTATTGAAGAAGAATTAATTTTTCCGGAAGGATACACCCTTACCGAAAACAAAACTAACGGAACCGCAAAAACTAACGGCTGGTGTGGCGATTTACTATTGCTTGATAACAGCGGCAAACAAGTGAGCACTATTTTAGCACCACTGTGTTACGATGCTGCTAATAAGTACACAATAGGTTCGTTTAAAATAATTAAAACACAAACAGGCGCAATATTGCAAATGCAAGTGCCCATGAATTGGCTCACCGATGCAAGCCGTGTGCTTCCCATTACTATTGATCCATTAGTTGTAGGCCCTTATGCTAATTGGACGGGCGGACAAATGCCATCGTGCATAGTGCCGCAATATAATGTAGATAGCATATTGGTTACCATTCCTGCCGCTGTAACAGTTACGGGGCTTTACATTACATCCAGCTATTATGCCGACCCTTTTACCACTGCCGTGATGAGCCAAGGCACAATGTACTTTAGCACAAGTTGCGGGCAATCGCAATCATTTACAGTACCAAATGCTAATACTCCGGGCACGGCCTATTTAGATAGCTTTAATATTTTAAGTCCGCTTACATGCTGCTATGCAAATTCATGCAGCCCCGTTAACTTTTATTTACGAATGCACTTAGGTCGCACAGGACCATCGGTGGGATGCAATACTACTTATATTCGTTACGACCCTTTTACCACATCGTGGCCATTTGCAGCCATTATATTAGGCCGCACGGTAGAAGCATATGCAAGTTTATGGAACGTGCCCACCACGCCTATTTGCTCAAATAAATGTACGCTTAACGGAACCGTATTTGTGCGTTACGGTGTGCCACCTTATACTATAAATCATCCGTGGGCAACTAATACACCATTAGTTGTGGGCTCATCGCCTAATTGCAGCACGGGCGCCACCAGCCAAATTTTAAATTTAGTAATACCTAATTGCCCCATCTATTGCAATGCACCGGCAAGTATTACTGTACCGCCTCCCACTGTGGTGGATGCCTGCGGAAACACAATTACCGGATTTCCTTCGCCTATAGTTCCATTAATAGATGCGCCCGATGTAAATGCCGTGCCCGATAGTTTAATTGTTTGCTCCGGAGATCCCTTTTCATTCGCGCTAAGCTCATGCATAACCACAAGCACCATTAGCTGGATGGGAAATAACTTAACCGGCACAGGTACTATTAACGATACTATTTTTAACACCGGCACATCTTTAACTTCCACAACCTATAACGCATACGCAAGTGCTAACGGATGTTTTTCAGATACCATTACAATCACCGCTTATGTAGAACCACTGCCCATTGCCAATTTTAGCCAAGCACCCGGCACCGGAATTGCAAATGTGCCCATCACCTTTACCGATATATCATCCATTTTTGCGAGCAATGCCAATAGTTGGCTATGGACTTTTGGCGATAACACCACCTCCCTATTGCAAAACCCCACACACACTTATACCACACCCGGCACATATACCGTGTGCCTCACCGTAAGCACTACTAATGGCTGTGCAGATAGCGTGTGCAAAGAAATTACCATTATACCTGCCGAAATTCTTACGCCCAATGTAGTTACACCCAATGGCGATAAGATGAATGATCTATTAGCGTTTCAGTATTTAGAGTATTACACAGATAACAAACTAATAATATATAACCGCTGGGGAAATACTATTTACGAAAAACAAGGATACCTTAACGATTGGGACGGAAGCTCGCATAACGATGGCACTTATTATTACGCCCTGCAAGTAAACGCTATAGGAAAAACATATACCGGCTTTTTTCAGATTTACAGGTAGAAGTTTGCTCAATTATTAATTATTAATGCAGAATTGGGGATGAAAAACACTTCGGTTTTAATATTAAATGCCTAAAAAAAAATATCAGGATGCCTTAGTTTATAAAATAATGAGCATGGTTTATTTTCTTTTTGACTTGGTTTATGAAAAAATAAGTAAGGTTTATAAAAAAGTTAGGATGGTTTATGTTTTTTTTGGCTTGGTTTAGGTAAAAAACAGACTATAAATGTTCAAAGAATGCCTTTTCTCTAAAAAAAATAATAAAAACTAATCATCAGGCAATAGTAATGTATAAGCTGGTCGGCACCGATGGCAACAAAAAACCAATGCTTGCTGGGCAGCTTGGCTAAGCGCGAGGTGAGTTTGCTGGTAAAAAAATCGGTAATAAAGTGCAGAGCTCCGTTTAGCAATGCATATATAATTGCGGTTTTAAAATTGAGGTTAAAAACCATTGCCATAATTATAATAGCAATAGAAAGCACTATGGTATAAGTAATTACATGCACCGTAAGCCAATAAATGCTTTTGCTTTTATTAAGCGCCATGCTATCGGTTTGGCATAAAAAATCGGCAATAAAATGGATTAATATAAGTGCGAGTGCAATTTGCAAATTCATGCAGTAAATGTATAAAAAATGGGGTGCAACTATGTGTTGTGTTCTATTGTCTAAGATTAAAACCCTAACCCCTGACTCCTATGAAAAAAATCTACTTAGCTTTAGTATTATCGGCAGCAAGCATTGTTTCCAATTCGCAAAACTGCCCCGTGCAGGTAATTGTAACTCCGCCATTGTGTTTTGGCCAGTGCAATGGCTCGGCAATAGCCTATGGCACGGGCAATGGCCCGTTCACTTATCAGTGGACTACCAATCCCATGCAAACAACACAAACCGCCACAGGCCTATGTGCCGGCACTTACAGTGTAATAGTAGTTAACGGTAGTAATTGTACAGGCGTGGCAACTGTAAATGTAAGCCAACCTACTCAGTTGCAAGCGCTAACCACATCACAGGCATCATCATCATGCATAAATTGTAATGGCTCGATAGTTTCTACTGTATTTGGCGGCACTACGCCATATACATATATATGGATGCCGGGTAATTATACTACAGCAACTGTTACAGGCGTATGTCCCGGTACTTATTCACTTGTTGTTTCCGATGCCAATGGTTGTAGCACACTTTCAACAGCAACTATTACCGGCCCGCAAGGCCCAAGCTTTGGCGTGAGCGCAACTCCGGCTAATAACCAAAACTGCAATAACGGAACTGCTACCGCCACGCCTACCAATATGGGTAATTACACTTATTCGTGGAGTACTAATCCTACACAAACTACACAAACAGCCACAGGCCTCACACAAGGAATTTACACCGTGTGTGTTACCGATGTAAATGGTTGCTCATCGTGCCAAGTAGTTACAGTTACATGCTTGCAAACAGGCATCAGTAATTACGATTTAGAAAACACAATTTCGGTTTTCCCAAATCCCACAGCAGGAAACATAACAGTGCAAACAAGCGCAAAAATTATTTCTTACGAAATTACAGGCGCGCTTGGCAACACGGTTTTAAATCCTATTTACGCTTTAAACCAAAGCACCATTAATATAGATTTAACCACAATGCCACAAGGCATTTACTTTATAAAACTAAATACACCCGATGGGCAATTAGTAAAACGAATAGTGAAAGAATAGATTTTTTATTTATAAAAAAGAAAAGCACACTTCGGCTACGCCCAGTGTGCTTTTCTTTTACAGTGCCCTTGGCGTAGCCGAAGGGTGCTGTTACCTGTTATATAAAACACCAATATCTAAAACCGAATCAGGAGCAGTAACAGTTTGTAATAAATTAGTAGAACTGTAATCGTAAAATTTTAATTGATTGCCCACAGCCGAAACAATTTGCTGATTAGCATCATCGTAAATAACCTTAGTAGCATTAGCACCATTAATATAAGGCAACAAACTATTATTAGAATAAGTGTAGCGATAAATAATGCCATCGCTGTGCGCAATTAAATAAGTAGTAGCATTAACCTGCGCCACACTGTAAATAGTTCCGGCAGCAATAGTATATGGCGACCAAAAACCATTACCTGATATAGAGTAAATTTTCATTTCGGGCTGATTGCCGTTATTGCCCCATACAAAAACATTATCATTATCAATCGTGTGCATGGCAATTACATCCATCGAAAGCGAAGTTTCTTGCACACCGCTTGCATTAACAGCATCATACACAATTATTTTCTTTGCCGATGAAGCAATATCTTTCGCTTCAGCAAATAGATAATTGCTGTGCCTGAACAATTTAATGGGGTAAAAATTATTTTGCACGTTGAACAAATATTGTTGAGCACCATTGAAATTATATCCTTTAATCGTAAAATTATAATCCGAAATAAAAACATTATTTTTTTCCGAAACTATACTTTCAAAATAAGGCGTTTGCGTATTCGGATTATTTAAAAACCATTGCAATGCGCCACTAACAGTATTGTAAGCATAAAAATCACCCGAACTAATCCCACACACATATAACCGCTGTGCGTAAGAATTTACATCCATGCTTTTAAAATCACCCGTGTAATTAGCATAAGAAGTTAAAATAAAATCCGTATCAATTTTAGAGATATAACTATTATTAAGTAAATTAGTTACAACAAAATAAGCATGCACCTTGCGCGGTGCGGCAGTTAAATTAATTTGGCGATAATTCGATAAAAAATTAAAACCATCCGATACCGAAACTTTAAAATAATAAATACCTGACTCTAACAAAACATTATCTAACAAATACAAAACAGTTTTATCAATGCTTTTACCAGCTATAGGCACATTAACCGATGGAAGTACAGGCGTGTAATTTGCATCTATCAGTGTAAGCGTAACCGATGTAAGCTGAGTTTCGTCAGTAACAATAAACCTAACTGTAGCAGTATCAAAAACCGAAAAATTTTGATTATCAGCAGGTGTAATAAAATTTATAACGGGCGGCAATTCATCGCTCACATCTTTTCTGCACGAGCAAATAAAACATGTAATAATGAGCAAACAGCCAAGCGTGTTGAAAACTATTTTTTTCATATATCTAATTTAAGTAAAATTTCAGAACACAAAATGTAAGTGGTTGAAAATATTAGCACTTAGCTGTTCACCAAAATGTGTTTTTAGGTTAAAGCAAAAGTTTAATGTTGTTAAAATAGTTGCCAACAAAATTTAAAATGCAAAAAAATATTCGGAAATTTAATTTTTAGTTTTACAACCCAACAAAAAATACAATGAGCGAATTTGAAGATAAAAAGACGAAGACAAATCTCAAGAACCCGAAACTTGCTGCACTATCGCAGCAGCTATATGAAATAGGCAAACTGCCACCACAAGCCGTAGATTTAGAAGAAGCGGTGCTTGGCGCACTCATGCTCGATAAAGATGCGTTAACTAACGTAATTGATATTTTACAGCCAAAAAGTTTTTACAAAGAAGCGCATCAGCGCATTTATAATACTATTCAAAATTTATTTCAAAGTTCTGAACCAATTGATATTTTAACCGTAACGCAAGCGCTTCGCAAAAGTGGTGAATTAGAAATTGTGGGCGGTGCTTACTTTATTTCACAGTTAACTAATCGCGTGGCATCATCGGCTAATGCCGAGTTTCACTCGCGCATCATAGCTCAAAAATATATTCAGCGCGAGCTTATTCGCATTTCAACCGAAACAATAAAAAATGCTTATGATGAAACTACCGATGTTTTTGATTTATTAGATGCTGCCGAAAAAGGATTATATGATGTGGTGCAGGGCAACATTCGAAAAAATTACGATAAGATGCACTCGCTTATTAACTTGGCGATTAAAGAAATAGAAATTGCCCGCGATAAAAAAACAGGTGTAACCGGTGTTGAAAGCGGTTTTACAGAATTAGACCGAATGACATCGGGCTGGCAACGCTCAGATTTAATTATTTTAGCCGCCCGCCCGGCAATGGGTAAAACGGCATTTGTATTATCACTTGCGCGAAATGCAGCAGTAGAATTTAAAAAACCTGTTGCAGTATTTTCATTAGAAATGTCATCCGTGCAATTAGTGCATCGTTTAATTTCTGCAGAAGCAGAATTGCCTGCCGACAGGATGAAAAAAGGGCAGCTTGAAAATTATGAATTTGAACAAATGAATCATAAAATTGGCAAACTATCTGAAGCGCCTATTTTTATTGACGACTCCACTGCTATTCCTATTTTTGAGTTGCGTGCAAAAGCGCGCAGGCTGAAGCAACAACACGATATACAAATGATTGTGATTGACTACTTGCAATTAATGACTGCCGGTGGCGATAAAAAATTAGGTAATCGCGAGCAAGAAATAAGTATGATTTCGCGCTCACTAAAAAGTTTGGCAAAAGAACTTGCCATTCCAATCATAGCACTTTCGCAATTAAACCGAAGTGTGGAAACACGCGGCAGCGCTTCAGGCTTTAAGCCACAGTTATCCGATTTACGTGAGTCGGGGGCAATAGAGCAAGATGCCGATATGGTTTTGTTTTTGCACCGCCCCGAATATTATGGTGTGGAACAAGACGAAGCCGGAAATTCTACGCGAGGAGTGGCCGAAGTAATTATTGCAAAGCACCGTAATGGCCCGGTAGGAAGTGTAAAACTTCGTTTCATTGATCGCTTTGCAAAATTTGTTGATTTGAGCGAAGGCGTTCCTCAATCATTTGCTCAGCAAACAGCTAATAACAACATAGGTCCAGATGAAACTTTTTTAGAAAACAACAGCGGAAGCTCGATGACTTTTGGTTCGAAAATGAACGATATAGATGATAATCGTTTTGATATTGAAGAAGACGATAGAGGGCCGGCTCCTTTTTAATCGTTACCCAATTTTATCATTCACAATTTTTAAAATAGCTGCTTCGGCAGCTATTGTTTTTTCCTGAATTGCCAATCCGGCTGCAACAATTTTTGTTGCAAATGTTTTATCGCTCAATCCGGCTGCATTTATTTTCACATTTAAAAACGCACCCATCACCGCAGTTCTCGCGCACAATGCGCCCACACCCGCATCCGAAACTGAATTAGGATTTCCTTTTTCGGCCATAGCGGCAATAAGTTCTAAAGATGAGTGGCACAATTCCATTACTTTAAACGGAACTTCGGTGGCGTATTTTGTTGCTAATTGTATTGCTTGTGTTCTTGCATTTTTTTCTTCATCAGTAGTTTTGGGCAAACCAAAAGCAGCCATTATTTTATTGAATGCATGGGTATCTTCATCTACAAATTTTAATAATTCGGTTTTTAACTGCTGACCATTTTCAGCATAAGCAGAAAACTCTTCCCAACGCTCATCCCAGCCGGGCTTGTGCGATGATAAATTTGCAACCATTGTACCTAACGAAACGCCAAGCGCGCCCACATAAGCGGCTATGCTTCCGCCACCTGGGGCAGGGCTTTCACTTGCTGTTTCATCTGCAAAGGCAGACAAATTCATGCTTACTAATTTTGCTTTAGCAGAATCGTTCAGTAAATATTCAATCACGCGCTTTTCGGGTTTAAATGGAGCAAGCTCATCAAGCCCAAGAGATTTAACAGCAATTTTTATTAATTCTTTTTCTGATACACCTATTGAGCGCTGCTGTTTCTTTAAAAAATATTTCCCTGCATCAAGCAATGCATTTAACGGAATAAGCCCGACCAATTCAGAACCTGTAACGCGCAATCCTCTTGCAGTAGCACTTTTACAAACTTCATCAAAAGCAACGTGAACGGGAGTAATATTTATGTTAGTTAGGTTCATTGAAATTTGCGCAACGCCATATTCTTCAATGTACCATCCAATAGCTTTAACAGATTTTAAAGTACCGGGAATTACAATCGGATTTCCGTTTGCATCATTCACTACTTTTCCTTTTGCATCTTTTTTTGTGCGCCCTGCTTCGCGTACATCAAAAGCAATAGCATTGGCTCTTCGAGTGGAAGTGGTGTTCAAATTAATATTATAAGCAACCAAAAAGTCGCGAGCACCAATAACTGTTGCACCACGCTTTGCATCAAAATCAGAAGGGCCAAAATCGGGTTTCCATTCAGGCAGTTTTATTTTTTTAAAAAACCCTTCGTATTCACCGGCACGAATTACAGAAAGATTATTTCTGCTCTTATTTGACTGTGCTGCTTCATATAAGTAAACCGGAATTTTCAACTCCTCGCCCACTCGCTTTGCAAGTTGCTGGGCATACTCCGCAGTTTCCTCCATCGTTATTCCTGAAATTGGAATAAACGGACACACATCTGTAGCGCCCATTCGCGGATGTTCGCCTTTGTGCTTGCTCATGTCAATTAATTCGCCTGCTTTTTTTATTGCATTAAATGCAGCCACCACACATGCATCTGGATTACCAACAAAAGTTACGACCGTGCGGTTAGTAGCTTTTCCGGGATCAACATTCAAAAGTTTTACTCCCTCCACTTTTTCTATCTCGTCTGTTATTTGTTTAATGATAGTAAAATCATTTCCTTCAGAAAAATTAGGAACACATTCAATTAATTTCTTCATGGTTAAATTTTGTTTCCGTTAATAATTATTTGTTCAACAAGATTAGTGGCAAATGAATATGGCACAAAAGCATAATTAGGAATTTCTTTTGTGATAAATAGATTGGCTTTTTTGCCAACAGTTATGCTCCCATGCGATTGCAGCAAACCCATAGCATAAGCCGAGTTAAGAGTTGCTGCGTTTATAACCTCTTCGGGTGTTAATTTATATTGCACACAAGCAATAGATAAATTAAACGCCATGTTTCCACTTGGCGATGATCCCGGATTATAATCAGTACTAATGGCAAGTGGCAATCCGGCATCTATCATTTTACGTGCAGGTGGATTTTGTAATTGTAAAAACCATTGAGCACCGGGTAAAATCACAGGCATCGTTTTACTTTTTTGGAGTAGCTGAATATCGTTATCGGTTACAAACTCTAAATGATCTACACTTATTGCATCGGACTCCACTCCTGCTTCCACACCAGCGCTGTGGCTGAGTTGTTCGGCATGAACTTTTCCTTTTATGCCAAGTGTGGTTGCGGCCGATAAAATTCTCACAGTTTCTTCCTTAGTAAAATATTTTTTTTCGCAAAAAACATCGCAGTAATCAGCCAATTTTTCGGCTGCAATCTGCGGTAGCATTTCATTCATAACTACATCAATGTATTTTTCTTTACTAATGCCCGAAGGCACTGCGTGCGCACCTAAAAACGTAGCTTTTATAGTTAGCGGTGAAATTTCTTTCAATTTTTTTATAACGCGCAAAATTTTTAATTCAGCATCGAGCGACAAGCCATAACCGCTTTTAATTTCTACAGCACCAGTTCCGTTTAATTGCAATTCACGTAAGCGCACAAGTGTTTGTTCTATCAGTTCATCTTCGGTGGCATTGGCCAATTTTTTTGCTGAATTTAAAATGCCACCACCTCGTTCAAATATTTGCTCGTAGGTCAGCCCATTTATTCGGTCAACAAATTCTAATTCGCGACTGCCTGCAAAAACAATGTGTGTGTGTGCATCGCACCAGGATGGAAAAACTAATTTTCCTGTTGCATCAATTACCTCGATGTTGCTCCAATCGGTAATGCCCGGAAAATCGGCCATAGCACCATAATCGGTTATTTTATCACCCTCAATAGCTAACCATGCATCATTAATACAAGGCAGCATTTTCATATCTTCACCTGCAATAACGGCATCTCCATTATCTCGCACCTGAATAAGTTGTTTAATGTTTTTGATTAACAGTTTTTTCATCTCAAACTAATAAGTCAAAGATGGGAAAATAAATTAAAAGAAAGTTAGGGTAAATTAATTCAATCGGGCAGGCACTACCATTTCAAATTCTGGAACGTTAACCATGAATTGTAGTTTATCTGCTTGTCGTTCCATGATATAATTTCCTTTCATGCTGCCAATATCGGTTTGTAGGTTGCATGCCGATTCGTATTCATAAATATCACCGGGTTGTAAAACGGGCTGCTGCCCCACTACTCCATCGCCTTCTACCTCGCGGTATTCGCCACTTGAATCAAAAATAGACCAATGCCTGCGCAAAAGCTGCACGGTGTATTTGCTTTTGTTTTCGATAGTTACGCTGTAAACAAAGAGAAAATTGTTTTCAGCAGGGCGCGAGAAATCTTCCTTAAAAGTTGCTTTCACGGTTATTTGTATATCCTTTGTTGTTTCTGTAACTATCATATAATGCTACAATGATGCAAAACTGTTTTTATTTACGCAAGTGTTAAAGTTTAAGTTTTAATAACAATAATTGTTCCTATTGTTAAATTTTGCTTGCTTCCAATTAGACGTTGAAACTCAAAAGCGGTTGTGTGGAAAGAAAAAAAGTCCCGAGTGCCACACAATGCACGGGGACCGAAAAGCAGCAATGGCTTTTCTTAAAAAAGAACAATTGTATTCATCGGCAGAATTAATCCAACTGTTGTTCTTCTTTATTTTCAGATAATTTGTGCGCCATAGCTTATAAAATCGAGCGCTAATTCATAAACTGTTATGCCCAAATCGTTATTGCCTATGCCTAAAGTCAAATCCAAGTTTTGAACTAAAGACTGAATTGTTTCTAAACTCATAGCTTTATTTTTTTTAAAAGTGTGTGAATTACCATTTTTTAGCATTAAACCCGAACGATGCTCCAAATCGCCATCCTTCTTTATTGGGAACAACATAAAAGTTAACAGGTATATTGAGTTTGCCAGATTTAAAAGTTTTACCAAATGCAAGTATAAACGATGAATTTAACTCCGGAGTACCGCGACTATCAATGCGCTCAATAATCGGAAATGGGTTTGGAAGTGTATCTATCCAATTGCTTGCTAATTGCCAGTTATTGCCGCCATCATAGTAACCATCGGCTTTTCTTACTATTCCGAAAGTGGGGCCAAAAGCAAATTCCCAGCCGTGCTTGTTATTTCTGATACCATTTAAAATGGTGAAACTTGGTATAAACACGTTTTGATTAAAGCCGGTAATGGTTGGCAAAAATTCAAAAAGTGCTTGGTAGTTTCCTTCGTTTAAATATTGCTTTTCAAACTGGTAACCAAACTGAAACATAACCGGATATGAGTTGTAACCACCACGTTCTTTTGGCGATTCCATGTATTTTGCAGCATTACCGGTAAAAACTGTGAACCCACTGCGCGGCCCCGATAAATCTACTTTTGTTTTATTCTTATTGTTAATAGAATTATCGTAGTTGTTCTTTTTTGTTAGTGTTTGAACAATGGTTTCGTCTGATTTTTTACCCAACATACTATTTAATGTGATGCGCACCATAGTTTGCAATTCGCGAGGCAAGTTTAAATACTCGTTAACTTGCGTTTTCACAATCGTTTGCGATTTAACATCAATTAATCTGAAAGTGATAATAATTGTTTCGCCATACAACTCGGCACTTCCGGTAAACATATAATCAGATTTAATTATCTCTCCCACTTCCACCAAACAAAGTTTTCCGTAGCAATTACCAATTGATAGTTTATTTTTTTCAATCACATAGGCCACATCGTACCTGTCCATCACTTGAAAAGTATCTTGCTTTTCCAATTCTATTCTAACCAAATTTCCCATTTGAATAGGATCCATGCCTATTCCTTTTGTATCAATATTGAGTACTGATAAACTTGATTTCAATTTATTATTTTGTGCTTTGCTTATTGGTGCAAAACCTAAAACCATAATAATAATTGCTGTTATGGCAATTGTTAATTTTTGTGTTCTTGTTTTCATTTTGTGTGTTTTTTAGTTTTAATGATGAAACAAAATTGCACCGGAATACACCATTTAAGAAACTACTTTGTGGGCAGTAACGGCCTATTTTTGCAGAAAGCAATAGAATAGAAGCCAAACTAACGAAGGCATGCATAAGCAATTATTGAATTTTGCAAAATTCATAGCTTAAAAAATTATAAATTGCAATTAAATAGCATATCCATTATGGCAAAATCAGAAAAAAAACAAGTGGAAAAGACCACAAACGAAGCACAAGTAAAGCTAATGGGCAACTTAAAAGAGATGCTTCCTGCTCATTTATCGCTCGTAGAAACGATTGGCGATTTGTTTAAAATAAGTAACGATAGCGCTTACCGCAGAATTAGAGGCGAAACTCCGTTAACTATTGAGGAAATTGCACTGCTTTGCACACGCTTCAATTTTTCGTTCGATAATTTTGTGAATAGCGGAAACACAGGCATTGTTAATTTTTTTTATAAACCTATTGATCCCAACTTTGCCGGCTTTGCTAAGTACATCAATTCAATTTACAATGATTTAAGCAAGATGCTTGCGTTTGATGAGAAGCAAATTATTTTTGCAGGCGAAGACATTCCTATATTTCACCATTTTGCATTGCCTCACTTAACGGCTTTTAAAATTTTTTACTGGACAAAATCTATCTTAAACTCGCCTGAACTTGAGGAGAAAAAATTTGCTGCTAATATTGTTTCAGATGAATTAATTGCTGCATGCAAAAAAGTGAACGAAGTTTACAGCCAAATTCCATCGGTTGAAATATGGTCGGAAGATACAGTAAACAGTACACTGTTACAGATTGAGTATTTTTGGGAATCAGGGTTATTTGCAACCAAAGACGATGCCTTGCAAGTTTGCACCGATTTTGAAACCATGATGCAGCACATAAAAAAGCAGGCAGAATTAAATTTCAAATACAGTTTAGGGACAGCTCCAAGCAACACCACAAATAATTTCACACTTTACCAAAGCGATATAACCATTGGTAACAACTGCATATTAGTTAGCATGGGTGCCAACAAAGGAACCTATTTGTCTTATCACACGCTTAACACAATGCTTACCACCAATACATCGTTTTGTAGCGAAACGGATACTTGGCTAAAAACACTGATGAAAAAATCAACACAAATTAGTGGCGTTGCTGAAAAACAGCGCAATCAGTTTTTTAAACGAATTGACGATAAGCTAAAAAAAATAAAAGAAAAAATTGAACGCGAATAAGATAAAAGAACTAAAGTCTTTTCTTGATGAGCGTGTTGCATTTTTTAACCAACTGCCTTTTATCGAACCTGATCCAATTTCTATTCCTCACCGGTTCAGTAAAAAAGCAGATATAGAAATTGCCGCTTTTATGGCTGCAACCATTGCTTGGGGGCAGCGGCCAACAATTTTAAAAAATGCTAATTGGCTTATGCAGCAAATGGATTACGCTCCACACGATTTTATCTGCAATCATTCTACAACAAATTTAGCTCCGTTTAAAAAATTTGTGCACCGCACTTTTAATGCAACCGATTGCATGTTTTTTATACAATCGTTAAAAAATATTTACACCAAACACAAAGGGTTAGAAAATTGTTTTTCTGCTACTGACGTAAAATCGGGAATTATAAAATTCAGAACGCTGTTCTTTGAAACCAAACACGCTGAACGAAGTGAAAAACATATTTCAAACCCTGCTGATGGAAGTGCTGCTAAGCGAATAAATATGTTTTTGCGTTGGATGGTACGAAAAGATAAAGCCGGAGTTGATTTTGGGATATGGAATTGCTTTACACCGGCACAACTTTATTGTCCGCTCGATGTGCATAGCGGTAACACGGCAAGACAACTCAGAATTTTAACTCGCAAACAAAATGACTGGAAAGCGGTGGAAGAATTAACTGCCAACTTGCAGCAACTCGATAAAACCGACCCGGTGAAATACGATTTTGCTTTGTTTGGAATTGGAGCAAGTAAACTAACTACTGTATCTCAAACTCGGCAAAAATCTCGTACTTAATTTTAATTATTTTTGTTAAATCAGATTCGCCAACAACATTGTCCGACTCAAACTTATCAGTATTATAACTTGACTGATACATTGTATTACTCATATTTGAATTATAACCATACTTTCCATCATTAATACCATCATCCACAATTAAAAAAGCAGACAAAACAAAGAGAGTGATGTTTTTTTTCATATCTGTAGAGAATTTTGTTAAGAGAATAAAAATAAGAAGTACTAACGGCAAATATGACTGACAAAACACGCTTTAACATAGTTCTAATTTATTACTTTAGCCCTCCTTATAACGAAGTATTATAAAAAAGATACAATGAAAAAATACATTTTAGTTACCGCATCTATTTTTCAAATTTCATTAAATGCACAAACCGTTGTTAATCCCGTTTCCGCTACCCCTTTTGCTGAGCGCATGAAAGGAATAGAGCAAAAAAAATTACTCCTGCAAAATTCCTTGGTATCAAATGTTCCGTTTAAGTCTGTGGGGCCAACCATCATGAGCGGACGTGTGGTAGATTTGGAAGTAAACCCTGCTGATCCAACTATTTTTTATGTTGCTTACGCATCTGGCGGTTTATGGAAAACGGAAAATAACGGGCTCTCGTTTACTCCTATTTTCGATAACCAAGGCGCGCTTACTATTGGCGATTTTGATGTGGATTGGAAAAATGGAGAAACTATTTGGGTAGGTACTGGTGAAAATAATTCAAGCCGCTCATCGTATGCCGGTGTAGGAATTTTTAAAAGCAGTGATAAAGGAAAAACTTGGCAGCATTTGGGATTAGAAGAAACGCATCACATTGGCAAAGTAATTATTGACCCTAAAGACCCTAACACGGTTTACGTTGCAGCTCTCGGTCATTTATTTTCAGCAAATAAAGAACGTGGTGTTTACAAAACCACCGATGGCGGAAAAACTTGGAAGCAAATTTTATACAAAGATGAAAATACAGGTGCAATTGACATGCAAATGGATCCAATTAACAATAACACAATTTATGTTTCGCTTTGGTACCGCGAAAGACGTGCGTGGGATTTTGTTGAATCCGGAAAAACATCAGGAATCTACAAAACAAAAGATGGAGGTAATACTTGGTCATTGATTTCGGGAGAAGGCAGTGGCTTCCCAAATAGTGCGGGGGTTGGCAGAATTGGCTTGGCTGTTTATGCTCAATCGGGCAATATTATTTATGCCATTGCTGATAATCAAGACATCAGAAAAAAAGAATCGAAAACAATTACAAACGAAACCGTAATTACAAAAGACACATTGAAAAAAATAACTGCCGAACAGTTTCTTTTGCTCGACAATAAAAAGTTAGATGTGTTTCTTGCTCAAAACGATTTTCCAAAAAAATATACTGCTGAAATGGTGAAAGAGATGGTGAAAAACAAAAAATTAAAACCCATTCAGTTAGCAGAGTTTTTGGAAGATGCGAATACACTTTTATTTGATAGCGATGTGATAGGCCCAGAGCTTTACAAATCAACTGATGAAGGAAAAACATGGGTAAAAACAACCGACAAGTACATCAACGAATTATTTTTTACTTACGGTTACTATTTTTCGCGCGTGTGGATTTCACCAACCGATGCTAACAAAATATACCTTGCGGGGCTTTTCATGTTAAAATCTGATGATGGCGGAAAAACATTTCAATCCATGTATGCCGATAATGTGCATGCCGATCATCATGCGCTTTGGATAAATCCGAAAAGAAACGGCCATGTTATAAATGGTAACGATGGCGGAATTAACATAAGTTACGATGATGGTAAAAACTGGTATAAATGTAACACGCCTGCGGTGGGGCAATTTTACGCCATTAATTATGACATGGAAGATCCCTATAATATTTATGGTGGGCTGCAAGATAATGGAGGTTGGTATGGTCCTAGTAATTACAATTATTCATTGGGCTGGCATCAGGAAGGACAGTATCCATACAAATCAATTATGGGTGGCGATGGTATGCAAATTCAAATTGATACGCGCGATAACAATACCATTTACACAGGTTATCAATTCGGGAATTACTTTAGAATCAATAAAAAAACAGGCGAAACAAAACCAATCACTCCTTCGCACGATTTAGGGGAGCGTCCTTATCGCTGGAATTGGCAAGCGCCCATCCTGCTTTCAAAACACAATCAGGATATTGTATATTTCTGTTCCAATCATTTTCATCGTTCGATGAATAAAGGAGATGATTTTCAAACGCTATCGAAAGACTTAACTAATGGTGGAAAAAAAGGAGATGTTGCTTATGGCACAATTACTTGCATAGATGAGTCGGAATTAAAATTTGGATTACTTTACCTAGGTAGTGATGATGGTGCAGTGCAAGTGAGTAAAGATGGTGGATACAATTGGAAGCGAATTGAAAACGGATTGCCGAAAAACTTATGGGTGCGAAGAATAATTGCATCAAAATATGATACCGGTACAGTTTACGTTTGCCTTAACGGACACACATGGGATAATTTTCAGTCGCACATTTATATGTCAAAAGATTTTGGAACCACTTGGACAAAAATTGGATTGGACTTACCTGCTGAACCTGTGAATGTTATTCGCGAAGATGTAATAAGCAGTAATATACTTTACGTTGGCACTGATGGCGGAGTTTATGTTTCGCTCAACAAAGGCAAAACATTTATGCTCATGAATAATGGATTGCCAAATGTTGCAGTTCACGATTTGCAAATTCAGCCAAAAGAAAATGAATTAATAGTTGGCACGCATGGTCGCTCAATTTATACTGCATCGCTAACCGAAATTCAGAAATTAACCGATGATGTATTGCAAAAAAATTGGGTAGTATTTGATGTCGCAAAAACTCGACACAGTAAAATGTGGGGCAAAAAACCAAGTATATGGGGCGACAGCATTAAAGCGTCAATTCAAATTCCTGTATATGTTAAAAAAGATGGCGCAGTAAATATTGATATTAAAACGGAAGATGAAAACACAATCTATTTCACATCAAAAAAACTAACAAAAGGAATTAACTATATAAGTTACGATGCCGCTGTGGATGCAACAAAAATAGAATGGTATGTGAAATACTTGAAAACAAAAAGCGAAGGCAAAGAAGTAGTGGTTGACAAAAGCGATGATGGTAAATATCATTTAATGCCTGGCAAATATTGGGTTGTGGTTACTGATACAGCAACCGGTAAATCAGAAAAAACTGAGTTAATTATTAGTTTGAAATAGAATATGAAACGGCTGTTAATTCTATCATTATGCTCAACTATTTGCTTAGCTCAAAATGGCCAGCGGAAAAATTACACTACCACATTAACTTATGATGAAATAATTACGACCTACCAGGGTTTTTCAAAATTAAGTCCACAAACTAAATTAATTGAATACGGAAAAACGGATGTGGGAAAACCGCTACACCTTTTTGTAATTTCAAAAGACAAAGATTTTGATGCCAATTCAATAAAACAAAAAGGCAAAGCAGTTCTTTTAATCAATAATGGAATACATCCGGGCGAGCCCGATGGAATAGATGCCAGTATTGAATTAACTAAAAAGTTGCTTAGTAAACCCGCAGAGTTGCCGGATAATTTGGTTATTTGTATTGTTCCTGTTTACAACGTGGATGGCTGTTTAAACAGAGGGAAATATTCGAGAGCCAATCAGAACGGACCTGAAGAATACGGATTTAGAGGTAACGCTCAAAATCTTGACCTTAACAGAGATTTTATAAAATGTGATGCCGGTAATACAAAAGCATTAGTTACTATTTTTCAAGAATGGAATCCGGATGTGTTTATTGATACGCATGTATCAAATGGTGCCGATTATCAATACACAATGACACTTATTGCAACACAAAAAAACAAGTTGCAAATTGATTTATCGGAATATATGACTACAGCTTTTGTTCCCGGTTTATATAAGTCAATGAAAGAGAAAAAACATGAAATGTGTCCGTATGTAAATACGCTTGAAGAAACACCGGAAAGTGGTATAGTTGGTTTTATGGAAACGCCACGTTTTTCAACTGGATATGCTGCCTTGTTTAATACAATTGGCTTGGTTTCGGAAACGCACATGTGGAAACCTTACAACGACAGAGTGTGGGCTACTTATGATTTATTGCAATGCCTTGTAACCAAAACAAATATTGATTACAAAAAGATAATTGACATCCGTGCAAAAGCGATTAAAAAAAACAATGCACTAACTTCGCACGTTTTAAATTGGGAATTAGATACAACAAAATTTGAACTGATAGATTTTAAAGGATACGAGCCGAAATACAAAACAAGCAATATAAGCGGCACACAACGCATGTATTACGACAGAAATACACTAACTATAAAAAAAATAAAATTTTATAACGATTATAAACCGGGTACAACAATAGAAGCACCTGCAATATATATTGTACCGCAAGCCTGGCATAAGGTTATTGATTTGCTAAAGTTGAACAAAGTTGAAATGAAGCAACTCAATAAAGACACAAGCATTAGCTGCGAAGTATATTACATAGAAGATTATAAAACAGGCAGCAATCCATTTGAAGGACACTATCTACACTCAAAAATAAAGGTGAGAAAAGAGCAGCAGAAAATTAAATTTTATGCCGGTGATTATGTTATAAGTGTTTCGCAGCAGGCAATTCGTTATGTTATAGAAACACTTGAGCCAGAAGGCGATGATTCGTTTTTCGCTTGGGGATTTTTTGATGCTGTACTTCAGCAAAAAGAATGGTTTAGCGATTATATATTTGAAGAACAAGCTGAGCAAATACTTAACAGCGATAAAAAATTAAAAACTGAATTTGAAAATAAAAAGCAAACCGATAAAGATTTTGCAGCAAGCAGATGGGCACAACTTTATTTCATTTACCAACATTCTGTTTATTATGAAAAATCGCACAAGCGTTACCCTGTGGTTAGATTAAATGAATGGATTAAGTTACCAACTAACTAACATTTTTCAATCACTACAGCGTAGCCCTGCCCTACTCCAATGCACATTGTAACTAATGCGTAGCGCTTGTTTTGTTCGTGCAATTCAACAGCAGCAGAATTTAAAATACGTACGCCACTCATGCCAAGCGGATGTCCTATTGCAATTGCACCTCCATTCGGATTAATTCGCATATCATTATCAGCAAGCCCCCAAGAACGTGTACAAGCTAATGCCTGAGCAGCAAACGCTTCGTTTAATTCAATAATATCAATATCCGTCCATTTTAAATTTGCTTTTGCTAATGCTTTATTAGCTGCTTCTACAGGGCCTATGCCCATTATTCTCGGCTCTACCCCTGCTACTCCGCTTGACACAATTCGTGCTTTAGGTTTTAAATTATATTTTTTTATTGCGTTATCGGATGCTAATAAAATTGCGGCAGCTCCATCATTTAAACCCGATGCATTGCCTGCGGTTACTGTTCCATCTTTATTAAAAGCAGGTTTCAATTTCGATAAAATTTCGATGTTGGTTTCCGGTTTAATAAATTCATCGGTAGAGAAAATTTTAGCATCGCCTTTTTTTTGTGGAATAGACACAGAAATAATCTCTTTTGCCAGGCGTCCATTTTTTAATGCTGCTGTTGCTTTTTGCTGACTCCACAATGCAAAATTATCTTGGTCGGATCTATTTATTTTATCGCGCTGTGCTAAGTTCTCTGCTGTTTCACCCATTCCATCTACTCCATACATCTCTTTCATTTTAGGATTAATAAAGCGCCACCCAAAACTGGAATCAAACATTTGCGCATCTCTGCCATAAGGAGTTGAAGTTTTTGAAATAACCCAAGGACCGCGCGTCATGTTTTCTACACCACCTGCAATCATCAAGTCGGCATCGCCTACCATTATTGCACGTGCAGCAGCAATACTTGCCGATAATCCAGAAGCACATAAACGATTAACTGTTTCACCCGGAACTGTGTGCGGCAATCCGGCAAGCAAAAGCGCCATACGTGCAACATTACGATTATCCTCACCCGCTTGATTGGCGCAGCCAAGTATCACATCGCCCACTTCGCTAAAGTCAATTCCTGAATTTCTGTTTGCTAATTCTTTTAGAACAATTGCAGCTAAATCATCGGTGCGAACTGCAGCAAGAGTGCCGCCAAAATTTCCTACCGGAGTTCTAATTCCATCTATTATATATGTTTTGTTCATAGTTATGGTTGCGGGTTGCTGGTTGCTGGTTACTCAATTTGTAAATTTGAAATTTGAAATTGTAAATTATAATTATTTAACACTCCACTCTTTACTTGTACGGTAAACTGTGCCTTTAAAGAAAGCCACTTTTTCATTTTTTTGGTTTGATATTTCAATGTGATAGGTTGCTGTTTTATTTGTGAGCGAAAGCTCACGAGCTTCACAAACCAATTCATCGTTTACATTAACAGCAACGGCAAAAGAAATGGAACACTCAAGTGCAACACTTAATCTGCCATAAGCATTAGATGCAAATGCCAAAGCGCTATCGGCAAATGAAAAACAGATTCCGCCATGTGCAATTCCAAAACCATTTACCATTTCTTCACGCACTTTCATTTTTAATACCGAGCGGCCTTTTTCTTCCACCATAGTTTCAATACCAAGCCATTGACTGAATTTATCTTCGGCCATCATTTTACCTACTATATTTTTTGCGCTATCGTTACTCATAAAATTTTGTTTTGCCTTCGCGTTTCATTTTTCTGAACATAGTACTCGGTCGGTAACGGTCTTCATTATATTCAGCATAAAGTTTTTCCATTGTACCAAGGCATTTATCTATTCCTATTTCGTCTGCCCATTTTAGCAGTCCTTTTGGGTAGTTAACACCTTTCGTCATTGCCAAATCAATATCTTCTTTGGTGGCGATTTTTAAGTACAAAGTATCTGCTGCCTCATTGATAAGCATCGTTAAAATTCTTGAAAAAATAATTTCTCCTGCAGCTTTATTCTTTATCGCCACGGGCATAGCTACGCCATCGGAATAATTATAGTACCCTTTTCCTGACTTGTGGCCAAAGAGTTTTGCCTCAAATAATCTTTTTTGTGTAAGCGATGGCTTAAAGCGGGGTTCGTAAAAAAATTGCTCCCACACACTTTCAGTTACTTTATAATTTATATCGTTGCCAATAAAATCCATCAACTCAAAGGGTCCCATTTTAAATCCTCCAAATTCTTTCATGGCCCAATCAATAGTAGCAAAACCTGCCTGTCCGTCAGGCAAGTCAGCAAAACCTTCTTCGTAAATTCTTATTGCCTCGCCATAAAACGAGCGTGCAACTCTATTTACAATAAAACCGGGAGTATCTTTAGCGAGTACGGTTAGTTTGCCCCATTCATCAATCAGTTTTTTACAATCAGCAACAATTGCTGTATCGGTTAAAATGCCGGGGATAATTTCAACCAAGGGCATGATGTGTGCCGGATTAAAAAAGTGAATTCCTAAAAAACGCTTTGGTATTTGTAATGCAGAACTAATGGAAGCGATGGAAAGTGAAGAAGTATTAGTAGCTAAAACACAATCTTTGGAAACAATGTTTTCAATATCGTGAAACAATTGTTGTTTAATTTTCAAGTCTTCTATAATAGCTTCAATAATTAAATCGCAATCAGCAAAATTTTGCAGTGATTGAATAAGGTTAATTCTGCTAAAAACTGTATTTGCTTCTTCTTGCTTTAGCTTATGCTTTTCTACAGCTTTTTGCAAATTTAATTCGAGCGAAAATTTTGCTTTACCTAAAGCGGTTATATTAGTATCGAACATGAGAACATTGTGTCCTGCCATTGCAGCTACTTGTGCAATGCCGGTTCCCATAGCGCCCGAACCAACAATGCCGACTACCGATTTTTTTGAGAAAGTCATTCTGTCAACTTATAAATAAAGCATAAAGCTACTAATGTTTTTAATTTATTATATTTGAATATGAGCAAAAAAATATTTTTAATTGCCGCAGCATTTTCTGTGCTATCTGTTTCGGGATTTTCGCAAACAGGTCAATCGGTGGTTTCTGTTCACCCACAAGTGGGAAACGTGATTGACAGCACCGAAAAACGTGTTTTTAATCTCTTTCCTGAATATCGTAACGATGTGTATGTGGCGGCTCGTGTGCTAGAAAACGAGGACGGTACAATGACGCTTCGTGTTGAAACATCAAAAAACAAAACCGTAGAGCGAGAAATTACGCAAGATGAAATCTCGAAGATGAATGCGCAGATAAACAATTCGCAGTGGAACTATGCCGGTGATGAAAACGCGAACAATAACAGTCAACAAAAAAAGAAGAAAAATAACCAACAGCAAGATAACACTACCACGCGCAGCCCCGAAATGGATTTATTTTGGGCAAGAGTAATTGTTTATGGCGTAATTATAATGCTCGATATTTTATCATCGCGCTAATCATCACTTTGGTTTGCTTGTTTCATTTTTTTCACAAACAAGTCTTTCTTTGTTTCAGATGCTGATGAAAACTGATACGGCTTTTCTCCTTTTGGAACTTCTTGTTGGCGCTTTTCGGGTTTTAACTCTTTTAAAATTGTATTAAAATCTTCTTTAGATGATATTGCCTGCATAATTCCATTCGTATAGCTGAAGAAATACCAAGTGCCCGGCTCTATTTCCAAATAAATATTTATCTCATCGCCACCGCGTTTTCTTTTTAATTGAACCCAGCCATCTACCATTTTGTTTATCTGATTTTTACGAATATTGCCAATTCCTATTTTCCCTGATGAGATGTATGATTTAGATTTTGGATCCCAGCGCATTTTTAAATCGGTGATGAACATAGACCTTTCTAACTCATCAGGAAATTTTTTAAACTTACCATATAGGTTTACCTCAGAAATTAATTTGTCGGCTTTTTCTTTTCCCACAATTTCGCGCAAACCTTTTTCATAAGTTGGTCGGCCAAAGTTAGTGGCCGGCAAATCTGTTTTTGCATTTATCACATCTGCCATTTTATCCAATGCTCCGTCATCAAAAAAGAAATCCAATAAAATCATTAAATCAAAATAAGCCGAATCGTTGTTTGTATTATGTGTAGCATTGCCCACAGTTAATGTTTTAACTTGGCCTAAATCGGTTCCTAAGTTTAATTTTCCTTCGCCATACACAATGCATTTGTTTGCGTTTAAACTCAAGAAATTACCATTCAATGAGCGTTCAACTAATTTTTCTTTTGAAGCGATACGGTATTCACGCGAGGGTTTATCGAAATACAAATAACCTTCAGCGGGAACAACCTGAATATCATTTTTACTGATAATTTTTGAAAGGAATGCCGTGTACACCTGATTAGAATCTGTTGTGCTCATAATACTTGCAGCAAAAGATTTCCCATCTTTATCATAAACTTCTTTACCCACAGGTATATAAATTTGGTTAGGATTTATTTGGCTCTTAAACATAAACCACCCTTTAGGAATGGTGTTACAAGCGTGTTGCATCATACACGAACCTTCAAAAGTTAAAAACTGATCGGTAGAACGCAAAAACACTTTTCCATAATACTCATAGTTAGGGCTGAGCATAAAATGCGAAGTATCGGCAATAACAGCATCGGCATAAGTTTGTATAGATGTATCTACACTTATATTGCTGAAAAATATAGTTTGTTTCTTTTTTAATTCATCCACGTAATCGTATTTACCATTAGCGGTATAACTCTTTCTGCCAAAAACATTTACCGTTGATCCATAAATTTTATGATACTTAGTAACGCTGTTGGCAACTATTTCGGCATTGTTTAATGTTTTCATCACGGCATCTTTCAATACGGTAACATTTCCGCTATCAGGATAAACACGGGCATCGGCAACATTTATATATTTCACGCTTTTTGCTGAAATAATAAAATTTTTAATATCGAATTTTGCTTTTTGTGCAAAAAAGCGCAACGAATCCTGCTTCGGATGAACCGAAATAAATTCAGGACCGGTAAAATCCAACTCACCGGGGTTATTCGACTTTGTTTTTGTGTTTGACGACACTTCAATTGTATTGTCATCCATCTGCCACTTAAATTCATCCATATAACAGATGTATTTATTTACATCGAAACTTACAATTGATCCTTTTCCGTTAGATTTAAATGATCCTTCTTTCTTTTCAAAATCAATAGTTGCATTTACGTTATAGGTAGAAAAAGCGTACAAACTTTGCTCAAGTGCTTTTAGTCGGAAGTTAGCTGTATCGGCAGAAAATTTTTGGTTTTTAAACGTGTAGTGATACGATTGCATTTCGGCACCGGCAAATTCTGTTTTACCAGAGCCTGTCATAGTGGTTGGCTTATAATTTATGTGTCCGTTTAATTTTAATTTTCCGGCAAACATATCAAGCGGCTTATCTTTACTAAAAACCTGCATTACATCTTTCTTAGGAACCCAATGTACATAAACAGTGTCACCTTTTACAGGCGGATATTCTGTTTTACTTCCTTTTGGTTGCTCTTTCACCACATAGCTATCGGCATTTGCGTTAATTGAATCGGGATAAAACATAATGTCTTTTGAAATCGTGGTAGAAGTCAAATAACTGATTGTTCCATCGCCTTGCAATCCTTTGTGGCTCAGTTTTACGGTTGCATCAAATTTTCCTTTGGTGGTATAAAGTGCTAATCCTTCTGTGCCTGTTTTTCTAACAAATCCTAATGAGTAATCGGGCTGAACGGAAAGTTGCTCTCTGATTTGCGGTAAAATACCTGCCGAAACGAAATCGCCATCGAGCTTTATGCCTTGCGGCTGAAAATTATCTAACGAGTCAATGGTAAATGGATCGAGTTTAAAATAAAACTTATCGCGGTTATAAACACCTTTCTGAATATTTTTTCTATCATAATAAACAAACGATTCTTTATTGGTTTTTAAAACCGGATACTGCGGAAACTTATCGCTCTTTATGCCTGAGCGATTAGTCATTTCATCAATTATCAGTTCGCCATTAATGCCCTCGATTACTGTTTTTATTTTCACTACTCGCGAACTGCCATTTGGGCCTTTTTCTTTAATTGACATTTTCATTGAATCCACATCGTTCAAATTAATTTTGAATTTATCGTATTCAAATGAAAACTTTTTACCGTAAAACTCTAACAAGCCGGCATTTACTTTTCCACCAAAATCAAAGTTTCGGTTTTTCTTTAGCGTTACTTCTTGCTTTTCGGGATAGATGTAAACATTTTGAGAATCGCTCAAAAATATTTCGCGCACGCCTCTAATTTTAATATCATAATTAAGTAGGTTCATCTGCGCATTGTTTGCACCGCCTTGCACTTTCGACATAATGTTTATCACATCGTAATCTTTCAACTTAACTCGTGCAAACGAGTAATCGTAAAGTCGTTCCTTAACTTGTATCCAATCGCCATCTATATCATAGTTAATGAAACCGGCCACTGCCATTTTCACAAGTGTTGGTTGGATTTCGTAAATCGGGTATTTTACATATTTTGCATAATCTGTTGCAGCAAATTCTTTAGTGCCACCAATTGACTTTACATAATCTTTCATCTGCGTAAGCGGACTTATTTGGTCTTGCATCATAAATTGGTCGAAACGTTCTTGCCTAAAATAGTTGCTCGATTCAAAAGACGACTCGCCAATAGTGCTGCCAATAAGCGTTTTCATGTTCATGTATGCCGAATCTATTTTCCAGTATATTTCTTCAATATACATATCTACTTTGTGAAACGTATTAGAATATGCAGCGCGAGAAATTCCGGCTTCGGTTCTTATTAAATTCACATCGCGTTTATCAATGTTAAAATTGAATTTGAGATTGGGGTGAAATATCGAGTCGGCATCTAAATACATTGTAATTGCAGCTTCGTCAGAATAAATGCGGTCTTTTTTAAAAACGAAAATACTTGATGATGCTACCATGAATTTTTTTCCGTTGCGTTTAATTACTATCAGTGCTTTTTTCTCTTTGTTACCCGAACCGATGAAACGGTTTCCGCTCATGTTAAAGCCTCCGTCAAAATCAACCGAGCCATTGGCTATGCCATTAATTTGAAATCGCTTGCTATACGATTCAAACTTTGGGTAGTTAGCATTATTCGCATTAGCATCGGGCACAGCTTTGTCGCTAAGCTTGCCTATAATGGGTTTAGGAAAATAAACTTTATTGTAAAACACAGCCGAATCTACTTCGTAGCCCTGCTTGCTAAGTTTTAGTTTGTATTTATTTATTTCGGCATAAATGGTATTTTCATCTACACCCACACGCGCCCAAGTTACTTTTCCGCCTTTACCTATCCAGTTATCCGAAGTTGGATAATAAGCGCCCGATGTATTAAATATTATAGCGCTATCGTTTTTCACCACACTTATTAAATCGGTTTGCTTAAATGTAATTTTCGGAACGCTATCGTATTCAATGGTGTAATCGCTGCTCGATGCACCCCATTGCAAAGCATTGGAACGGAACAAAACACTGCCTTCAAATAGAAGTTCGGATGCTTCCATAAACGAAGTGATGTCTTTATTCTTCGCTTTTTCCATCAGTTTTTCAACTGCAGCTTGCCATTGTTTCCAAGTAGTTTCCGATAATTTGTTTTGGCGGAAATTAATAAGCGCCATTAAAAAGTTTTTAAACTCTGGATAAGGGCGTAGTCGTTTTTTGAGTAAATCATTACAAACTTTATAAACATAAGCACGTTTTGCCGGGTCCCAAGTCTCTTTCAGCCACACCGGTTTAAATTTATCTTCAATAAAATCTTTGCCATCTTTTTTATTTGCGTTATCAAAAAAGGCAGTCATCTCTGCCAAAAACTTTACCGAATCGGAAGAGAAACTTTTAATCGTGCTTTGAGCTAATAAGTTAGTAAAAATGAAAACTGAAAAAACTGAAAAAAGATAAATACGTTTGGTCATACGCTAATTTTTCTTGAGGTGCAACATACACCAATTGTTTTTAGAATTTCGGTTTAATTCGGTTAAACCAATATTTGTGCCGTAAGCAATTATGTCATCCGCATCGGTAATAAAAAAACCACTCAGCAGTATATCGCCACCTTTGTTAAGTGATTTTGCGTACTGATGCATATCGGCTAAAAGCACATTTTTATTGATGTTAGCTAAGATACAATCATAGTTTCTGCCTTGCAAAAGATTTGCTGAACCTTTATCAACAATTACAGTGCTTATGTTATTGCGAGCGCAATTTTCCAATGCGTTTTCCACCGCCCATTCTTCTATGTCAATTGCATGACAATTGGTTGCACCAAGTTTAGCTGCTAAAATTGCCAATATTCCCGTTCCACTACCCATGTCTAAAACAGTTTTATGTTGCCAATTCATTTTCAATATTTGCTCGGACATTAAATAGGTAGTTTCGTGGTGCCCTGTGCCGAACGACATCTTTGGTTCTATAACTATTTCAATATCGGGCTTGTTACTTTGCTGATGAAAGGGCGCGCGGATAATTAATTGTTCACCAATTTCAACAGGTGTAAAATTGCTTTCCCACAGGTGGTTCCAGTTTTGAGGTTCAATATTACTTCTGGTATAAGAAATTTTAACCTGGGTGTTTTTAAAAATATCGAGTTCTTTAAATAATTTTTCTGAAAATGTTTCGGCCACAATGTAAGCGTCAACACCACTGTCGGTATCCACAAAACTATCAAAACCTATTTCAGCTATATTAACGGTGAGTATTTCTGTAAACGGCTCTCGGGGCGAAACAGTGAATTTAAATTCGATGTAATTCACTAATTGGCAGCTTTAATTATTGAAATAAAACTTTCTGCTTTAAGTGATGCACCACCTATTAAACCGCCATCTACATCGGGCAATGTTAAAATGGATGCAGCGTTTTGTTCGTTGCAACTTCCTCCGTAAAGAATCCGAACAGCATTTGCCACATCGGCATTGTAGTGCGTTTTAATTGTATCGCGAATATAGGCGTGCATTTCTTGTGCTTGTTCAGGTGTTGCAGTTTTGCCTGTGCCTATTGCCCACACGGGCTCGTATGCAATTATAGTGTCAACAGTTGCTTGAGCCGATAAATTAAAAAGCACTGCCTTTAGCTGCTCGTGCACAATATCGAAATGATTACCCGCTTCGCGTTGCGCTAAATTTTCGCCAATGCAATAAATAACTTTTAGCTTGTACTCAATTGCTTTATTTATTTTTTGAAGCAGCAACTCATTCGATTCTTTAAAATAAACTCTGCGTTCACTGTGGCCAATAATCACATAATATGCGCCCGATGATTTTATCATTTCGGCCGACACTTCGCCTGTATAAGCGCCTGCATTATGTTGGCTACAATTTTGTGCTGCAATTTTTATTGAGGTGCCTCTAACCTTTGCAGATACATTAGCGAGGTGAATAAATGATGGTGCGATAATTACTTCGGCAGTAGTAGCCGGCATTTCAGCCATTATTACATCAGCTAATTTTTCGCCTTCAGATAAAGACAAATTCATTTTCCAATTGCCGGCTATTATTTTTTTTCGCATCTGCATAAATTATTGCACCCTCACTCGTGGGTCTAAAATTCCGTAAACCAAATCAACAATAATGTTGATGATAACAAAAACTGCACCTGCTACCAAAACGCATCCCATCAGCACTGGCAAATCTTGTTTAAATAACGCTTCCACAATTTCCGAACCTATTCCTTTCCAATCGAAAATTTGTTCAACGAAAACTGCACCTGCCATTAAACCGGCAAACCAACCCGATATAGCTGTGATTACAGGGTTAAGTGCATTTTTTAATGCATGTTTTATTATAATGGTGTAATAACTTAATCCTTTCGCTCGTGCAGTTCTAATATAATCTTGCGACAAAACATCTAAAAAAGAATTTCGTGTGAGTTGTATTACAATTGCAAGCGGACGAATACCAAGAGTGATGGCGGGAAGAATTAAATTTTTCAATTGCAAACGCTCGTTTCCAAAATCATCCACATAAAATAAGCCGCCTTGGTTGTTAAGGTTTGTTCCGGGCAAACTAATATAAGCATCAATTAGCGGGAATGGCATTGCGAAAAATTTATTGAGAAAATAAATTACAAACCAAACAATAACACTTGCAGGTAGCGCCTTCCAAAGTGCTCCCAAAATAAAATCTTTGATTTTATTTTGTTCAAATGTATCATCGCGCTTGCTATAAGCAGTTATAAATGAATAAGCTGTGAACACGAAATAAATTACAATAAGCAAAAGTGGAAACGGAAATTCTTTTGCCCAAAAATAGCCGAACATCATAGCTATAATTATTCCGACAAAGAAAGATGGGCCGGCCATGCCTAATACGGCAAAAACCAAAGCGCTTCTATCGAATAGTGAATTTTTGCGCAGCGCACAAATAATGCCTATAAATATACCAAAGCACGATGCTAAAACAATGGAAGCTACAGCCAACACAAATGTGGATGGTAATTTATCTACTATTATTTCAGATACTTTTCGCTTAGTGATGTATGACCTGCGCAGGTAAGGATACTTTAAGCAAATTGCTTTTGTGGATGAAACATTAAACAATTTTACACCGCTGTATTTTTTAGGGTTAAGAAATAAATAATGATCGGGATCGGTAATATTATGAATAGATATTGGCGACAAATCATTTATGTACATCATAAACTGTGTACTAAGTGGCTTATCTCTTCCTAAATCTTTATTGATGGCATCAATTTGTTCTTGCGATGCGTTCTGTCCCAACATCATTCGGGCGGGGTCGCCAGGTAAAACATTAAATAAAAAAAACACTACAGTTGTAACACCAAGCATCACTAATATACCGTAAACTATTCTTTTAAAAATAAATTTTACCACTTGCTATTTCTTAAAATATTTTTCTTTTACATCATTAAAGGCGGGCAAACTTTTTGCCGGCCACATTGCTTTTACCACAGGCCCATCGAGCATTATTAAGCCAGGGTTAGAACGAATTATTGTTTTTAGCTGTGTGCCATCGGTAACATAAAAATCGAAATCGGCATTCACTTCTTTTTTAAATGACTCTATCCTGTCGGATGAAGATGTGAGGGCAACAAATGTGATATTTTCTTTTTTACACAATTGTGCGAAATCATTTATCTGCCCAAATACCGAAGTATTTGTTTTATCAAGAAACGAACAAACCAACAAAAACTTTATTCCCGGTTGCGATAAAATATCCTCTGTGTAATCGGCACCATCGGCATTTATAAGCGCAAAATCGTGAACGGGAGCAAGTGTGGGTGCTACCAAAGTAATGGTTTCTGATTTTTCGTATTTCCAGTTGAGCGTATCTTGCCAAGGATAATCTTTGGTGGTAAATTCTTTTACTTCATTCGATTTTAAGTTTTTATAAAAAAGTTGGGTTTCAAATTTACCTTCGCCACCTTCGGGTGTTTTCATCGCATCAATTAAATTAGTGCCAATTTTGTAAGGGCGAAAATCAAAAACAGGTAAATAGTTTACCGTATAAAGCGGAAATGAAGTAGCAATAACTGCAAAAACGCCAACCGAAATGCGCTCAACGCTGCCCGTAAGCAATGGCGACAAATATTTTTTGCCGATGAATAAAACGATGGTGAAGAAAAGTAAAATTAAATCTTTGTAAAAAGATTGCCATGGTGTGAGTTTTAAAAAATCCCCAAAGCAGCCGCAATCAGTAACCTTGTTATAGTAGGCCGAATAAAATGTGAGGAAAGTGAAAAACACAATCATAAGCATCAGCATCCAAAGCGTGAATTTTATTTTACTACCAATAAGTAACATAAAACCAATTACAATTTCGAATATACAAATGAAGATGGAAAGGAATAATGCGGAGAACTTTAACCAATCCATGCCAAATACCGTAAAATACTCTTCCAGCTTATAAGCAAAACCAAGTGGATCGTTAGCTTTTATAAAGCCGGAAAAAATAAATAGAGCGCCTACAAAAATTCGGCTTATTTGTGTAACTAAATTCATCAGCTTATTTCTTCTTCTAAACGTATGAGCGCAAAAATGGCGTAATTAATCATGTCGTTAAAATTGGCATCAATTCCTTCAGAAATTATGGTGTTTCCTTTATTATCCTCAATTTGTTTGATGCGAAGTATTTTCATTAAAATTAAATCTGTGAGCGAGCTCACACGCATATCGCGCCAAGCTTCGCCATAATCGTGATTTTTATTTTCCATCAGCGATTTTGCACCCTTGATATGTTTATCAAATAATGTGTTCACTTCCGGTTCGGGTAATTCCATGCGTTCATCATTTGTCAAGCCAAGCTGTAATAAACCTATAATTGAGTAATTAATTATTCCGATGTATTCCGAACGAATATCCTCATCCACTTTTTGAGTACCTTTATCCTCAATGTTTCGGATACGCTGGGCTTTTATAAAAATCTGATCGGTTATTGAACTTGTTCGCAACACGCGCCAAGCAGTGCCGTAATCTTTCATTTTTTTCATGAAGATTTCTTTGCAAATCTTAACTGCCGAATCGTACTGAACAGTAGTTTTTGTCATAATCATAAAGGAAGCGAATTTACATTTTTTAAACGTATAATGAAGTTAAATTTTAAACATAAAACTCTCCATTTATCTTCGCCAAAAATAATGGGAATACTAAATGTAACACCCGATTCTTTTTTTGACGGCAACAAGCATAATTCGGAAGAAAAAATACTGGCGCATGTCGAAAAAATGATAGCCGATGGTGCATCAATAATTGACATTGGCGGCTACTCTACCCGACCCTGTGCGGCATTTGTTTCAGAAAAAGAAGAAATCGAACGCCTCATTCCCATAATAACTGCGGTTAGAAATAATTTCCAAGATGTAATTATTTCGGTTGATACCTTTAGAAGCAATGTGGCACAGCAAGCAGTAAATGCAGGCGCTAATATGATTAACGATGTTTTTGGCGGCATAGCTGATGAAAATATATTTACCACAGCGGCAAAAAACAATATACCCATTGTAATTATGCATCTTAAAGGCGAACCAACAAATATGCAGGAAAACCCGCAGTACAAAAATGTAACAACAGAAGTTTACAGTCACCTGCAGCAGCGTACTTCAATTGCAAAAAGCAAAGGTGTTAATCAACTAATTATTGATGTAGGTTTTGGATTTGGTAAAACGCTTAAACACAATTATGAGTTGCTTAATAATTTAGAAAAATTTAAGGAACTGAATTTCCCGTTGCTTGTTGGCTTATCGCGCAAATCAATGATTTACAAAGTGCTTAACACTACTCCGGAAAATGCACTGAACGGCACCACGGCAGCACATATAATTGCCTTGAAAAACGGAGCCAATATTTTGCGAGTGCACGATGTAAAAGAAGCCTCAGAGGCAATTAAAATTGTTAGTTTTGCCAATCAGTCAAATGATTAACACTTTATTTATACAATTTACTTGGCTCGATGCAATTGACATTTTGTTAGTTGCAGTGCTTTTGTATCAGCTCTATCGTTTGGTAAAAGGAACTGCTGCCATTAACATTGTACTTGGTATAATTTCCATTTTTTTAATTTGGAAAATTGTGGAGGCGCTAAAAATGGAGTTGCTAAGCGAAATACTTGGCAAGTTTATAGGTGTTGGCGTGATTGCAATTATCATCGTTTTTCAGCAAGAAATTCGCAGGTTTTTACTTTATGTGGGCACATCGGGTTTTTTTGATACCAATGTGCTGAATAAAAAAATATTTAACTGGAATATGGGTAAATCAAGTGGGCTTGATTTGGCAGCAATCGCCAAAGCTTGTAAAAATATGGCCGATAGTAAAACAGGTGCTATTATTGTTATCACCACTAAATCCGATTTGAATTTTTATGCCAATACTGGTGATGCAATTGATGCCAAAATCACATCAAAAATGATTGAAAGCATTTTTTACAAAAACAGTCCGCTGCATGATGGGGCAATAATAATTACCGATAACCGAATAAAAGCCGCAAGGTGCGTTTTACCTGTTACCGAAAACACCGACTTCCCCTCTCATTTGGGCATGCGCCACCGCGCAGCTGCCGGTATTACAGAAGGAACGGATTGTATTGCCATATCCGTATCGGAGCAAACTGGCGAAATCTCGTTTGCTAAAGATGGCAAACTACAAATGAATGTTTCGCTCGAAATGCTTCGCGAAGTTTTGGAAACTACCTTAAAATAATACCTACAATTAGGTATTTACCCTCTCATATTAATGAGCTACTATTGCTCTCAGATGAATATGGGAATCCGAAACTGTGTGAGCAACGATAAACCAAATGCGATTTGCATGTTTTCGTGTGCTAAAAAAAAGAAATGTTGCAAGCGCTATAAAAAGAAAAAGCGCTGCGATAAATGCCCAAAAGGGTAATCGGTTTTAATTAGAAATCTTTAAATCTTCTACTAAACGTAGAACAAACTCAAGCTGTTCTTCGCGCGACAAATCAGTATTATCAAGCACCACGGCATCTTTTGCCTGCCTCAGTGGGTTTTCTTTTCGGTGCGAATCTTCATAATCTCGACCGAGCAAATTTTTTTTTACTTCATCGAAACTAACATGCACGCCTTTAGATGTTAATTCATCCACTCTTCGTTGGGTTCTTATGACAGTATCGGCAGTCATAAAAATTTTTAGCTCAGCATCCGGAAAAATATTTGTTCCTATATCTCTCCCATCCATTACCACACCTCTGTTTTTGCCCATTTCGCGTTGAAGCTTAGCCATCGTTTCGCGCACCTCTTTTATTACGCTTATGTGGCTTACGTTATTTGAAACCTCCATTTGCCTAATTTCCTTCTCCACATTTTCGCCATTTAAAAATGTATCCGATGCTTTTGTGTGCGAATTATATTCAAAACTTAAATGAATGTGATCAAGCGCCTTAACCACTTCTTCCCTTATAAAGTGAGCATCTTTTATTATTCCTTTTCTTAGACAATACAGTGTAACCGCCCTATACATTGCCCCTGAATCAACATAACTGTAACCAAGCTTAGTTGCCAATGCCTTTGCTATCGTGCTTTTTCCACACGATGAATAACCATCAATTGCTATTGTAATTCGCTGCATATAATCTTGCTTAAAAGTAAAAATTATTCAACACACTATTGCAGCAGCAATAAATTACCATTAAATTTATTGCACTAATATTTCAATACTTGTCTACACCTCAAATAAAACCGAATCTCATTCCCAATATCATGTTTGTCGACATGAATTCTTTTTTTGCTTCCTGCGAACAACAAGTAAATTATTATCTCAGAAACAAACCCATTGCAGTTTGTGTTTACCCCGGCAAGTATGGCTCCATTATAGCGCCTTCTATCGAAGCAAAAAGAAAAGGAGTAAAAACCGGAATGCGCTTAAGTGATGCTATAAAAATTTGCCCCGAACTAATTCCCCTTGAAACACACCCAAGCAGATATCGCGAAATACATGTAGAGCTGATGGATGTTTTTCACAAGTATTCTGATGTAGTTTACGCAAAAAGTATTGACGAGGCCGTTATCAAATTCACACATTTAAAATACATTCATAAAGATTTAATAAAAGTTGCGCAGCAAATTAAAGAAGATATAAAATCACAAGTTGGCGATTACTTAAAATGTTCCATTGGTATAGCTCCTAATACATTTCTTGCAAAATTAGCTTCCGATATAAAAAAGCCCGATGGCCTTACACTCATTTCACCCGAAAATATAGATGACGTTTTAAAAAACATAAAGCTGACCGATTTACCAGGTATAGCAAAGCCAACAGCATTAAAACTTAACGATGCCGGCATAACATCAGTTGTCCAGCTGCGCCACACTAATCATGAAAAACTAAAAAAAGCATTTAAAAGCATTGTTGGTATTCAATGGAATCAACGATTAAATTTTATCGAAACCGAAAATTACTCCAGCCAATATAAAAGCATGCAAGCCATGCGGCAAATATCAAAAGCGCAACGCAAGTCGTTACAAAATATCAAAAACCTTTTGGCATCACTTTGCCTAACACTTGAAAAAAGACTAACAAAACAAGGACTCTATCTAAAAGAAGTAACTCTAACCGTCCGATACGAAACAGGGGAACACTATCACGACATTATTAAGTCCTCACAACCAATACAAGAAGGAGCCGAAATAATGAAGTTAATAAACAAAAATATAAAGCTGTACGAAGATCAAAATCCTAATACAACCGTAATCAACTCACAGGTAAATATGCTATCTGTTAATGTTTTTGATTTTGTTTCCGATGAAGAAAATCAGTTCAATATGTTCGACAATAATCTTCAAAAACGAAAACTCCGAAAAACGGTAGAAAAACTACGAGATAAGTACGGAAACACAAAAGTAAAAAAAGCTGCAGAGTTACATGAAAAAGAAGCGATGGTTGATGCAATTGGATTTGGATCAGTAAAACACTTATACAAGTATCAAGCTAACGACTCCGATATCCTTATCACAGAAAATTTTCCTGATTAAATTAACCAACTGTCCAAAAAAATAAAAGCCCCACATAAATGCAGGGCTTTCATAAAAACGGCAACGACATACTCTCCCTGGTGTTACCCAAGTACCATCTGCGCTAAGGGGCTTAACTACTCTGTTCGGAATGGGAAGAGGTGGACACCCTTGCAATAGTCACCATAAGGCATTAAATAAAATTTGACATAAAGAAAAAAAAGATACTACATTCAATCAAAACAATATTTACGAACTCAACAAAAAAGTTCTAGAGCAATTAGTAATGCTCGGCTTTGACATTACTGTCTTTACACCTGCATCCTATCAACGTTATAATCTTTAACGACTCTTTAGGGAAACCTAATCTTGAGGCGAGTTTCGCACTTAGATGCTTTCAGCGCTTATCTCATCCAAACTTAGCTACCCAGCGATGCGCCTGGCGGCACAACTGGTTTACTAGAGGTCTGTCCGACTCGGTCCTCTCGTACTAGAGTCAGGTCCTCTCAAGTTTCCTACGCCCACAACAGATAGGGACCGAACTGTCTCACGACGTTCTGAACCCAGCTCGCGTGCCACTTTAATAGGCGAACAGCCTAACCCTTGGGACCTTCTCCAGCCCCAGGATGTGACGAGCCGACATCGAGGTGCCAAACCTCCCCGTCGATATGAGCTCTTGGGGAAGATCAGCCTGTTATCCCCGGCGTACCTTTTATCCTATGAGCGATGGCCCCTCCATACGGAACCACCGGATCACTATACCCTACTTTCGTACCTGCTCGACTTGTATGTCTCACAGTCAAGCTCGCTTATGCTAATACACTCTACGCACGGTTACCAAGCGTGCTGAGCGAACCTTTGGAAGCCTCCGATACATTTTTGGAGGCGACCACCCCAGTCAAACTACCCACCAAACAATGTCCCCCACGAATGGGGTTAGATTCCGAATAAACGAAGGGTGGTATTTCAAGGTTGACTCCACGATGGCTAGCGCCACCGCTTCAAAGTCTCCCACCTATCCTACACATCATTTATCCAAAATCAATGTTAAGCTATAGTGAAGGTGCACGGGGTCTTTCCGTCCCGTTGCGGGTAATCGGCATCTTCACCGATACTACAATTTCACTGAGCTCGTGGCTGAGACAGTGCCCAGATCGTTACACCATTCGTGCAGGTCGGAACTTACCCGACAAGGAATTTCGCTACCTTAGGACCGTTATAGTTACGGCCGCCGTTT
>JAGVMA010000004.1 GCA_020054095.1 Bacteroidia bacterium | reverse complement strand
GTTCATCATCGTTGCGATACTGTTCATCATCATTGCACATTAATTCACCTTCATTGCACATCAGTTCACCATCGTTGCGCAATTGTTCATCATCGTTGCACTACTGTTCAGCATAATCCTAAATTAAAATGCAAAAATTAACCGCCTCCGAATACGATAATCTCGAAAAAATAAACACAGGTCGTTCGTCTGTTTTTTACGATGCTATCCTTAATTTAAAAATTCACGAAAGTTTAATCATCGAAAAACGGGAATGGAAAATGTATCGCACACCATCGCGGATATGCCGCTATCTGGAAAAAAAGTACAGTGTAAAATACATCTGCGCTACCCTTGCCGATGAATCAGGCTGGGCCATTAAGCGCGTGGCGTAATGTGAATTGGGAATGCTTAATTTGTGCTGCTCGTTTCCTTCGCCAGCACGCTTCGACTGCGCTCAGCGTGCCGCACCTACTGTACACTGAGCGAAGGCGAAGTGTACGGTACTCAGCGGCCAGTGTTTTTTCTTTTCTTGAAATTGCTAAAGTGGGTTTCGTTTTTACAAGCTGATAGCGGATGAAGTAAATTAGTAGTGCCATTTATCAATGCTTCCTTTTTTTCTCTGCTCCACCCTTGTACCTGTTTTTCGCGATAAAACGCCTCATCAATTCTTTGAAATTCCTCGTAGTAAACTAATTCTACCGGCAAATGTTTCTTTGTAAAATTTGCACCTTGCCCATTTTTGTGTTGGGTTATACGCAGTTCTAAATTTTTTGTACTCCCAGTATAATATGCTCCATTCGAGCATCGCAATATATACATGTATCCTTTCACATAACAAATCTACAAATTCAAAAAAATATTTTTTTTACTACAATCTTAAAGTAAATAGTAATCAGTTACTAATACTTGGCGAACTGCACGCTTCGACTGCGCTCAGCGTGCCGCACCTACTGTACACTGAGCGTAGCCGAAGTGTACTGGATTTTTCACATTATTTAACTTTTCGTTTACACAAGATTTGCTGGTTATTTCCGTTATATTGTTTAAATTTGGTTATGCAAAAAACATAATTTTTGCATCTATCACAAGCAATGGCAAATTACGATACACTCATATCCAAGCTCGATGCTTTTATCCGCAAGTATTATAAAAGCATGCTCATTCGTGGTGTTATTTACTCGGTGGGCATATTGCTCGGCTTTTTTTTAGCAGCTGCATTGCTTGAATATTTCGGCAGATTTGAAACCACATTCCGCGCCATCTTGTTTTTTTCGCTTATAGCTGCTGCAGGTTTTGTGATAGGCAAATTTATTGCACTGCCGCTGCTAAAGCTAAACAAATTGGGCAAAACCATTTCGCACGAACAAGCATCCGAAATTATTGGCAGCCATTTTACCGAAGTAAAAGACAAGCTATTAAATGTGCTTCAGCTAAAAAAGCAAAACGATACTGATGGTGGCAATATACTTGTGCTTGCCGGTATTGACCAAAAAACACAAGAGCTTAATCCGGTTCCGTTTGCTGCCGCGATAGACCTAAACGAAAACCGAAAATATTTAAAATACGCACTGCCTCCGCTTTTTATTTTCCTCATCACATTAATAGTAGCACCCCATATTATAACAGATAGCACACAACGATTAGTAAATTACAACCAATACTACGAGCCCATAGCGCCATTTCAGTTTATATTGCAAAACACCGATTTAAAAGGCGTGCAACAAGAAGATTATGAGCTAAACGTAAAACTCACCGGCTCCGAAATTCCGGATAATGTATTTATTCAAATTGGTGCTAATGAATATAAGCTCCAAAAAACAGATAAAATTTTATTTAATTACACCTTTAAAAATCTGCAAAAAAATACCAAGTTTAGGTTTAATGCCGATGGTTTTTATTCTAAAGAATACACATTGGAAGCATTGCCCAAACCCACTTTATTGGATTTTGACATTACACTTGTTTACCCAAAATATTTAAAAAAGAAAGATGAACTCGTAAAAAACACAGGCGATTTAATTGTGCCATCAGGAACAAAAATTGCTTGGAAGTTTAACACCAAAAATACCAATGCCATGCACGTTAGCTTTGGCGATTCGGCATTATCGCTAATGCCGAGTACGGAAAATGGGTTTTCGTTTTCGCAGCGCGTAGTTAAGGATATTAATTATTCCATCACCACATCTAACCAGTTTTTTAAAAGTAAAGATTCGGTAGTATATGCCATCAATGTTATTCCTGATTTGTTTCCGAGCATTGATGTGCGCGAAACAAAAGACAGCGTTTACACCAAGCGTCTCTATTTTAACGGAAGTGTAAAAGATGATCATGGCTTTAGCCGACTTACCTTTAATTACCGTTACACATCGGCCCCCGATTCGTTAAAGGAGCGATTAAAATTGCAAACCATTACCATGCCCGTGAGCATGCAACTTAACCAAGACCAATATTTTTACGATTGGGATTTAAGCAAATTTGAAATTAATCCGGGCGATGAAATAGAGTATTATTTTGAAGTTTTTGATAACGATGGCGTGATGGGCGCCAAAGCAGCACGCACGCAAAAAATGATTTTTAAAGCACCCACTTTGCGTGAACTATCAGAGCAATCAGACAAAAACAGCGACCAGATAAAAAAAGAAATGCAAGATGCGCTGAAGGAAAATAAAAAAATGCAAAAAGAAATTGATGAGCTGCAAAAGAAAATGACCGATAAAAAGAATTTGACCTGGGACGAGAAAAAGAAAATGGACGATTTGCTTGAGAAACAAAAAAATCTGCAGGAGAAAATGGAGCAGATGAAAAACGAAAACGAAATTAACAACAAGCAAAAGCAAGAGTTTAACATGAACAGCGAAAGCATTATGGACAAACAAAAACAATTGGAAGAAATGTTTGACCAAATGATGGATCCTGAAATGAAAAAGAAATACGAAGAGTTGCAGAAATTGCTTGAGCAGATGGATAAAAATAAAATGCAAAACGAGTTGGATAAAATGGAATTGGATGCAAAAGATTTAGAAAAACAACTCGACCGCCAATTAGAAATGTTTAAGCAACTTGAATTTGAACAAAAGCTGGAAGACATTACCAATAACCTTGATGATTTAAGTAAAAAGCAAGATGACTTGAGTAAAGAATCGGAAAAGAAAGATGCCGATGCAAAAGAAATTGAAAAGAAACAAGAGGAATTAAATAAAGAATTTGAAAACATACAGAAAGACCTTGACGAGCTTAATAAAATGAATGAGGAGCTTGAGAACAAGCACGAAATGCCTAATACCGAAAAGCAAGAGCAAGACATAAAACAAGAACAACAAAAAAGTTCGGAGCAGTTGCAGAAAGACCAAAAGAAAGGGGCATCAAAATCGCAAAAAAGTGCAGCTCAAAAAATGCAGGAAATGTCGCAGCAAATGGCAAGCATGCAACAAGAAATGGAGCAAGAAAGCCAAGAAGAAGATATTAACTCGCTGCGGCAAATATTAAGCAACTTGGTACAACTCTCGTTCGACCAAGAGGCGCTGATGCAACAAATGAGCAAAGTAAAAACCGATAATCCGGATTATACCAAACTCATCCAGCAGCAAAAAAAGTTAAAAGATGATTCGAAAATTATTGAAGATAGCTTGCTTGCTTTAAGCAAACGCGTAGCTGCCATTAAACCCATTGTGAATAAAGAAATTACATCCATTAACTTTAATATGGATAAATCTATTGATCATTATGTGGATGCGCTTGGCGATTTTTATCCGGAAAATAAAAAGATGAATTTACAGCAAGGCAATAGCAAGCAACAGTATGCCATGACATCAATTAATAACTTGGCATTACTGCTTAGCGAAGCACTTAATCAAATGCAAATGGATGCCCAAAAGCAAGGTAATGGCAGTTGTAACAAACCCGGAAAAGGCAAAAAACCAGGCAATGGGCAAGGTAAACCATCGGCATCGAGCATGAAAAAAATGCAAGAACAGCTAAACAAACAGATAGAAGCTCTTAAAAAAGCGATGGAACAGCAAGGCAAGCAAGATGGAGGAAAAAAAGGCGATAAAGAAGGTAAAAAGGGCGAAAATGGCAAGCAGGGACAAAACGGCATGGGCGGCTATGGAGGCACCACCGAACAATTAGTGAAAATGGCTGCACAGCAAGAAGCATTGCGCAAAATGATGCAGCAATTAATGCAAGAAGGTGGCGGAAACCCCGGTGATTTTAAAAATGCCATGAAACTGATGGAACAAACTGAAACTGACTTAGTTAACAAGCAAATAACCCAAGAAACCATAAAACGCCAACAAGAAATTTTAAATAAACTTTTAGACTTCGAAAAAGCTGAAAAAGAGAAAGATATGGAAGAAAAGAGAGAATCGAAAGATGGAAAAAATAACGAAAATGGTAACCTTATTCAATTTTTAGAGTATAACAGGCAAAAACAAAAAGAAGCCGAATTATTAAAAACATTACCACCGTCACTCACCCCCTATTACAAAAACAAAGTAACGGAGTATTTTAACAACATTGAACAGTAGTCATGATACTTTTAGAACACCACAAACTGAGCATCACATCAAAAACAGAAAACATAGTTTTAGTTGAAAAAATGGTAGAAGATGTGTGCGATTTATACAATATTCCTGAAGATAATTATGGAAACATATTAGTTGCTTTAACCGAGGCGGTTAACAATGCCATTTTGCATGGCAACCAGGCAAATCCCGATAAACTGATAAACATTTCGTTTAAAACCAAGCCAAATGAATTATCATTTATAATACAAGACGAAGGCAAGGGTTTTGATTACTCATCGCTTCCCGACCCTACCGAACCACAAAACTTAGAAAACCCAAACGGGCGTGGCGTATTTTTAATGCGCAACTTAGCCGATAAAGTAGATTTTGAAGAAAACGGCAGTAAGGTGGTTTTAACTTTTGATTTACACCAAAACTAAGGGCAATTAATTTTTTATGCCCATTTCATTTTTTACCGAAAGCGTAAAATTTACATTAAAAGAAAAACGCAGCCACAAGCTGTGGATTAGTGCTGTGGCAAAAAAACACCAAGCCGAAATAGGCAACATCAATTATATATTTTGCACCGATTCGTTTTTGCTCGCGCTTAACAAACATTACTTAAAACATAACACTTATACCGATATAATTACGTTTGACTATTCGGTAAGCGGGAAAATTTCGGGCGAAATTTATATTAGCATTGAGCGAGTAAAAGAAAATGCAGCGCAATACAAGGTGCCTTCCGCTAAAGAATTACAGCGCGTAATGATTCACGGAGTTTTGCACTTGTGCGGTTTTAAAGATAAATCCGCAACTGATCAAAAAAAAATGCGCGAAGCAGAAAATGGCGCATTAAAAATATTTTCAAGATTTTAAACTAATCCAGTTTTCCGGATCAAGTAAATCTTTTCCTTTCCTAATTTCAAAATGGAGTATTGATTTACCGTCATCGTCCGTATAAATTTTACCAAGTACTTGCTTGGTTTTTACCTTGTCGCCTGTTTTTACAAATACTTCGCCAAGCGTATAATAAACCGTAATGTATTCTCCGTGTCTTATTAAAATTATTTTTCCGTCTAAACCGCCTACTTCGGCAATGGCAGTTACCTCTCCTTCAAAAATTGCTCTCACATCCGAACCCTTGTTGGTAGTCATTTCTACACCATTGCTATTTATCATCACGCCCGCCAAATCCGGGTGTTCGTGTGTGCCAAATTTTTCGGTTATAACACCTTCTTTAAGTGGCCAAGGCAGCTTACCGCTGTTTCCTTCAAAATTTTTCGAGACAATTTCTTCTTCCGGAGTCATTTCAATTTTCGGGTCGTAATTTTTCTTTTTCTTCTTTAGGTCAACCGGACTGTTGTCTTTTTTCATGTTTTTAGATGCAATTAATTCTTGTTGTTTTTTTATTTCCTCTTCAATTAATTTGTCAATCGCTTTTTTCACTTTTTCGGCTAATTGCTTTTTTTGTTTTAATTCATCTTTTAAATCTTTTTCTTTTTGCTGCAAATCAGTAAGCACACTTTCTTTATTGGTTTTTTCATCCGATAGCGATTTCTTTTCTACTTCTTTTTCGCTTAACAAACTATTTTGTTCCGATTTTTTTTGTTCCAGCGTTAGCAATACATCATTCAGCTCTTTCTTTTTTGTTTCAATACTCGTTCCCTGTTTTTTCCTGAATTGAGAATAAAGCTGAAAATATTTCATACGCTGCCACGCTTGGTTAAAGTCTTGTGCCGCAAAAACAAACATCAATCTATCAAACGAACTCCGGTTTTTATAGGCGTAAAAAACCATCTTTGCATATTCGTCTTTCAGTTTTTGCAAATCAGCTTCCTGCTTTTTTATGGCATTATTTGTTTCTATTATTTGCCCATCAATAAAAACAATTTCGCTGTTTAAGGTTCCTATCAATTCTTCTTGGTCTTTAATTTTATTGTTGATGATAGCCAATTGCAACATTGATTGGTTTTTAGTGTTTTTAACTTCCTTCAGCAATTTGTTTTTATACTCAATCTCTTTTTGCAACTGTTTCTTTTTATCTTCTAATTGTTTTTTTAACTGTTGCGAATTTTGCGAAACTGCGCCATTAGAAAAACAAAGAATATATGCTGCCGACATAACAAGCATCAGAAAAACAAATGCCGCAGCCCGAAAATTATTTTTTACTTTTAATTTGCTCATAGCCCGATGGGATGTTAAACGGTAAATTTTGAGATTTGTTTACATTAATCTTCTGATATTCTATATTTATTTTAAGATTTCTTTCGGCTTTGATGTCGAACTTTAGCGTGAAGGGGAAAAAAAGCGAGTCAACTTTTTCAAATCGCTCGTAATTTGCATCAAATGTTCGGTTGGTATTAAAATCAGTAAAAAAATTGCGAAGTATTTTAAATTTTTCTTTATCGAGCCAGATGCTTTGGGCCGGTTCTTTTAATATGGCTCCGTTACTAAGCACCCTTTTCAATTTTCGCTTACGCAAAGTACCAAGCTGGTATTTGCAACTGCTTCTGTCCACACTCGATTTTATTTTTTCGTCCTCTTCGTAAAACTCAACGCTGTTACCTATTAATAACGATTGCAGCATTTCAAAATCAAGCTCATCTACATTAATTAATTTGCGAATGGTATCGTAACTGCTTACAAAATATTTTTTGTTTATTCGGTCCATAAACTTAACCGAATCGCAGGTGAGCATCACGCGAGCGCCTTCCACTGCGCCCAGCAGAGGGTCCGTAAACGACATCCAAATAACACTATCCTTGCGAGATTTAAGCGTAACATTAAAATCGTTCGACTTGCCTTGGTAAATAACTGTGGTGCTAAATTTTGCCGACAACCACATAAAATCAAACTGATTTTGCTTTAGCAATTTTGCGAGTGCCTTGGCATTTTTAAAGTCCATTTTACAATTGCCAACTCCCGTTGTATCGCTTACGCCCGCATTATTTTCGGTAACGGTTGTCTCTTTTTTTGATTTGCACGATGCCAAGAGCAAAAGCGAAACTACCATTACAAATACTGCTGTTATTTTAATTTTATTTGTCAATGACTATTCGTATAATTTTTTTTCTGCAATTTTTTTTATGAGAATTTCTGATTTGCCTCCGGCATTTTTAGCTTTATTCCAATAATCAAGTGCCATTGATTTATCGCCTAATTTATAAAGCACATCGCCCATGTGTTCGAGAATAGTAGCGCTATTGGCAGCCCCATTATCAAGTGCTTTTTGTATCCACCGTTTTGCTTCTTCATATTTTTCTTGCTGATACAAAATCCAGCCATAGGTATCAAGATAGGATGGCGATGATGGCGATTTGTCAACTGTTTTTTTCGACATCGTTGCCGCCTTTTCCAATTTCTCTTTCCGCACCGATAAGTAATAAGCATAATTGTTTAACGTATTCACATCCTCAGGGTTTAATTCAAGCGCCAAGTCAAATGCGTTATCCGATTCAGAATATTTTTTTGTTTGATGGTACGCATCGCCAAGCAGAGATAAAAATTGTGCTTTCAAATCAATATTATCTATCACATAGTTTTTCCCTTCATTCAATATTGTAATTGCGTCATCAAACTTTTTTAGCTGAATTAAACCAATGCTTTTAAAAAGATACGGTGCCGGCTCGTTAGGAAACAACTCAATGGCTGTTGCGGCTTCATTAATAAGCGCATCATTATCATTCAAGTCATTATCAATGCTTAAAATTTGATGCCATATCGGATAACGACTTTTGTCCAATTCGGCTGCCTTGCGAAAAGCATTGCGCGCTTCCGTTAATTTTTTATCGCGGTATAAAACATCGCCATAAATAGAAAACGACTTTGCTTCGTTGGGGTGTGTGCGAACCATAATTAACGCAAGTGTGTCGGCTTCGGTTTTTAAATTTTGGTCGGTGTCTATGTAATCAAAATACTGCAACAGAATTTGCATTTTTGTATCCACATCCACGCTCGGAGAATTAAATGCTTTTTTTAATTCAACAAATGCTCTTGCATAATCTTTTTGATCGCGGTAGTAATCGGCCATTGATAAATACACCGGTCCGTTTGATGGGTCGAGTTGTAGAATTTTGTGATACGCAGCCAGCGCCTTTTCTTGGTTTCCGCTTTGCCTGTAAATTTGACCTAAAATATTATAATATTCTCCGTTTGCCGGATTAGCATCAATTAGCTTTTGTATTTCATTGGCTGCTTTTTCGTATTGCTTTTGCTTGCTGTAAATGCGCTGTTTTTGCAGCGATATTTGTTCGGTGATGCCTATTTTTTCTTCAATTTTATCATACACCTTAACAGCGTCAAATGGCTTGCCTGCATGCAAATAGGTGGATGCCAAATCGTAATACAAATCTATTTTATCCGGAAAATTATTGATTGCTTTTTGGTAGGCAGAAATTGCTTGATTAAGTTGCCCAAGTTCGCGGTAACAATCGGCAAGTAAATTTAAGTACCAATTGTTTTCTTCGTCAAACTCTACTGCTTTTTTTGCGAAAGGCAATGCTTCGTTATACCTCGATCCTTTAAAATATATTTGTGCCACTTCGTAATAAACGGCTGCATTTTCGGGCATAATATCTAAGCAGGTTTTAAATTTATTAAGCGCCTCTTGATAATTTCCTTTCATGCGTGCACTTATACCGTCAAAATAAGCATATTCAAATTTTCTGATATCGTAACCGGTTAATTGTTTTTTCTTGTTACCATCCGAACCCGAAATACCGCTTTTTGATTTGCATGAAAATAAAATAACCGAAACGCTGATTAGCGCTACAATAATTTTATTTACACTGCATTTTTTCATCTTTATTTTTTTATTGTGGAATAATCGCCTATGCTTGAATCGGCCGACTTCCCCGTAAACTCCGCATAGTTACCTATCATTGCATTGGTTAAGTCTGCGTTGGTAATTTTTGTATTTGTTTGTACTATTGAATTTGATATTACACTATTATCTATTACGCAATTATCGCCAACGGAAACATGTGGGCCTATTGTGGAATTTTTTAATACCACATTTTCGCCAACAAAACACGGTTGTATTATTTTGCTGTTTTCGTTTTTTACTGATGAGGCAATAAGATTTTCGTTTTTCCTGTATTCCAGCACACGTTGATTGGTATGCACGGTTGCATCTTTATTACCACAATCGAGCCATTCTGAAACTTTACCGGGAACAAATTTTGTTCCTTTCTGTTTCATGTTTTCAAGGGCATTGGTGAGCTGAAATTCTCCTTTTTCTTTTATGTTACTATCGAGCAGGTATTGTAATTCGCGCTTTAAGTAATCTCCATCTTTAAAATAATAAATGCCAATAATTGCTAAATCCGAAACAAAGGTTTGTGGCTTTTCTACAAAGTCGGTAATATGTCCGTCATCATTAATTTTTACAACACAAAATGGTTTGGGGTCGTCTACTTTTTGCACCCATATTACACCTTCGTGCGAGGTGTCCATTTTAAAATCGGCTTTAAAAAGTGTATCGGCAAAAGCAACAATTACTTTACCCGTTAACGATTGCTTAGCGCACATAATTGCATGCGCAGTACCAAGTGGCTCATCTTGGTAATAGATACTTCCTTTGGCTCCTAATTTTTCGGCCACTTTTATTAAGTTATTCTCAGCTTCTTTACCAAAGCGCCCCACAACATAAGCCACTTCATCTATTTTTTCGCCACTTACTTTTGCAATGTCTTCCACAATGTGTTGTACCATTGGTTTGCCTGCTATTGGCAATAATGGTTTTGGAACCGTTAGTGTGTGCGGGCGCATTCTTTTCCCCATTCCCGCCATTGGTATTATTACTTTCATAGTCTTAAATTGATTGTGTGTTTATTTTTTTCCTGTACTACCGAAACCGCCTTCGCCTCGTTCGGTTTCTTCTAAAATTTTTACTTCATTAAATTTTATTTGTTCGTGCTTTGCTATTACCATTTGCGCTATACGTTCGCCATCGTTAATTGTAAAAGGCTCGTTTGAGAGATTAACCAATATCACTTTCAACTCCCCGCGATAATCAGCATCAATAGTGCCTGGTGAGTTTAAAACAGTGATTCCATTTTTAGCAGCCAAGCCGGAGCGTGGTCGTATTTGCGCCTCGTAATTTTGGGGCAGCGCCATAAACAAACCTGTAGAAACAATCGCGCGTTCCAGTGGTTTAATTACTATTGCTGAATCTAAATTGGCGCGCAAATCCATACCTGCCGCTGCAGATGTGGCGTAAGCGGGTAATTCGTGTTTTGATTTATTTATGATTTTTACTTCAACCATTGTATTGTTTTTTAAAACTTGCTTTCTCAATTAAATAGGTGCCAAAAACAAAGAGCATTAATACTCCATTCTTGAAAAGCAAATTTATGGTGGCTGAATTGAAATTAATTCTATCTGCCACTACATACAAAATTAGCGATATTGCCATATAGGCAATAATGCGTTTTACATCGTAGTTAACAGGATAATGTTTATTTCCGATGAGATAAGATAAAACCATCATGCAGCCGTAGCAAATTAAAGTGGCCCATGCCGAACCCGTGTAACCCAAAAACGGAATCCAAAATAAATTTAATCCAATGGTGATGAGTGCGCCAATGAATGTGATATATGCACCGTATTTTGTTTGCCCGGTTAATTTGTACCACACCGAAAGGTTAAAATAAATGCCCAAAAACATGTTGGCTAATAATAAAATTGGTACCACATCTATTCCTTGCTGATAGGGTTTGCTTATAAAATCTTTTATCCATGCGATGTTCATCATCGTTGCTAAAAAAATAATACTGCATGCAATAACAAAGTAAGTCATCACACGCGCATAAATAGTTTTTGCATCGGCATCGGTTGACTGAGAGAAAAAGAATGGTTCGGCAGCATATCTAAATGCTTGAACAAATATGGTCATCAAAATTGCTATTTTATAACATGCGCCATAAATACCCACTTGCTCCATTGCGGTATCTGACGGTAAAATATATTTAAGCAGCACTCTGTCGAGTGTTTCGTTTACCATGCCGGCAAGCCCCAGAAACAAAAGCGGCACCGCATATACGAGCATACGTTTTAAAAGCGCAAAATCAATGTTGAATTTTACCATAAAAAATTCGGGGGCTAAAAGCAAAACAGAAACCATGTTAGCTACTAAATTGGCAATGAAAATGTAGCCAATACCTATTTCGGGATTATAAAACGAAGCGAAAAAACTGCCATCGTTACGCTCGTAAGCACCTTTGCATAATAGAATGAAAAAAAGATTAAGAGCAATGTTTACAAAAATATTAATGCTTTTAATGAGCGCGAAACGCGCTGCGTTGTTTTGTTCGCGCAGTTTAGCAAATGGAATTGCACATAGCGCATCGGTAGCAATAATGAGTACAACCCAAGTAATAAATTCTGCTTTGTCTGCATAATCTAATCCATTGGCAATTGTTTGCGATGCAAATAAAATAATGCAAGTGATAACAGTGGTAGTAAATAAAATAGAAATGAGTGCCGTGGAATACACTTTGTTTTTATCCGGCTCTTTTACCGAAAAATTAAAAAGCGCTGTTTCCATTCCATACGTTAAAATAATATTTAGGAATGAGATGTACGCATAAAACTCGGTGTTAACACCATACTCATAAGGAGTAAAAGTGTAAGTATAAAGCGGAACAAGAAAATAATTAAGCAGTCGGCCTACGATGGTACTTAGTCCGTAAATAGCGGTTTGACCTATTAATTTTTTTAGTTGCATTCGCTGTTTCGCTAAGGGTAAAAGTAATTAAAACTTGGCATCTTATTCGGAATCCGAACGGCTAAAACACTCAGCATATTGTTGTTAAAAAAAGTTAAATACGTGCAAAAGGTTAATCTTTGCGGTTAAATGGCAATATGAGTAGATGAAAAAACACCTGCATTTATTATTTAACTTACATTTGTTTCCACAAATTTAATGCGAAGCAAATTTTACAATCTCCTTTTTTTTCTACTGATTTTTGCATCAGCAAAAGCTCAATTTCCTGTGGGTGGCGGCAAGGGTATGAATATGAACGTGGGCCATGTTTACGGAAAAATAGTTGACAGCATTTCAGGAAAACCCATTGAATATGTGGTGGTGCAAATTATTGGCAACAAATACGATACTGCCACCAAGGCGCTAAAGCACGGTGTAATTACCGGTGATTTATCTAAGGCCAATGGCGATTTCAGTTTAAATGAAATTCCGGTTATTGGAAATTTTGTAATAAAAATTACGGCACTTGGTTATAAAACAATGGAGCAAAATTTTTCGTTCAATATAAATATGGGCGAAATGATGAAAAAAAGTGGTGGGCAACAAAGCGGTGATGGTAATTTTAATTTTTCGAAAATGCTGGGGGCAGTTGATAAAGACTTGGGCAACATAAAACTTGCACCCGATGTGAAACAACTTAACGAAGTGGTGATTACCGATGATAAACCATTAGTAGAAATTAAACTCGACAAAAAAATATACAATGTAGATAACATGACCACCACCACCGGTGGAACAGCAGAAGATGTTTTAAAAAACATTCCGGCAGTTACAGTTGATATGGATGGAAACGTAAACATGCGCAACGCATCGCCACAAATTTTTGTTGATGGCCGCCCCACCACACTTACGATTGATCAAATTCCGGCCGATGCGATTGATAAAATTGAAGTAATCTCTAATCCATCGGCCAAGTACGATGCTTCAGGTGGCATGGCGGGCATCATTAATATTGTTCTTAAAAAAAGCAAACGAATAGGTTACAACGGAAGCGCAAGACTAAGTATTGACCAACGATTACGCCTTGGCGGTGGAGGCGATTTTAATGTGCGCGAAGGAAAATTTAATTTCTTCATCAGCTTATTTGGTAATCAGCGAAGATCAATTGCTGAAAATATTACCACTCGCAAAAATTTAATCGGCAACCCACTCACTAACCTAACACAAACATCTCCATCTACCAATAATGGCTTTTTCGGATTTGGCAGAATTGGATTTGATTATTTTATCAATAACCGAAACACCATCACTTTTTCACAAAACATAGGTATGGGTGATTTTAATTTGAACGATTATTTGAATACACGTGTGGATACGGTAAGCAACAATACTTTTTCGGATAACACGCGACACTCTGTTACCGATCGTGTTTTTAAAAACTCCGGAACATCGTTGCTCTACAAACATATTTTTCCGAAAGAAGGCCGCGAACTTACATCTGATATTAATTTTAATATTAACCGTTTTGGCATGGATGGAAATTTTGTAACCAACTATTACGATATGAGTGGTACCGAACAAGGGCAAGCAATTAAACAACAACAAAAGGGTTATGGCGGAAGTTGGTTTTTAACCGCACAGATAGATTACACCACACCATTAAAAAACGAACAACGAATTGATTTTGGCGTGCGCGCATCTATCAAAGATTATGATACGCATAACGAGAGTTATATTTTTAATCCGCTTACCAATGAATTTATGCTGCTAAATACATTTGGTGCTAATTATATTTTTACCGACCAAGTTTATGCCGCCTATTTAACCTACAGCAAAGAGTATAAAAAATTTACTTATCAATTAGGTTTACGTGCCGAGAGCTCGATATACGGAGGCCAACTGCTCGATTCAAATAAAACGTATGGATACACATTTCCGGTGGCTCCGTTTCCGAGCGCCTTTTTCACTTACCACATCAGCGATAAAAGCGATTTGCAATTCAGCTATTCGCGAAAAGTTAATCGCCCTAATTTTTTTCAGCTTATTCCGGCTACTGATTTTTCTGATTCGCTAAATGTGCGCAGAGGCAATCCGGCCTTGCAGCCCGAATTCACCAATTCAGTAGAATTAAATTATCTCAAGAATTTTAATCGTTCTAATAATCTTATGATTTCGGTTTACTATAAATACTCTACCAATTTAATTACCGGCTATCAGTTTTTGGAATACAACCCATTGTTGCAACGCGATATTGTTGTAAACACTTATAAAAATTCGCTTTACAGTAATTCGTATGGAGCAGAACTTACAAGCAAAAACAGTATAAAAAAATGGCTAGACATAACTGCAAGCGCTAATTTTTATTACACCACTATTAATGCATCAAACATTGATAGCGGATTAATTAACGAGCGCTTTAATTGGTTTGCGCGCCTTAACACCACATTTAAACTTCCTAAAAATTTAAACTTACAACTAACTGCCGAGTACACCGCCAAAAGTAATTTACCCGTGAGCGGAGGTGGTGGCGGTGGCCGCTGGGGCGGAATGGGTGGTGGCATGGGTGGCGGTGGCATGTGGGGTGGCAATTCGGCTACTGCGCAAGGTTATACCGAACCGGTTTACGTTTTAGATGCCGCATTAAAATGGGAATTCATGAAAGAAAAGCAGGCATCGCTAACGCTTAATGTGCAAGATGTGCTAAAATCAAAAATAAATATTACGCACACCGAATCGAGTTTTTTTGTGCAAGATGTTTCGCGTAGGCGCGACCAATTATTTTTTCGCTTAAACTTTAATTACCGTTTCGGGAAATTTGATGTTTCTATTTTCAAACGCAAGAATATGAAGTTTAACACCGATGGCATGCAAGATATGGGCATGTAGGTTTAGGAGTTAGGATTGCAGATAGTGCCAGATAAAAACTTATTGGAAAACTAAATTCAAGTCGGATAAAACGGTGTGTGGGTGTGCTTCAATTATTTTTGCACTACTAAATTTTTGTTTAAATAAATTTCTGCTTTCCACATCTACTCCGCCACCAATTACTACTGCTGTGGGCTGATAAGTTTGAAAAAGCTCAAGTGCGTTGTTGTTTTCGATAGCGCCTATAGCTGCGTAACCATTTTGTGTTAACATAACAACCACTTTGGCAAGCATATCGGCATGTCGCCCTATCACCAAAACCTTTTTCATCCGTGTGTAGTGTATTTGCTTTTAATGTCTGAAAAATTATTTCCCCGTAAAATTTGCTTTGCGCTTTTCTAAAAATGCGGCAGTGCCTTCTTTAAAATCTTCGGTGGCAAAGCATTTTCCAAATTCGTTTACTTCGTTTGCAAATCCATCTACACCGTTTTTATAAAACCCATTGATGGATGCAATTACCCCCGAAACAGCTTTAGGAGATTTGGTTTTTATTTTTTCAATCAGCTCGGTGCATTTTGCAATAAGCGCATCGGGCGTGGTAACATAGTTTACCAAGCCAAGCTGTAGCGCTTGTTCGGCAGTAATCATATCGGCAGTCATGTGCAATTCCATTGATTTAGCCTTACCGATGTATTGTGTTAATCGCTGTGTGCCGCCATAACCCGCAATTAAACCCAGATTAACTTCCGGCTGACCAAATTTTGCATTATCGCTTGCAATGCGAATGTGGCAAGCCATTGCCAGCTCACAACCTCCGCCAAGTGCAAAACCATTTACGGCAGCCACCACAGGTTTAGTACAATTTTCTATCGCGAAAAAAACATTTTGTCCTGCCTGTGCAAGCGCTTTACCTTGCTCTACTGTCAATCCTAAAAATTCAGAAATATCGGCACCGGCAACAAATGATTTTGGTCCTGCGCCTGTAACTATAATTGCATTTACAGCCGAGTCGGTTTCGGCAAGTTTAATAGCCGATCCAATTTCTTCAACCGTTTTTTTATTAAGCGCATTTAATTTATCGGGGCGGTTAACGGTAATGGTGGCAATTCCGTTTTCGGTTTTATATAAAAGGTTTTCGTAATTCATTTTTTTTGTCAAATGTAGTTATAGCGTTTTTAAAAAATGTCTTATTTTATTTATTACTGTTAACACATCTGTTTTTTTATCAATTTTATTTTTTACAAATTCTTTATGCACTAACAAGTATTTTCGTAAAAATAACGTAATGGATTATACAGATAAAAAATTAAAAAAGGTTACTCAATATTTTGTAAGCATACTATCGGTTACTTTTGTGTCTCTTACGGGATTTATTTTATCAGATACAATTGGCTACAAAACAGTTGCACTAATACTACTGTTCACGGTTTCGTTACTTGCTGTGCTTTTTGATATTTTTCCTGTGCTAACTGCTGCTTTATTGAGCGCACTTATACTTAATTTCTTTTTTATTCCACCACTCTTTACCTTTCATATTGATAGCACAGAAGATTTATTGCTTTTTTTGATGTATTTTATCATTGCATCAATAAATGCCGCACTTACAATTAAAATAAGAAATACAGAACAACGAGCCAGAGAAAAAGAAGAGAGAGAAAAAACAATACGCTTATATAACACGCTTTTAAACTCGCTAAGCCACGAAATACGTACCCCGCTTTCTACAATGCTGGGCGCCATTGATACTCTTAAAGAGAACCATAGTCAGCTATCGGAAGTAAACAGGGCTAAGCTCTTTAGCGAGGTAGAGATTGCGGGAGGGAGGCTTAACAGGCAGGTTGAAAATTTATTGAACATGAGTAGATTAGAAACCGGTATTTTACAATTGAAAAAGGACTGGAGCGATATGAATGAGCTTGTGTTTTCCGTTATTGAAAAATTTTCGGACGATGAACGTTCGCACAAAATAATTTTTGAGGCCAATGAAAGATTGCCTTTATTTAAACTTGACAGCGGTTTAGTTGAAAATGTACTACACAACATTATTCATAATGCAATTCAATACACGCCCGAACAAACCAAAATATTAATCGAAGCAAGTTTTGCGAATGATGTATGCAAAATAAGCATTGCAGATAGTGGTAGTGGTTTCCCAAAAAGTGAAATTGATAAAGTGTTTGACAAGTTTTATCGTCTCCCTCAGACAAAAACGGGTGGTACTGGTCTCGGGCTTTCAATTGCAAAGGGGTTTATAGAGTCGCATGGGGGTGAAATTTCTTTGGAAAACAGAAAAGAAGGAGGTGCGAAATTTACAATTAGTATACCGTGCCCCATATCATTTGTAAACAATATAAGCAATGAGTAAGTTAGAAATATTAGTTATAGATGATGAACCGCAAATTAGAAAATTACTTGAAATAAATTTAGAAAGTAATGGCTATAAGGTTTTGCAAGCCGAAAGCGGAAAAGAAGGAATACTGTTGTCGGCTAATAGAGCTCCCGATTTGATTATTTTGGATTTGGGGTTACCTGACAAAAGTGGTCATGAGGTGCTCAAAGAACTCCGTGTTTGGTACAAGAAAGCGATAATTATACTTTCGGTTCAAAACAACGAAAACGACATAGTTTTGGCACTTGATAATGGGGCAACCGATTATCTAACAAAACCATTCAGAACAGGAGAGCTGCTGGCTCGTATTAGAGCATCGCTAAAACGAAACACATCGCCCGAAGGTAATGCATTGAACTTGTTTAATGATATAGAAATTGACTTTGTCGGTAGAACAGTGAAGAGGGAAGGCGACTTAATAAAACTTACCTCAACAGAATATGACTTACTTGCACTATTTGCAAATAATGCGGGAAGGGTTTTAACACACCAGTATATTTTAAGAGAAATTTGGGGGGTGGGCCTGCAAACCGAAACGCAGTACTTAAGGGTTTTTGTTGGAACCTTGCGGAAAAAAATTGAAATTTCGCCTAACCGACCAAGACATATTATTACTGAAAGCGGAGTTGGATATAGGTTTGTTTAAAGCAATATTACATTCTGTCTTTATAAAATCTTTATGTTTAATTGTTTATCGCTTATATTTTAATTATAGCGGCAAAGATACCTTTGCTGACTATAAAAATTCCGCTAAATGAAAAAAAAAATCACTTGTTTTATCATTCTATTTGTAACTTTTCAAACAAGCATTGCCTATTCACAACAAAAAGGAGAACCATTTGAAGGTATTGATTTAACGTGGCAAAATGGCAGCGACCGAAGAGATTCTTCGGTTTTCGAAAAACTGAAATATTTTATCCCAAGTATTTTAATGGATGTTAATTATACTTATTCATTTAACAACCCAATTGACAACACGGTTGTTGGCTCCACCGCTTTGGCTCGTAACAATGAGGTGCAGCTTTCTGCATTACACTTTGGTGGCGATTTAAATTATCAAAACGCTCGTGCAAGATTTATGACACAATTTGGAACTCGCTCAGTTATAGTACCCAGAAACGATTACAGCCCCTATAGAGGACAATATCAACTTGCAAACGTATATCGTTTTTTGAGTGAAGGATATGTGGGATACCATATTAACAAATGGTATGGAATTAATATTGATGCGGGTATGTTTATGTCATACATAGGCTTAAACTCATATTACCAACCAGAAAACTGGGAATATCAGGCCTCATTTACCAGCGATAACACACCATGGTTTTTCAATGGAATAAGAATCCAAATATATCCTACCAAACATTTAAAGATAGAGCCCTGGATAATTAATGGCTGGCAAAGCTACGGCAAATTTAACACTATGCCTGGCGTAGGAGCCAATGTTACATGGATTCCGAGTAATAACTTTAAGTTTCTTACAAATAATTACTTTGGCACTGATGCTGCTGGAATTCCTGAAAGAAAGCGTTTTCACTCAGATAATAGTATTTTGCTCCGCTATCTTAACAGACCCGAATCAAAGAGTGTGTCAAAAGCCGCTTTTTCAATAACAGCAGATATTGGCTGTGAATACGGTGGAGGGGTAAATGGCTTTAATGCATCTGATGCAACTAAACCTGCACAATATTTTGCGAGTTTCATGATTTATAACAGGGTATGGTTTTTAAAAAATAGGTTTGCTTGGACAATAGGCGGGGGAATGATGACGAACCCCGGCCGATATTTGGTATTATACCCAACTGGACAGGCTAGCCCTCTTCCTAACCCTAATAATCCAACCGGCACTGAAGGAAATTTTCCATTTAGTGCAAACCCGGGCGATAAATTTTTCGGATGGGACTGTTCTGCAAATTTAGACTTTATGCCCAATCAAAGTATTACCGCACGATTAGAGTTTGTTCACCGCGAAAGCAGTGTTCCGTATTTTGCTGGCCAAGGCGGTGTTACTTCACAAACGGGGTATAGCACCAGCGCACTTGATCCCAAGTGGAGGCCAGATCTTGTAAAATCAGAAAACAGAATAATTTTAGTACTCTTATTTAGAATTTAATTATTATAATGAAGAGCGTTCGATAACAAGCATTAAACTTCTTGTTTAGGCGGATCTACTCGCTTTAAGTTTAGTTCTTTAGCCGGAGCCACTATCAGCGGAAATTTTTCAATTACAACTGAGCTTGTGTCTAATCCAAATGCTTTTTCTTCGGATAAACTAAAGTGCTTGAGAAAGAAGTAAATGTCTAAAACAATTTTTTCATAAAACGGCAATTCGTTTTCTATAGAGTAGTATTTTTCAATTACAACAAATTTAAAATCGCCTATCACATTATTTTTATTCAACGATTCGTACCGACTTGTAATGTCCACTTCGTGGTTACGAACCATATCTTGCACCACTTTGCGGAACATTAAATTAATTTTTGGCGCAACTCTAAATCCTAATTTAAAATCAACTCTCACCACATCGCTGTGTACCATTTCGGTTACTTTGTATTCCATGCGATAGGGTTCATCCATCACATCCACATGCACAAACCAATATATATCGGCTCGCTTGGGTTGTTTTTGCAAAATGGAGTAAATTACTTTCGCTTCTATTTCATCGGTTTTATCGGCACTTGTTAAATAAACCAAATGGGTAGCGTATTTTGGAATAGATAAATCTTTACTCAAATCTACCAACTGACCAATGTAGTCATCGAGTTTTACAAATTCAACATATCGGTTGCGTATTTTGCGAGCAAAGTACCATGCCGTCATCACAAAACAAAGTGCACCGGCAATTAAAATTGTAATGTAACCGCCTTGCGAAAATTTGCTAAGGTTGGCGGCCAAGAAACATATTTCAATAAAAAGATACATAAGCATAATGCCAACTACAAGTAGCGAATTGTATCTTTTTAAAACAAGATAATAAGTTAATAAAATGGTAGTCATAATCATACATAGAACTATTGCTAATCCGTAGGCGTGCTCCATGTTTGATGATTCTCTTAAGCCGATTACAATTCCTAAGCAGCCAATCCACAGCAACCAGTTTACAGATGGAATGTATAATTGCCCTTTTAATTCTGTTGGATATTTAATACGGAATTTTGGCCAAAAATTCAAACGCATTGCCTCGTTGATGATGCTGAACGAACCGCTTATTAATGCTTGGCTGGCCACAATTGCAGCTGCGGTTGCAATACCGATACCTATATACAAAAACCACTCGGGCATTATGGAGTAAAAAGGATTACCGCCTTTAAAATTTGCTAAGAGCGCGCCTTCGTGTTGTAAAAGCCAAGCACCTTGCCCAAAGTAATTTATTAATAGTGCCGCTTTAACAAACATCCAACTAACTCGCACATTCTTTTTCCCACAATGACCTAAATCAGAATAAAGCGCCTCGGCTCCTGTGGTGCATAAGAAAACAGCCCCAAGTACTAAAAAACCTTCTTTATGCTCACTCAAAAGTGCAACTGCATAGTATGGATTAATGGCTTTGAAAACAGAAGGCAAATCCATTATTTGCGAAACCCCAAGAACAGTAAGCATACTGAACCATACTAACATTACTGGGCCAAAAAAATTGCCTACGAGCTTGGTGCCAAATTGCTGGATAACAAATAAGAGCGTGAGTATTAATATTACAATGGGAACCGTGGGTACATTGGAAAAATAATCTGTAGCTCTCAATCCCTCAATTGCAGATGCCACTGAAATGGGTGGAGTAATTATTCCATCGGCAAGCAAGGCACTGCCGCCAATAATTGCAGGAACTATTAGCCACTTCACTTTTGTTTTTCTTACAAGTGTATAAAGTGCAAAAATTCCACCCTCGCCTTTGTTATCGGCCTTAAGTGTAAGTATCACATATTTTAATGTGGTTTGTAAAGTGAGTGTCCAAAAAATACAAGAAAGCCCGCCAAGCACTACTAATGAGTTTATTGGTTCCTTGCCCACAATGGCTTTTAGCACGTAGAGTGGCGATGTGCCAATGTCTCCGAAAATGATGCCGAGGGTTACAAGAAGGCCTGCCGCAGAAACTCGGTTGAGTTGATTATGATGGCCGTTTTGCACGTTTCAAAAATTAAAGCCGACAAATGTATAAATAAAACTATCACCTAATGTTACGCTGTTTTTCGGGTTTTAGATGAATGAAATAAAACCACAATTTTATTTAAGAAAGCTGTCGATGGCTTATTCTATTTTATAGATACGATTTTTTTGATACTTTTGGCTTACTTCTTTTTAACCCCATAAATCATGAAAAAAATACTTTCTGTTTTATCTTTTTTTACCCTTTCGGCTGTTGGATTTTCGCAAGCACCTGTCGCTGCATTTGATGCAGATACAAACGTAATTTGCGCTGGATTTTCCATCACGTTTTTTGATTTATCAACCGGAAGCCCCACACAGTGGAATTGGTCTTTCCCGGGCGGAACGCCATCTACATCTACACAACAAAACCCCACTGTAACTTATAATACGCCCGGAACTTATAACGTATCGCTCACGGCATCAAACATAAACGGAAGCAATACGCTAACCGTTAATAATTATATGACAGTGATTGCCCAGCCATCCATTGCAAATGCGGGTTCTGATCAAACAATTTGCGCTACATCAACAAATTTAAATGCTACACCACCCACCACCGGCACCGGAACATGGTCGCTGGTTAGCGGAAGTGGTACACCAATTTCTCCCAACTCGCCAACCACGTTAGTAAACGGCTTAGGCGCTGGAACAAATTTGTTTCAGTGGACGGTGAGTAACGGCCCATGCCCACCATCAATAGATTTTGTAGCAATAATTGTGGATGCATCTCCAACCACCGCTAACGCGGGTCCGAACCAAACTGTTTGTCAAAACACGACAGTTACTATGGCCGCCAATACTCCCACCACGGGCAATGGTATTTGGACGCAAGTGCAAGGGTCAAGTACTATTTTCAGCACCAATACACCTAACACACAGGTAAGTAATATTAGCGTGGGTATAAATATTTATGTGTGGACGGTAACTAACGGAACGTGTCCGCCTTCGGTTGATAGCGTTGTTATCACAGTTAATCCGCTTCCGAATTTAAATATCAATCCGCCTATTGCTCAAATTTGCATTGGCAACTCTATACAACTTACCGCAAGTGGTGCGTTTAGTTATGTGTGGAGTCCGGCAACGGCACTAAGCGCTACTAATATTGCTAACCCTATTGCATCGCCCACCACAACCATTACTTATTTTGTTACAGGAACTTCTACGGCAGGTTGTTCTGCAACGAGTAACATTACTGTTTTTGTTTCTACACCACCCACGGTAACGGTATCGCCAACAAGCACCACTGCGTGCACAAATGCCCCGGTAGCATTAACTGCAAGCGGTGCAACTGCTTATACCTGGTCTCCGGCAAGCGGATTAAGCAGCACAACAGGTGCTACTGTTTTTGCTTCGCCAACCACAAACACTACTTACATGGTAATAGGTAATAATGGCGGATGTACCGACACGGCCTATGTAACCGTTAACTCATTGCCTGCGCCTACTGCATCGGTAGCGCCAACTTCATCGTTAATTTGCAGTGGCAACAACGTAGTTCTCACAGGCAGCGGTGGCTTAGGTTATACCTGGACACCAACCAACGATTTAAGTTCGACAAATACTGCTGTTACAACCGCATCGCCAACCACCACCACCATTTATTCGGTAATTGCAATTGCGGCTAATGGCTGCCGCGATACAGCAACAACAATTGTGGTGGTTAATCAGCCGCCAAACGTAAGCGTATCGCCAAATGCATTAACTATCTGTAGCGGAATAGGAGATACATTAACAGCAAGCGGTGCGTTCAGCTTTAGCTGGAGCCCCGCAAGCGGATTAAACACAACTACTGGCCCTGTTGTAATTGCTAATCCATCGACAACAACCACTTATACCGTGGTGGGAACAACCACGGGCTGCGGCACAAGTACTTCTACTGTAACAGTTACAGTCAACGCGCAACCATCAGTAACAGTAACACCCGCGAGCATTACTATTTGCTTTGGCGGATTTACAAATTTAAATGCAAGCGGAGCTACAAACTATAGTTGGTTCCCTGGCACGGGATTAAGTTCGAGCACCGGACAGGTTGTAACAGCCAATCCCACTTCTTCTACCACTTATACTTGCGTGGGAACAAATAGCGGGGGCTGTAACGATACGTTTATTGTGAACGTGAATGTGAATCCGCAATACACGGTGAGCATAACGCCCACGCCTGCCGGTTGTGGTGTTGCTAACAGCGGAACCGCAATTGCAATCCCTAATGGCGGCAGCCCCCCGTTTACCTATCAGTGGAACGACCCTTTGAATCAGACAAACGATACCGCTTATTTTTTAGCAGCCGGAAACTACACGGTGATTGTTACCGATAACGCAGGATGTACGCAAACTCAAACTGTAACTATTACTAATAACAGCAACATTGCACTCAATGTTTTAAACACAATGAACCTCTGCTTTGGCGACTCAACCGGAACCGCCACCGTTTTCCCCTCGGGAGGAGTTCAGCCCTATACTTATTCGTGGAGCGATAGCCTACGCCAAACAACAAACATAGCTGATAGTTTAGTTTCGGGCACTTATACTGTAATTGTTACTGATGCCATGGGCTGCACACAATCGGTTTCTATCTCTGTTAATCAGCCCATTATTCTCCGGACAAATATTGTACCTAACAGCGCGCAATGCGGTAATGCAACTGGTTATGCCGAATTAGAAGTAACGGGCGGATCGCCAAGCTATACTTATTTGTGGAGCAACGGGCAAACAAGTGAAAACCTGCTAAATGTAGATTCAGGGACATATTATGTAACGGTTACCGATCAAAACGGATGTAAGGCGCGAGACACAGTTATGGTTGGAAATACAACAACCGAGTATTGCGTGTTTATTCCTAATGCCTTTTCGCCCAATGGCGATGGCGACCACGATGTGTGGTTTATTGAGCATTTAGATTATTACGGTGATGTATCAGTTGAAGTCTATAACCGATGGGGAAACAGCGTATATGAAACAGGTGCATATAAAAATGATTGGGACGGAATGTTTAAAGGCAAACCATTGCCCGGAGGCGTTTATTTCTTTGTGCTGAATTTTGGTAACGGAGCAAGAGAGGTGAAAGGAACATTAACATTATTAAGATAACACGACCATGAAAAAAATTATATCATCACTCTCGCTTGTATTATTTGCATTTGTAGCAAACGCTCAGCAACAACCGCTGTTCAGCCAATACATGTTAAACCCTTTTGTTATTAATCCCTCAATGGCCGGCACGTTTGGTCAAACAGAATTAAAAACCGTAATTCGCTCGCAATGGACCGATTTTACCGGACAACCGCGCGTAAAAACTTTCAGCCTAAATGGCGCAGTAAATGGCGGCAAAATGGGATTAGGCACTTATGTTTTTACCGATGTAATCGGACCCGCATCTAAAACAGGAGTTAACGGCTCTTATGCATATCATATTAAAACCGCTAAAAACGCAACGCTTTCATTTGGGTTAAGTGGTATGTTCTATTTATACAAACTAAACACCGATAGTTTAAGTTTTGATATTCGCGGCAATACCGACAATGTAGTATCGAAAGGAAACTACCGCGCCTTTGCACCCAATGCTGGTTTTGGTATGTATTATAAAGCCGAAAAATATTATGCCGGCATTTCTATCCCGGAGTTAATGCCCGTGAAAATTACATCAACTGCCGACTTCTTTTTGGTGCAACAAAAACAACACTATTTTTTAAATGGCGGTTACTTTTTAAAAGCATCGGATGCAGTTACACTTATACCCAGCGTTATGATGAAATATGTGCAAGGCGCACCATTGCAAATAGACGCTAACGTAAATGTGGACATCAAAAAAATGGTAACGCTTGGCGCATCTTATCGCACAGGCGATGCAATAGTGTTTATGATAAGCTTTGGCTACAAAGATATTTTACAGTTGGGCTATGCGTATGATTTAACCATGAGCCCGTTAAAACAATATGTGGGCATGAGCCACGAAATAATGTTGTGTTATAAGTTTAAGAAAAAAGCTCCCGAGCAACCAAAAGAAGGTGGCGATGGTGAAGATAAAAAAGAAGAACAACCAAAACAAGAAGAGCCAAAATAAATAAGAATTTGTAAACTAAATCACTAAAGAATTATAGATGAAAAAATCCCGAGAAATATTTCTCGGGATTTTTTTTTGAATTTTAAAAACGAAGGGTGTACTAAAAATACACCCCTGAATTAATTGTAACACCCTTCGTGTACCGGGACCAAAATGAAAACCCGGACTTATTTTACCTCATTAACACGGGTAATTTCTTAATCACTAATCCCGCTGTGGTTGTAATATGGAAATAGTAAACCGCATCAGCATTAAATATTGACTGGGCGAGTACCATGCCGCTTCCATTGCTATTACTTTGCGTATAAACAATTTGACCCATGGCATTATACACCTGCAATTGCGTTATGTTATCGGTTGCTAAAATTTGCACATCGCCATTTGTGTTTTGATAAAGCTGCGCGTTGTTGTTATCGTGGTTTTCTACAACACTTGTGAGTATTGTGTTTATATTGATATTATCTAAATACAACATTTGCCCCCATCGGCCTACGTTTGCAAATTGAAACATAACACTTTGTTGACCTATATAAGCATTCAGGTTTAGATTTTCGGTGCGCCACTGAGTTGCCGTTGGTACAAATGCCGTTGATGCATTATCCGGAGCGGTGGCTAATGTTTGGCCACCATTCGCATAAATGGAAGTAAATGTTGCACCACAATCGGTAGAAACAAATACGATTAATGAATCAAAATATGTATTATCGTATCGTGCATAAGCGACATCAAATTGCAAATTAGCTGTTGTGATATTTGAAAAATTAAAAACAGGTGTAACTATTTTATCTTGCGAGTTAGTGCCATTCACATTAAAATTATCAATGTAAGCAGATGAGCTGCTTGCCGAATAACCTCCCACCGTAGTGCTTTGCGTCCACTGCAATCCATCGTTAAGTGCATTTACAAGTGTCCAGTTGCTGGGCGGAAAAGTGGTTTGAAATCCTTCAATCAGTGGTAACGATTGCGATGCAAAAACGGTGATGTAAGTAGATTTAATTTCAGTGTCGTTTCCGTTTCCGTTAGTAGATACAAGTGTTACGTTATAAGTGCCGGGTGTATTGTAAGTTACTGTTGGATTTTGCAACGTAGATGCTGCAGGTGTTCCGCCCTGGAAAGTCCAGCTCCATTGCGTTGGGTTGCCCACGCTTAAATCGGTAAATTGAATTGTAGAGCCCGGACAAATCTGAGTTACGCTTGCGGTGAAGTCTGCAGATGGCGCTTGGTTTTGGCTGTTGTAAAACGAGCGCTGCCACACACCTCTTCCGTAATAAGAAACACGCAACACGCTATTAGCGGTGCCATCATTAAAAATCATTAGATCGGTAATTTGTGCTACAGTTGGTAATCCGTTCGAGAAATTTATCCAATCGCTCATGGTGTTGTTTTTATAATACACTCCATAAGCAGTGGAAAGATAAACCGACTCATCGGTACTATACTCATCGAAAACAAGCCCGTTAATATTTATTGTTGGTAGTGTTCCCGATACGTTTGTCCATGTTGCGCCTCTGTCGGCTGAGCGATATACACGGTTGCCACACGAAAGATAAACTACGTTGCTATTGTCTTTGCAGGGAGCAATTTTAGTTATCGTATTTGTGTTGCCCGGTGTAGCATAATTATTAAATGCAGGCGTGGTAGCAAGCGCATTATCGCTTCGGTAAATAAGATTATTTTCTGTTACAATATAAATTACATTTTGATTATCGGGTGCAAATTTTAATTGCGATGCATTTCCGGTCATAGTTCCCACGGATGTCCACGATGGAGTACCGGATAAATTGGTAGAGCGATAAATATTGTAAGCCGTTCCGCTTGTATTGGAAGCATAGCCCAGCGTGTTTTGCAATTTTGAAAAAGCAAATTCAGGGTCACTAACATTGGGGACATTGGTTACTGTTGAATTTCCATTCAGTGTAACATCTCTGCGTTCGCCATTATCTCCAACGTAATATACTTTTCCGTACGTAGATGTATAATCGTAATGCATTTTTGATGTCCAATCGCCACCTCGGTTACAATACCATGTTCCGTTATAAAAGTATAGTTCTCCGTTGTCTTGAGTTCCTATGCTCATTAAATTTTTGTATGTATTGCTTGTTGCAGCACGGTAACACTCTGTGGCCTCCAAGCCATCACTGCGGATACTCCAGGTGCTTCCGCCATTAGTGGTTAGCCACACGCCTCCATCGTTTGCGTTAAATAATTCGCTATTGTTTGTTGGGTTAAACCCGATGAAGTGCATATCGGTATGCACCACTGCCCACCAATTGGTTAGCTGTGTCCAGCTTGTTCCGCCATTTGTAGATTTCCACACAACGTGTGCAACCACATAAATAATATTTGCGTTTGTAGGGTCGGCACACATGCCAAAATTATAATTGCCTTGCCCGCCACCGTTTGCATCATAACCAACCAAGCTTTGTGCAGGATTATTATACACCACAGAAAAAGTTGTTCCGCCATCGGTAGATTTAAAAATTTTACCCTCATCTGCTATTGTTCCCAAATACAACGTATTGGGAGCTGCTGCCGAAACTGCCAAGCGCGTACCTTGTGCATTATTATTCGGAATACTTAATCCGGTTGTTATTTGGGTCCAGTTGTCGCCAAAATCGGTTGAACGATAATATCCTCCAACCATATTAACCGCATACAGGGTGGTGGTGCTGCCGGGTTTTAATTTCATATCGGTAAATTGACCCGATGCAACCTCCTGTGTCCAGTTAGCTCCCGCATTAGTTGTGCGCCATATTCCATTATTGGTCGCGGCTACAATCACGTTGTTGTTTGTAGGATCCATTAATAATTCTACCGCCATTCGGGTGCCGATATTAGTATTGCTTGCATTCCAAGTTTGACCGCCATCTGTACTTTTATAAACTCCAAGAGATGTAGAATAATAATTTGGGTCGCCCGTACCGAGATAGATTACTTGGTTATTGGTGTGGTCAATACAAACCGAAGCTGTTCCCATAAATGGCAAGTTGTCGGTGCCTGTTTTTGTCCAGTTAACACAGTTGTTTGTGCTTTTCCAAAGACCCCCTTCGCCAGTAGTGGCATAAACTGTTTGTGCATTTATGGGATCCCACTTCATTTGTGTGGTGCGCCCTATGCCGTGTATCTGTCCGCTTACGTTTGTAGGGAACATAATTGGCCCTAACGATTGCCACGTTTGTTGCGCAGTTAGCGTAACTGCGCAAATAGAAAATAAAATTGCCGGGAAAATATTTTTAAGTTTCATGATAAGTTGGAGTATGTAGGATTTTTAATTTAGTCTGCTATTGTCTGTTTTCTTGAGATTGTTTCCATATTTCTAATCGTTTACTTGGAGGCAAAATGGTGCCGTCTTCGAGTATAAATGGCTCGGTAGTTTTTTGCCAATGTTTAAATTTTTTATACTCAAATGCATATTTTTTTGCATCATCTTGTTTTCGTGAGAACAAACGTCCAAAAAAGCCGCGCTCTTTTTTTTCTTCGCCATGTTTTTTATCGCCAAGCACTTCCTCCTCTTCAAGTGGGAATTCTTTTCCATCCCAAAAAAGGTTAAATGCTTTTAGTGTTTCATAATAGTTGGCGGTTGTGTCGTCCATCATGGTTATCCATGCCGGGTTTTTTTTATAATATGCATCGCTCTGCATTTTGTTTTGTGCCGTGGCTAATCCGCTTATAAAAAATGCTGTGGCTAGCGCAATAAATTTTGTTTTCATGTATATATTTCTATTTTTGTGATACGAACTTACATTATAACACCCAAATTGGTATTTGTAAAATAAGTTCATAATTACGCTTCAGGTTATTCCCCCTCTTTCCTGTATCCCTTTATCAGCAAGGGTTTTAATGTGTTAAAAATTACATTTCAGGAGCATGAATATTAACATAGATTTTTACCAACTAATGGCAACGCTAACCAAAAGTGAGCGTAAATACATTATTAAAAATGGCAGTAACAGCAAGACAAAAACGGCCACTTACCTTAAGTATTTTAAAAAATTGATAAAAAAATTTACCGAGGGAAAGATTTACAGTTCTGCCGAAATATTAGAGATTGTAAAAGCAGATAAGGCTCCGGCAAGGCAACGCAACTACTTGTATAATCACCTAATTAGCTGCTTAAACCAATATCACACCAATACCAATAAAACTGCTGAGTTATACGAATTGCTCAGAACCATTCATACATTGTTTGTAAAGCGCCAGTTAACTAATTGCGATAAACTTATCCGCAAAGCGAAAAAAATATGTTTGGAATTAGAAAACCAAACACTAATGCCGGAAATTCTTTGGTGGGAAGCTGTTTTGTATATGATAACCGGAGAATATGTGAAGAACAAAAATGTTTTTGATGTTGTATTAAATGATTTAAAAAAAATAAATGAGCGAATACAATACAGTTTTGAATGTCATTCACTTTATTTTTCATTTGAGGTGTTGTATAATCAAGCGGGCGGATGGGCCATTAACGAAAGCGAAGAGAGGTTGTTGAATACATTTTATGCTCGCATAAATGAAATTGATTCGATATATAGCGAGTTAGATGGAACAAAAGCGGATATAATTTTAGCGAAAGCCACTTTTTTTATGGCAAAGAAAGAATATGAGAGTGGTATAGCCGAGTTTGAAAAAATTATTGAACTCTTTGAGAACAAAAGGGATAAAAAAAATCATGAAACGAGAAAATTAGTGAATGCGCACAATAATAGTGCGCTATGTGCAATTTTGTCGGGCAGAGATGGCGTGTATGACTACTTAAAAGAAATACAGCAAAAAATAGAACTGTACAGTTCTACGATTACTGCTCACAATAAATACAGGTATCTGTCCGGCACTATTTTGCACAAGCTTGTGTACGTTTCTTTAAATTTGGGGCGCGAGGGTTTTTACCAAGAACTGAATTTGCTGGAAAAAGAGTTTTTAGAATTAAGAGATAAAACAACGCTCGATAACAATCGCATTTTATACTCCTATTATTTCTTCGGATTAGGTTATTTTATAAAAAGAGATTACGAAAAAGCGATTGGATATTTAAACAGAGTCATTAATGATTCTAAAGTTAAATATCAAATGATTTTTACGCAAGCCAATATCGTTTTGTCGTTTATTCATTTTGCAAAGCACAATTTTGATATTGGTCTTAAGTACATAAAATATGCGGCAGAAAATATTGATGACGAAAAACGAAAACGCAATCAATTGTCGAGTATAATTGCTTTGGTAGAAGAGATAATTGCTAACGCAGCGGAGGCAAGGCAAGAAAAAATGTTGGCTGCCATAGGTGCACTCAAGAACAACAATATGTTACAAGACAAAAAAAGCGCAATGCTTTGTAAAAACATTGGATTATCTGAGTGGGTTAAAATTGCCGAAGCAACAAATGTTACTTAGCTTTTACAATTTTAAATTCAGTTCTGCGGTTTTGTGCGTGCTCGTCTTCTGTGCACTCTATTCCGTCTTTGCACTTGTTAATCAGCTTGCTTTCGCCTAATCCTTTTCCGGTGAGTCGTTTTTTATCAATTCCTTTTGACACGATGTAATCAACCACCGCTTGTGCGCGTTTTTTTGAAAGCTCGTTGTTAAAATCATCTGTCCCTCGACTATCAGTAAAGGCGCTAATATCAATATTAATATTTCCGTTTTGCTTCATCACCTTCACCACTTTGTCTATCACAATTTTTGCTTCGGGCAGCAAATCCCATTTGCCGTAATCGTAATAAATGTTTTCGATGATGGTAATGCTATCTTTTTTATTTGTGTTTTTTAATTTTTGTACTTGCAGCCACGGGTCGTCAAAATAAATGCTTGCGATGTTACGCTGGTCAGTTGGCAGTACTTCAAATGTATATTTCCCGTTTTTAAGAATTAATTTTTTTATCACATTTCCAAATGCATCGGTAACATAATATGATTTTTGTTCTTTCATATTTGCATCGGTTTCATCTACGGTTACTAAGTATTTTTTATCGGCAGGCAGATTCGTAAATACAAATTTTCCTTGTGCATCAGTGGTAGTAGTTTGCACTACCTCGCCTTTTTCGTTTATCAAATTTACTTTTGAGTTATTGAGCGGCCTTTGTCCATCGCCCATGATTAAACCTTTTAAGTCAGCACGAAGGTCAGCATCGGGCACTGTCATTTGCTTCAGCGTCATTTTATCCGAACTGAATATTTGAAATTTTCCTGTTCCGTTATCCATCGCCACCTCTTTGCCGCTCTTATTTACAAGGAATAATTTTTTGTTCATCACGGTTGGGTCGGTGTTGTCAATGGTTACTAAATAATTTTGGTCTGATGGAAGATTGGTGAAAACAAACGAACCGAAATCGTTGGTAGTTGCCGTTTGAATTATTTCTCCTTTTTCGTTTTTTAATGATACTGTTTTGTTGGAAACCGGCACACGGTCATCGCCCATTAAAATACTTCCTCCAATTGAAAAATTGGGTTGCGAATCTTCTTCTTCAACTAATTTATTGAGCTTACGCAAATCGGCAGGTAAATTGTTAAACACAAAAACGCCTTCAGTACCTTTTAGTGTAACTTTCACTAATTTGTTTTGGTCATCGGATAAATAATATTTTGTTTTTTTAAGTTGGTCATCGGTCTCGTCTAATTTTATCATGTATTGCATATCCGAATTCAAATTGTCGAATTTGAATTTTCCGTTTTCATCGGTATTGGTGTATTGAAGCGGTTCGCCTTTGTTGGTGAGTAGCATTACGCCCAGGTTTTTCACGCCATCGGTTTGCTGTTTGCTTTGCAAAATATTTCCTGTAAGCGGGATTAAATTTGCTGTTAAATAAAATCCATACAAATCATCTGCGCCTTTTCCTCCATCGCGGTTAGATGAAAAATATCCGCTTTTTGGGGTTTTAAAAATGATCCCAAAATCGTCTTTAGATGAGTTAATGGGTGGGAACATGTTTTGCGGTTTGGTCCAGTTGCCATTAAATGCAATTGTTGAATAAATATCCAACCCGCCATAACCCGGTAATCCGTTTGACGAAAAATATAATCTGCCATCATCGCCCACAACGGGAAACATTTCATCGCCCGCTGTGTTTACACTCGTTCCTAAATTTTGGGGCTGATTCCAGCCTTCGGCTGTGCGCTTAACCATGTATATATCTGTTCCGCCTTGGCCACCGGGCATGCTGCTTGCAAAATAAAGTGTTTGCCCATCTTTTGTAATTGCCGGATGAGCGGTAGAATATTCATCACTACAAAAAGGCATCGCAGTAGGTTTCAGCCAGTTGCCGTTGATATTTTTTGAGTAATAAATTTTGGGTTGGTTTGTAAACGATTTTTTACTTGCTCCTTTATTTTCTGTTTTAGTGAAAAATAATTCGTTGCCATCGGCAGTAAATGAGGCCGGGCCATTAATTGCATCGTTGTTAAAAATTTTAGCAAAAATTTTTGCGCGTTTGTAAACAGTTGAGTCGTTTTGCATTTCTGCTTTTGAATAAAATATAGAGCTGTACGGATTTCCGTTCCAGTTGTTTTCATTTCCGCTCACTAAATCCCTCGGGCCTTCTGATACAAATACTAATCCGCCTTTATACATAGCAGGTGAATAGTCCGAAACATTGGTGTTGATTTCTTTGAGATTATAAATTTTATAATTAGGCGAAAGCGAAGAATACGTTTTCATTTCATCGCACGAGCGGATGTAATATTTTACTTTGCTATCGTTTGGTTTTAGCGCCAAGTACTCCTGAAACTGTTTTTTGGCATCATCGTACTTGCCATTGTTAAGAAGCGTTCCGGCATACTTATATTTTAAGTCTGCATTATCGGGATCTAAGCTTAACGCTTTTGAAAAATAAATTTCGGCTTGCTTAAAGTCTTTTATTTTAATGCAACACTCGGCAATTTTGGTGTAAGAGATTAGTTTATTTTTGCCAACTGCCGAGCGCTTAAAGTGTTTAATGGCACGCACGTACTCGTAGTTATCGTACAGGCGCATGGCTTTTTTATACTGTGCACAAAGCGCAGCGGGCATCAATGAAAAGAGGGCGATAACAACAAATAAAAATTTCTTCATAAATCCTGATCGCAAAATTATAGATATCGTGGTGTAATGGTTTTGTTTTTGAAAATATTGAAATCGTAGCTCAGCACCACTTCGTGTGATGATTTGCCGAGTATTCCTATTTTATTTATACCATGGTCGTAAGAATATCCGAAACGTAATTTTTCTGTTACGTTCCACATCATAAGTACCGCTGCGCCATAACCTTTACGCAACGAAACACCAAGCCATAGTTTTTCATCAATCAAAAAATTACAGTTTACATCTATGCCAATGGGAGCACCCGCAACGTATTTTATCATGAGTGATGGATTAACCACTAATTTGTCGCTAACATTAAAGCCCATACCTATGGGTGAAAAAATGTGTGGGACTAAGTTGGAATTGTTTTGTATTGAATCAGTGCCAACAGGGTAATATGTTGCTTGATTTAAGTTAGTGGCGCCTGCGCCCCAATAAAAGCGCTTTGTATAATAATAAAGTCCGAAATCGCCCGAAAACAATCCTTTTTGCTGATCAACAAGCTGTGCGTAATAATCTGCATTGTCTTTATAATTTATTTTACTCCAATTCATTCTATAAGAATAGAAACCGCCACGTAAGCCAAAGGCAAGTTTGCCCGATAATAATGGAATACGGTAAGCATACGAAATTTTTACTGCACCTATTTGTTTCGGACCAATTGATTCGTTTGTAAACTCTAATCCTAATCCTACTTTCTTTTTGCGCAATGGCGCTTGCAACGATAAAACATTGGTATTAGGCGCGCCCTGTTGAATCGCTACCCACTGCCTGCGTGCAACCATAGTAATGTTAAATGCTTCGCGCGAGCCTGCATAAGCCGGATTAACCGCCAAATGGTTAAACATGTATTGGCTAAACTGACCATCTTGCTGAGCAAATAGATTTGCTGCAAAAATGGTAGCCATAAACATTAAAACAATTTTTTTCATTTGCATTTTTTTTGTCGAGTTAGTTCTATCCAGCCCTTGTATGATGAGCGCTCTAATTGAATAGTATAAAAGTATGTACCACTTGGCAACTCGCCATTTGCTTTGTTATTACCCCGCCACACCACTGTGCGGTTGTTGTAATTTTCGCCACGCCACACTTCTTGCCCCCAGCGGTTAAAAATTATTACCAAATTATTTGCCATCGAATCAACACCATCTATAATCCACACATCGTTAAATCCATCGCCATTGGGCGTGATGCCATTGTAAAGATTTGACAATGAATCGGACGTGCCACCTCCGCCAAACGGAAGACTATCATTAAACGGCTGCTGAAATCCTTGCGTAACAATGGCCGTGTTGTTACCAAGTGTGGTTGTGATTGCTTCGCCAACTGTAAAAGACAAATGAATGTTGCCTACAATAGCATCGCCACCCGTACTTGAAACCACTTGTGGCGTAACGCTTACCTGAGCAAAGCTGCAAGTGGCTATAAATAGAAATAGGTGTAGACTAATTATTTTCATATTAATACTTTGAAACTATAAACCAACCCGTTCCATCCGAGATTATTACAATTGACTCTTTTACAGCAACTCCATTCATAAAAAAATTTACTTGTCCATCTATTAATTCGTTACCGCTGGGATCAATAGTGGTAGTAACTGCTGTTAATACGTTTTCTTTAATTACATACATACGCCCTCGGCAGCCCGCGGCTGGTGGTAAATTAATGGTGGTGGCGGGTGCTGTTACAAGTATTACAAAATCGGTTGGTGATGCGGTGGCAGTAGTATTTGTAATTGTTATAAATGAGTTTACAGCAAATGAGCCGTCAACTTGTATTTTACTGTTTGGTAAAGAGGTTGCTCCAATCATTACACTGCCTTCTACCATTAAGCCGTTAGCCGGAGGGTTGCCGGTATTTGCATACCCGTTACCGGTACCAATAATCAATCCATCGTTACCGCTAAAGGCGCTGGTAACACTAACTACCGGCACCGTCCCGTTCACATCTTTAGTAAAAAGCATTCTGTTCCAGCCAAAATCGTATCTAATTGACATGCCCGTATTCAGGTTTTGGTTTTCAGAAAAAGTAAGTGTTGCACTGCCGCTATTTGCATTTGTGCCCGATGTTATTAAAACGCGTGTATCGTTTTGTCCGGTTTTTGAAATGTGCATTATTGCATTTGCGGGTGTTGATGTTAAATCGTTGCCCAGCCCCAATTGTCCGTTAGCATTAAGATACATTTGTTGATTGGTATTTGTCCAAAATATCATTTGGTTGCTGGCGTTATTATACTCTAAAATGCCTTTGTTGTTTTGCGATTTTGTGCCAAAAAGCAAATAGCTTGTTCCGTTGTTAGCCGAAACTAAACTAATTGCCGGGGCTGTACTTAAATTTTGCACTTGTAGTTTTTGTGTGGGGCTGCCGGTGCCTATGCCCACACTGGTATTTGCGGTGTCGCCCAATATTACAACATCGGAAAGTAGTGCGTAGGCGTTTTTACCAATTGCTGTTGAATTAAAAACACCTGCCGCACCTCTTGTGTTATAGCCAAAAAATGAGTTGCCGCTGCCTATTGGGCTTCCTATACCTGATGAATGGCCAACAAGCGTGTTACTTCCACCAATTAGCGATATGTTTCCGGCATTATATCCAACAAATGTATTAAGCGCTTGGGTGGTAGCCGCATTTCCGGATTGATAGCCAATATATGTGTTTTCTACACCGGTAGTAGTTGATTGGCCCGACTGATAGCCCAACATGGTGTTGCCGCCAGCGGTGGTTTGGCTTTGACCCGCTTGGTATCCCACAAAAGTATTAGCGAGGCCGGTATTAGCCGCACCCGCCCCGTTTCCAATGTTCAAAGATGTGCTGGAGCTGAACCAAAGTGCGCGTGTGGCGCCAATCATATAAGCGTTATTCGAAGATATATTTGTGTTGCCCGCAACATCTAATGAGAATATGGGCGAAGAGTTGTTTACTCCCACATTTGTTCCATTATCAAAAATAATAGAGTTGCCGCCCGTATTGGTTCCTGTAAATTTTACTACAAAGTTGGTTGTTCCTGTAATATTTGCTGCTCCCGTTGCTCCCGTTGCTCCCGTTGCTCCTGATGGACCTTGCGAGCCGGTTGCGCCATTGGCCCCTGTGCTTCCATTTGTTCCGCTCGGGCCCTGTGGTCCGGTTACACCTTGTAGGCCCTGAACTCCCGTGGGGCCTATTGCCCCCGTTGGACCCGTATCGCCTGTGGCTCCGGTGGCTCCCATATTTCCTTGTACTCCACCCGGCCCTTGCGGACCTGTTGGACCCGTATCGCCAGTTGCTCCGGTGGCTCCATTATTGCCCGTAGGGCCTTGTGGGCCTGTGCTACCATTTGTTCCATTTGTTCCGCTTGAGCCGGGCGCACCTGTCGCCCCGGTAGGGCCTTGAGGGCCATTGCCTGCATTTTCTGCGTAAAGCGCATAAGGCACACTCATAAATTGTGTAGCGCCTATAGATATATAACTTGTGCCGCCCGCAGGGTCTATTTCTACTTCTAACCAATATAAGCCGCTGCTCCAGTTTATTGTACTGAAATTATCTGTTGTTACGCCTGTGCCTATCACTACTGTAAATAGTCCAAACTGGTTGGTTGTGGGGCTTTGTGTTTCTGTGTAAACCACCGGCCCCGGTGCTGAGCCCTGGTGAATTAAAAATTTTACGCCCACCTGCTGTGCGTTTACTGCCACGCCCTGTGCCGAGCGGGCTATGCCTTGGTAATTTATCCCCTGAGGAGATTGGGAGAGCCCCGCTTTGACTATCAATAGCAATGCTGATATTAAAATAAAATTTTTCATCTTTTTCATCTTGTTTATCTTGTTAATTCTATCCAACCCTTGTGTTGTTTATTTGGTAATTGCACCACAAAGTAATAAGTGCCCGTGGGCAATTCTGTGTCGTTTTGATTTTTACCGACAAAAACTACGTTAACATTATCATAGTTAGATTTTTCCCAAACTTTCTCGCCCCAGCGGTTGTAAATAATTACCCAGTTATTGCGTATGTTGGTTATTCCATCTATTATCCAAGCTTCGTTAAAGCCATCGCCATTGGGAGTTATGCCGTTAAAAAATCCAAGTGAATCGGTACAAGCCGAGCCGTTGTCAACAATCACATTTATAGTATCCATATCGGTACAGCCATCTTGATTTGTTGCTATTACGAAGTACTGTGTGTTTGCCGTAGGGTTTACGCTGATTCCTTGTGTAATTGCACCTGTGCTCCATGCATAATTATCGGCCAAAGTGCCTCCATTCGCATTTAGTTGGGCAGTGAATCCGCTACAAACCGTTGTGTCGTTTCCTATAAAAATATTTGGTTTAGCTTTAATGGTAATATCGCATTGGCTAAAGCCATAGCAAGTGTCTCCATTGGGCATTAACACAAAGGTTGCTGCAAAAAAATCATAAGTTCCCTCGGTTAAGTTTTGTGGTGGGAATAGTTGTCCGTTAATGGTATTTTGGTTGGGAGATACTATTTGATTAACAATATCGTCAAACCACAATATGGGGCTACCGGAATAAGTTGCCGTTATTGGCGGAATAACATCGCCTATGCAAAAGGAGAAGTTGGGGCCATTTGCAATGGTGGGCTGAGGATTAACTATTATTATTGTTTCGGTTTGTGAAAATCCACAATTACCTAAATTGGTGGCATCGTATTTTACAAAATAAACGCCCGGAACCATACCTATAGGGTCAAATGAACCATCAGACGCATTAATATTCATCGGGCCCGGGCCAGAAACTAATGAAAATACACCTCCGGGCGTTGCAAGCGTGGGGTAATAGGTAAACGATGCGTTTGCACAAAATGTATTTGGGCAGTAACACATGTTGGTATCGAAGCTGGTGGTAAACTTTATGGTAAAGGTGTCTTTGTCGGCACATTGTGAGTTTGTTACGCTGGGCGTGTAAATAATATCGTAATAACCGGTGCTGCTAAAGTAGTTGGAGATTTCTCCTGTTTGTGGATTAATAACCGGCCCGTTTGATGGGAATATTGAGAATGTTCCGCCTGGGTTATCAACATAATTTGGAATAGGCTGCAAGGTGGTTAGGTTACAGATTACTGTATCGGGATAAGTGAAAAAGCCATCGATAATTTGTGGTGCTAAAAATACGGTAATGGTGTCAACACAATTTGTTGCCGTATCGGTAACATATAAAGTATTGTAACCGGCAGGTAAATTAGTAGAACTTGAAGTGGTAATGCCCGATGGCGACCAAGAGTAGGTGTAGGTGCCGCTACCACCGGTAACGGTAGAGAAGGCATAACCAAAGTTTCCGTTAGAACAACCGCTAAAGCCATAGCTACTAAGATAAGTTTGTAAACTGGCGTTCACTTGAAACGAAGTAGACGAAAAGCAATTTCCATTATCATAACTGGAAATTAGAATATATTCGCCTTCACATAAACCGGTTAGTGTATCTACGGGGTTTGTTGTATTGCCGGTTGGTGTTTGCACCGTGCCTCCGGTAGGATAATACCACGAAAAAGAATAGTTGGGCAGATTGCCTTCATTAACACCCACAACCGTGCCGGTGCAAATTGAAGGGCAAGCGGGGCTTGCGATTAATAAATCGGGGCCCACGCATTTTGTTAGTGTTGCATTAAAAAGCGCAAAGGTGTCTCTGCGGCATCCGGGGATGGGCCAGTTGCCGGTTTCGTTGTCGGAATAAGAATATACTTCCATGTTAAGCGGCATGTCAATTGTGGGATTAGGATTGGTTCTAATTCTCCACTGAAACATCCAAGTGCCCGAGTTGTTGTCTCCGAGCGAATCGCCCCTGTTGTTAGCGGGGTTCCCATCGGGTTCTGTTTGAAAATTGTTTGGCTCATATGCGAACATTCTTGCGTTTGAAAAATCTGGATTATTAAATGTATAATCAGACCAAGCTCCATTGCCAGGAAATGGATAGCGAGTAAATGTAAGTGAGTTTATGTCCCAGCCACCTGTTTGTAAAAAGCGCGGAAAAAGTGAATGAAATCTATTTGCGCCTATTCTGCGGTAGTTATTTATAATAAAAGTAAATTCAATTGTATCGCCCGGATGATAATAGCCGTTTATGGGTGGCGGGTAGGCGTATAGTTGTATGTCTTCTTCGCAGCCGCCACAATATTGTTCGCATTTTATTTCTAAATCAAATGTGCCTGATGGCATGTTGGCAATGTCTAATACTTGAATATAATAAGTTTGGCCCTCGGTAATATTTGGGCACTCAGCCGAAGTGCCTTGCCAACAATCAACCGGCACAAGATTCATGCAGCCGTTTTGTAAATGATATAATCCAATAAACGGATTATTGATGGTATTGTTAAGTAGGTAAATTTTTAGCTTATTAGATGATGCTGTGAACTTGTACCACAAATCACCGCCTGTGGTAGCCATATTATTGTTATTGAAATAGCAGCCCATTAGTTTGTGTGCCGGAAATTGCCTTGTAGATCCCGACATGTTTTGGCTATATGCAAATGCCGGATACGCATATCCAAAAGGACAAGGGTCGGGCGATTGAGGCGTACCTAAGTCTTGAGCTGAGCAAACATCATCGTTGCTTGGCATGGTGGCATAAGTAAAATTGCAAACTCCTATTAAAAAAAATAGTGTAGCGTAAATTAATCTCATGAGGGGTAATTGAGTAACGGCTACTAAAATAATAAAAAAGGGATTAGTAGGCGCCTAAATTCTTACTCCCATTACAAGGACGTCATCCACTTGCTCTTCGTTGCTTCGCCATGTTTCAAGTGTTGTGTCTAAAATCTGCTTTTGGGTTTCCATATCTTCTTTATGGATTTTGATGAGCAAGTTGCGAAATTGGTTAGCCATGAATTTTTTCCCTTTTGGGCCGCCAAACTGGTCGGCATAACCATCGGAGAAAATATAAATTACATCACCTTTTTGTACGCTTATTTTATGGTTGGTAAAATTCTTCGCCTCTTTTCCCAAGAAAACACCTATTGGAAATTTATTTGCTTTTATTTCTTGCAATTCGCCATCTCTGATTAAGTAGAGCGGGTTAAATGCTCCTGCGAACTCCAGCTCGTTTGTTTTCATATTGAGTGCACATAACGACAGGTCCATCCCGTCTTTTGCAGTAGAATCATCAAAATTTTGGTGTAATGAATCCATCACGCCTCGGCTAAGTGCATCTAAAATAACGGAAGGCTGTGGATTATCAATTTTTGAAACTACTTGTTTAAGCTGATTATGCCCCACAATACTCATGAACGCCCCGGGCACACCATGCCCCGTGCAATCTACGGCCGCAAACAAAACTTTGTCTCCGTGTTTTTCTATCCAATAAAAATCTCCGCTCACTATGTCTTTAGGCTTGTAATATACAAATGATTGATGGAGCAATTCTTTAAATAATCTATCGGGTGGAAGTATTGCTTCTTGTATGCGTTTGGCGTATTTTATACTATCTGTAACGTGATTAAACAGCACTTCCATCTTAACTTTTTGCTGTTCAATTTCTTGTTTCTGCCTCACCACTTCGGCTGTTCGTTCTTCTACTTTTTGTTCAAGCATGCGCTCGTTTTCTGCCAAGTCCATACGCATTTTTAAAAGTGCGTGGCCAAGTGTATCTTCATCTGAAAGTGGTTCGTAGTGTGAATCAAAATTTCCGGAACCCACTTCACGGGCAAATTGTGTAGTCATTTGCAGTGCATCAACCAACCCACTTAGTGCTACCGACATTTCGCCAATTTCATCGTTACGTTTTTTAATTTGATAATTCGGCATTACGCCTCGCCTCATTTTTTGCAATATGTTTTTAAGTTCGTTTACCGGCTTTACAATTGACAAAACGGTGAAGAGTGCAATTAAAATTCCGCCTACGGGCAATGTAATTCCAAGTGCAACCACCACATATTGTAAGCGTGAAAAAGATTTATCCATCTCCGCTATTTTTTGAGTGGCGGTGCGTTGCTTATCGCCAATTAATTGCTGCAGCTGTTCTAAAATTATCCGTGTTTGTTGGTTTATTTCTCCGTTTTCATCAAGCACGCGCACATTCATGTCAAATTTTATTTCCGGATCTTCATACGATTCAAATTTATTGAGTGTTCGCATAATGTATTTCACATCATCAAAGAGCTTATTTACCATTGTGAACATGGCATCAATGGTGCCCTTTTCCTCTATTGACCAATTCGCGGCAAGCAGGTTAACCCTGTCGCGCAAAAGCGGAAAGTCATCATAAATTAATTTTTTTAGTTTGGGTTTGTCTTCGCTTTCTCCTTGAATGTTAACCCAGTTATAAACCAGCATTTTTGAGTTTATCACCAATACGTTTAAATCGCGCAGAGCATCTACCGATGGTGTATAGTTGGTGGTAATTTCATCGTTTATCTCTTTACTCTGCCTAATGGTGAGCATGGTTAAACCAAATGCAAAGAGCGTAAGTATGATTAGGGCGGTAAAGCCCGAACCTATTCTTCGTCCGATGGTTATTTTAAATGCCATGTTTTGTTTGGTGCGCCTTAACTATTTACCCAATGCATCTAACTCGGCCCTAATGAGCTTTGCTTTGTCTTCCTCATACATTACATGGTAAATTGCTTCAAGTGCGAGTAGTATTTCTTTTCTTTTTGGTTGCAGGCGTTTGGCGGCAAGAGCATAAGGCAATGCGCGTTTAAAATATTTCAGTGCTTCTTCTTGTATCTCATCTATTTTAAAGAAATCTGCATCCGGATCCATAGCGTTAATGGTTATAACGCCTTGGTTATAGAAAAGCATGGCCAGGTTGTAATGCGAGAATGCATCGTTGGAATCAACTGCAATTACTTTTTTGTATGTGTTTTCAATATCATCAATGAGGTAGCCGTATTTTTTTCTGTCTGATTCAAAATACTTGTTAAGGTCTGATGCCATTGATTGATAGAAGTTGATGTACAATTCTCTGCCATCAAAATTTGCATCGGCTATTTTCATGTATTTCTGGTAAGTATCAAAATACTCAATTGCTGTTTTGTATTTATCGGGACCAAAAAATTCGGCTGCGTTATTAAAGTAACTGTTGGCCAAGAATTTAAGTGCTTGTTTCGCTTCCGGATATTCGGCTGCGGTATCCATTGGCAATAGCGTTACAAATGATTTTACGGCTTGCTCGCGTGCATTAGAGTGCAGGTCGGTTGATTCGTAGTTTTTATAAATTTCTTTGTAAATGAATCCGCGCATGTAATAAGTGTAAGCCATTTTGCTTGTTACGGCATCGTTTACGGCTGCATCTATGCAGCGTTTAGCGTTATAAAGTTGTTTTTTGCTGTAAAAAGTTTGTGCGGCATTTAAGCTATCAACCTGCGCAAGTGAAACCACCTGAGCAAGCATCAGCATTAAAAGTGATATGTACAAACGCTTCATCATTCTATTACTATTGCCAGGTTTACCAAGCTCGAACTTACCTTAAGGTCGTATTTTTCAACCACGGTTTTATTTAATTCAAATTTTTGTTTGTTATCAATTGAAACGAAATTTATGCCCGCTCCTTGTTTTGCCATGCCCGGCTTATCGGTAATTATAAGTGTGCTTTTGTTTTTTGCTTTCGATACAATGTCGCTCATGCTGCCACTGTAATCGTTAGGAACAAATATTACATGGCATTTAATGTTAATGTCTGATGCGGTTGCAAAATACTTTATCTCATATTCTTGCGAGCCCAGTTTTTTTCCCACAAAAAACGCTGAAACATCATTATACAAGGTGTAATTGCCAACTATTGCAATTACAAAATTACCTTGCTTATACGAAGCCGGCCATTCTATATATTTTGTGAAATTGTAAATGAATGTTGCCTTAATTTTGGTAGTGGCATCGGGCGGAGGTGGCGCACTGTATTTTACCAAGTCGGCCGAAATGAAAAAGAAAGATAGTAACGATATGAGTAAAAACTTTTTCATAAAACTAACTTCTTATTACAAACAATAAGCCAAACGATTTTTATATGCCTACTGTATTGAAAATGAAGATGCTGCCGTTGGTGTTTTTTGGTGTTTATCGTCCAAAAGTACTAATTTATACAGAAATAACCAATATTAATAATGCCCGGCACCTTTCTGTAAGCGTGTTGGTTTACAATTATATTTGCACAAATTACCATCATGGCTAAAAAGAAAAAAAGTATCATAAAACTTGTGCTTAAGCGGTTCATCAATCCCATTCATTTGGCAAGGGTAATTAGATTACAGCGTGGTCGGAAAAAAGTGAAGCGCGTTTATGATGATGCTCAACTCAAACTTTACCACCAGCTTTTACCGGGCGATTATTTGCACTACGGTTATTTTGATGATGCCAATATTCATCCGCTCGACATTAGCATAAATATGATTTACAAGGCGCAGCATAGGTATGCCGAAAAATTAGTCGAACTGATTACCGATAAACAAAATCCTGTGCTAGATATTGGTTGCGGAATGGGTGGATTATTAGGACTGATGAATGACCAAAAACTAAACGCCATAGGACTTACGCCTGACATAAACCAAGCGAAGCATATTAAAAGTAAATATCCTAATAAGTTAATTGAAAGCCGATTTGAGGATATGAATGGCAAGGAATATGAAAAACATTTCGGCACCGTTATTACCTCCGAATCAATGCAGTATTTAGAAATGGAAAAGGCAATGCCGCTGATTGATAAAATATTAAACCCGGGCGGCAAATGGGTTGCTGCGATTATTTCCGCACCGGCACCGAAGGCGAAAAAAGCGGACACAATTGGAAGCTATTTACCGATACGCTTAGCAAAAATAATTTTAAAATAACACACGAAACCGACATTACGCCTAACATATTGCCCACCATTGCTTATGTGCACCATTGGGGCGCAAACATAGGCGTGCCGGTAAAAAACTTTGCGCTCGATAAATTAAAAGTAAAATCACCGGGCATTCATTATGCTTTAGCGGGGGCCATTCCGGTTATTGAAGAAAAATTGCAAAAAAATATTGATACCGTTGACCCTAAAATTTTTGCTGCCAACAAGCGCTATGTTTTATTGGTAATGGAGCGCAGCTAAGCATTTTTTCTGTGCCAAACACTTAACAGCACGATTATAACATTGTGCTGTTCATTTTTTTCTTGGGCGGCCTGTTTCTGCTTTTTGTGTTTTAATAGTTTTATAAAAATTTAACACTCGGTTCTTTTTATGGCAGAAACAAAAAAAATTTTTGTGTTGGACACATCGGTCATTTTGTATGACCACACGGCAATTAAAAACTTTAAAGAACACGATGTAGTAATCCCTATTGCGGTTCTGGAAGAGCTTGATAACTTTAAAAAAGGTAACGATACTAAAAACTTCGCTGCGCGCGAATTCATCCGTTATATTGATAAAATATCGGGCCGAAACACTTTACAGGATTGGGTAAACATTAACGGCAAGGGGCACGGGATGTTTAAAATTGAAATGCACCAGCATGCAAAAAACGATGCCGTAAAGGTTTTTGGAGAAAACAAGGCCGACCATCGCATCATTAACTCTGCGCTTTATTTATCGGAAAATAACCCCGAGCGCAAAGTGGTGCTGGTTACAAAAGACATTAACCTTCGCCTAAAAGCAAAATCACTTAATCTTTCGGCAGAGGATTATGAAACGGGAAAAATAAAAGAAGTGAGCGAACTGTACACCGGCCGCACGGTAATTGAAAAAACTCCGGCTGCCTCCATTGGAGAGATTTATGAAAAGGGCAGTTGCGATGTTTCAAAAGTTTTAAAGAAGAATTTACCCCACGCCAATCATTACCATATTTTAAAAAGTGGCGATAAATCGGTATTAGCGCGTTACAACCAAGATTCAAATTCACTTACACGCATTCATAAAACTTCGGCATTTAAAGTTAATCCGCGCAATGCCGAGCAAGCATTTGCGTTAGATGCTATATTAAACCCAAACATCAGATTAGTTACGCTGCAAGGTGTGGCCGGAACAGGCAAAACACTTTTATCGCTGGCGGGAGCCTTAGAGCAACGCAGAAATTATCATCAAATTTATTTGGCGCGACCAATTGTGCCACTCAGCAATAAAGATATTGGCTATCTGCCCGGTGATATTAAATCAAAGCTAAACCCATACATGGAGCCGCTTTGGGATAATTTAAAATTTATAAAAGCGCAATTTTCGGATAAAGACAAAGAGCTGAAACAAATAAACGAAATGGTGGAAAACGAAAAATTGATTGTTTGTCCGCTGGCCTATATCAGGGGGCGCAGCTTATCAAATGTATATTTTATTGTTGACGAAGCGCAAAACTTAACTCCGCACGAAGTTAAAACCGTAATATCACGCGCTGGCGAAAACACTAAAATTGTTTTCACGGGCGATATATTTCAAATTGATACTCCTTACCTCGACACCCAAAGTAACGGCTTATCGTACCTGATTGAGAAACTGAAAGGGCAAAACTTATATGCACACGTTACACTAGAAAAAGGCGAGCGTAGTGAGTTGGCAAACTTGGCAAACGAGTTTTTATAATTAACTGAAACATTGTATTAGCTTTATTCGTACAAAACACAAATGCCGAAAAAAACAAACATTTTATTTTTAATTGCTACAATTTTTGCGTGTATGGCATTTGATTTTATTGCCGATGATGTGCACGGAAAAATAAAAGTAAAACACCAAAAAGAAGACAGTTGCCGATTATACATGTACGATCAGCGCATTTATGACTTGGGCATAGACACATTGCCAAACATAAAATTTTGGAGGAGATTAGTAAAACTTCATCCTGACTCGGGACTGGTTTCTGCTGCTTCCACGCGCAATATAGTGGGAGTAATAACCGTGGATGGCTATAAAAAAATGACCGATGTGCAAAAAGATATTTGGCGCGACAGCATTCGCAAGTTTTATACGCTCCCCGATTCTGAAAAAATATTATTTACAAAAGGCAAAGGCGATTTTTACCAGATAGAAAAAGTGATGGCAGATATTGGCAATGGCATAAAAATATTTGAAGCAAACAATACCGATCCATTTTATGCACAAGCAATTTTGCTGATTGAAAGTCCGGGTCGTTTGCAAAAATCTACCGTGGGCGCTTATGGCCCGTTTCAATTAATGAAAGGTGTGGCGCGCAACATGGGCCTAACGGTGAATAAGTACGTAGACGAACGAAAAGATTTTGATAAATCGGCTTATGCTGCTGCAAGATTAATTAGAACCATTTGTATTCCATATACCAATGCAATGCTTGATGAGCGTGGAATAAAATATAACCAAACCGATTTGTGGTATCGCTTACTTATACTACACGTTTACCATGCCGGAGCCGGTAACGTGAAAAAGGCACTTGATGCAAGCGGCTGTTGTGAAGGAAATATTGATTTAATAAAAAAATTGTGGTACACCAAGGCGGGCGCATTTGGCACTGCATCGCAAAGTTATTCGCAAGTTGCACTCGCTTGCACGCTTGAGTTATACGACCTCATACATTACTATTGCGAAGAAATTTATCACACACACGCAACATCTAATTAACAATTATTTTTCCCTTTGTTGAAAATTTGATGTCGCCATTTCGCTCGGTTTTGGGTTTATATCCTGAACTTAGTATTCAGTTATTTATTATGGAGCAAACCCAATTCTCAAAATTTATTAATCGTTATTGCCGTTTTAAACTTCGCTCAGGCAAAGAAGTTTTTGGTATTATATGGGAAAATGCCGAAGGCAATAAAGTAATTCACTATTTTGCAAGTGCGCTTGAGCGTAAGCGAGTTGCCGAAGCCGAAATGGCAAACGATTTAAAAACAGTAGAGCAACATCGCGTAAAAGTTAATATTGATGAGATAGTTGCTGCCGAACCATTGAGCTGATTTATTTTTCGGCAAGCGCGGTTTTAAAAGCGCTCAAACATCTTTCTCGTGCAAATTTATGATCAACTATCGGCTTGGGATAGGTCAGTTCTTCAAATTCAGGCACCCATTTGCGAATGTATTTTAGGTCGCTGTCAAATTTTTTTGTTTGTTCTGCAGGATTAAAAATTCTGAAATAAGGAGCACCATCGCAACCGCTGCCTGCGGTCCATTGCCAGCCGCCATTATTGGCAGCTAAATCAAAATCCATTAATTTTTTTGCAAAATACAACTCGCCCCACCGCCAATCAATTAGCAAATGTTTTATTAAAAAACTTGCAGTGATCATTCGCACGCGATTATGCATGTATCCGGTGGCGTTTAGTTCACGCATTCCTGCATCTACAATCGGATAGCCGGTTTTGCCTTCGCACCATGCGTTAAAATCTTTTTCATTATTGTTCCATCTTATTTTATCGTAAGCCGGCTTATAAGCGCTGTTTACTACATGCGGGAAGTGCCAAAGTATCATCATATAAAACTCGCGCCAAATAAGTTCGTTTAAAAATATTTCGTTTGATTTTTTTGCATGTGTTGCCAAATGGCGAATGCTTATAGTGCCAAATCGCAAATGAACGCTCAGTTTCGAGGTGCCTGCAAGGGCCGGATAATTGCGGGTTTGGTCGTAGGTTTTAATAATTTCTGAATTGGGTTTGATGTCCGGGATCGCTAAATTTGTTTTTACAAATCCAATTTCGTTTAGTGTTAAATTTTCTTGCGAATTTGTTTTTAGTAGCGATGAAAAATATTTTTCGGTGGGATAGGGTTTTAAATAAAAGCTATTAAGCAACGATTTCCATTTTTTAGAGTACGGTGTAAAAACGCCATAGGGCGTGCCGTCATCTTTCATCACTTCGTTTTTTTCAAAAATTACATGGTCTTTATAAGTAAGAAGTTTTATACCGTTTACACTTAACAGCTTTTCAATGCCCGCATCTCTTTCATTTGCATAAGGCTCATAATCGTGATTAGCGTAAACCCTTTTCACATCGTATTCATTAAGCAATTGCTTGTAGGTGTTTTCAGGCGTGTCGTAAAAAATTTTGAGTGCTGATTTTAGCTCATTGAGTTCATTTTGTAATTTCAGTACTTGTCTGTGAATAAAATCAACTCGCTTATCTGCCTTGTCATCTAATTTTTCTAAAATATTTTTATCGAAAATAAAAATGGGTAGTACATTTTTATTTTCTTTCAATGCGTAATACAATCCTGCATTATCATTAAGTCGCAAGTCTCTGCGAAACCAAAATAGTGTTACCGCTTGTTTCAATTAGCTGACTTTTAAAATATTTTTACGAAACAAATAGCCGCTGATGGTAATTAGTGCAACTCCCATCAGAAATAAAACCAAAAGCCGAGAGAGAAAAACAAAATCGGTGACTGGAAGCTGTCGCCAATAAATATCATAAAACCCTTGTATTGACCAATAGTTGACCGAGATGACAGAAATCTTTTGCATAAATGCGGGCATTATAAATGTTGGTATCATGCTACCACCCAATGCCGACATGGTTAAAATAATTACCGATGATAGCGATTGTACTTGCGCACGAGTACGCGCCACTGCAGCCAAAAAAATCCCGAAACCAGAAACAGCAAATGCCGTAAAAAATATCATCAAGATAAGTGCTGGTAAATTTTGCATTAAATTTAAATTGAACATAAACGATGTGTACAAAAACATAATTGCAAGTTGGAAAACCGAAATAATCATAGCCGTTAGCATTTTGCTATATAAAATTTGATTTGGATTAATGGGCGAGTAGAGTAATTTTTTTAGTGTGCCGAATTCTTTTTCTTCGAGCAAGCCGCCACCCACTGCGGCAACACTAAAAAGCAACATCATTACTGCGGTGCCGGCCACTGCTTGTATTAGTCCAACATTTGCTTCGGCCGGTGCTACCAATTCTGTCATTTTCATTATTGGTTTGCTTTCATCTGTATCCGAAAAACTTTTTGCTATTTGCATTTTTATTGCAACGCGTGCCATACTATCAAGCGCAGCAAATTGCGCATCTATTTTATCCATCTCTTTTTGCATCGCCAATTTGTTTCCTATTATTTTCATGATGCTTGCCATCAGTGCTTGTTGCAACATGGCCACTTCCATTGCATTTGATTTATCAAATTGCAACTCAAGAGATGGCATTTTTCCCGAACCAAGCGAATCGGCAAAGCCGGAATGAAAAACCAAAAGCGCTGTTCGCTTACCTTTTTTTACTAAGTATTGTGCCGAATCTAATGTGGTGGGCTCCACTTCAATATTTTTCAATGAATCAATAGCAAGCAATATGTTTTGGCTTTCCACACTATTGTCCATATCAGCAACAGGCAAGCGCATTGGTTTTGCGTCTTCGCGATTTTGCGCACCAAAAGCGAGTGAAAAAAGTGTGATTAAAAATATGGGGAGAAAAAAACTAAGCAAGACAGCACGCCTGTCGCCCCAAAATAATTTTAAATCTTTTAATGTGAGTTTTAGCATTATGTAATTTTTTAATCGCGCAATTGCTTGCCGGTTAATTTTAAAAATATCGTTTCGAGGTTTACTTTTTCAATTTCTATTGCCGATGGTTGCAAGCCAAGTGCTGTAATTTTTACCACCACATTTGTTAAATCGGCTTTCACATCATCACTCGGAATTTTTATTGATTGCTCTTCAATTAACGCTGCCGCGCCAAATGTATCGGACAGCTTTTTGTTCAATGCTGTAATTGGCTCAGCAAATTTTAAAACAATGTTTTCTTTTATGCCGCTATTGGTTCTTAGTTCACTTAGCGTGCCCTGTGCTTTTATATTTCCGCAGTCAATAATTGCGATACGGTTACAAAATTTTTCCGCTTCTTCCATATAGTGCGTAGTGTAAACAATAGTCATTCCTTCGCTATGCAACTTTTGTATCACTTCAAAAATATTGTTTCTACTCTGTGGGTCAATACCAACGGTTGGCTCGTCCATAAACAAAACCTGCGGTGTGTGCAAAAGCGCAGAGGCAATATTGATTCTGCGTTTCATTCCGCCACTGTAATCTTTTATTTTGTCGTTTCGCCTGTCGTATAGGCCAAATAAATTTAGCAGGTCATTTGCTCTGTTAAGCAAATCCGATTTACTTAAATTATACAACGAGCCCCAAAACATTAAATTCTCTAATGCCGACATGCGTTCGTAAAGCGCAATCTCTTGCGGCACCACTCCAATCATTTTTTTAAATTCATTTGAATTTGATTTCGGATTTATTCCGTTCAATTCCACTTCGCCATCGTTTGCCGCAATAATTCCGCTTATAATACCAATCGCGGTGGTTTTTCCGGCACCGTTAGGGCCAAGCAAACCAAAAAACTCTCCTTTGTTAATTGAAAAACTAATTCCGTTTAGCGCCCAGTTGCTTTCGTAATTTTTTACCAGGTTATTTACAGTTAGCATAATTGAGTAAACTTAAATATATTTTTAATTTGTGTTAGAGGTTTTTTGACAACAACCAATTATTATAGTTCACCACCTCACCCTCTGCTTTTGATTTTATTCTGCGAAATGCTACGGCTAATTTTTTTATTTCTTTTTTCCCTTCTTTGCCCGCATCAAACATTAATTTTTCGGCTATTAACAACAATAAATTTTCTTTTTTGTAATCTGCACTATTTAGTTGTATTAAATATTCTTTTCTTAGTTGCGCTATTCGTTTTTCGAGCGTGTCGAATTCGGCAATTTCAAATCGTAAAAGAATTTCAAAAACGCTTATTTTTAATTTAAACGAAGTGTCAAATTTTTCGAAACTCTCTTGAACCGTTAGTTTAACTAAATTTTTTAGTGCGCTCTTAAAATCTCGTTTGTCAAAATTTGTTACCGATAAATTTAAATACACATAACTCAGGTGCGTGTTCGATTTTTTAATGATACTATCATTGGCCGCCACCGTGAGCGTTTCTATTGCTTTTTCAATATCTTTTACTGAATAATAAATGCTAAGCGAGTTGTAGTAAAAAAACAAATATTTTTCATAAAGCAATTGCTGGTACTCACTCATGGCGGCCTTTAATTGCTCAATGAAAATTATCATTTCATCAATTTTTTCGTTTTTATATAAGCTATTGATGATAAATGTGAGCATTTGCACTTTTGTATCGTGGTTGTTTTTATTAAACCAATTTTTCTTTTCAAATTCTTTTAGCGTGAGTTTCAGGTATTTTTCGAGCGAAACAAAATCATTCTGTTGTAGCAAAATGCGACTAACGGCTTGGTAAATTTTAAATCTGAAAACGGGGCTGCGCTGCAATTGCTTGTCGCTTGTAAAATCTTGTATTGTTTTATCGAGCAGATTTAAAATATTGGTATTGCTGCGCGTAAAATTTTGCGATGATTTTATTCTGAAAATCAATACCGCCAATACATCGTCAATCTCTTTAAGCGAAACTACTTTTTTATAGTTTTCTTTTCGCTTGGCAATTAGCACTTCGGGGTTTATAACAAGCGTTTCGTGTGAAAGGCGTATAAATTCAGAATAAATAAAATCAAGAATTTCATACGCTTCAATTGTTTGTGCTTTTTTCTCGGCTCGTTTTAAATAATAAAGCGCTGCTCCCGAATCAGACTTTTGCTGGAAAATCCGCGAAAGCGCAATATTGTAAAGTATGTTATTAAAATCGGATTGATTAAAATACTGAACCGTAAAGCTTTTTGAAAGGTGTTCGAGTAATCGGTTTTTTAAACGGTAATACGCATTTTTGCCTTCGGCACCATATAGTTTATCACTCAGTTCATCTTCGTTCACCTCTTCTTTTGCTGAGCGGTATTTATTAAACAGCCATTCGTCTTTTCTGTCTTCGGATAAAGTTGACCTGCGGATAAATAATTTAAAGAGGCGAATTTCCTCTTTACTCATTCCGGCTACTATGTTTTGTGTTATTTCCATTTGATTTGAACGCGTAAGATATTATTTATTTTGATTGTGCACAACTGTTTTTGTTTCTAATTTTACATTGTTAAAAGTCCCCAACTAATTAGCAAAACATAAAAAACAGGGTTATGAAAAAAATAATTTTACTCTTCTGCATCTGGCTATTTACGGCAAATGCGCACGGGCAAGTTTCGCTGGGTATTGGTGGCGGGCAAATTTACGGGCTCATTGATTCCGTTTGTATTGATGATGTTGACAGTTATCTTGTTTGGGTTAAAAACACAGGCAATCAATTTTTTAATGATTATGTTTTTGGTAACGTATCTGTTGATACCGGCAACGGATTACAAACATATTTAACCGATTCGGCATTATTGTCGCTTAACCCGGGAGACAGCTTACCTATTCCGCTTACAAATGTGTATGATACATCAGCCACTCCATTTAGAATAGGTGGCAACATTGTGGTTATTTGGCCATCGGCACTTAGCGCAACCACCTCCGATTCGGCCGCGCAAACGGTTACGATAAAAAACTGTGTAAACTCTTTGCCCGAATACGAAGAATTAAAAGACATAAAAATATTTCCAAATCCGGGAACGGACATAATTACTATTAGTTGCAAAACACAAAAAATATACAAAGCCGAAATTTTTGATATGCTTGGCAAGCGCTGTTACACAGATATTATTAATGCACCGGAATCTGTGATTAATATTTCTGCGTACAATAAAGGAGTTTATACATTAAAAATAATGCGAGCGGATGGCACAACTGCCTCGTATAAACTGGTAAAAAAATAGGTTAGTTAATGCCGGTTTAACTTAAAACCGCTTTTCGGGCAGGAAAGCGGTTTTCTTATTTGTGCGATTGCATACATTTGGCGCATGAATATACTTATCATACATGCGCATCACGAAGAAAAATCGTTTTGCACGGCTTTGAAAAACACGGCAGCCGATGAGCTAAAAAAATTAAACCACACAGTGGTAGTTTCCGATTTATATGCAATGGGTTTTAATCCGGTTTCATCGCGTGCCGATTTTAAAGCAGAAGCAAATCGCGATTATTTAAAATATCAGCAAGAGCAAGCAAATGCTTTTCAAAATAATTTATATGCCGATGACATAAAAGCAGAAATGGAAAAATTTTTGGCTGCTGATTTGGTGATTTTTAATTTTCCGCTTTGGTGGTTCTCGGTGCCTGCAATTTTAAAGGGATGGGTTGATCGTGTTTTTGCAATGGGCTTTGCCTATGGCAGCGGAAAAGGAGTTTATGACAACGGTGCGTTTAAAGGAAAAAAAGCAATGCTTTGTTTCACCACCGGTGGGCCGCAGCAAGCTTATGGCCAAAGCGGAAAAAATGGAGAAATGGAAACAGTTTTGTTTCACATACAGCACGGCATGTTTTATTTTGTGGGCATGGATGTGTTGCCGCCTTTTATTGCATATAGCCCAGCCCGATTAACCGATGATGAACGAAAAACTATTTTAGAAAATTACGCCAAGCGATTAGAAACTATTTTTGAGGAAAAGGCGAAAGTGTATTAAGAAAACTATATTGAACCCACTTTAATTTTCATGCCTTTTTGCAGCATATAGTTTTTGCCAAAACCATTTAGCTGTTTAAGATTATCAACTGTGGTATTATATTTTTGAGCAATGTTCCAAAGGTTATCACCGTTTTGAATGGTGTGGTATTTATACTTTCCGCCCACATTATTATCGGCATAGGTTTTAGTATTGTCTTTGGGCGCCACAGTAGTTTTAGGTGTGGTGGTTTTGCTCGACACTACTTTATCGTTATCGGGCGTGGTATTGTTTACCGGAACATAAACTACTAATTTTTGTCCGGGTTTTAGTTTGTAAGATTTTAATCCGTTCCACACCATAATATCCGAAACGGTGCATTTGTAACGCGTGGCAATGGTATTTATTTTTTCACCGCTTTTTACTATCACGGTTTTCTGTATCTCTTTGGTTACATAAAAATTTGCCGAATCTTTTTTCAACTGGTCGTAAATTATTTTTTCGTTGCTTACAAATGTTCCCATTTTTGAAATGGGTAGTTTTAAATAATAAGCCGTAATACCATCAAACGGAATTACATTTTTTTTGTACGTAGGGTTCAGGTATTCTATCTCTTCCACCGTCATGTCTAATGCCGATGCTATTTGAGCAAATGTCATTTGCGCTTTTATGCTGATGGTATCTACCTGATAATAGGTTTTTTTAGGGGGCGTTTCGTATAAATTATGTTCGGCAGCATAACTCATCACATAATTTACTGCTATAAACGATGGCACATAAGCTTGTGTTTCTTTTGGCAAATAAGGGCGAATTTCCCAATAAGTTTTTTTGCCGCCCGATCTGCGAATAGCTTTATTAATATTACCCGGGCCGCAGTTGTAAGCGGCTACCGCAATTTGCCAATCGCCAAATGTTTCGTATAAAAACTGTAAATATTCGCATGCCGCTTCGGTTGCTTTTATCGGGTCGCAGCGGTCGTCAACATAGGAGGTAACTTTTAAATTATACATCTTGCCGGTAGCAAACATAAACTGCCACAAGCCCGTGGCACCCACTCTCGATTTAATAGTAGGATTTAATGCCGATTCTACCACGGCCAAATATTTTAGCTCGAGCGGTAAATTGTATTTGTCTAATTTTTCTTCGAATAGCGGAAAATACAATTGCGACAAGCCAAGCATTTTTGAAACCAACTGGCGCTTGGTTAAATACATGTTTATGTATTTTTTCACATCGCTGTTATACACCAAATCAAATGGCGACTGTGCATCTATTTTTTGCAAGCGCGCATTAATGGTGGCTTCATCGTAAACGGGAATAGAATCGGGCGCGAAATTATATTTAGGATTTTTTGCGTAGGGTTTGCTGTATTTTTCAAATACATTTAGGTAAAGCAAACTATCAAGCGCTGCCGCCACAGGGTCGTCTTGGTAAACATCGGTTTGGGCACGCAAGCCGGTGCTCTGCGCCATAAAGCCAATCAATGCGGGTATTATTATATGTATCCTCCAGCTTTTCACTCTTGCTTATACGTTTGTTTTTTTAAAAGGGTATCGAAAATAGTTAATTTATTTTAAAGATGCAATTTAGCCCTATTGCCTTTTCAGGAGATTTTGTGCCGTGTAAGTTATTAACGCGGGGTTGTGAATGTGGGCGCAGCGTAACCTCTCTATCGAATTAATTGCACATAACCATTTCTCATATACTCTTTTCCATCTGAGCGTGTTTATTTCAAGAATAGCATCAAGCGCGAACAACTCAATTGCAATTCACAATTCTATTTCACTACTTCTAATTTCCCTTTATAAAAATCTCCGCGCGCTGTTTCTATATTATAAATATAAATGCCCGATGCTAATAGTTGGGCGTTTAATTTGTTTTGGTAATTACTCTCTTTAAATACCAACTGCCCTATGCTGTTGTAAACCCACACTTGTGTATTGGGTTCTAAATGTTTTAACTCCCAATATTCATTGGTGGTAATTAGTGTAGGTATTGTTAATGGGTAAACAGTACAATCATAAATACTTATGGTTACACTATCGGTACTCAGCACGCTGCACTGTGTTTTGACTACATAGTAAGTTGTGGTAACTGTTGGTTTTGCTTTGGGGTTGGGCGCATTAGCATCGCTTAGCCCTGCGCTGGGCTGCCAACTGTAACTTGCATTCTCTGTTACGTTTATGCCTATCATCACGCTATCGGCATTCACACACAGCAGTGTATCATTTACTGCTCTTGCTGTTTTTACTTCTTCTACCGAAACGTCATCGAGGTAGTAGTAATTTACTGGCAAACCGCTTAAACTATTAAAAACAATAAAAGATGTTAAGGAATCGTATTCAAAATTTCCAATCGTTATATAATTTTCGTTACCTGCTGCGGTAAACGTACCACTTACTTCTATCCAATTTACGGTATCTGTGATTACGCCCCCCATCCATTGTACTTGTGGGGTGTAAGTTAATAAATAAGGGGCGGGGTAGTTTACGTTATCATAAGGAATAACAGCCGTGTCAGAAAAATATGCTCCAAATTTATCAATTGCGTGGAATGAAGTATCTCCCAAACTTATATACAACTTAACACAATACTGTTTTCCAATAGAAAGTGCGGTATCAAGCTTTGCCTGAATAAACTCTCTAGTATTTTGGGCATCTCTTGAAGCAACGCCAGCGTAACCATTGCCATTCTTCGGATATTGATATCCCAAAAAATTATTTGGAACACTTACTTCCGAAACGACTAATGCACATGTGTTAAAATAGTCAGGGGACAGACTTGCACATTGCCAATTAGCTAAGTAAAGGTTACCGCAAAAAAAATTAAGGCTATATGGACACGTATCATAAATTTCAAAGCCCCCGTTATAAACCAAATTCTGAGCATTGGTATTAAAAAAAATACTGCTTAGTAATAAACCAAGCAGTATTTTCTTTAGTGTTTTCATTTTACTTTACTATTATCAGTTTGTCTGTATATATGAGTAAATTGTTGTTTGTGATTGAATACAAATATACGCCATTGCTTAGCTCATTGCAATTAATTTCAATTGTTGTATTAGTTGCTAATAAACTATACGAACAAATTATTTTACCCGTTACATCGGTTATGTTTAATTGTGCATCCAGAGCAATTGTATAATTTAATGTGAAATTTCCATCATTCGGATTGGGGTACAGTGTAAAACTACTTTCTTCAGTTACTTTATTTGGTTGTGTGTTATCTGCCATGCGCCCATTACTGTTACAGTTATTGGCAAAAGCAATTATACCTTTGCTTAACTGCATTAGTATATTACGTGCTAATATCACACCTTTTCCGCCTTCCATTTCGCATTGGGCTGCTATGTTTTGTAAGATGCTTATATCTTGCGTTGTAACCACATAGTTGTAATTACTTAGTTTGTTAAGCGCTATGTTATTGGCCGTTTGTAAGTTTTGTTCTACTGCATTGGCTGGTACAAATCCATTATTGGCAGTATATGCATCAGCATATAATTGTTGTGCTGTTTTTTGCGATGCAAGGTGCAATTTGCCTATGGCATTGTTTTGTGCAGTGGTATAAAAATTTTGTAACACAGTGCTTTGCGTAATTAATGCAGGGTTATTAGCGAGCACATCATACACATAATGCTGTGTGTTAAACTGTACAGCATTGGTAGCATTGCCATAATTGGTAGTATTGCCAAGCATATTTTGCAGCGTTATGGCATTAGGCGCTGCACTTGTAGTATTTAGTTGGCTGCTCTGCTGGCTCGCCATTTGTTGCCCACTGCCGCATGGGTTAGTTCCACAGGTGTATTCACTGCCGTTGGGTGCAGATATAATATCAGTTATGTTAACATAAATAATCCCTGTTCCCTGATGATTAGTCGGCCAGGCATCGCTAATGTTTTGGCGGCAGTAAATAATACTATTGGCAGCCGTACTCCCCGTTTCCACATACGTATTTCCTCTGTCCCAAAAATTAGTTGTTGCTTTGTTAGTCCAGCGGTTGCTCATGGGCTGGTTACTGGCACCTTGTGTGCCTATTTGCGCACCATTGGCACCTATAAATAATCCGGTGCGGGCATTGTTCATGGTGTTTCCCACAAATCCCACAGTGCCGTTATTAGTAGTAGCCACGCTGGTGCACACCCCCTGAAACTCAAAACACCTGCCCACTTTATACACATTGTTGCAGCGTACCAATACATTGGTACTGCTATTTACATGCACACCGCGTATGTTCCAGTTGGCTGTGCTGTTATAGTTGGTAGGCGTGTAATTGCTTCGTATGCAATTATTATCTATATCTATTGTATTGCAATATTCTGTTTTTATGCCATAAGCATCTATAGGGTTACTGCTGCTGCCTTGGTATAAAATGGTAATATCATTATTATTTACTTTTAAATCGTTGCTTATATAACTCGTAGTAATGCCTTGCGTGCGCACATTGGTAATAACATTGTTATTAATCGTTATGTTTTGCAGCGCAGGGGTGCTTTGCTGTGCATCGGCAGCATATATGCCATAATCAAAATAGCCGCTTCCGCTGCGGGTAATGGTGTTAAAGTTTATATTAAACACCGGATTGGCGCTAACCTGGTAATTTAGGTTTCGCCAAAAATCCACGCCCGTTGCATAATTATCCATCGTGTTATTATTCACCGTAACATTGGTTCTAATGTCGGCCATATACATAGCGTGGTCGCTAATCGTTCGGCCGTTCACCATGGTTGGTAAAGTTTGGCTGGCAGTAAAATTATTTCCTATAACTGCCACATCCAAATAATTTTCAATATGGACAGCTCTAAATACATCTTTAAATAAATTTTTATGATTATTGGTAGTAGCGCCTGCCGTTATTCCGCAGCAACCGTTAGCATTATTACTAATCGCATATATTCCCACACCTATTGGGTACACAGGCGATGTAATCATCCTGCCGTAAAGATTTATAAAATTATTATTTTTAATAGTAGCCGTTACATTGGTTAAATGCATACCGTAATCTAAATAATCAAACACATTCAAATCGGCCGCCACACCTGCATTGCCTATGTTAAAAAAATTATCATTTGCCTGCACTCCCGCAAATGAGCGCGCACCTGCCAGCGTAGTCGTTTGTGTATAGGGCGTGTTGGGGGCATTCCAGGTGGTGGTTTGTATATTGCTTTTAAAACTATTAAAGTTAGTAGCATTACCCAGCATACCCGCTATCACCCCTGATATATTGCGGCACGTAACCACCGCATTTTTCACACTCCAATTACTCAGTTGTGCGCTGCCATTGGTATATTGCTGCGCCCTTATTGCCACCGTGTTTTTATTAAACACAGCGCCATTTACGTTAAACAATGGTCGCATGCCACCCGTTACCTGCGTTATAATTGCATTCTGCGCATCCTCTATCACACTGTAATTAGTAACATTAAGTGTTCCGCCCGCCAATATTTCTATACCATACCATAAACCCACACACGGATTAAGCATGCACGAATGTAACCATGCATCGCTCACATTAACAGTAGCGCCACTCCCAATCGTAATTCGCTTCCCTTGCAAAATAGCCACATCATTACTCGTAATATTTAAAACAGTTCCGGCACCTGTTACCGTTACATCGGCATTTACCGCAACCGTTGCTTGGTTCCAATTAGTAATTCCACTCGAATAAGTTGTAGGCGCACTTATAGTAAGCGCCCCCGAACATACATTGTTCACCGTTATCGTTACGGTGGATTGAGCCGACCTACAACCATCGTTAACCGTTAATGTATAAGTTGTAGTTGTTGTGGGTGTAACTGTAATATTTTGAGTTGTAAAATTACCGGGCATCCATAAATAACTGGTTGTGCAAAATGCATTTGAAACCATAGCACTTAAATTTACTTGTGTACCTAAGCATATAGTTTGATTACTACCAGCATTTACCGTTAATGGCGGAGGGTTGTTATTTACTTTTAATGATACATTATCAATAAAAGTAAAAGGAGATTGACCAGTCAGTTGAAGTTTAATGTATTGGCATGCGGTTGTAGGGCAGTAAACAAAGGGAACTATCACGTGCTGCCACGTTGATGAATTGGCAAGGTTTACCGTAATCGGAATTGTATGCACAATGGTAGGATTGAGTGCAACTTGATTCATGAAATCAATATTAAATGTATAAGCACCACCCAGCGGGTTATTTGAGTTGGTTGGCGCAATGTCAAACTCTAAAAAATAGCTGGTGCAATTCGTAATGTCTTGCGCTAAAGAAAAGTAATTTAAACCAAGATCGAACTTATGAAAACGCTGAGAATTGGGTACAACAACCGTGGTGGGGTAATTAAAGTTGGGACTTGGCCAAGTGTGAAAATTAGAACCAAAGATACCGGTAAATACAGTTGAAATGTTATAATTTGGGTTACTGCAATCTTGCCTTGTGTTTTTTATCTCGTCACCGCCTCCACAGGGATTAGACCCCATGCTTGTATTCGTGAAAGGATGTGAGTCTCCTAAATGCAATCCCGTAAATGCTCTCCCCTCTAATCCATACGAAAGTATTGAATTAAATATCAATTCATCGTTCGGAACTTATTTTACCTGGGTCCCTTCCTCATAATCCCCATTCAAAATTAATTCTGAGGCGGGTACGTTTGCAAATCCGTTTGCTCGTGTAACATCTATTGTATAAACTACAAAACCGCCTCGCTCCTTGCCATCCCACAAATGAAAGCCAAATTGCGCCCGCCCGTAAAAATTTGTACGTGGCGTATATATTATTCTGTCGCCCTGAGGCAAACTAACCACCTGCAGACAGTTTGTATTATTCCCTCCGCTGCCACAGCCCCTTATGTTGAATAAAGTACCCGGTTACACTCTTATTGGATCACCGTTTGCATCCATCAAATTTATATTCGAAAACAAATCAATATTTAACGATACGCCACTACTATTATTAGCAAGTGTTAAGATATTTGGCATTGCTCCTTCCGGAAATCCGGAATTCCCTGTTCCTTGAACATATTCAGTAAATTGTCCGGCTAAATAATTAGCTGGCGTATTAAGTTGCACGGTATTTAAATTAACGTATGATGGATTTGCAGTATAACCCAATTGCAGCAAAGCACGTATTTCCTGAAAAGTCAACAGGCGTTTTTGCTCTCCTATATTCATAAATGGCCCCATCACATAAAGAGGCGAGAATCCTGGTGAAATTCGTTGTGTAAATGTAAAGGACATTAATTGTTCGTTAAGATGTGATAGAAAAGACGCTGGTACTCCCGCTAATTGCGGCAGCGCATGCATAAAAACATAATCACCTGAATAAACAGGTTGGTTAAGTGGTCTGTTATTATTATACAACCAAATTTTGCTAAATCGTATTGGTTGATTATTGGTGTTCACTTGTGTGTTAATTGCTGGGCCGTTTATTATTAATTTATCAAAATTAGCCGTGCTGCTTAAATTATTGTTTGCATTGTTAAAATGTAAAAACACATTGTCGTATCGTGTAAATTGGTGGTTGTTATTCGAGCCCGTGTTGTGTGCCGATTTTATAGGCAAATTCGGATTAGTGCTATCCTCATTAATATTCGAAATCCAACCCAAGCCATGTGTTACTTCATGTAATAAAACAGAATATAAGTCAAAAACACATTTTTGGTTTAAAGAACTGGGTTGATCCCAGTAAGAGTGAGTGTAATACACATTTTGTATCCATACTTGATGAAAATTTACTCTTACTACACAGTCGTATGCAGTTGCATCAGGGTCGTTCCCTGTGGTTATGTGGTCATATGCAAAGCCATTAAAAATTCCGGCAGTATTATTTACGGTGCTACTGTAGTTAGCCGGATAATAAGGGCCACCTACTGCCAATGCTCCATATTGATTAGGAGCAGGGAATAGCGGAGTATATGAACGCCTTACATGCACATCCACATACTGATTAGTATTTGTTATGTTTTGCATACTTAAAACACTTTGCACGTATGTAACCACCGCACAAAATGTGTTTCTTCTGTTCGCTCCATTTGCGGGGTCAAAAAATCCTTCGTTAAATGCAAAATCTTCAAAATACAATTTGAATCTACCACATGTAACTATTCCTCCTGCCGGAAAAGTACCAATAGGTGTAAATGGGTCATTTGGTCCAGCAGCAACCCTTCCCCATGCAACATCATTAAAATTATCTATCGCTTCTGGAGATGTGCCACACTCTGCGTGGTCAAATGTGAAATCTTGAGGTACTTGCGCATTAACGCTCATTGCAAAAAATGTTGCAAAAAATAAGGTGATTATTTTTTTCATGGTAATAAAGTTTTGATTTTGTGAAAAAATTATTTCTGTATACAGAAATAATCGTTGGCTTTTTTTAAAAAAATTTAATCAGGATGTAGAGCGAATATAGTAAAATTATAATATTTGCTACTATAATAGCCAACAAAAATTCAAAAACATGAGAATTTTCTCATGTGAAACAAAAGCGTAATAATGTTGCGTTAAAAAAATTTGGCAAAAAAGTACGCGCAATGCGTATGCTGCAAAATATTTCGCAAAGGCAATTTGCTTTTGATGCCGATATTGAATTGTCAATTTTAAAAAAAATTGAAAAAGGAGAAGTTAATACCGGAATCACTACCATTATATCAATTGCTTCCGCTCTTGACATTCCCCCAAAAGATTTACTTGATTTTTAAATACTCCAACAAAAGTTTTTAAAAATAATTTTTCCTCCACACACAATAAAACAGAAAACACTTCGTTTTAACTGCTCATTCCCGCAAATTATATTTTTTATACGCATGATTTAATTTTTACGCTCCGCTAAAAAAAGTCGCGAACAAAAAAAACAGCTCGGTTGCAAACGTGCTTGTGTAGCAGTAATCGGAGCGCGACACTTTTAATTTAACCTGTTCAGTGTGTGTTGCTAAAGGCTACGCGCTGAACGCAAAACAAAAAACAATTATGCCTTTTAACAAAATTAACACCACCCTCACCGGTGCGCAAACAGCGGCCCTGCAAGCCGCCATTGATGCGCTGCAAAATGCAGCTAACTTGCCCGTTAAATTTAATTTAACCAAAACCGAGCGCAGCACTTTACAAAATTTAAGTAACGAGCGCTATCCGTTTGCACAACGCAGTGTGCAAATACGTGCGCCCAATTATCCGCAATTGGTTACAGGCAATGCAGGCACACTTGCCGAAGCTACCAACGATTTTAATTTCTTTAATCAAATGCAAACATTTATAAATCAATTGGAAAAAGTAATTGAAATTTATCGCGATACGCAACAAGTGGCAGGCAGCGAATGTTACACCTGGATGCGTGAGCTTTACCGAAACGCCAAAGCGGCCGCCGAAAACAATGTGCCCGGTTCGGATAGCGTGGCCGATGATTTGGCTCCGCTTTTTGAAGGACAAGGTAACGAGGGCAACGTGGTGAATCCCGTAAATCCGTAAAACAAAAAGCGCAACTGCTTGTAAAAAGGGCATTTAGCCCTTTTTATTTTTGCCAAATGGCGTTTTAGTTGTGTTTTGTTGCGTTACTGTTCATCATCATTGCACATCAGTTCACCTTCATTGCACATTAATTCACCTTCGTTGCGC
>JAGVMA010000035.1 GCA_020054095.1 Bacteroidia bacterium | reverse complement strand
TTCCAATTTTTTAATTTCTCCAATACATTGCTTAAATCAATTCATCTTTTTTTTATATTTATAAAAGAAAATAAACGGTGTTTATTGAAAATGAAAAAAAAAATCCAAAGAGGTTTTTTCACAGACTGGCGTTAGTGGTCATTGTATCGGACGACACAGCGACATTTGACAATAGGAAAAAACGACAATGACATTAACGAGCTTCATACGACATCTATAAAATGAAATCAGCCCTTTTACTTACATTACTAACGACAATTTATTCATTTAACATATTTCCACAGTTTAAGGACACAATTAAAAGTGACAGTCACGAACATCACAAAAATGAAATAGGAATTTCCAGTTCACCTGCTTACTTCCTCAAAGAAAAAGTTTTTACTTATGCAATGCACATTCATTACATCTATAATATTCCAAAGACAAAACTCGGAATAGGCCTTAGCTTTGAGAGAATATTCCTCGCTCCTAAACATAGTACTTTTGGGCTTGTGGTTTCATATAGACCAGTCGAGAAATTGAGTTTTAGTGTATCTCCTGGTCTTACTTTTGAGGACACTAACCCTACATCACTTTTTGCGTTACATATAGAGACAGCTTATGAATTTGAATTTGGCCGGTATCATGTCGGACCAGCTTTTGAGTTTGCTTCTGACCCTAATGACTACCATTTAAGTTTAGGACTTCACCTGGGATATGGTTTTTAATTGGAACAGTTAGAAATTGAAAGGATTGCAATGCACAGGTTATGTTTTAAAAAATCAACCGCATATTTTCTTACTGGACAGTTTTGCAGAAAGAGATGGGCGAGCATATACGAAAGACAAACAACGAACCGCTAACAAGGGTAGCTGTTGCACAACCCGCTAAGAAATCGCTTATACTTAAATAGTTAATCCTTAACAACTCCAATTTTAATTGAATTTACTTGCATTTGTGTATTTGGAGTATGTAAAAAATAAGACACAAAAAAGAATGAGCCATTTAAAGTTCTGTCAATAAAAATTGAAGATGAAAGTAACAAGCCTCAATTTAGTTCAAAAGACAAAAAGCGTATTTTAAAAGAACTAAAAGACTTTGGAGAAATTCTGCCTCCTCCACCCACAAACACGAATAATAAATAGAGGTCGATAAGGTTTTTAGTTACTATTATCGAAAAGAGACTACCTAAAACTCGGCAAGCACAGTTTCGCCACCGCGCACTAGTTGGTTTAGTTGCACATTAATTTTAGTGCCTATTGGTAAAAAAACATCTACGCGCGAGCCAAATTTTATAAATCCCATTTCGGCTCCTTGTTCCACTTGCTGGTTTTCTTTTAGGTAATACACAATTCTGCGTGCCATGGCACCCGCTATTTGCCTAAATAATATTTGCTTGCCTGCTTTGTTTTCTATCACCAATGTGGTGCGCTCGTTATCGGTAGATGATTTGGGATGCCATGCCACCAAGTACAAGCCCGGATGGTATTTTACATATTTTACCACACCTGCCACAGGATTGCGGTTAACGTGCACATTTAATGGCGACATAAATATTGAAACTTGTATGCGCTTGTCTTTAAAAAATTCGGGCTCGGTTACTTCTTCTATAACCACCACTTTTCCATCGGCAGGGCATATTACGTGTGCTGCATTTATCGTAGTTGTGCGCGCAGGGTTACGGAAAAATTGTAAAATAATAACGAGTAAAAATGCTGCCAATGCATACACCAAGTAATGCACAATTTTAACTTGCGGTAAAAAATAATGGGCCAAAAATATAATGAGCGCATTAAATAAAATGGTGATAATGATTGATGGTGTTCCTTCGCGGTGAAGCATTTTTATTTTAAGATATCGCGCGCTATAACTAATTTCTGAATTTCGGAAGTGCCTTCGCCAATGGTGCAAAGTTTTGCATCGCGGTAAAATTTCTCAACCGGAAAATCTTTGGTGTAGCCATATCCGCCAAATATTTGCACAGCTTCGTTAGCCACTTGCACACTTATTTCGGATGCATATAGTTTTGCCATTGCACTTTCTTTGGTCATTTTTTCGCCACGGTTTTTTAAATCTGCTGCTTGCAGAATAAGTAATTCGGCAGCTTCTATTTTTGTTGCCATATCAGCAATTTTAAAACTTATTGCCTGAAACTCGGCAATGGGTTTACCAAATTGCTGGCGTTCTTTAGCATATTTTACCGATGCTTCGTAAGCACCTTTGGCAATGCCAAGTGCAAGCGATGCAATGGAAATGCGTCCGCCATCTAATACTTTCATGGCTTGTATAAATCCTTCGCCTTCTTTGCCTAATAATTGGTTTTTGTGCACTCGGCAATTATCGAATATTAATTCTGTAGTTTCGGATGCACGCATTCCTAATTTATTTTCTTTTCTTCCGGCCGAAAAACCGGGTGTACCTTTTTCAATCACAAATGCGCTCATGCCATGCGAATCGCCTTTGTTACCGGTGCGCACAATCACCACCGCCACATTTCCTGATTTGCCGTGTGTGATAAAATTTTTGCTTCCGTTAATCAAATAATAATCGCCATCTTTTACAGCGGTGGTATTCATGCCGCCTGCATCCGATCCTGTTCCCACTTCGGTTAAGCCCCACGCTCCTATCCATTCGGCTGTAGCTAATTTTGGTAAATATTTTTGTTTTTGTTCTTCGTTGCCAAAATACATGATGTGGCCCGTGCACAACGAATTGTGTGCTGCTACGGATAAACCAATAGAGCCGCAAATTTTTGAAATTTCAGAAACTACAGTTACGTATTCGTAATATCCAAAACCGCTTCCGCCATATTCGGTTGGTACCAAAACTCCCATCAATCCAAGCTCGCCCAATTTTTTAAAAACTTCTATCGGAAACTCTTGACTCTCGTCCCACTCCATCATCTTTGGGCGAATGTGTTCATCGCCAAATTTGCGAATCATATCAGCAATCATTCGCTGGTTTTCGCTTGGCGTAAAATTTAATACTTCATCATTCATAGTTGCTGTGTGTGCCATTTGTGGGAGTTTTTAAAAGCGTGCTAAACTACTAATTTTATCGGTATAGACATTTAGCTTTTTTCTGCCCGAAAGGAAGGTTAACTCAGCCAAAAAAGCAAAACCTGCTACATTTCCTTTTTGCATTTTCACTAATTCGGCTGCGGCTGCGGCAGTGCCACCGGTGGCTAATAAATCATCGTGTATTAATATATTTTGATTTGGTTTCACGGCATCCACATGCATTTCTACCGTTGCACTTCCGTATTCTAAATTATAGGAATAGGAAATAGTTTTGTAAGGCAGTTTACCGGCTTTGCGCACTAAAATAAAAGGTACGTTTAGTTGGTTAGCAAGCATCATCCCGAAAATAAAACCACGACTTTCTACGCCAAGTATGGCATCTATTTTTGTGGTTTTAAACTCATCGGCAAAAGCAGTTATAACATCGCGGCACAGTTGCGGATTTTCTAAAACGGGTGTAATATCTTTAAACAAAATGCCGGGCTTAGGAAAATCGGGCACGTTACGAATTACAGTTTTTATTTTCAGTTCTATATTGTTCATTCGGCAATGGTTAAGTAAGGTGCAAGTTTAAGATAAACATCGGTTGTGAGGGTTTCTATCTTTTTAACATCTTCCACTGCCGTAAATTTTCCGTGCATGTTTCGGTAGCTGATAATTAGTTTTGCCAAATTAATTTTGATGTAAGGATGTCTTTTAAACTCATCGTAGCTCGCAATATTTATGTTTATTTTCTTAATGTTATTAGTATTTAGCGAAATTAAGTCTTTTATTTCATCAAGCGTTTCGGGTTTAAACCCATATACTTCTTTTAGTTGATCAATATTTGTGTAGCCGCCAAGCAGGTTGCGATATTTTACAATTCCTTTCGAGAGGAAAGAACCTATTCCTTTTAGTTTTATAAGTTCGGTTGAATCGGCTGTGTTGATGTCTAATTTTTTATTTACAGGTTCTGTTTTTGTGTAATCTGTTTTTGTGTTTTGCGAAATTGGCTCGATGGGTATATCAATGTATGGTTCGAGTTTTTCGTACATAGCCGGAGTAATACAATACATTTTTTTCACATCTTCTTTCTTGCGAAACTTGCCTCCTTTGGTTTCGTAATTTTTTATAGTTTTTATTTGCTTGTCGGTTAGCCCGAGTTTTTTCCAATCGGAAGCAGACAAATTATTGGGATTGAATTTGAAAAGTATAGTTCCGCTTTTTTTGTAACCGGAAGGCAGCTTGTAATCATTTTCGGCATAGTTATTTTCTTTTTCGGCAGCCGATGTGTCTTTATAAAATTGTTTCGGCCTTAGCTTATTAAGTGCAATTTGGTGCTGCGTAAAATCAGCGGGTGGCTGCACTAAAACAAAGCGCGAAACATAAAGCCACACGATAATTAAAATAACGGGAATAGTAAAAATTACAATTGCTCTTTTTTCGGCACGGTTAAATGCAAAAAAATCGCGGAAAAAGTTTTTGAACATTTATTTTTTCAACTCTTTAATTTGTTTTTCTAAATCAGCAATTTTGCTGTATAATTCTGGGAGTTTTGTAAACATTACATACGAGCGCTTGTAATCGCCAATACCAAATGCGGGTGAGCCCTGCACTATTTCTCCTTCTTTTGTTATATCTTTTCCGATGCCTGATTGCGCGGCAATTTTAACACCATCGGCAATTTTTAAATGGCCAACTATTCCTACTTGGCCACCTATCATACAATTTTTTCCAATTTTAGTTGAACCTGCCACACCGCTTTGGGCTGCTACTACAGTGTTTTCGCCTATCTCTACATTGTGTGCAATTTGTATAAGGTTATCTAATTTAACGCCTTTGTGAATGATGGTTGATCCAAGTGTAGCTCGGTCAATAGTTGTATTGGCACCTATTTCCACATAATCTTCAATAATTACATTGCCAATGTGCGGCACTTTTGCGTAATTATTATCAGAGTTGGGAGCAAAACCAAAACCATCGCCACCCACAATTACGCCCGCTTGCAAAATGCAATTTTTACCTATTACACAATCGTGGTAAACACGCACTCCGGGATGAACCAATGTATTATCACCTATCACCGCATTATCGCCAATAAAAGAATTAGGATAAATTTTTACGTTATTGCCAATTTTTGCATTAGCACCTATAAAGGTAAAAGCGCCAACATAAACTTGCTCGCCCATTTTAGCCGAGCTTGATACACTTGCATTGGCATCAATGCCAATTTTGTTATGACGCATGCCGTTATACATTTCGAGTAACTTAGCAAAACTTTGGCGCGCATCATCTACTTTAATAAGTGTACACGTTTTTTTTACAGGGCGCTCAAGTGCTAAATCTTTCGCAACTATAACAATAGAAGCATCAGTATCATAAATATAGGGCGTGTATTGCGGATTAGATAAAAAAGCGATAGCGCCTTGTTTTCCTTCTTCAATTTTACTAAGTGAATTAACTTTTGTTTCCGGATTTCCTTCTATTTGTCCGTTTAATAAACCTGCAATTTGTGCTGCTGAGAATTCCATGCTTTAAAGATATAGATTTAATAATTAGTTGCTTTGCTGCAATGCTGACAGCAAAAATTGCAAAAAGATTAAAGATGACGTACAATAATTTAAAAATTGTCGAAACTAAATTGCCCTTTATCGAAATGAAGTGCTTTTCTGAAACAAAACAGTATATTAGTAGCACTAATAAAACCTAATCTAATACTTTGATAAACAAATTTTTATACCACTTAAACGGAAATAAAAAAATGTAAAAAATCAAGAGTAGTTATGAGATGTAAAATAGCAATCCTGTTTTTGTTTGCATTTACTATTGCACAAGCAGCTCCATCGGGCTACTCGTATTATAAACTGCTTACCATTCAGGAAAGCCAAATTAGCGTAGGCAGCACCAACCTCAACGATTTCCCGATTTTAGTACGCATAACCGATAACGATTTGCGCCATACCTCATCGGGCGGCTATGTAGAAAATCTATCGGGCTTTGATATCATTTTCACATCTGCTGATGGCAACACCATTATTAGTCACCAACTTGAAAAATATAATCCGGTAACAGGCGAATTGGTGGCTTGGGTAAAAATACCTACCGTAAGTGCTACTGTTAATACAAATTTTTACCTCTATTTTGGCAATTCTTCCACCACATTAGATCCATCAACTACCTCCACTTGGGATGCAAACTTTTCGGCAGTGTGGCATTTGCATGCCGATGAAAATGATGCCACAGCAAACTCGCTTAACTTAACTAACAGCGGCTCTACTAACCAAACCAATGCATTGGCTGCCGATGGGCAAGACTTGGAACGAACCGATTACATGCAACACGTATCGGTATCTAATCTTCAAATTACTGGAAACATTACTTTGGAAACATGGATAAATTTCGAATCGTTTGAAAACGGCACTTACGAAAATCCGTTAATTTCTTATGGTGGAAACACCGAAACCGCTGCCAACAATTATTTGTATTGGATAAGTTTAATAAGAGGTGGTGGTAATAATAATCGGTTATTGATGTATTGGGAATACGGTGCCGGAACAGATGCGCAGTTTATATCAACTGTTGCATCATCGCCTGTATTAGGCGCCTGGCACCACGTTGCAGTTGTTCGAGATGTGAGCACTAATCGTGTTAAATTTTATTTTGATGGTGTGCAATTGGGCGCTGATGTTACGTTTACAAATGCGCCAGCTGGCGGTACCACTTCGCTATTTAGAATTGGCGAAGACCAAGCAACAAATACTTATGATACAGATGGTGATTTTGATGAAGTGCGCATATCAGATATTGTGCGGATTCCGGAATGGATAGAAGCTACTTATGCAAGTAACCGCACAGGCGCAAACTTTATTGTTTTTGGTAGCACCAACTGTGTTACGTTTGATATGGCAAATGCCGGGCCGGATCAAACAATATGCGCATCATCGGTAACACTTGCTGGTAATAGTCTCACATCGGGCAGCGGTACTTGGACTTTGGTTTCGGGAACCGGAACTATTGCTAATCCAAACCTACCTAACACAATGGTTACTTTATTAGGTGTGGGCGCAAATGTGTTTCAATGGGCGGTTACTAACGGTCCTTGCCCTTCATATTCAGACCAAGTAACTATTTATGTTGACCCCAATCCTACAACTGCAAACGCAGGAGTTGACCAAACCACATGTTCTTCCACTTCAAATTTTGCAGGAAATTCTCCTACAATTGGTACCGGAACCTGGACATTGGTTTCAGGAACAGGTGTGCCTTCATCACCCACCTCGCCCACATCGGTAGTTACTGGATTAAGTGTAGGAACAAATATTTTTCAGTGGACGATTACCAACGGAACTTGTCCGGCATCCACAGATTTTGTAACCATTACTGTTGATCAACCGCCAACTACCGCCAATGCAGGCGTTGATCAAACAAT
>JAGVMA010000003.1 GCA_020054095.1 Bacteroidia bacterium | reverse complement strand
GATGGGCGAAGAAATGTTAGCACTTAATTTTTCATCGGCCGAAAATCCGGTTACAATTAAAACCAACGATTTAGCTAACGGAGTTTATTTTATAAACGTACAACTAAGTAATGGCTATGTGTTTAAACAAAAAATTGTTTTAAATAAATAATTATCTTTAAACTAACGTACTATGATTAAGGGAGTACGTTAGTTTTTTAATGAAAAAAGTTTTTTTTGTATTTTTATTTACGGACTTATTTTGCTTGGCAACTAAAGCACAAATAAACCTTGTAATTAACAACAGTTTTGAAGATACTACTGTCAATTCATGTGCTTTTCCTGATGGATTTGGCTCGTGGGATATAGTTTCTTCCACCCCTGATTATTTTAATGCAAACTGTTGGCTTGCCTCTCAAGTTCCACAAAACTATGTAGGATATGAAAATGCACATTCGGGTAATGGATATGCAGGTATAGTATGCTATATAAGAACCCCTTCTTGTTCTTTTTCCCCAAATGTTAGAGAAATCATGCAGGGTCTTTTAATCGGAGAACTAAAAAAGGGCAAAAAGTATTGTGTCGAGTTTTGGATAAGTGTGTGTGATAGTGTTCGGTATTCAGTAAATAATATTGGCGCTTTTTTAAGTGATACTTCCTATGTTACGTACTACGCTCCCAACACATTATTTCAAATGCCCTTTAATCGTACACCACAAATTATAAACGATGGTGCTAGTAATCCACTAACCAATAAGAACGGCTGGACAAAAATAGAAGGCAGCTTTATTGCCGAAGGTGGAGAAAAATATATTTTAATTGGCAATTTTAATGATGATGCAAATAGCGATACCTCTTTTGTTGGTGGAGTAATTCCAACCAATGGTGGTCTTTGTAATGGTGATTTTTCATACTACTATATAGACGATGTGAGTGTATATTGTTGTGATACAGATAGCTGTGCAGATGCCCCGTTAACAATAGCCATATATCCTAACCCAAATAACGGAGAGTTTATAATTGAGTATGGTTTTAATAAAGAAGATACAGGAGAATTGCAAATACACAACATGCTTGGTCAACTAGTTTACAAAGAAGTTTTACCGCCTTACGCCTACAGTAAAAAAATAATATTGCCTAACATAGCAAGTGGCGCTTATTATGTGAGCGTGCAGTTAAGCAGTGGTTACAGCCAAAAACAAAAAATAGTTTTAAATAAGTAATTCCATACTACTTTTTGATAATGTGAAAAAAACCTCCGCCAGCCCTACACTTCTGGCGGAGGTTAACCCAATAACTAAACGGGCAGGTTTAATTTTTGGGTTTTGCTTTCAATCACACCTCCATGAAAAAAGCTATTTTATAACCACAAATTTTACCGATTTATTATTCACCGTGCAGAAATAAACCCCCGCCTGTAACTGCGATGCATCAAATGCAATTTTGTTTTCCCCTTCGCGTAAATTATCTGCTTTTAGTTCATTCACAATTTTGCCTGTAACATCGGTAATGGTAATGGTAGTGTTTAACTCATTAGTTGCAATAAATTGGATGTAACCGTTTTCGCTTAGCGGATTAGGGTAAACGGTTAAGTTGGTTTCGGTTGTTCCAGCGTTTTCAATATCGGTGGTTAAGTTGCAAGCGCCTATGCCAAAAGGGGTTGACATGGTTACAATTTGATTAGTGTTGCCATCGTTTATAGTGTATCGGAGCAAGCAATTGTTAGATACAATATTGGGCAGCGTCCATTGGTAATTACCTGAATTGGGAATATTACTTGCAATGGAAGCAAACGGGCCGCTTGTGCCAAATTGCGAAAACTCAATGGTAACGGTTGCGGTATTATTTACCGGCACACTCGAATTCCAGGTTAAAAACTGAACCGAGTTTGGCATAAAACATTCTGCACCTTGCGGATGAAGCGGAGCAATGTTCAGCGTTGGGCTAGCCGGTGTGCTTAAATACAAGTTTAATTTATTACGCGAATTCATGGTAGATGTTTTTGCCATGTATAAAATATCGCCCAAGCCATCGTGGTTAAAATCGCCCACGCGCATGCTGCTAAATTGGGTTTCGGTGATGTAAATGTTTTGCAAAAAAGTCCAGTTGCCGGCACCGTTTCCGAGATAGATAGAAATGGTACCCGATGTCCAAGCAACTATGTCTTGGTGGCCATCCATATTCATATCAAATAACGAAACGCCTTGCCAGATGGGCGCTGTGGGTAAGCCGGTAGAAATGTTTTGCCAGGTTTGCAATTGGGTATTGTAAGTGTAAGCATAAAGCATATTGTTGCTTTCAACAAAGGCAATGTCTTTTGCACCATCGTGATTGATGTCAGCCAAATCGTATTCCATGTACCATTCATTAGGAAAACCATTTTGCATGGAAGTGAAATAACCTGTGCCATCGTTTTTAAATATTGCACCCAATTCGCTTGCTACCACACAATCTACGTTACCATCGCGGTTTAAATCACCAAACTTAAACCAGTGTTTTGCGTTTCCGCCCACAGCGCCATCGGTTTGTGTCCAGGTGCCGTTGCCGTTATTTTTATATACGTGAATACCCGCGCAGCAGCCAAACGAATTTGCGCCAATATCAAGCAAGCCATCGTTATTAATGTCTGCAAAATCAACCCCGAACATGCCGTATGTTTCGCCATTGGTTGCCAAGCCATCATCATAAGGAGTCCACGATTGTGATGTGCCGTTACCTAAAAGCACTTCAATTAATTGGTCGCCCAAATCGGTAGTACCATAATTATGGTGCATGCCTATGCCAACATCTTTTTTGCCATCGTTATTAATATCTGCCACCGCAATGCCGCCATAACCCAAGCTGCCTGTTTTTTTCAGCGTGAACGATGTTCCGTTTCCGTTATTGAGCCACACCATTACTCCGCCTTCGGTGGCATTTATATTAGGGCTGCCGTGGTCGCCTATGGAAACGATGTCTAAATTTCCATCGTTGTTCATGTCGGCAAGTTCCAGTTCGGTGTAACCTATTTCGTAAGTAACGGTGTTAAGGCCGGTGGTTATTTGCGTGTAATTTATTTGTTGTGCATTTACTGCTGCAAACAAACTTGTAATCGCAATGGTTAGGTGTAGGGTTTTCATGTGAAAGAGTTTTGTTGTTTGTTTGCCAAAAGTAGATTGCCGTGATACTGAAGTCAAGAAAAAGGGCGTTAAATGAAAAATACAATTTGATTCCCATTTTTGGCAATACGGTATAAATGTGTTTACTTGCACTGTAATTAAAGGGTTAAAACAGTATCATTTATCATTTAATTTGATTCTCATGGAGCATAAAGACGAGCTGTTCCAGCTCATTAAATCACTTACCGGAAACGAGAAAAGGTATTTTAAACTTTACTCAAACCTGCAAAAAGGCGATAAAACATATTTGCTTTTGTTTGATGCGTTAGACAAATTGAAGCTTTATGACGAAAAAAAATTCAAGACAAAAAATGCAAAAGCAAGTTTTATTGATAACTACACTTGGCGCAAGCATCATTTGCAAAGTATGATTTTGTTCAGTTTAGAATCGTTTCACAAAAGCCCCGAATCGGAAATATATTCGCTCATACACCGAGCCACCATTTTATTTGACAAAGGATTATACGGCTTGTGTAAAAAAACAATTACAAAGGCAAAGGTGCTTGCGCAAAAACACGAATTGCAATTATTGCTTTTTGATGTGCTGCGGCTGGAAGAATTAGTGTGCAGCAAATTATTTGATTTTGGAGGCCAGCAATTACGGGTGGATGAAATGAATAAAACACTTGCGGTGGTTCAAAATCAGCAGCAGTATAAAACCGCTTTTATGAAGCTGTACAAACAGCATTTGAATCTCGGATTTTTCAGAACAAAAAACGATGAGCTGAAAACGCGAAAGATAATTGGCAAAAGTATTTTTGATGCCGATGAAAAAGCAATGAGCTTGGCAGCCAAGCGCCAAGTTTATTATGCGCGGTTTATTTATTATTTTATGAAAGGCGATTTAAAAAATCAATTTGCGAGCAGTAAAAAAAATGTGGATACTTATTTAACCGCGCCCGAGCAAGTGAAAATAAACACAAGTGGTTTTATATCTGCCATTAATGCATTTTTATATTGTTGCACACAATTAAATTATACCGATCATTTAAAAAACTACATCGCTTTTTTTCAGCAATCGCGTGTGCAGTTTAAAAACCCTAACCATCTTACGGCTTCGCTTGTAATTTATAGTCATGAAATAACTTATCACAATTTGGTGAGGCAATTTGACAAAGGATTGCAAAAAACCGAACAACTAATAACCGAACTTGATTTGCACCGTGCCAACCTTGCCGAATTAGAAGTGGCGGGCTATTGCGTTAATATAGCGATGAATTATTTTGTGAACGAGCGCTATAAAGAATCGCTTTATTGGTTGAACAAAACCCTAAACGAACATCATTTAGATGTTAGGTGGGACATGGAAAGCATGGTAAATATTTTTTTCATCATCGTTCATTTTGAAAAAGGCGCTTCGCCCGAATTTTTGAAAACATTGGTTAAGCGCACTTACCGTGTTTTGCTAAAACGAAAAACATTACACCGTTTTGAAACTGTGATTTTAAGCTTCATAAAATCTAAACTATCAAAAGCAAAAGACGAAGAAGATATAATTGAAAAATTTACATTACTGAGAAAAGAATTACTGCGATTAAAAAAAGACAGAATGGAAAGCCGGCCATTAGAGTATTTTAATTTAATAGCTTGGCTTAGCGCGAAAATTGAGGGTAAAAAATTTAGGGAAATAATAAGTGCGATTGCTTCGCTGCGCTCGCAATGACGAGGGCAAGAAAAAAGAGGCAACTATTTACAACACTGCGCATCATTAAAAATTTTTAAACCTGCCAAAAACTCCCAGCGGCAGTTTTTGATTAGTAGTTGATTGCAGATACAATTCGCCTATTTCAATTTTTGGATTTTGTTTTTCGGCTAATAAATTTTCGGTTACCATTGCTGATAGTCCGAGTGAGTAAGCATTTAAAATCACGAAGCATTTCTCATCGTCAAGCAACTGCAAAACAAGTTTCATCATTTCATTTATGTTGTCTTCCAGTTTCCATTTTTCGCCATCAGGGCCATGGCCATAAGCAGGAGGGTCTAAAATAATTCCATTGTATTTATTGCCGCGTTTTACTTCGCGCTTTACAAATTTCATGGCATCTTCCACCACCCATCTTATGTTTTCGAGTTTTGATAAATCCATGTTTTCGCGCGCCCAAGTTACCACCTGCTTTATTGAATCAACATGTGTTACATCTGCTCCGGCAGCTTTAGCTGCTAATGAGGCACCACCTGTGTATGCAAATAAATTCAAAAATTTAGGTGCGGCAACCGTTTTCTTTATTTCGGTAATTGACTGGTAAATATAATTCCAGTTAACGGCTTGCTCAGGGAAAATGCCAACGTGCTTAAAAGAAGTTAACGCCAATCTGAAATTTATTGCCTAATCGCCCAATTTGAAGTGTACGTTCCATCTATCGGGGTGCGGTTTTATTTTTTTCCACTCGCCAGAAGAACTTGAGCGCGGTAAAAATTTTAGATGCGCTCGCTTTTCCCAATCGGTTACCGATAATTTTCTATCCCAAAGCGCTTGTGGCTCGGGCCTGATGGTGATGCAATTGCCAAATCGTTCTAACTTTTCAAAATTGCCACAATCAATTAGTTCGTAATCCGAAAAATTTTCGGGCTTTAGTAATAACATGCGCCAAAGGTATGATTTAAATAAAGAAGACATCTTCATTAAACCTATTGCAATCCATTTAGTCCTATTGGTAATAGGCAAATTTCATTAAATTTGAATCACCAAATCACCACAGGATGAAAAAACTTTTACTCGCTTTATCTATTACGGCATCTTTGCCATTAACCGCACAAACTACATGGGTTAACGATGTGCTTCCCATATTTTACAACAAATGCCTTAGTTGCCATAACACCAATGGCGTTGGCGCCAACTATTTAAAGCTAGAAACCTACACCGATGCCTATAATAATCGTTACAGTATTGGCGGCTATACTATGATTGGAAAAATGCCACCTTGGCCCCCCGATACAACGTATTCCCAGTTGAAAGGCGAATCGCACCGCACGTTAACTTCTATAGAAATTCAAACTATACAAGATTGGATTAACCAAGGTGGTCAATCGGGCGATACTACTCAGCAGGCCCCACTACCTGTTTTCCCTACATCGGGCACACTAAGCGGAACACCTGATTTAATTATACAAATACCACCTTACACCGTTGATACCAATGGCCTAAATGGCGATGACATGTATCGATGTTTTGTGATTCCGGGCGGTTTAATAAATCCGAAGTTTATTAAAGGAATTGATATTGTTCCCAAAAATCATCAAATAGTACATCACGTGTTAATGTATTACGATACAACAGGACAGGCAGCTGTTTTAGACCAAAACGATCCTGATCCCGGATACACCTCTTCTGGTGGAGTGGGCGTGAATGATATTGAACTTCTTGGCGCATGGACTCCGGGAACTGTCAGTCAGTTTCTGCCGAATGGGATGGGAATAAGGCAGGCGGCTAATGGCGATTTTATTTTGCAAATACATTATCCAAGTTGGGCACATGGTCTATCCGATACAACATTTGTAAAAATATATTATACCCCTAATAATTTTGTTCGCAGGGTTTATTTGGCAGCACCACTCGAACACTTTGCTTCTATCACCAATGGTCCACTGGTTATTCCCCCAAACAGTACGGCCACATTTTACGAGCAATATCAGGCGCCAGTTATTGATTTATCGTTGTTATGGGTAGCTCCTCACATGCATTTGGTGGGAACAAAAATTAAATCGTGGGCGGTTACACCACAAAATCAAACTATCCCTTTTATCAATATCGAAAATTGGGATTTTCGTTGGCAGGGATTTTATTCTTTCCAAAAATTAATAAAACTGCCGGCTAACTCCATGCTGTATGCCGAAGCGCTTTACGATAACACCACTAACAATCCCAATGCGCCAAATCCCAATAATTGGGTTTTGCCTGGTGAAGCAACTGATGAAGAAATGATGATGGTGTTTTTTGCTTTTTTAGCTTATTTCCCCGGAGATGAAAACATTATTCTTGACAGCACTTTACTATTATCACAAAACAATATTGTGTATGACGATGGCTATGCTGTTAAGCTCTATCCTAATCCTGCTAAAGATAAGGTGAATGTGGAAATTAGCGGAATTGATAACTTCAACGGAAATACATACATTGATATTACCGATTTGCTGGGAAAAACAGTTTACAGGGGCGAACTTTATGCCGAAAAATCGGTATTGGATTGCACCCGTTTTAATAGCGGAGTGTATATATATAAGTTTATACACAATAACACTACAGTTAACACGGGCAAGTTGGTTGTTTCTGATTAGTAATAGTGCGCTAAAAATAATTTAGGAAATACGCCTAACATAGAATTAGAATTGACATAACAAATTTTCTTGAAAAAAAATATGACAGCACAGAAACTCGCTTATACTGCGACCTTATCAATTGCAGTTTCTGTTTTCCTCGTGGCGGTTTGTAATTTTAACGCCATCTCATATACAAGTGGTCCGCCTGCGGGCAAAACGGGCTCGCCCGGAGATAACTCCAATTGTACAAGCTGCCATACCGGAACGCCACAAACACTTCCCGGCATGATTACATCCAATATTCCGGGTACAGGTTATTTATCCGACTCGATATACACCATAACAGCTACAATTGCTGTTCCGAACATCAACAAATTTGGCTTTCAAATATCACCGCAAAATACAGCCGGACAGCAAGAGGGAACATTGATTGTTACTAACTCAACTGAAACACAATTGGTTGGCGGAACAAAATACATAGAACATAAAACAGCCGGCACAAGCGGAACTGGAACTAAAACGTGGACATTTAATTGGCAAGCCCCAGCACCTAACAACGGAGCTGTTACTTTTTATGGTGCGTTTATGGCTACTAATAACCAAGCTAACTCATCGGGCGACCAGTGCTTACTTTCATCGCTCACCGTTCAGCAAGATCCGCTATCGGGCATAAATACTTATTTTACTGATGGTACTGTTTCTGTTTTCCCTGTTCCGTTCAACGAGTCAATTTCTGTAAACATTCAAAAGCAGATTACCGATGGAGCGATTACTCTTTTCGATATTAGCGGCAAAGTGGTTTATGTTTCGTCTATCAATTCAATAATAAATATTGATACACAAGAATTTTCGAGCGGAATGTATCTGTTAAATATCAGCGGAACAGAAGGCGCTTATACCAAAAAAATTGTAAAATTGTAAGCTAAGTTTTTCTAATATGAACAAAACCTATACAGCAATATTTATCTTTTTCGTTTTTGCCATATCATGCACAGTTGATAAAGGGGCAATCAAGCCCAAAGCCCTCGTTAGCTGCGACACAATTACCAATACCACTTCAGTAACCGCAGTGGTAAATGCAAAGTGTGCCATTCCAAGTTGCCATGTTGCTAATTTTGGTTCGGGCGATTTTACAACTTATGCAGGGCTAAATGCAAAAGTTACTGGCGGGCAGTTTAATAACAGAGTTTTTGTACAAGGCAATATGCCTCCGACCTACAGCGCCAATGGCCCACTTACAACTACCGAGCTTGAAATACTTCGCTGCTGGTATAACGCAGGCGCACCCAATAACTAATCACTGTTTATCTTTTGGTGATAACAAACAATTGCATCTAAATTTTTCTGCAATGATTTTATTTACTTTTCCGAAAGTAAATTCCTTGCATGAAAACAATTGATTCTTTGCCACTCAACAATAAATCCAACTCCGGATTTTTAATATTAATTTCTGTTTTCTTTTTTTGGGGATTTGTTGCCGCCAGCAATGGCATATTAATTCCGGTTTATAAAGACCGACTTAATTTGGAGCAATGGCAAACCATGTTTATTGATGTAGCTTTTTATGTTGCTTACACAGTAGGTTCGTTAATTTATTTTTTACTTTCAAAAATTAGAGGCGGTGATATTTTAAACCAAATAGGATATAAAAACGGAATCGCCTTGGGGCTGATGATATCTGCAGTGGGCGCCCTGTTATTTTATCCTGCAGCCCAAACCGAATCGTTTGCACTGATGATAGCCGGACTTTTTATTATCGGGCTCGGATTTTCCTTGCAACAAACCGCTGCCAATCCGCTCACGATAACAATGGGCAATCCGCAAAAAGGCGCACAGCGATTAAGTTTGGCGGGCGGTATAAATAATATCGGAACCACTATCGGCCCGGTACTTGTAAGTTTTGCCATATTTGGCTCCATTGCCGAAGGGCAAAACTTAGAATCGCTCGATGCCGTAAAAACACCTTATCTCATTTTAGCAGCAGCATTTATTTTAGTTGCCATTCTGTTTAAATTTTCATCCGTACCCAATCAAATTAATAACGTCAGCACCGATGCTGAAACCAATAATGAAAATGCAAACAAATCAGTTTTCGCCTATCCACAACTTTGGCTCGGCATGATTGCTATTTTTGTTTACGTAGGTGTGGAGGTAGCAACTGCTGCTAATTTGCCCGAGTTTATGAAACAACATGTGGGCACTGCAACTGCCGATGTGGCACCTTATGTGTCCTTGTTTTGGGCAAGTTTAATGATTGGTCGCTGGGCAGGTGCTGTTGGTGCGTTAGACATCGGCAAAGGAATAAAAAATATTTTGTCGTTTACTATGCCTTATGTGGCATTCGGAGTTTTTTTATTGGTAAATAAAATAGCTAACCACGATTTAACCCCATTTTATATTTATGCATTAATAATTGTAGCCGTTATAATTGCCGATATTTTAAGTAAAGGAAATCCGGCAAGGCAATTAGTAATATTTTCAGTATGCGGCATTAGCTCACTAATAATAGGTATGCTTGCCGATGGAATGTTAAGCGTATATGCATTTATTAGTGTGGGGTTATTTTGTTCAACACTTTGGCCTTGTATTTTTACACTTGCCATTGCAGGGCTTGGAAAAAAAACAAACGAAGGCGCAAGTTTTTTAATAATGATGATAATGGGTGGCGGCCTTATAAGCTGGCTACAAGGATACTTGTCAAAAAACGATTTACTCGGAATTCAGTTTAGTTATGTGGTGGGCGTTGCGTGTTTTGCATATTTAGTTTTTTATGGCGTGCGCGTTAAACAAATTTTAAAACAACAAGGCATAGATTACGATGCAAAAAATAATAGCGGGAGTTGATATTGGCGGAACCAACACGGTAATTGGATTGGTAAATGCCGATGGAACTATTATTACCCGTGATGTAATTAGCACGCAACAGCACACCGACCCCGTTCATTTTGTAAACCAGGTTTATGCTATAATTAAAAAGCTATGTGGTAGTTCGTTTCAGATTGATGGAGTTGGCATTGGCGCTCCAAGCGGAAATTATTTTTCAGGCGCTATTGAGTATGCGCCTAATATGCCTTGGAAAGGGATAGTGCCCTTAGCCGATTTATTTTCACAAAAATTAAATTGCACTGTGGCACTTACTAACGATGCAAATGCAGCAGCGTTGGGCGAAATGCTATTTGGTGGCGCAAAGGGAATAAAAGATTTTTTGTTCATCACATTAGGTACGGGTTTAGGTAGCGGCATTGTGGTTAATGGCGAATTAATTTATGGTAACGATGGTAATGCAGGAGAAATAGGTCATGTCATTGTTGAGCGTAACGGACGATTATGCGGCTGTGGTAATCGGGGCTGCTTAGAAACTTATTGCTCTGCCACCGGAATTGTAACCACGTATTTGCAAATGAAAAAAATATCGGCAACCGAAAATTCAATAACTGCAAAATATATTTTTCAGCGAGCAACCGAAGGCGAAAAAGAAGCAATACACTCGTTTCACTATACTGCAGACTTGTTGGGCCTTGTATTAGCGAACAGTGTTGCATACACCAGCCCGAAAACTATTTTTTTATTTGGCGGGCTAGCCCAAGCAGGCGATTTATTGCTGAAACCAACCATCAAAAGTTTTGAAAAAAATCTTTATCCTGTCTACCGCGGAAAAGTAAATATTACACTATCATCGTTAAACGAAAATGATGCAGCAATACTTGGTGCGGCATCACTCATTTTTAACAAACAAAAAAATGCAAAACAATGACAACACGCAGAATTTTTTTAAAAACATCGGCACTTGCATCGGCAGCCGTAGTGGTGGGAGCCACACAAAATGTAAAATCCGAAAACAAATACACAACTAAAATGCCTGCAAAAAACCCAATAGTTGTATCAACCTGGAAACACGGCTTGGCAGCAAACGAAGGAGCGTGGAAAATACTTTCGGCCGGAGGCAAAGCATTAGATGCAGTAGAAAAAGGCGTGAATGTAACCGAGGCAGATTTTTCAAACCTTTCGGTGGGGCTTGGCGGATTACCCGACAGAGAAGGGCATGTTACATTAGATGCCTGCATCATGGATGAAAATGCCAATTGCGGCTCGGTGGCTTTTTTGCAGCGTATAAAACATCCGGTATCAGTTGCGAGATTGGTGATGGAAAAAACTCCGCACATTATGTTGGCCGGGAATGGCGCACAAAAATTTGCATTGGAAAATGGATTCAAATTAGAACCTAAAAAACTTTCGCCCGAAGCGGAGAAACAATATAACGAGTGGTTAAAAAAATCGGAATACAAGCCAAAAGCAAATATTGAAAATCACGATACGATAGGAATGATTGCAATTGACGCAACAGGAAACTGTTCCGGCTCATGTACCACCAGCGGGTTAGCCTATAAGTTACATGGCCGCGTTGGCGATTCGCCAATTATTGGAGCAAGTCTTTTTGTAGATAACGAAATTGGTTGTGCTACCGCAACAGGTGTTGGCGAAGAAGTTATACGTATGTGTGGTGCACACACTATTGTTGAGCTGATGCGTAACGGGAAATCGCCAATGGAAGCATGCAAAGCAGCCGTAGAACGCATTGTAAAAAAGAGCTCAAAAAATTTAAAAGAAATTCAAGTTGGATTTTTAGCGCTTAATAAAAATGGCGAAGTAGGCGCATTTGCTTTGCAAAAAGGATTTAACTATGCAGTGTATGACGATAGTGGCAATAAACTAATTGATGCAGATTATTATTTTAAATGAGAAAATTATTTTTCGTATCCATCATTTTTGTTGCCGGTTCGTTTTCAAAAACTAAACCGACAAAATTTGCCGATGACAATACATCGTTGCTGCAATATGTAAACCCATTTATTGGAACAGGCGGACATGGGCATACCTTTCCGGGAGCCACCGTTCCGTTCGGGATGGTGCAGCTTTCGCCAGATACGCGCATTGACGGAAGCTGGGACGGATGCAGCGGCTATCATCATTCCGATTCGGTTATTTACGGATTTTCGCACACGCATTTGAGTGGCACGGGTTGCAGCGATTGGGGCGACATAGCTTTGATGCCCATGATGGGAAAACACTCGTTCGATAAAAATGTTTATTCATCAAAATTTTCACACCTGAATGAAAAAGCGAGCGCAGGTTTTTATGCTGTAAAATTAGCTGATGATGATATAGATGTGGAACTTACCGCAACCAGCCGTGTGGGGTTTCATAAATACACATTCAATAAATCTGGCGAAGCCAATATTATTCTTGACTTAACGCACAGAGACGAATTGATTGGCGCAACAATAAAACCAGTTAATGATTCCACAATACAAGTTTTCCGAAAAAGCAAGGCATGGGCTGCCGAGCAGCAAATTTACGCAACCATACAGTTCTCAAAATCATTTGACAAGAAATACACAATAGAAGGAATAGATAATCTTATTGAAAGTAAAGACAAAATTGTGGTTGAAATAAATGGTCAAGGCGTGAAAGCTGCCTTTGGATTTAGTGTAGAGCAAAACGAAAGTATTTTTTTAAAAGTTGCAATTTCATCAGTTGATTATGATGGTGCAAAAAAAAATATGGAAACAGAATTACCTCATTGGGATTTCGAGAAAGTAAAAAAAGACGCTGAGCTGCTTTGGGCTAAAGAGCTTTCTAAAATTTCAATAACAGACAACGACAAAAATAAACTCACTAATTTTTACACTGCACTTTACCATTGCATGATACATCCAAGCATTGCTAATGATGTGGATGGGCGTTACCGTGGAATGGACAATAAAATTTATACTGCAAAAGATTTTAATTATTACAGCGTGTTCTCCCTGTGGGATACTTTTAGGGCGCTACATCCGCTACTCACAATTATTGATGAGCAACGCACACTCGATTTTATAAAAACCTTTTTAGAAATGTACAAGCAAACCGGTCGGCTGCCCGTTTGGGAACTATCGGCAAACGAAACCGATTGCATGATTGGCTACCATGCCGTTAGCGTAATTACAGATGCGTATATGAAAGGGATAAAAAATTTCGACACCAAGCTTGCACTCGAAGCAATGATAGCAATGAGTAATTTGAAAAACTATCGCGGATTAGGTGCCTATAAAGAAAAAGGATTTTTAGAAGTTGAGGATGAGCCGGAGAGCGTTTCCAAAACATTGGAATATGCATATAACGATTGGTGCATAGCCCAATTTGCAAAAGCAATTGGTAACGATTCGGTGTGTAATCAATACACTATTCGTTCGCAGTCATGGAAAAATATTTTTAATCCGCAAACCGGTTTTATGCAGCCGCGCAGTAATGGTGGTTGGCAAAAAGAATTTGATGCCAAGCGCGTTGATAATAATTTTACAGAGGGAAATAGTTGGCAGTATAGCTTTTTTGTTCCGCAAGATATTTATGGTTTGATAAATGCAATGGGAGGGAATGAAAAATTCGAAAAAAAATTAGATCAACTTTTTACTACCGACAGTAAAACAACAGGTCGTGAACAGGCAGACATAACGGGTTTAATAGGTCAGTACGCTCACGGAAACGAGCCGAGCCATCACATGGCATATCTTTACAATTATATTAGCAAGCCCGAAAAAACGGAGCAGCGAGTAAAACAGATTCTTGCAAATTTTTACAAACCAACACCCGATGGATTAATTGGAAACGAAGATTGCGGCCAAATGAGCGCTTGGTGTGTGATGAGCGCTTTGGGTTTTTACCAAGTTTGCCCCGGCAATAATTTATATACCATCACTGAACCGCTTCTTCCTAAATATACAATAACAGTAAACGAAAAAAAATTATTTACTGGTGAGATAATTACTACCACATTAAAAAGTAAAAATTTCATATCGCATAACGAGCTGCTAAATATTAAAAGCTCTTCCCCAACAATTTTGGAGCATAAAAAGCACACATACGTCAGTTCGCCAATTATTACAGCCACATCGCAAGTTTTTAACGATTCTATTTTGGTTTCTATTTCTTCGGCAAATACAACAGAAGAGATTATGTATTCAATAGTTGTTGGCCAGGGCGAAGAAACATCAGAGGTAACAAAATACACAAAACCATTTTTCATTAACAAAACTGCAGAAATAATTGCCGTCTCGGTTTCCGGAGATAAAAACAGTAAACCATCGCACGCATACTATTACAAACGACCGAATAATTGGACTTTGAAATTATATGCTGCCTATAATAAACAATACACAGCCGGTGGCAATGAAGGAATTATAGATGGATTGCGCGGAGATGAAAACTGGAGAAAGGGTCGCTGGCAAGGATATCAAGGTCAAAATTTTGAATGTGTGATTGATTTAAAGGGAGAAAATAATATTAAAAAAATAGCTGCGGGTTTTTTGCAAGACCAACGCTCATGGATTATGATGCCCACAAAAGTGGATTATTTTATTTCACAAAATGGAATTGATTTTACACTTGCCGGCACAATTTTAAATACTGTGCAAGATAAAGACGAAAAAGTACAAACCGCTGATTTGATATTTACCCTTTCGGAATCGCTAAAAGCAAAACATGTAAAAGTAGTTGCTTACAATTATGGCAAATTACCTGCATGGCATCAGGGTGCCGGTGGCGATGCTTTTATTTTTATTGATGAAATAAAAATAAATTAATAAACATTATTGTCGGGTTTCATGATTCGCCAGTTTTTAGGATAATAATTGTTAATCCGATTTCCCAAATTTTTTGCCCAGCCCAGTGGCATATCAAGATAGGTTAGCAGCACCCATCCTTTGGGGGCTTCGCTTAGCGAAATTGTGTCGCGCTTCAAATATTTTATTGCTAAATCTTTTTCCACCTCTATCCTCGTAATCTTGTCTGCAATTAATTTGCTCATCGCCAATTCGTGTGATGGGATTAAACCTCCATTCATTATTTCGCCAATTGCTACGCCAGCCTTTCTTATGTACAGGTGAGATAATGAGTCAAGATTTTCTTTTACAACAGTTGGTAACACTATAATTGAATTTTCTTTTTTAAAATAACTGTACTGTTCTGTATTTTTTACCCAATCCGAAATAATTTTTATTTCTGCTGCTGTTAAATGTTTCAAACTAACTTTTTTTCTGCTACTTTCATTTTGCTCTGCAATACTATTTTTATTAACAAATGCAGCAGCAAAAAACCCTTCTCCTTTTATTTTGTCGGGATAAAAACGATAGCCAAAACATTTTTTATTTTCCGAAACTGTTTCAACAACTCCCCATTTTTCGTTAATTGTAATTTTTTGCGATTCTAATCCGAAATTATCTGCGATGTAATCGCAAACTTTTTCATTTTCTTCTGGCGAATAGGAGCAAGTAGAATAAATTAATACCCCGTTTTCTTTTAGTGCAGGAATAATATCGGCCAATATACGCTGCTGGCGCTGCGAACAGTGTAATACATTTTCTTCGCTCCACTCATCTATTGCACCATTATTTTTTCTGAATAAACCAGAGCCCGAACAAGGGGCATCTACAAGTATAACATCAAAATAATTTTCCATGCCTGAAAAATCTTTAGGATCGTTATTAGTGATAATTACATTTTCACTGCCCCATTTTGTAATATTTTCTTCTAAAATATGCACTCTACTTTTTATCACTTCGTTTGCAATCAAAAAACTATTTTCAGAAATTACAGAAGATATCAATGTGGTTTTACCACCGGGTGCTGCGCACAAATCGAGTACACGTAAATTGCGTTTTAAATCAACAGCCAACTTTAAAATGTGCTCTATAAACATTGACGATGCCTCTTGTACATAATAACAGCCAGCGTGAAATAGCGGGTCGGCAGTAAAATTTGGTCGGTTGTTTAAATAATAGCCACTTGTGCACCAGGGGACATTGTCTTCTTTCGGCAATTCATTTTTTTCTTTTTTGAGGTTTAATCTAATGGATGTAATTGTTTGCACCTTGTCGTGAGCAGCAATAAATTCGTATTCATTAAACTCGTTAAGTGACGAAAGATTAAGCAATAATTGTGGCGGTATTTCTTTGTTTTTCATTAAATGTATTGCAGCAAAAATACATTAGTTATCTTTGACGGCTATTAAAAATTAAATGGAAAAACGAGTACGGGTACGATTTGCGCCAAGCCCCACAGGCGGCTTACATATGGGCGGTGTGCGTGTGGCATTGTTCAATTATTTATTTGCAAAAAAACACAACGGAGATTTTATTTTGCGAATTGAAGACACCGACCAAACACGATATGTAAAAGGTGCCGAAGAATATATTATTGAATCGTTAAAATGGTGTGGCATAGCCCCAAATGAAGGAGTGGGCTTTGGCGATGGCTCACATGCGCCTTACAGACAAAGCGAAAGAAAAGAAAAAGGTATTTACAAAAAATACGCTGATAAATTAATTGCAAGCGGAAATGCTTACTACGCTTTTGATACTTCCGAAGAATTAGACGAAATGCGAAAACGATTAGAGGCGGCAAAAGTTGCTGCTCCTCAATACAATGCCGTATCGCGGCAAAATATGCGCAACTCACTCACGCTATCGGAAGACGAGGTGAAGAAATTGATTGACGCAAATACGCCTTATGTTATCCGATTAAAAGTTCCGCGTAACGAAGAAATTCGCTTTCACGATATTATTCGCGGATGGGTGGTTGTAAACTCATCGCAGGTTGATGATAAAGTACTTTTAAAATCGGACGGAATGCCAACCTATCATTTAGCACACATTGTGGATGATATAGAAATGCAAATTTCGCATGCCATGCGTGGCGAAGAGTGGCTACCTTCGGCACCGGCACATATTTTAATTTATAGATATTTAGGACTTGAAAATGAAATGCCAAAGTTGGCACACTTGCCACTTATTTTAAAACCCGATGGTAATGGAAAATTATCTAAACGAGATAAATCAGGATTGCCTATGTTTCCATTAAACTGGTTTGACGAGCGCACCAATGAAAGTTATGCCGGTTATCGCGAAACCGGCTTTTTTGCTGAGGCATTTATTAACATGCTCGCATTCTTGGGTTGGAACCCCGGTACTAATCAAGAAATTTTTTCCATAGAAGAGCTTATTCAAGCATTTTCATTGGAGCGAATAAATAAGTCAGGGGCAAAATTCGACCCGGAGAAAACCAAGTGGTTTAATCAGCAATACTTGCGATTGAAAACCGATGATGCATTGGCAGAAATTTTTTCTAACGATACGAACATAAAAAATCTAAATCCAGATTTTGCTTATCTGAAAAATGTTTGTAGGCTGATAAAAGAAAAAGCACATTTTGTAAACGAGTTTTGGGACTTGGGCAAGTATTTTTTTATTGCTCCCACAATTTACGATGCCGAAGTGGTGAAAAAAAGATGGAATGAAAAATCAAAAAAATTTATTTCTGCTTTGGCAAAAAATTATGAGGCGGCATCAAGCTTTGGTGCGCAGCATGCCGAAAACATTTTTAAGCAAACTTGCGAAGAGCAACAAATAAAAACGGGCGAGGTAATGCAACTCTTGCGCGTGTGTGTGAGTGGGGTAGGCGGAGGTCCTGCATTATTTGAAGTAGTTTCGTTAATCGGAAAAGCAGGAGTGGTTAATAGATTAAACACCGCTGTTAGAGCTATTGTATAATGCCATCGGCAAGATATTATATTGAGAAATTAAAATTGCTTTCTCACCCAGAGGGAGGGTTTTATAAAGAAACGCACCGTTGCAAATCCAAAGTAAATACAATCGCAGGAGAAAGAGACGCCTCAACAGCTATCTATTTTTTAATTGAAGTCGGTAATTTTTCTGCACTGCACCGAATTAAGTCAGACGAGGTTTGGCATTTTTATGACGGAGACGAATTAGAAATAATTGAGATTGACATAGTTGGCAATCTAACTATTACGTTATTATGGAAAAATAATTTTCAGCATATTGTTCCAGCAGGTAATTGGTTTGGTTCGCGCGTGAAGCAGGGCGGAAGCTTTTCGTTGGTAGGATGTACCGTGGCGCCCGGATTTGACTTTAATGATTTTGAAATGGCCGAGCGACTAAAATTGCAAAATAAATTCCCACATCACACGGAGATTATTCGGCAGTTAACCCGATTTTGAAAAAAAATAATTCTGCATAAGCTGTTTGATAGAACATCGGGACGAACCGATTAAATAAAACTTAGGAAAGAGTAGTGTGAAATATTGGTGGAGTATATCGGATTCGAACCGATCACCTCTTCACTGCCAGCGAAGCGCTCTAGCCAAATGAGCTAATCCCCCATCTATTTTTAAGTTAAGTGGGCCCACTTGGGATCGAACCAAGCACCCTCAGATTATGAGTCTGATGCTCTAACCGAATGAGCTATAGGCCCTTAAAAATTACAATCAATTTTTAGAGGAGCGAAAGTATATATTTGTGCTCGATTTGCCAAAAAAATATGATACTTAACGGGTATAAAAACGTAATATTTGATTTGGGCGGGGTGCTACTTAATCTTGATTATAAGCGTACCGAGGATGCATTTGTGAAATTTGGATTGAAAAATTTTGACGCTATTTATTCGCAGCACCTGCAAACAGAATTATTCGAAAAATTTGAAACGGGCGCTATATCATCCTCGCAATTTAGAGCCGGCATAAAAGCTTACTTAGATAATAACATTACTGATACAGAGATAGACGATGCTTGGAACGCCATGCTGCTTGATTTTCCGCCCGAGCGAATTCATTTTCTGGAAAAATTAAAAACTACACACCGCATTTTTTTACTTAGCAATACTAATGACATACATTTAGCTGCATACTCCAATTACATGAGGCATACATTTGGATTCGATAACGAATTGGCACATGTTTTTGAAAGGCAGTATTATTCAAATAAAGTGGGTATGCGAAAGCCTAATAACGATATTTTTAATTTTGTGCTGCGCGAAAACAAACTGAATGCCACCGAAACACTTTTTATTGATGATTCGCAGCAGCATATTGCTACTGCAAAAAAATCAGGTATTAATACCTATTGGCTCGATACAAAAAAGGAAACAATACTGGGCACTGTTATTTGATTTCTTGGCAAAGTTCAATGAGCACCCCCTTGGTGCCTTTAGGGTGCAAGAAACAAACTAATTTATTGTCAGCGCCTTTTTTTGGTCTTTCGTTCAGCAACGTAAATCCTTCATTTTTTAAGCGAGCCATTTCGGCAACTATATCATCCACATCAAATGCAATATGATGTATTCCCTCTCCTTTTTTTTCTATAAATTTTGCTATCGGGCTATTGGCTGTTGTGGCTTCTAATAATTCTACCTTATTGTTACCCACCATAAAAAAAGACGTGTTCACTCCTTCGCTCTCTACCCTTTCGGATTTATAATATGGCTTACCAAGTAGCTTAGCAAATAACGCATTTGATTCTGCAATGTTTTTAACTGCTATGCCGATGTGTTCAATTTTATTCATGGTTTAAATTGCTTTAAAAAAACAAATCCCGACTTATAAGGGTCGGGATTTTAAAGTATAATTTTTAGTTGTTATTTTTTTCTCATAAACTCAGTAGTTTTATTATCATAATTCAGATAATAAACATCAACCGCAAGATTTGTAACATCTACGTTAGCTCCAAATCCTTTCTTAACTATGTTTCCAAATTTATCGTAGATCTCATACATGGTTTCACCACCCACAAAATCTAATTGTTTGTTCACTTTCAAAGTAGGGCAAGTAACTTCGCTTGAACTCGCTTGAAATTTTGTAGGTTTAGAGTAGCGCGGTTGGCTTGTGTAGTCAACTTGTTTAAGTCTAACTTGGTTTTCGCCAAAGTGAGTAGGAACCTTAAATGAATAGTTATTAGCGCCCGGAGTACCGTTTCCATCTACTTCGCCAACTTTTACCCATTTGTTCCAACGGAATTGCTCTATTATGAATGGAAGTTTACCTTGCTCACCAGTTGTAGTCCATTTTACAGTTCCATCAGGCGATGCACTCATTGAAGTAACTTCATACGTGCTTTTAGGTTTTAATACTTCAGGATTTAATACTTTTGGCTTGCAATCGTCTTTGTGTTCAATTTTTACTGAAACTTTATCGCCAATTTTTAATTGTAAGTTAGTAAAGTCAATTTCAAATGCGCTGGAGTTAATCTCATCTGTAGTAACTTGACCATTTACTTCTACTTTTATAGCACAGAAACCAACACCTGAACCGGCAAAAGGATTTTGCACATATAAATTTTTTCCTTGATAGTTACCTTCCAATATAATGTTACCGGCAAAGGCAGAAAAAGAAATGATCCCTGATGTAATTACTGCTGTTAATTTTTTGTGTCGCATAAAACTTAATACTTTCACTTCTTTCTTTTGAAATTCGTGTGCAATATTATAATGTTATTTTGGTTTAACAAAGAAAATAAATGTTTTTTTTATGACGTCAAAAATACATATTCTTTCGATAAACAGTTAAAAATATCGCTTTTTTATTCTTTTTGTTTATAGATTGGGCAGATATTTATACATTTGCAAGTTATATACTATAATTCGGTATAATTAATTGATAATCAATATTATGAAAAAAGTACTATTTTATTTTTCTATTGCTGTTGGCTTAGCTGCTTGCTCGGGTTTAGGTGGTAATCCCAATGAAGGCAATGGCGGGCGCATTTATGGAGGCATTATTAATGTAAACGAAACAGAAAAATTTCGTACACTATTTCCGCATAATATCAACGATATTATATCTTCAAACATCGCATTTCAGGTATTTGAGGGATTGGTAAAATTCAATCCCAAAAATATAACCGAGGTAGTGCCTTGTATAGCTGAATCGTGGACGGTGGACGCAACAGGTACAGTTTATACATTTAAACTTAAAAGCGGAGTAAAATTCCACGATGACGCTTGTTTTCCGGAAGGCAAGGGAAGAGAGTTGACCGCAAATGATGTTAAATTTTCATTTGAATTGCTTTGTACACAATCGAAATACAATACCACTTTTAACGGCTCGTTTAAAGACAGGGTAAAAGGAGCAAATGAATACTATACTAACAGTGCAAATGGCAAACCCAATTCTGGCTTAGAGGGGTTAAAAATTGTTGACGACCACACCGTAGAAATTACTTTAACTCAACCAAGTTCTTCTTTCCTTTATGTTTTAGCAAGCCCATCGGCATTTATAATTGCCAAAGAGGGTTACGAAAAATATGGGAACCTTTTAAAGTTTGGCACGGGTCCGTTTGTGGCTGCTAATGCCGACCCTAAAGGAGATAAAGTAATATTAGTAAAAAATAAAAACTATCACGGTGTAGATTCACTCGGCAATAAACTGCCGTTTATTGACAGCGTTATAGTAACATTTATACCATCTAAGTCACGCGAATTAGATGCATTTAAAAACGGAGATTTAGATGTAGTATTTGGCTTGCCATCTGAATCTGTAAAAGAAATAGTATCGCAACAAATAGAAGATTTCCAAAACAAGCCACCTAAATTTATTATTGACAGAACTGCAGAATTAGGCACCCAGTATTACGAATTTAATACCACTATGCCCCCGTTTAATAATCCTAAAGTTAGGCGAGCGTTCAACTTTGCAATAAATAAAGAAACAATAGTTGAGAATGTGTTGCGTGGCGAAGCTTTTAGTCCGGGTAATTATGGAATCTGTTCGCAAAGCTTATCGGGTTATGATGTAACTAAACTGCGTGGCTATAAATTTAACCCCGATTCAGCAAAACAATTACTAAAAGAAGCCGGCTACCCCGATGGGAAAGGATTTCCGGTAGTAAAAATTATGCTGAACAGTGGCGGAAATAAAAACTCAAAAGTGGTGGAGGAAATTAAAAAACAATTAATGGAAGTGTTGAATGTAACAGTTGATTTTGATATTGTACCTTTTGCACAAAAATTAGATGATGCACAACATGCGCGCAGCGCTAATATGTATCGTGCCGGCTGGACTGCAGATTTTCCTAGTCCTGAAAACTTTCTTTTCATACTTTATGGCAAAAACGTACCCGATAGCTTATCTCAACCATCGGTTTATAACATACCTCGCTATAAAAATGCCGAGTACGACAAATATTTTGAATTGGGACGCACCGCTAAAACCAAAGACGAAAGCTACGCTGCATTTTTAATGGCCGAACAAATTATGATTAACGATGCACCTATAATGGTATTGTGGTACACCGAGAATATGAAATTAGCCCACGGCTATTTAAAGAATTTTTATTTTAATGCACTTAACTATAACAGCTATACCGAAGTTTACTTGAAAAAAGAAGAAGTAAAAAGCGAAGATAAAAAAGAAGAAAGCCATAACTAATTTTTAAAATTTACGTTTAACTAACCCCGAGTTCATCTCGGGGTTTTTAATTTAAAGAAATGGCTATATCGGATTATTATAAAATATTAGGCATAAAATACGGTGCTACGCCTGATGAAATAAAAAGGGCATATCACCGTATTGCAAAGCGCCATCATCCGGATAAAAACCCGAATAACAAAAGCAACGAGGAGTACTTCAAGCAGGTGTCGGAAGCGTACAATACACTTTCGGATAATGAGGCGCGAAAAAATACGACCTTAAGTTTTTTTATTCCTCATCGCAAGGAACTAAGCAAACCGCCAAACCAAATTTTAATAAACCTAATTATAAGCGCAAGCAAAGAGTAAATCAAAAAACGAATAAATGGATAGTTATACTGCCTGTAGCATTTATATCTTTAATCATAATCATGCTCATCATTAACCCCAAGGACGATGAAACTAAAATGGCGGAAGAAATGATGCGCAAGTCAGATTCGCTTGGCAAAACGAGAAACTTGCCAAGCAATATTATTATTCCGATAGACACTGCTTTAAAAGATGCCGATTCGCCTTACGACAGTTATTTTGGCGATGGCTATGCCGAAGATTACAGCAAAAGCACAATAACGGTTAACAACAATAATCCGTGCGAAGTAATTGTGTGCTTGGTTCAAAAAACCGACAGCGATATTGTGATGCGAAATGAATATGTGAGTGCAAATTCATCGTACAATTTTAGGGGTGTGCCTAACGGAGAATTTTATTTGAGGGCTTATTTCGGAAAAAAATGGAGCCCTAAGAAATTAATAAATAACCGCACAATAAAAGGCGCGTTTCTGAATAATGTTGGCTTTTATTCAACCAACAAAAAGCAGGGACTATTTGTAACAAAACAATTTGATAAAGGCGACAACAAAGTTTACACTAACTACGAAATTGACTTGAACAAAGTATTGGGTGAAAAAGAAAAAGAAATTTCGGAAGCAGAATTTTTTAGGCGATAGCTATTTAACCACAGTTATTTTTCGGCTGTAGGCTCTACTGCCAGATGTAATTGTAATAAAATAAATTCCGACATCTACATCCAATGGTAATTTATAATTCGAGTCGGTAAAATAGGTTTCAGTTATTTTACGGCCACTGCAATCAAAAAGCGCCAGTTTTTTTTCTTCATTCATATCAGAAATTAAAATTGTAATAGATGTTGTAGCCGGATTAGGAAAAACATCAATAAAAAAGTCGCCTTGTGTATTGCCTATACTATTTAAAACACTTTCGCTCACCTTTATCAACCCGCCATCGTAAGTGCCAAGCCAAATAATATTATTGGTATCCTTTATAACACAATAAACCCAAGTATCGGGCATATCGCTATTAGTACTATCGTAAAAAACAAAATTATTGTTCTTAAAAATAATTAAGCCTTTTTGCATAGATGCGATGTATTTATTTTGCTGTTTATCTACAAAAACGCCATCGAGCGCATCGCTTTGTATAGTGCTGTTAAAAGTGGAATAGTAACTCCAGGCGCTTCCGCCAAAGTGGGTGCATAATCCGCCTGTTGGCATTGCAACCCATCGGCTATCGTTACTGTCAAGTGCAATATGTATAACAGTGTTGTCGGGTATTTGCGAATTCCAAGCAGAGTATACGGTGAAAACGGTATCATTAAAGTAAGCCATTCCGCCATTTATGCAGCCCAAGTATTTTAATTGGTTGCGCCCTATGGCAATGGTTTGTATATTGTTAGATACTAATGCCGAGTTGGTGTTATCCCACACAGTCCAATTTGTATCATCAAATTTTACAAGCCCGCTCGTGGTGCCAATCCACTTGTTATTACTGCTATCAAAAGCTACAGCGTTTATTTGCTGCGATGGCAAGGGGGAGTTAAATTGATCGTAAACAGTCCAGTTGGTACCATCAAATTTTGCCACACCACCATTAATGGTTCCTATCCATGCTGCCCCGTTATTATCAAATGCGATTGAACGGATTGCATTATCGGGCAAGCCGGAGTTAGATGTTTGATAAATAGTCCAATTGGTTTCATCAAAAACAGCAAGACCGTAATCGGTGCCCACCCATTTTCTATTTAAGCTATCTATTGCAATTGCCCTAACGGTATTAATTGGCAGTTGCGAATTTTGCGAATTAAAAATTGTAAACGCACTTTGTGCACGTGCATAAAAAAAAACAGTGGCAGTAAAAAATACTGCCACTGTTAGAACCAATCTTTTAAAACGCATTTTATTTACTACTGAATAGTAATGCGTTTGTAAGCAGGCTTGTGTCCATCAACATTTACATTTAAGATATACGATCCTTTTGCAAGGCCGCTTAAATCAATTGTTTGCTGGTAGTTGCCATTTGCACTAATTACTTTTTGAGTATAAACTGTTTTGCCCACCATATCAACCACATTAATAACTGCATTAGCCATTCCGGGCAATGCCATATTTAAACTAAATAAACCATTTGATGGATTGGGATAAACTGAAATAGAATTACTAAGGTCTTTCCCTTGTGGAGCAGATGTGCAAATTTCTACAGTTGCAATCGCCATAACAGGCGCACTTGAGCAGGCGCGGTTTTGTACTTCCACCTTCCAGTCATAGAAATAATAATAATACGCATCACCGGCCGAAGAACCAGTAATGCTCATAACGCCAGGAATGGTGTAAGGGAAATTAGTAGCATTAGTGTTATTTCTGTAAAGATTCACACCGCCATTTGTTCCGCCCAAGCGATAATACATGCCAGCAGGTACATTCCAGTTAAGTGTAACAGTGTTCCATCCGCTTACCACGTTAGCAGTCATGGTTTGTATTAACGTATTAGAGCTATCGCGCAATTCAATAGTTTTTGTTCCGCTTGCAGCGGCCAAAACCTTTACACTTATTATTTTTATTGGTTGTTCGGTTGTAAACGCAAGGTGGTTAGCACTTGTAGAATTTGCGCCCACGCCATATTTATTGTTTACAGGGCCTACACTTGCCGTATCAATAAAATAAGCTTCGTTGCGCACATAAAAAGTATCTGTAATATTTAAGTTAGAAGTAATATAAGTGTTTCCCGTATCTAATGAATTCCCGTTAGCATCTTCCCAAATTAAAGTTCCTGTGCCTGTAGCAGTTAAAGTTGCCGAACCACCCACACAAACTGTATCGCCAGTTGCAACAGGTGCAGGAGTAGCTGTGTATTGAGCAATGGTCATAGTTGCAGTAGAAGTTCCGCAATGTGTAACCGTGGTTACACTATAAGTCCCCGGAGTGTTTACTGTTATTGATTGCGTAGTATCTCCCGTGCTCCATAAATACGACATCGCACCGTTACCTTTGAGCGTAATGCTTTCGCCCACACATATTTTTGGCGATGGCTTGTTTAGCGTGATGTATGAAGCGGGGTTAGTGTTTGGAGGATTTTGTTGCGTTAGCGTATAAGGCACAGCAGTATAATTATCAGTTTCGTCTTCTTCCAAGAAATTATTGTTAGGATCAACATCGCACACTATCCAGTATTGGCCGTTGCACAAATCAGCAGGTAAATTAATCCACATCATATCCAAAGTTTCGTCATACACATCTGTATAACCTGATGAAATACCCTGTGTAGAAGGGTTACAATTATAATTACCACCACCTAATCCAAAATTTGGAAAGCTGTTATTAATCATTGTATTCCCGAAATTATAAGTGGTGTTCACATCTTTACACTGATTTAAAGCATTAGAATTACCGCATTGGTAATAATCCATTAAGCAAAAACCTAGTTTAGCACCAGTAGCTGCTATTGGCCAGTTGCGCGGATCGGGATCAGATGTTTGGTAACGCAATGTGAAAACACCCCAATCGTCAACGTGACTGTGGCTATGTGAGGGATGATAAGTCATGCTACCTGCCCAGCGAGTATAAGAACTCATGGCGCTGCCATTTTTATGATAGATGCGTTGCTCAATTAATTGGCGAGGATATGAACCATCAGGACAAGGACCCGGATTAAAATTTGTTGTATCGGTTCCACACACGTAAAATGTGCTTGCGCTAACTGTTAACGGACCATGGCCAATATTTGGAGTAGATGCAGTTATGCGCAAGCGACCATCGTTGCCATTGCATGGTGGGTTACAAACCTGTTCGTATTCATTTGGCCCGCCCAAATAGTTTAAAATACCATACCACGATACAGTAATATTCGGTAATAAATCGCAGTTTGATTGCTGATTATCTTGGCACTGGCAACTTGTAGCATTAGTGGTTGTACACTGCGCTCCGGCAATTAGTGCAACAATAGAAAATAAAACAGAGAGTAAAATTTTTTTCATGAGTATATTAGGATTTTTGATGCAGCAAGGTATAACTATTTTGCATTAGCACAAATGCCCATCCGGAACAAAAAATCACACCTTAGACTAAACGATGATATTTATAGACAAACACGTATTAAATATGCTATAAGTGCTTCTTTTTTGCTGATGAAGTAGTAACAGCAGGTTAATTTGGCTGTAATCCATATTTTTTTACCTTTGCCGTCCTTTTTACCAAAGCCGGTAAAAAGTTAAAAGGTTCTGTAAATGAAAAAGCGAAACGATAACCCATTTGGCGATGAGTTTAAAATTTCGTTTGCAGGGTTAAATCAGGGCAAACATTTCTTTGATTTTACCATTAACCAAAAGTTCTTTGAGTCATTTAATACCGATGAAATTACATCCGGAAAATTTGAAGTAAATATTGAGTTGGTAAAGCAAAGCACCATGCTTGCTTTGGGGTTTGATATTAACGGCATTATTAATGTGCCGTGCGATAGGTGTGGCGAAGTGATAGATGTGCCAATGCACACCAATAACGAGTTAATTGTAAAATTAAACTCATCTGCAGCTGATGAAAACGATGATGTAATAGCATTGCCAATAGGTGAAACACAAATAGATGTTTCGCATTTTATTTACGAATACATTGTATTGGGCTTACCCGCACGAAGGGTGCACCCCGATGATGAAGATGGCAATCAGAGATGTGATCCGGAGGTATTAAAAAAATTAGACGAACTTAAAGCCAAAGCTGCCCAAAAGGAAACAGACCCGCGTTGGGAAAAGCTAAAAGCGCTAAAATTTAAAAATTAGAACCAATTATAAAATAAAAGTTAAACAATAAAATAAATATAAAATGCCTAATCCAAAACGAAGACACTCTAAGGCTCGTAGCCGTAGCCGCAGAACACATTATAAAGCCGAAGTTCCTACCATGTCGGTATGTTCGGTAACAGGCGAAACTCATCTTTCACACCGTGCTTATTGGCACGATGGCAAACTTTACTATCGTGGTAAAGTGGTGATGGAAAAAGAAGTTAACGCTTAATAATACAGTTCGCTGAAAATAGGAATTGACATACTTGGAGGCGATTATGCTCCGGCAGCTACTGTTGCAGGTGCATTGCTTGCAGTTAAAGAACTATCGGCCGATTGTAAATTAGTTTTAATAGGCGATGAAACTGCTATTAAAGCCGAATTACAAAAGCTAAACGCACCGGTTGCGAATTTCGAAATTGTGCACGCCCCCGATGTTATTGGTATGGGCGAGCATCCTACCAAAGCATTTACACAAAAACCCAATTCATCTATTTACGTTGGGTTTAAACTTTTAAAAGAAAACAAAATTGATGCTTTTGCAAGTGCAGGCAATACAGGCGCTATGCTTGTGGGCTCTATGTACACGGTAAAAGCGGTTCCGGGCGTTATTCGCCCATGTATTACTTCAATATTACCTAAAGAAAAAGGCGGATTTGGTTTAATATTAGATGTGGGTACTAATGCCGATTGCAAACCCGATGTGCTTTACCAATTTGGTATTTTAGGATCGCTGTATGCAAAGTATGTTTACAAAATTGATAATCCCAAAGTGGGCTTGCTTAACATTGGCGAAGAGCCCGAAAAAGGGAACCTGGTGGCACAAGCAGCACACAATTTAATGAAAGAATCGAAAGACTTTAATTTTTACGGCAATGTGGAAGGGCGCGATTTATTTAACGATAAAGCCGATGTGATAGTGTGCGAAGGATTTACCGGAAATGTAGTTTTAAAGGAAGCCGAAGCATTTTATACTATCATGCGCAAGCGCGGCATTGTTGACGATTATTTTGCACGCTTCAATTACGAAAACTATGGAGGTACTCCTATTTTGGGAATTAACGGCACCGTAATTATAGGCCATGGCATATCTAACGATAAGGCCATAAAAAACATGATACTTCTTGCAAAAGACGTGGCTGAAGTAAACCTTGCCGATAAAATAAAACAGGCATTTCAGTAATCAGATTAATTTTCAATCCCGCTAAAAAGCGGAATTAGTTCGACTAATTATGCTAAAGCGCAAAGTCTCGCTAACAAGCGTTTCAGTAAATTTTTTCTATTTTGATATATCGTGGGCTTTTTCCACTTTTGTCGGCATAATTTTTTAACCGTTTTTAATATTTAATCCATGAGTAAAACAACAGCAGCCATTACAGCCGTAGGCGGATATGTTCCGGAATATGTATTGGGCAATAAAGAGTTAGAAAAATTAGTAGAGACCAATGACGAGTGGATTACATCGCGCACCGGAATTAAAGAGCGCAGAATTTTAAAAGGCGAGAGCCAAGGCCTATCGGTGATGTGCGTGGAAGCGATAAAAGAAATTTTAGAAAAGAAAAATATTGCACCCGAAGAAATTGACATGGTAATAGTGGGCACCATCACGGGAGATTATGTTTTCCCTTCTACATCTAATGTAATATGCGATAAACTGGGCATGAAAAACGCTTGGGGTTACGATTTATCGGCTGCTTGCTCGGGCTTTATTTATGCGCTATCTACAGGCGCACAGTTTATTGAAACCGGCCGTTACAAAAAAATAATTGTTGTAGGTGGCGATAAAATGTCGTCTATCATAAATTATAAAGACCGTGCTACCTGCATCATATTTGGCGATGGAGCCGGAGCAGTTTTATTAGAACCAAGTACCGATGGCGATGGCATAAAAGATTTTGTGCTTAAAGCCGATGGAGCAGGGCGTAATTTCTTGTACCAACCCGCAGGCGGTTCTATTATGCCGCCCTCGCACGAAACCATTGACAAAGAGATGCACTATGTGGTGCAAGAAGGACAAACTGTTTTTAAATTTGCCGTTAAAGGCATGGCCGATGTATCGGTAGAAGTGCTTGAGCGCAACAACGTAAAAGGCGAAGACCTGGCATGGTTAGTGCCGCACCAAGCCAACAAGCGCATTATTGATGCCACTGCCGATCGCATTAACCTAAGACACGATAAAGTGATGATGAACATCGAAAAATATGGCAACACCACAGCAGGCACCATACCATTATTACTTTGGGATTACGAAAAAAAATTAAAAAAAGGCGATAAACTTTTAATATCTGCTTTTGGCGGAGGTTTTACTTGGGGCGCTATTTACCTCACTTGGGCGTATTAGTTTTATATTCTTATACCTTGCTTTAGAAATACAAAAATGTAATTACTGATAAATCAATTTTTCAATATTTATTTCTCCCGTTGCCGATATAACTTTTATGTAGTAGCCACCTTTAGCTAAATTGCTAATATCAAGTGGTGTGTTGGGCAGGTTATTTATACTTTTTTCTAAAACAACATCGCCAATTACTGTGTACACAACAATGTTTTTAATAAGCACTTTAACTGCATACACAGTGTATAATCCATTGCCCTGTTTGTCTAAGGATAAATCACTTTTATTTGAAACACCGACTGTGTCAACCGAGGTGCTCCATTGCATTAGACCTGTGGAATTGTATTTATGGAAGTGGTTCTATATCTACCACAGATATATGCATTACCGGTACTATCAACATCAATTTTAGGTTATAGCGCATTACTCACATTCGTATCATACTGTATATCCCACACTAACACACCACTCGTATTGAACTTTGCAATTTCAAAACCGCCATTTGGTTCGTTTATTGTTCCAACCAAATATGCATTTCCGAATTTATCAATATGTAAATCTTCCAAGAAATCGTTTTGCGTACTGGGATTAATTTCACTATGCCATAAAAATCCACCATTCGAATCAAATTTTTTTACGAAATATTTAAAATCACTTGTACTTTTATTTCCAGCAACATAAATGTTCCCCATCGTATCTGTTCTCACATACAATGGCTGAATCCCGTTTTACATGATTGAGGTATCATTTGATATTTGCCAAATAACATTATTGCCCAAATGTTTTTTTAAAGTAACATTATAGTTAACCATCCACTCACACAATCGTGCGTTTTTTGAGTAAAAAAAATCACTCTCCCCTTTTCCGCTCGTTGCGGTAAGTATTTATTACAGGAATAATGGTAATTACGATTAAAAAAATTACGATGTAAGCTATATTATTTCGCACCCATTCAAAGCGGCCCAAATAATAGCCACACACACTTAGCGATGCAATCCAGCCAATGGCACCGGTTATATTATAGAGCATAAAAAGTTTGAAATCAATTTTTATAACTCCGGCAAGTATGGGTGCAAAGGTGCGAATGATGGGCAAAAACCTGCCCAGTACAAGTGCTTTGCCTCCGTGCCGAGCATAAAAATCGTGTGTGGTTTCCAAGTATCTTTTTTTAAATAGAATGGAATCATCGCGCTTAAAAAGCGGAGGCCCTGCTTTTCGTCCAAACCAATACCCTGCTACATTGCCAAGCACAGCAGCAGCAGTGAGTGATGTGATGAGTAAAAATAAATTTACATTCAGCAACTCGGGTTTGGTGCTGCATATTATTCCTGAAATAAAAATGAGTGAATCGCCAGGCAAAAAAAAACCGATGAGCAAACCTGTTTCGGCAAAAACCACAACAAGTAAAAGTGCTAATCCGCCATATTCTATAATCGAATTAGGGTCGGTAAGTTCTTTTAAAAATTCCCAAGTTTCGTGCACGGCAAAAAAATATTATTCTTTTAAATTACCTTCCCATCGGCTTACTACCACCGTTGCCACTGCATTGCCTACCACATTGGTAGCTGAGCGCCCCATGTCTAAAATATGATCAATGCCGAGCAGCAAAAGCAAACCTGCCTCAGGAATATTGAATGACGAAAGTGTGCCGGCAATAACCACCAGCGATGCGCGCGGCACACCTGCAATGCCTTTGCTTGTTACCATCAGCACTAATAGCATTGATAATTGTGTTTCAATAGGCATAGCAATGCCATAGCTTTGTGCAATAAATATGCTTGCAAAAGTCATGTACATCATCGAGCCATCGAGATTAAAAGAATAACCGAGCGGCAAAACAAAACTCACAATACGATTAGGGCAACCAAATCGCTCCAACTGTTCTAACATTTTTGGGTAAGCGGCTTCGCTGCTGGCGGTAGAAAACGCAAGCAGCAATGCTTCGCGCAAATATTTTATTAATGTAAAAATACGCTTGCGGACTAATATGAATCCAACTAATAATAAAATGAGCCAAAGCAATAAAAGGCCGCTGTAAAATTCGCCAATAAAAATGGCGTAAGTGCTTAAAACGCCTAATCCTTTTTTTGCTACCACTGCCGTGATGGCGGCAAATACTGCGAGTGGCGCCACGTACATTACATAAGTTGTAATTTTTAACATCACATGCCCCACGGCATCAAAAAAATCAATTATTACTTTTCCTTTTGTGCCCATTGCTGCAGTGGCAACTCCAAAAAAGAGTGAGAAAATTACTATTTGCAAAATTTCGTTATGCGCCATTGCATCGGCCACACTCGATGGGATGATGTGTGTAATAAAATTTTTCAGCGTCATGGCGGCTTTATCAATTCCGCTATCAGCACCGGCAAAAGGCAATTCTAAATCCATCATTAAGCCGGGCTTAAAAATATTTACAAGCAAGCAGCCCAGCAGCAGCGAAACAAATGAAGCTGAAATAAACCAAAGCATAGTTTTTCCGCCAATGCGCCCCACCGCATTTAAATCGCCTAGTTTAGCAACGCCCACCACCAGCGTGGAAAAAACAAGCGGGGCAATTATCATTTTAATAAGCCGTAAAAAAATATCGGTAAAAATGGTAATGTAATCGAGTATTGATTTAAGCGTTGGGCTTATTTGCTCATCGCGCTTTATTGTTTTTTCTAATTGTTGTGATAATGACGAACCGCTTTTTTCTTTTTGCACAGCCGTAATTAATTCTTCCCATTTTGCTTTATCGTTTTTTGCGCTATCCGCAATAATAGCAGTGTACTGATTAACCGGTGTTTTGCGTTGCTCAAAACCGGTGAGCAGTTTTTTTGCATCGGCAACTGATTGCGTGTACGATTTTTTTTCGGGAGCCGGGTATTGCACATTAAGCCAACAGCCAATGCCAATGCCGAGCAGTAATGCAACAAAAATAAATAAGGTTAGTTTATTTGACGATGACATAAATTAATTAATGATGGTAACCGCCTCCTTTGGCGACACTATTGAAATTGTACTTTTTTTATAATCCTTAGTGTTGCGCGTTACTATTGCATTTATTTTATTATTTGATAGAGCGCTGTAAAATTGTATGGCATCTTCAAAGTCAGGAAAATCAGATTTCATTGCCTTGTTTATAATTCCCTCATTCAACTCAATACAATAAACCAATTCTGCTATCTCGCTCAGTAGCGCAAGTGCTTTCTTGTACCCCACCACTCTTCTGATGATATAGTAAATATTATTGTATGATATTGCCGAGAGGTGCAGCGTCACTTTTTCTTTTTCGGCAAGTTCGAATAAAACAGCGGCATCTGTTGAGTGTGGTTTTCTGTCAGATAAAAAATCTAAAACCACGTTAGTATCTAAAAAAAGATGCTTCATTTATTTCTTTTTTTAGATAATTCTTCGGCAAGTATTTTTTTGTAGTCGGCATCTTTCGGCAATTTTACTGCGCCTAAAAGTTTTTTTATTTTAGGTGAAATTTCTTTTTCTTCTTTCCGGTTTAATGTAAGTGCCTCTAAATAGGACTGTATTATTTCAGAAAGAGACCGCCCTTTTTTCTCCGCATACTTTTTTGCATGCTTTATAATTCCTTCTTCTATTGATAATGTGAGTTTTGTAGTCATACGTATATTTATTAATGCGAATATACGTATAAAAACTACATCCAGCGTAAAATCAAATCGGGGAACAAACCCAGTGCAATGGTGAGTGCCGATGTTAATACCAGCAAGAGTTGTTGCACATTGGCAAGTTGATAGGTATCGCTTTCGCCCGATTTAAAATACATTGCAATAATCACTTTAAAATAATAATACAAACTAATAAGCGAACCAATTACGGCTATTAATACAATAGCGGTGTGGCCCCCATTTAACGCAGCATTAAACACAGTGTATTTGGCAAAAAACCCTGCAGTAGGCGGTATTCCGGCCAACGATAGCATTGCCAACGTCATCACAAATGCAAGCACCGGATTTGATTTTGCCAATCCATTAAACGCATCAAAACTTAAATCATTTTTACCTGATGCTACAATTAGTAATACGGTGAATGCCGCAATGCTACCAATAGAATAAGCGGCAGTATAAAACAAAACCGAGTTAATAGAAAGCGCACTTAAACTAATTAATGCAAGCAACATATAACCCGCATGAGATATGCTTGAGTATGCTAACATACGTTTCACGTTTTGCTGAAAAACCGCAGTAGTGTTACTTACAATAATGGTAAGCGCAATTACAACCGTTAAAATATCTAACCAAGCGCCCGTTACTGTAGAGAAAACAAAAAACAAGCGGAAGAAGGCAGCAAACGCAGCCGTTTTTACAATGGTTGCCATGTAAGCTGTTACATGCGTTGGCGCGCCTTGATATACATCGGGCGCCCAAAAGTGGAATGGCACGGCCGATACTTTAAACAACATGCCAATGAGCAGCATAATAACACCCGAGTAAACTAATACATTGTAATCTTGGTAATTTTCGCCAATGCTATCGGCAATAGTCATAATATCGAAACTGCCGGTGGCACCATAAATTAATGCAATGCCAAACAATAAAAAGCCGGTAGCAAACGAGCCCATTAAAAAATATTTTAATGCCGATTCGTTTGACGATAAATCGTTTTTATTGCTTCCGCATAAAACATACATGGAGATAGAAAGTATTTCGATGCCGATAAAAAGCATGGTAAGATTTTGATACGATACCATACACAAGCCGCCAACCAGTGCAAATAATACTAATGCAATATGATCAATCGCGTGTGCTTCATCATCTAAATATTTTTGCGACATGAGTAGCCAAAAGAAAAGCGTTACAATCATTACAATGCTGAACAGGATTGCAAAGTGATCGAACTCAAGCATACCCTTAAAAATTGGGGCAAGCTGTCCGCCATTCCAATCTAAAGCAGCAAGAGCAGCTGCACCTATAAGCCCAAGCAATGCTATGGGGTACACTAATTTGCGCAACTTTAAAATATCGGCAAGCATTGCAAATCCGCCAAGTGATGATATAAGTATTAATGTGTTCATAGTATTTATACTAATTTAATAAGTGCTTACAAATTAGCTCATAAAGGTAAAAAAGTTTGGAATGTTGTGTTTAAAAATGCTTTGTACTTTTCATTCGCCTATTGACTCCAATAGAGCAAGATATTTTTCCATTAAGGCAATATACTTTTCCTTCCAATACTCTTCGTTTACATTTGCCGATAAACCATCTTTTTTTGCAAATATACTTTTCTTGTCCCAATCGCCTGTAAAATCATGTTTAATAATCTGACCAATTTGCTCCACCAACTCAATTGAGGAGTTCCTACCTTTGAGTGGACAAATTATTTAGTTTAAAATCGCGACCTTAGATCCATGAAACAAGTAAGAAGTCGTTACGGCAAAGAATTTAAAATAAAAGCTGTAGAATTAAGCACCGAGCGAGGCAACATCCAAAGCGTTGCAGATGAATTAAATGTATATGTAGAAACGCTTCGATTGTGGCGAAAAGCCTATAAAGAAGGGAAGCTCATTTTATCTGAGGAAGACAAAGTTGGAAAACAGAAAAGTAAAGATGAATTAGAATTAGCAAAACTTCGTAAAGAACTTTATGAAGTTAAACTGGAGAGGGATATCTTAAAAAAGGCAGTTGG
>JAGVMA010000075.1 GCA_020054095.1 Bacteroidia bacterium | reverse complement strand
TTTTCGCTTTCGGCTGCTAGTTAATACTGCGCAATTGCAATATTTTATTTTTGTTTTATGTTGTATTCATTTTTTTATTCTTAAAATCAAATTTATAAAAATATTATAGAGACATAAAATTTATTTTCGTATACGTGCGCTCAGTTTTCTTTTTAATAATGGGGCATATCCATTTTTTTTTATTCATTCAGCAAAAAAACACGCACTTTTGCCGAATAAAATCAAATATATGCAACGCACAAAAATTGTTGATTTATTAAAATCAACCGATTATGGTAAGGAAGTAATTGTAAAAGGATGGGTACGCACATTCCGAAACAACCAGTTTATAGCTATTAACGATGGTTCAACAACAAATAACATACAAGCGGTGGTTGATTTTAACACTACTGACGAAACTAAATTAAAACGATTAACCACCGGTGCAGCAGTGGCTGTTACCGGAGAATTAATTGAATCGCTCGGCAAAGGGCAAAAGGTGGAAGTGAAGGTTAAGCAACTCGAAATTTTGGGCGATTGCGATGCCGAGAAATTTCCGTTGCAACCCAAAAAACACAGTTTAGAATTTTTGCGAGAGATAGCTCATTTGCGTTTCCGTACAAATACTTTTAATGCCGTTTTTAAAGTGCGCCACGCTTTGGCATTCGCGATACACCAATTTTTTAACGAGCGCGGTTATGTTTACATGCACACGCCAATCATCACCGCATCGGATGCAGAAGGCGCTGGCGAAATGTTTAAGGTAACCACGCTTCCGTTTGATAACACACCGCGCACCGAAGATGGTAAAGTAGATTTTAAAGAAGATTTTTTTGGCCGCGCTACTAACCTCACCGTGAGCGGACAATTAGAAGGCGAATTAGCCGCAATGGCTTTTGGTGAAATTTATACATTCGGGCCTACCTTCCGTGCCGAAAATTCAAACACCACTCGCCACTTAGCCGAGTTTTGGATGATTGAACCTGAAGTGGCTTTTGCCGATTTGACTGATAATATGAATTTGGCAGAAGAGCTTTTAAAATATGTAATTAACTACGCTTTAACAAACTGCACTGATGAATTGGAATTTTTAAAAAACCGATTACTCGAAGAAGAAAAACAAAAACCGCAGGACGAGCGCAGCGTGCTTGACCTGATTGCAAAATTAAATTTTTGCCTCAGCAATGATTTTCAGCGATTAACATATACCGAAGCAATAGATATTTTAAAAAACAGCAACCACAATAAAAAGAAAAAATTCAAATACATTATTGAATCGTGGGGCGCAGATTTGCAAAGCGAACACGAGCGTTATTTGGTTGAAAAACATTTTAAAAAACCGGTTATCCTCACCGATTATCCTAAGGAGATAAAAGCATTTTACATGCGCCAAAACGAAGATGGAAAAACAGTACGAGCAATGGATATTTTGTTTCCTGGCATTGGTGAAATTGTAGGTGGCTCGCAGCGCGAAGAGCGCTTAGCTTTGCTCGAACAGCGCATGAAAGAAATGCACATACCTGCCGAAGAATTGCATTGGTACTTAGATACTCGAAAATTCGGGACAGCACCACATGCAGGTTTCGGACTTGGTTTTGAGCGCTTAGTTTTATTTGTAACCGGCATGACAAATGTGCGCGATGTAATTGCTTTTCCGCGCACACCAAAGAGTGCTGAGTTTTAAATTACCGCACCCTCCTTTAATTGTATCGTTCCTTTGTCGGCATCCATTTCGGCATTTATGCCGATGGGAATGGTTAATTTATTTTCGATGTGACCAATCATACTGCCATAAAAAACAGGAATTGGCAACGGCTTAAAATGTTGCTCCAGTACTTGCATAAACGTAAAAGCTTTTTCGGGTTCTTCGGCAGTGCACTTAACGCATTTGCCAAACACAATGCCGGATACAGCATCTAAAACACCGGCTAATTTTAACTGTGTTAACATTCTGTCAATACGATAAGGTTCTTCTTTTACTTCTTCTAAAAACAAAATTTTGTTTTTCCAATCGGGTAAATAATTGCTGCCAATAAGCGAACAAATAACCGATAAATTACCGCCAACTAAAACTCCGCTTGCTTTCCCCGAATTAATAGCTGTGTGTTTATCTTCTTCCTTGCCGGTTGTATTTAACAAAGCAGGCTTGTCTGAAAATAAAACTGCTTTAAAATTATCGGTAGTAAATGTGTTCCAGCCGCTATTGCCCACCGGGCCGTGATAAGTTACCATGTTTGTTTTTGCATATATCGCATTTAGCAATGTGGTTATATCGCTAAAACCTATTATCGGTTTCGGGTTTTGTTTTATGATGTTATAATTTAGTAAAGGCAAAATGCGCGCGCATCCCCAGCCGCCTTTTGCCGTGGAAATTGCGCTAATGTTTTTATCAGCAAAAAAATTAGTTAGTTCGGTTGCTCTCAATTCATCCGAACCGGCAAAGTATCCAAATTTTTCGGTGAGTGTTTTTCCGAGTATAACTTTAAAACCAAGTTGCTCTAAAATGTTTTTAAATTTTTCGTTTGCGGCTGCATCCCACACAGCCCCGGCAGGTGATGTAACAGCAACTGTATCGCCAATTTTTAATCGGGGTGGTTTTATAATTTCCGCAGAATTTGAATTGCTTAACGCAAACGATTCTTTTGCAATAATAGAGCCGAGCGCTGCAGCTCCTGTTAATTTTAAAAACTGTCGTCTGTTTTTGGGCATTATTTAAAAGTAGTAAAAAACGATGCACTACTTTACCGGAAAATTGTATTCGTTTTTAGGAGTTACAAATTGGTAAGCCACTACCGTGCCTTTTTCATCGGTGCGTTTTTTTAACTCTATATCGTTTTTCAAAATTTTGTTGATGCCTTTTACCCCAATCAAAGCCAAATCGTACCAAGTAAATTTTTTATTGTCGGTTGTGCTTTCGTTAGTTTCTATTTGCTCGGGCAACATTTTTTCTTTCACTTTTAGTGCCATTAATTCTTTCCATGTAAGGTAATCGGTAGTTGTTGTTGTTGTGTTTTCATCATCAGCTTCAAAATCAAAATTAGACACAAGCACCATTTTTTGTATGCCGAATCGGCACTGCCATCCATGGTATTCACTTTCACTATCTTTTCTTTTTCTTCAACTACATTGTTTTTATCAATAACAGTTGTATCGGCAGGTCTTTGTTTTATTTTATATGGATAGCCGTTGCTGTTAGTTTTTTTAGCGTACTGATTAGCATTATTGCTTTCGGGCAAACTATTTTCTTGTGTTTTAATTGAAATGCGTTTGTAATTAAGTTCGCGTTTTATGAAAGTTATATATTGTGCATTAGGCGTTACATCGGTTTTCATGAAAATATAAATACCCACCAGCAATGCTATTGCTGCCGCTGCTGCATAACGGAAAAACAATGGAATAACAGCAACTTCTTTTTCGCGCTTTAGCGAGTTTTTATTTTCAAAAACAATTGAACTGTCGGCTTGCAGTTTTGTTTTGCTGTATAAATCTTGCTCTTTTTTTAGTCCCGCATTTTTGCTGATTGCTTTTTGCAAAATTACTTTCTCGGCAGCCGATAAAGCACCATCCGCATTCATGCTCATCAGCATTTCAATATCGGTAGCTATGCTTTTTAGCGATTCTTTATTTTCAAAAATAATTTTTTCGGGGCTTAACTTTGTTTTTTGGTAGCGCTCTAAATCTGTTTTAAGCTTTGAATTAAGTTCTAATGCGGCTAAAAGTTTTGCTTTGTACGTTTCCGTAATTGTACCGTCCACATATAAAACCATTAACTCTTCTATGGTTGGTTCATTTTTTTTTAGGTTTTTCTTTTCCGGAAATTTCACTTCATCATCAAAATCGGCAAGCGAAATCGTTTCAAACGAATCAAACTCTTCTTTTAATTTAGGATTAGTATTCAAAAATAACATCAGCTCGGCAGTTTGCTCGGCCGAAAGTGCTCCATCGAAATAATCAATGAACCATGCTTCGTAGTTATTTTTGTTAATCTTCATTTTTTACAATACGTTTTCAAGTGCTCCTATATATTCTTTAAGCGTTTTGCGCGCTCTAAAAATGTAAACTTTTACCTGCGATTCGTTTAGCTGCATTATTTCACCTATCTCTTCATAGCTATAGCCTTCATAATCGCGCAACATAATTACCGAGCGCTGTGCTTCGGGTAATTTTTCAAGCGCATCGTTTAATACTTGTTTTAAATCCGAATACTGTTTGCTATGGCTAAGCGATGTAAAATCGGCCTCGTCCATATCACCTTGTTTTTTCTCTCTGCGCATTTGGTCAATCATGGTGCGATAAGCTGTGGTAAACATGTAGCTTTTAGCATTCGTGCTTTCCATTTCACTCACTTTAAGCCACAGTTTTTCATACGTATCCTGCACTATATCTTTTGCCTTGTCTTTATCTCGCACATTTTTCAAGATAAAGCGGTAAAGATTATCCGCATGCAAATCAACACAAGTATTAAACTCGTTTACTGTCATTTTTTTGTCCGTGCCGTGCCGTTTAGGGCAATTATGTGTGTATAACGCTTAGCTATTGCCAAATGTTACAGCCACCACAAAATTATTCGTAATTTTTTGTTTTTCAGTGCTTTTCTGAGGGGGAAAGGGTATTTTGAAGCGCAAGTGCAGTTGATTATTGTAAACTGTCACACTGAACGAAAGTCGAAGTGCCGCAAGCTTTCCGTTTCCATCTTTTATCCTGAGCTTGCCGAAGGAGGGGCTATGTAGTTTTGGTTTGGTACATCTGTTCCTCTTTGCGAAGTCGAAGTGTCTATGTTTGGTTAGCTGTCACACTGAGCCTGTCGAAGTGTCCTTACAATCCGTCTGCCCTAATCGTGCATAGGTTTAACCATGTTCATTATCGATTTACATAACTTATGCATCGGTGCACCCAAGTTGAGTGCCAACCTCACCTTATCAGCTATCAACCTAACACAGTTGAGCATCGGCTTAACCAAGTTCACCATCGTACAAACCAAGTTGACAATCGGTCTAACTTGGCTGTGTATCGGTTCGCCCTTTTTGAGCATCGGGGAGCCACAGTTATCAATCTGCCTAACCAAGTTGTGTATCGGTCTGCCTTGGCTGTCAATCGGTCAACCCAAATCGTTAATCTGTCCGACCAAATTCGCAATCGGACTCGCCAGTTTTTTCATCCATCCCCCTATTTATCAGCACAATAAACCACCTCATTCTTGAAACCAAACATTTACCAACATCATCATTGAAACTGGTACCGCTAAAACTATTAATGTGGTTTACCTGCCAGAGTAATAAATCAGAAGAAACATTATAGTTTATCTCCGTGCAGCGCATAGCGCTGCACGGAGATTTTAAAATGAAATCATGTACCTAAAGTTACATCCATAAGAATAGGGCATCTCTTTTATCCGAACAGATGAAGAACCTCTTGATGCTATATACTCAGCAAAATAAAATTTTGCAATTGGGTCAATGCTTAAGGATATTTTATCGTTTAATTTAACAGTCGTATTAAAGCTAATAACCCCTCCAATTCTTAAAAAACTACCACCTAAAGCATACAATATCATATAATCACTCTCCGACTGCGGGTTTAAAACTCCTGTAAATCTTCTCGACTTGTAAAATTGTGTAAATGCATTAATGGCTATTGTTGGCCCTGAACTTACACTAAAATTGAGCTTGCGCTCATCATCCCCAAAGCGATAGTTAAAAATAAAAGGCATTTCATAATAATAGAAATTGTTTTTCTCATAATTATCTTTCCTGAAAACTTGTGAACCTGCATAATAGCCATTGCCATATACAAATCCTTTTGACTTAAACCCTTTGTCAGAAAGATAAATACCAGTAGCCAGCCAAATGTGTTTACTCATTTTATATTCAATGCCAATGCCGAATGTAAATGCCAACTTACCTGTTTCTACAAAGTTTAATGAATCAATGTATTTTTTAAAGTTATCAATCACAGTATTATTATATGTAGCAGTTGGTCTTTGATAGCTAAATGTTCTATAAGAATATTCCGGAGACCCCGAAAAGCACAAACTCCACTTTTTTGCACGAGGTTTAATAATTGTATCTTCTTGCGAAAGAGCACAACTATATACTGCCATAGCAATTACCGAAAAAACAAACTTAAGTTCTCTTTTCATTCAACAACAATTTTTTGAACCATATTTCCTACCCTTAAAAAATAAATTCCTTTAGGTAGTGTAGCAATATCTATTGTAAATTCATGGGTATAAAAATTACTTTGCATCACAAGTTTGCCTAATGTATTTTGTATTGTAAAATTAATACTGCTGCTTGTATTATTTTTTACACTAATGGTTATTTTACTGTTAGCCGGGTTGGGATAAACACTAAACCTCATGTCCTCATTCACCAATTCTTTTTCTCCCACCCATCCTATATCTGTTACACTCACATCATCTATATAGTAATAAGCATAATCCCATTGGTTAATGCCACCACCCACAAAAACTGTATCGCTCAAACTATCTGCCATAAAATTACCAATGGTCATGTAAAGCTCACCACCTTGTGCATACAAAGTATCTTGCACCAGCATCCATTGCGCTTTACTTGTAAGTGGGTTTGCGCTTGTGTTTTGTATTTGGGGCGTATATGGCATTAGCCCACAA
>JAGVMA010000067.1 GCA_020054095.1 Bacteroidia bacterium | reverse complement strand
TTGTGGTAAAAATGTGGCTGGAAGGTTATTTCCCATTGCAATTCTGCCATCGGTAAAAAAACCAAATCCATCGCGTATAAGCATGCGTGTAACTGCACCTCCGGTGTTAAAGCCCATTATGCCACCAAGTTGCGAATGTTGTAAAAAAACATCATTAGTTGTTGCCGGCACAAATAATTTAAATTTTTCGGTGGTGGTTAAATTTGTAGCTCCCGTAAATAATTGCCATTGGTTTACTACTGAATTGCTGCCATCGGTACGGAAGAGAGTGCCTTGTGCTACTGCGAATGGAGAGCCGGTAACAGGTGTAAGAAAAAAATCATTAATATGGAATTTAGCTAATGGTGCTGAGCCAAATCCTGCAAAATCTCCAATTCCACCACGCCTAATATCATTTAGAACAAATGGAGGGTTATTTGTTTGCGCGAATCTGTCGAATGCGGGACCACCAACATTAAATTGAGCATTAATATTATTAATGCTAATTAGCCCTATTGATAAGAGCAATAATTTTAGTCGTTTTGTTTTCATGTGTTAAAATTTAAGGTTTGTTTTTTATTTTATTATTAGAAAGAATCCATTAAGATTATATTGTTTGTCGTCATTCCCCAAAGCTTTTAGAGTAAAATAGTAAACACCATTTTCACATAAAAGTCCCGATGTTGTTCGACCATCCCAAAAGTCACTAGCATTATTTGTCTCAAATAGTTTGGTGCCCCAACGATTAAAAATTTTAATATAAAATTCTTTTATATTTTTTACATTTATAATGAAAGCATCGTTTATTCCATCATTATTAGGGGTAAACACGTTGGGGGCGGAAATAAAAGAACTATCCTCGCATTTTATCAAAGAAATATTATCGATATAATAATACGCACCGTACTGGATACATGAAGTAATTTGTGAGTAGATACTAATTGTATCGGAGTTCAATGAATCATCAAAATTACCAATCGTAATATATTCTTCTGTTCCATCGGCTAAATATTCATAACTATACTTTATCCAATTTACTGTGTCAATTACAAAATCATTACCTGTGGTTAATTGGGGAGAGTATGTAAAAGGATACCAGTCTGTTCTTGAGACAGCATTTTGCGTGAATAATACCCCTATTCTTGGTGTAGCGTACTGGCTGCTATCTGCTAAACTTAAATAAAAATTGATGCAATATTGTGTATTAAAGTCTAATTTCTTTGTAAGCTTGGACTGAATGTATTCTCTGTAATTTGTATTTACATTAAGAGTATTGTTTCCTTCAAATGTTCCAAACCCGGCATAAGCATTGCCATTTTCAGGAGATTGTTTTCCAGAACAATTCCCTAAAGGATTTAAGTTGTTAGAGCAAGAGTGAAATAAATCAGAGGTTCCTGCAGTTGGCGCGTACCAGCCATTAGCGAGGCTAATTTGAGAAAAAGCCATTGGGCAAGAAATCGTGTCTTCAAAACTTCCATTAAAAACTAAGTTCAGCTGCGCATTACAAATTAATGGCAAAAAAAATAATATGATTATATAACGCAGCACATAGCAAATATATTAAAACCAATTGATAATGCAAATTAGCCCTTACACAAAATAGGGCTTATTGGCACTATTGCAAATGCCTTATTACCGCGATAAAATATTGCTAAAAAAATTTGGTGAAAACTTGAGAGAATTAAGAACTTCAAAAAAATTTACACAGGAGGAGTTAGCATTTGAAGCCGATTTAGATATAACTCAAGTTGGCAGAATAGAGCGTGGTACTGTAAATACAAGCTTATGCGTTATGCAGCGTATTGCAAAAGCACTAAACGTTTCAATTAGTAAGCTAACAGATTTTTAAACTATTTTTTCAATTCTTCTAATTGTTTTTGCAGTAAAGCAATTTGTTGCATTAGCAATACAATTTGCTCCTGCATAGTTTTAAGTTCGGTAACAGAGATTTGAGTTTTGTTATCGGCAAGAATTAAAGATGACCGGGTAGATTGTATTATCACAATACTATCATTTGACGGCACAAATAATTTAAATTTTTCGGTGGTGGTTAAATTTGTAGCTCCTGTAAATAATTGCCATTGGTTTACCACCGCATTACTGCCATCGGTACGGAAGAGGAAGCCGTTTAGCGGACCGGCTGGTGCGCCTAATAAAAAATTGTTTACATGGAGGCGGGCATTTAAGCTGGGGACAGTTGGAAAAAATCCTATACCAATTCCGGTAATATTTGGAGATAGATTTTGTGTTCTTCCAATTGTCCCTATAATATTAAACTGCGCATTTGTAATTATCGGCATGCTTAATAGGCAGGCGATAATTATTTTTTGTTTTAGTTTTTTCATTGATATGATTTTTTGTGGTTAATAAAATAAATGAATAAATCCTTTTTTGTGTTCGCTGTTTTTTCTTGTAACGTAATAATAATAAACTCCTGTGCTACATTTTTCTCCGGTAGTTGTTCTTCCGTCCCAGGCATCTTCTATATTCACAAATTCATATACTTTTGTTCCCCATCGGTTGTATATGGCTACTTCATCTCCCGCTTGTAATCCTTCAATTGTGAATAAATCATTTACGCCATCGCCATTGGGGCTAAACACGTTGGGGATAAATAGTTCTTCTTCTATGCAATTTTCTTCTTGAGAAGTATTGAAATAGTTTTGAATGAAGTCGGGCAGACCTAAACTAGATATTTTTCCATTAAGAGGAATTCCATATCTATTTATTATTGATGAATTAAGTAATGAATTTGGAGATGTTATTTCGGAAATAGAATCACGTCCAATACTTGCTATAATCATTTTATTGTTTTTTCCATTTGAGATTGCCATGTACGTTGAGTTATCAGCGTTGGGGTCAAAAAATGTAGTTAATGAAGCAGGAATATTGCTTGAAAGCATGTCGAATTGAAGTATGTTGTTTCCGCTAGTTGTAAAATACAGTTTACTATTATCACTCGAGAAACAAGTACCATATCCTCCTGCTTGTAAGTTTATATAACTTGATAAAACTCCTGTTGAATTGTTAAAATCCAAAACTTCAGCACCAACACTGTAAAATGACGCAAACTTTTTCCCATTAGGCGAAAACCGCATGTAAGAAACAAAATCGGTGTAAACACCACCAATACTTGAGATAACAGGAGTAAGATTAATTCCGCTTCTGTCTAGAAAGTAGCACACATAATTATTAGTGTTATACTCATGGCTCATAATCCATACACCTGTTTTATCGCAGTTGTAAGTGGCTGTTAAACCTTCGGTGCTTGGGGTATATAGCAGTACGTTTTTTTGTGTTGGTATTACATCGCCTAATCCTCCGTTCAAATTAATGTTTACTACATTGTATCGCAAACCAAATGCGCCAAAATTTTCCCAACAATCGGTGGTAAACACATAATACAAACTATCGTGCCCAGGCTGTGGAATTATAATACTTGCTTGTGCGCTGCTTCCAAGTATA
>JAGVMA010000037.1 GCA_020054095.1 Bacteroidia bacterium | reverse complement strand
GAAAATGGCTTGTTTAGAAGTGATGGCATTGCAGCAGAGCTAACGCAAGAATTAGTAAAAGGCAGAGATTATAGATTAAAGTTTTACGCGGTAAAAAAGAGAAGCGGAACCCATAAGATTCAGGTTCAGTTTAATACTGAAAACGATTGGGTTATAAACACTCAAAGCGCTATAATACAACACACGGTAGAGGTTACAGATAACGGAGGAAGTAATAATGACAGTTGGCAAGAATTTACATTTGATTTTTCTCCACCTGAGTGCGGTGTAGACTGGATTATAATAAGATTAATTTCGGGAGATGTGGTTTTTGTTGATGATTTTTCATTGATTGATATATCTCCTCTTGAAGTCGTTTGTACTCCAATACAGGGTGAGTTTAATCCCATTTTTGGTACCACACACGCTGGAAGCCTTCCTCTTTTATTTGCGATAAGCAATATTGGAAATGTTAGAAGAGCAAGTGTTGAAATATTTCAAATGAATGGACCACTAATAAAACAATGGATTGTTAATGCGCGATATGGAATTGCACACCCCATATATTGGAATGGAAAAAATGCACAAGGCGGTGAGGTGTCAGAGGGTCTTTATTCATATAGAGTTGTATTGAGAGGCAACCCCAATATATGTGGAGATTCCATTTTCGTTGGTACAATTCAAAAAACAAATACAATATTTGATGGCACAATATTACCGCAAGATTATTCAGAGCAATATTATAACGGAAATTATAACATCCCAAAACCATGTTGCGATAATATATTCAACTATTATATAGACAACACATACTTAGATGGTCCTGGTGAAATAAATATTCAAATTCAAAATAATATTTACGTAGGCACAATCGGTAATGTTGATGCAGAGCCAACAGCCGATGTTATTTTAAGAGCGGGCAATCAAATAATAATAGGTCCAAATTTTTCAACACAACAAGGCGCACAAGTAGAGTTTGTAATTGATCCGTGTGCGAGTTTACTTCGCACAACAGAAGATTCATCAAGCAATGAATATACAGGCGTATTAATTAATGATAGCCCTTCAAATGAAATAACCCAAAAGCAATCAAAAGCAGATTCGCTCATAACCATCTTCCCTAACCCAAGCACGGGCATTTTTACATTGCAGAGAGCAACAGATGCAAAGGCAACGGTGGTGGTTTATGATGTGCTGGGTAATAGTTGTCTCTCTCTAAACATCAACGAAGGAGAGGGAATAAAGCAAATAGATTTAACAAATTTTCCCAAGGGCATTTATCACCTGCAATTATTGGAGGGAGAAAAAGTGTATTCACAAAAAATTGTAATACAGTAGTTTTATCTCGCTGCAATGGCGTATTTAGCCATAAATTCCTCGGCACGTTCTACTATTTCTGATGAGCCAATAAAAATAGGTGTGCGTTGGTGCAGCGCTTTTGTATCAATTTCCATTATTCGCTTAAAACCATCGGTAGCTTTTCCTCCGGCTTGCTCCACAATAAATGCCATTGGGTTGCACTCGTATAGCACTCGTAATTTGCCTTTGGGTGCTTGCGATGTGGTGGGATAAATAAAAACGCCACCGTATAATAAATTACGGTGCACATCGGCCACAGCCGAACCAATGTAACGCGATGAGTATGGTCGGTTACTTGCTTTATCTTCTTCTTGGCACCATTTTATAAATTTTTTCACGCCATCAGGAAAGTGCACATAGTAACCCTCGTTAATGGAATACGTTTTACCTGATTTAGGTATTTTAATATTGGGATGCGATAAACAAAATTCGCCAATAGATGGATCGAGTGTGAAGCCGTTTACGCCTTTTCCCGTAGTGTAAACAAGCATGGTAGATGAGCCATAAATAATGTACCCGGCAGCTACCTGCTCGGTGCCGCGCTGCATAAAATCTTCTAACGTGCCCGGCCCACTAAGCGAAGTTCTGCGATAAACCGAAAAAATAGTGCCTACCGAAACATTGGCATCTATATTAGATGAGCCATCCAAAGGATCGAAAGCAACTACGTATTTAGCGTTTTTACTTTGCTCGTTATCCACCACTATTATTTCTTCGTTTTCTTCCGATGCCAATGCGCATACCTCGCCACCCACGGTGAGGGCGGCAATAAATTGTTCGTTAGCAAAAACATCTAATTTTTTCACCTGCTCGCCTTGCACATTGCTATCACCGGTTTCGCCAAGTATATCGGCAAGTCCGGCTTTGTTCACTTCGCGGTTCACTATTTTAGCTGCAATGCCAATATCACGCAGCAAACGCGAAAACTCGCCTTTTGCATACGGAAAATCGGCCTGCTTTTCAATTATAAATTGTCCTAATGTTTTTACTTTGCTCATGCTTAGTTTTTATTGAGTTGCGAATATACAAATTAGTGTTTTGAAAAATCTGAGTTAAAAAAATTACATTTGCTAATTGCGTTATTAAATGAGCAAAAAAATAAATATAGTTATTACCGATGACCATCCACTTTACTTGGAAGGCGTATCGCTGCTGCTGGCAAAGTTCGGTTTTGTTAATGTGATTAAAACAGTTGCTTCGGGCGAAGAGTTAATTGAGTTTGCAACTAAAAATAAATTTGATGTACTCTTGCTCGATTTGCATTTGCCCGGGATTGATGGCATTGAAACTGCAGCCAGGTTAAATGCAATGAAACATTCGTGCAAAATAATAATGCTTACCATGCAGCGCGGTGGCAGGTATTTAAACAAGCTGGAGAAAATGAATATAAAAGGTTATGTTTTAAAAAACATATCGCCCGATGAACTTGCCAAAGCAATTGTTACAGTTAGTAACGGAGAAACATACATTAATAAGGATTTAAGTGAATACAGGCACGATGCAGATGTGGAACTAAAATCATCGGTATATGTAACCGATATGCCCGATAAAATATTGAGTGAACGAGAACGAGAAATACTTGTTTTGGTATGCAGCGAATTATCGAGTTCGCAAATTGCCGAGCGCTTACATATAAGTGTAGGCACGGTGGATACGCACCGAAAAAATATTTTAATAAAATTAGGCGTAAATAATACGGTGGGCTTAGTTAAATATGCACTTAAGCACCGATTGATTGATTAAATACCTATTTACAGTATTGTGCAGCTAATTGCGCGGTTGTTTATTTGCAACATGCTTAGCGAACGAGAAAAAGAAATTATGCTGCTCATCTACCATGAATATTCGAGTTCGGAAATTGCCACCAAACTAAACATAAGTGTGGGCACGGTATTTACTCACCGCAAGCGCATTTTAGAAAAATTGGGTGTGAGTAATTCAATAGGCATGATAAAGTATGCCATTTTTAATGGCTTAGTTGCTAAAAAGTAAATTTGTAATCATAAATTGTGTGCCGGTATTATTTTCGTTGCGCTTAATTGCAAGTTTAGCGCCATTCAGTTTTAAATATTCGGTTACCAATGTTAAACCAAGCCCGGTGCCTTTTTCATTATTAGTGCCTGCCGATGAATGTAATTGATTACTGCTTAGTACAGCATTAATTTTTTCTTCACTCATCCCCGCTCCATTATCTTCCACAATTAAAAAATTATTTTGCTCGTATATTTTTACTTCACCTTCTGCCGGAGTAAACTTTAAAGCATTGCTAATTAAGTTACGCAGCACCAGCTGTAGTATGTTAGCATCAAACAAAATGTGCATGTTTGAAGAAACATCAATGGTAATTTTCACGCTTTTAAGTTGGGCATAGTTATTAAAAACCGCAATTGATTGCGAAACAGCATCAGCCAAATTAATAGTTGACTTTACGATATTCGGATTATTGCGCTGCAATATTGACCAATGCAACAAATTATTTATTAACTCCTGCAATGGCTGCACCGATTGATCTATTTTAGCTATTGCAGAAATCAGCTCATCATTGCTAAGTTTTTTAGAATTATTTAATATCAGCTGATTATAATTTACAATTGCATTTACCGGATTACTTATATCGTGCGATATGATTGAAAACAATTTGTCTTTTGTAGCATTTAGGTTTAGTAAATTATCTTCTGATTCAATTAACTGTGTGTTGAGTTTTTTTAACGTATCGTTTTGTTTGGCAATTTGCCCATTAATTGTTGCCAGCATTTTATTGGATTGAATTTTGGTGCGATAGGCATAAATACTTATTGCCAGCATAACAACTAAAAGCAACAGCCCGGCATATAACCTAAATGTTTTACTTTGCTGCTCTTCCATCTTTAAATTATTTATTTCAGCTTCTTGTTTTAGCAATAGATTTTCTTTTTCTTTTTTTTCAGTTTCAAATTTTGTTTGCATTTCATTTATGCTGCTCTGCTTTTCGCGATTAAATACACTATCCTTAACTGAGTTAAAAAGTAAGCGGTAGTTATATGCTTCCCGAAAATTATTTTCAGACGCGTAATTATCGGATAGCGCTTTGTATATGTCCGATTTCAATTCTTCTGAACCTATGCTGTCGGCAATTTTTCCGGCAGTAAGCAAGTAACTAATAGCATCTTTGTTTTTGTTTTTAGAGCTTGAGTTTTGTGCAAGATTTAGCAATGCGTGTGCAGTTCCGTATTTATCCTTTAACTGCTGTTTTAATTTTAATCCTTCTAAAAGATATTGTTCGGCTTCGTTGAATTTTTTTAACTCAAAATACATTACGCCAATATTAACGGTGCTGCCTGCCAATCCCTTTTTATCGCCAGCTTTTTTTCGTTTTTCAATTGCACGTTTAAAATAGTCAATCGCTTTTTCAATATTTTTTAACTCGGCATATACACCGCCAATATTGTTTAGCGCTACTCCTTGCAAATAATCATCACTTATCGTTTCGGCAAGAGTTAAGTTTTTCTGATAATAATCGAGCGCCTTTTTATACTCCTTTTGCACATAATAAATATTAGCAATATTGGTATTTGAACCTATTACGCCAAACGTATCTTTTAGTTGCTCACGAATGGCAAGTGATTTTAAAGCATATTCCAATGCAACCACATAATTTGCCTTAAAATAATTAGCATACGAAATATTGTTAAACGCATCGGCATTACCTTTTTTATTGCCCGATTTTTCTAAATATTTTATTGCATTGTTATAAATAATTATTGCCGTATCGTATTTCGATTTGTTCATCATCACATTACCCAGTGTTACACCAGCATGGCCAATAAAATAATCGCTCTTTGCTTTTTCCGATTCAGTTAATGCAGTTTGCGCATACATCAGCGATTTATCAAAATCAGACTGCCGATAGGCGGTAGATAGTTTTATTAAAACTCTGATGCGAGAAGTGTCTTTTAACGTGGGCAAAATTTTTTCTAAGCTATCAGCCAATCGTTTCTGCGAAAACGAAACGGTTACAACAAAAAACTGGATAATTAAAATTAAGCGCACAATCATTTACCAATATTAATAAAGTATCCTGTAAATAGATACCGCAATTACAAAATACCTAATTACATGACATTAAATACCCGTTTACAGTATTGATTTGCTTATGCTCGATCCGCATTTTTGCATAAAAAAATAATATGATGAAATTTAAAAAACCAACCGTTTACTCAAAAATACATGCCGTGCTATTTTGGGTGTTTTTATCTGCTTACAGCGTAGTTGCTTTTATATGGCTATTGTACACTAATAAATAAAAAAGATGGTAAACATAATTGAATACAGAAAATTTGAACCCGGCAAAGCGAAACAAAAATCTAAATCGTTTTTATGGGTGCTGCTAACATGCTGGCTCTTGTTTATTTGCGGCTTAGTACTGTTTTTATAAAAATACCTAATTGCAGGATTGTTTGGCGTTATGTTATTCACTCCATTTGCTAATACTTAAAACCACCCCGAATGAAAAAAATACTTACGCTCGTTTTTTTAGTTTTTATAATTATTGAAGATGCAAAAGCTGTAAATTATGTGTGGAACGGAAGCGTAGGTACTTCTTGGAATAATGCATTTAACTGGACTCCCAATGGATTTCCGGGTGCAAGCGACAATGTAACGATTGTAACAGCAACTAATTTACCTGTTTTGGGAAACAATGTTAGTTTGTCGCGCTTAACAATAAACTCTGGCACACTAAATTTAAACGGTTATACAATAACTATTTCCGGGCGATTTTATACTTATGCCGGCAGTATAACAAATGGAACTATAAATGCAAATGTTGGCCGCATAAATCTAACCAATGCAACTATATCTGCATCTGCAATAATAGTAACTGACACAATTAATTGGGGAGGAATGATATTCAATAGTTCACTATCACTTACAATAGACAACACAAATATTGGCAGCTATATCCCGGGCGGCAATACATTTAACGGTGTAACTAGCATTTCAAAAAATGCAACAGCTACAGGAGCTATGTATTTTAGCCAAAGTAGCCCTGATATATTTAATGGAACACTAACATTAAACAATGCATCACCTTCAAACTTGGCAATCGGAGATAATTCTGTTGGCAATCAATTAAACAATAATGTAACTATGAACTCCACTGGAACAGGCACTACAAGTTTAGGGTCCTACACAACTCCAAATAGTATAGCACTAGCGGCCGGACGAACTGTTGCTACCGGAACATGGACTGCGGGTAATGTCGTATTAAACAGCTATAATCAACTGTTTTCAACATGTAACGCAAATATTAATACAAATGGCACAGGCTTTTTAATTATCCGACATTCTAATATCAATGGCCAATTTACCGCATCAAGTTCAACTCTTGACTTAGTAAGTTCTGTATTTTATTCAAGCTCTATTTCTTCATTTAATGTTTCATCAAGTTCTTCATCTTATTTATATGGAGATAACACTTTTAATACGGGTTCTATAATAACATTTTCTAACTCTGGAGGGGGAATACTCGAATTGGCACAAACTCTAGCCAATACTTATAACGGAAATATCACATTCACAATTTCAGGTTCCGGAATTATACAGGTGTCGAGCTACACATTGGTAACATTTAATGGAAATGTAACTGTGAATTCTACAGGGTCGGGACAAATTAGAATTGGCTCGACTGGATTTGGAGTAACGCTTGCAAGTGGCAGAACAATAGTGGCTGGAACATTTTTATCGGGAACACTCAGGCTTAATAATATAAATCAACTGGGTGGTACTAATCAATTTATATTGCTCTCTGGGACTTCAGCTATATTATTTGAGGACAACTGCGTTTGGACTGGAAACATAACAGCCGCAGCTGCTGATATAAGAACACGGTATAATACATATAATGGAACAGTCTATTTTCAAAAAACAGGCTCTGCTTTGAGTACTTCAGGAGGAGGCAATATTTTTCAATCAACAACTACTTTTGATAATATATCAATAGGAATAATACGACTTGCCAGCGTGGCTGGCGACACCTATAATTCGAATGTAATTTATATGGGGACCGGAACAATACAGCCTGCATATAGCAACCTAAATTATTATTATGGTAATATTCAAACGAATACCTCTTGCTCATTTGGAGCATTAAGTGGTACTGCAATAATTTGCGGCAGTGTAACACAAAACATTTCAGGAACTATATCGCCAACATTTGGAAGGATAAACTTAGATAAGTCAATAGGTAGTTTTAACATTAATTTAAATGTATCTGTTTCTACACAACTAAACATTATAAATGGTGTGCTAAACTTAAATTCATATAGACTCACAGTTAACTCGGGACTTACATCAGCCATCACACGCACAGCCGGCTATATTTTAAGTGAACAAACAAACAATAGCTCAAAGGTAATTTGGAACATTGGTACTAACACAGGAGCGCACGTATTCCCTTTTGGAAACAATTCAGGAGGATACATACCATTTACTTTTAACTTAAACAGCGGCAATGCCGGAAATGTAACAGTATCAACTTATGGCACACCTGCCAATAATTTACCACTGCCCACTACTCCATCTTTAGTTACTCACATTAACGATGCTTTTGGAAATAACAACAGCGCAAATACAGTTGATCGTTTTTGGCAAATAGATGTAACAGGTTTTACCGCCAATGCAACACTTACATTTAAAGCAGCGCCCTCAGAAACTGGAACCATTACAGGCCTAAATGCACAACGCTGGAATAGCAACACGCTTGCATGGGATGCGCCACTGCCGGGGCAAACAACTATGACCGATGGTGTTATGGTGCCAAACGTAACTCAATTTTCGCCTTGGGCATTATCCGGCAACAGCTCGCCATTGCCCATTGAATTAATATCATTTAATGCAACTCCTAACGGCAAAATTGTTGATTTATCTTGGATAACAGAAACAGAAACCAACAACGACTTTTTCACTATAGAACGCAGTGCTGATGGAATTAACTTTGAACCAATACTTACCGTTGACGGTGCGGGAAATAGTTCTACTATTCTATATTACAATTCAATTGACGACAGCCCGATTCAAGGATTATCGTATTACCGGCTAAAGCAAACCGATTATGATGGACAATATTCGTACTCAAACATTGTGGCTGTTGAGTTTAATTTCGATGCCATTGATTTCTCCATTTTCCCTAATCCTGTTTACGCTAATGATGCTATTTATATAAGTAGCGCAGAAAACGATGGCGCAAACACAAATATTAATATTGTCAATTCAATTGGTCAATGCGTGCATTATAGCTACTTAGTTATTAATGGCCCAACTGTATTAAAACTAAACAGCCAATTGCAATCGGGCATTTACACCATATACATAGGCACCAAAAATAATGTACAAGCCCAAAAACTTGTTATAAAGTAGTTTCTTGATTATTTCAGTATTTTTGGCTGAAATAAAACAAACCATGAAAAATCTTTTTTTAATTGCTTCGGCCACCGTGCTTCTTGCATCGTGTGGCGGCACTACTACCGAAAGCGAAAACACCACAAAAGTTGACTCAACGGTAACAACCATTAAAGGCAAAATAGAAACGCTTGATAGCGGATGGATTTACCTGCGCTATAATACAGGCGATGAATTGCAAAAAGATTCGGCAAAAGCACAAAACAGCGAATTTAGTTTTACTGTTAAAACTGCTGATGTTAATCGTTATGGATTAACCGTACCGGCAAGCGATGAGCCCTTACAATTTTTTGCTCAGGGCGGTATCACCACAGTTAGTGGCAATGCCAACGAATTTTCGGCAGCTACTGTGAGTGGCACACAATCGCAAACAGATTATGTTGCGTTTAATAAAAGCATGATTGGCTTTGAGTCGCAATTAGATGAGCTATACAATGCTTTTGACGCCTTAGACAAAAACGATAAAGATTTTAAAAAGAAAGAAGATAGCTTGGATGCTGCTTATGAGAAAATAGACACTGACAAAAAAACGGCAATAAAAGAATATGCCAAGCAAAACAATAAATCTGTGGTGGGTGCTTGGGCAATTCTTTCTAATTTTTATGAAATTAATGCCGAAGAATTAGAACCCATTTACAATGGCTTTGATGAAACAGTGAAGAGCAGCAGTTATGGCAAAAAACTTTTTGCCGGAATAGATGTTGCCATAAAAACTTCAATAGGCCAACCGGCTCCTGATTTTAGCATGAATGACTTGGAAAACAAAGCAATCACCTTATCGTCATTTAAAGGCAAGTATGTATTGGTAGATTTATGGGCATCGTGGTGTGGCCCTTGCCGCAGAGAAAACCCTAATGTGGTAAAAGCTTATAATAAATTTAAAAGTAAAAACTTCACCATTTTGGGCGTATCGTTAGATAGCAAAAAAGAAAAATGGGAAGAAGCAATAAAAAAAGACAACCTAACTTGGCAGCACGTTAGCGATTTGCAAGGATGGGACAATGCAGTTGCAAAACAATACGGTGTGCGCAGCATACCTGCTAATTTTTTAGTTGGCCCCGATGGAAAAATAATTGCAAAAAACCTGCGCGGTGCCGATTTAGAAAAAAAATTATCCGAAATAATTAAATAATGTTTTCGTTTTTCAAAAAGAAAGAAAACCATAAGCGACATAGCGATTGCGTTTACATAAACCGGCAAACAGCCGACTATGCACTTAAACAACACTACGACAACTTAACAGCCGGCAACCGAACCGTGTTTGTACTTTGCTTTTTTGAAAACACTGCCGAACGGCTAAGCAACACCATCAGCAATATTGCATTTGCCGAAAAAGCCACGCGCGACATTGGCTTGCGAATGAAAATAAAAAACGCTCAAAATCCCTTTTTCCTTTTTGCTGAGCACCATCCGCATTTAACCACCGAGCAAACTGTGATAAACGAAATAGATTTAATTTGCGAAGGAAACAATCTTGAAATTAATTTTTTTACATCGCTTGACGAACCTATGATGGCACCATTTAATGCCGATAACATTATTGGTTTAATGAAAAAATTAGGAATGGACGAAAAGGAAGCAATTAGCCATAACATGGTGAGTAAATCCATAAAAAATATACAAGCAAAAATTGCAAAACGCGTTAGCACATCCATTCAATGCAAATCACAAGAAGAATGGATGAAACTTAATTACACTAATTAATTTGTGTTTAGTATGACATTAGCCGAATTTAAAAAAGCAGTATTACAAGGCATTCCCGATAAACTACCGGCAGCAAAACCTTATGACAATACACTTAATCACGCTCCAAAGCGAAAAGAAATTTTATCGGCCGATGAAAAAAAGTTAGCTATTAAAAATGCGCTGCGCTATTTTCCTGCAAAATTTCACAATACGCTTGCCAAAGAATTTGCTGATGAACTAAAAATGTATGGCCGCATTTATATGTATCGTTTCAGGCCCGATTATAAAATGTATGCCCGACCGATAAACGAATATCCTCATAAATCGCAACAAGCTGCGGCAATAATGCACATGCTCAGCAATAATTTAGATTACACTGTGGCACAACATCCGCACGAATTAATTACTTATGGTGGCAATGGAGCAGTATTTCAAAACTGGGCACAGTATTTAGTTACAATGAAATATTTGGCCGAGATGACCGATGAACAAACATTAGTTCTTTACTCAGGTCATCCGCTTGGTTTATTTCCATCCGATAAAAATGCACCGCATGTGGTGATAACTAACGGAATGATGATACCCAATTACAGCAAACCCGATGATTGGGAAAAATACAATGCGCTTGGCGTAACACAATACGGACAAATGACAGCGGGTTCGTTTATGTACATAGGCCCGCAAGGAATTGTACATGGCACCACTATTACAGTTTTAAATGCCGGCCGAAAAATTAGCAGTGGCAAAACCGATTTGGCAGGAAAAGTTTTTGTTTCATCAGGATTAGGAGGCATGAGTGGTGCACAGCCCAAAGCTGCTGTTATTGCAGGTGCAATAGGTGTAATTGCCGAAGTAAATCCTAAAGCTACACATACAAGGCATTCGCAAGGATGGGTGGATGAAGTGTACGATGACTTAAACAAACTTGTTGCGCGAATACAATCGGCAAGAAAAAATAAAGAAGCTGTATCACTTGCCTACCAAGGCAACATAGTTGATTTATGGGAAAAGTTTGCTGAAGAAAAAGTAAAAATAGAAATTGGCTCTGATCAAACATCGCTACACAACCCTTGGTCTGGCGGATACTACCCGGCAGGGATGAGTTTTGAAGATGCCAACAAAATGATGGCAGACGACCCGTTTCAGTTTAGAGTAGAAGTGAGAAAAAGTTTGGTGCGCCAAGTAAATGCTATCAACAAAATGGTAGAACAAGGCATGTATTTTTTTGATTATGGCAATGCATTTTTATTGGAATCGAGTCGTGCAGGAGCAGATATAATGAAAAACGAAACGCAATTCAAATACCCATCTTACGTTCAGGATATTATGGGACCTATGTGTTTCGATTATGGTTTTGGTCCCTTTAGATGGGTATGCACATCGGCTAACGAAAAAGATTTAGCAACTACTGATAAAATTGCAACCAAAGTTTTAGAAAGCATTTATAAAAAAGCACCAAAAGAAATTAAACAGCAGTTAGCCGATAACATACACTGGATAAAAGAAGCACAAAAAAACAAATTGGTTGTTGGTTCACAAGCGCGCATTTTATATGCCGATGCCGAAGGAAGAATAAAAATTGCCGAGGCATTTAACAAAGCAATAAAAGAGAAAAAAATATCCGCTCCTATTGTACTCGGTCGCGATCATCATGATGTATCAGGCACCGATTCACCTTTCCGCGAAACATCAAATATTTACGATGGCTCACAATTCACTGCCGATATGGCTGTGCACAATTTTGTGGGCGATGGTTTTAGAGGAGCTACCTGGATAAGTTTACACAATGGTGGCGGTGTGGGATGGGGCGAAGTAATTAATGGCGGCTTCGGTTTGGTGCTTAATGGAAGCGCAGATGCCGACAAGAAATTAAAGAACATGCTTTTTTGGGATGTGAATAACGGCATTGCACGCAGAAGCTGGGGACGCAACAAGGAGGCCATCTTCGCAATAGAAAGAGAAATGAAACGAAGCAAAAAATTAAAAATTACACTGCCAAATATTGTTGACGACAACCTTTTTAAAAACATTCTATAACTGGCACTACCATTATGTTTTACAATTAGGGAAATAGCTTCGTTAAACAAAAATGAAATTATTAATGAAAAAGTATCTATTTGTATTTTTAGCGTTAATCACTTGCACATCTTTGCCTTTGGTTTCATACGATCCCGAAGAATATGTGGTTAACGGCAGTACCAGAGATACTTGCTCTGCCACTTGTACTCGCTAAAATTATTTTCCTGTATAATTTGAAGGACTAATTTTTTTTAACTCTGCTTTTATTTTCGGTGATACTTTTAACGAATCAATGAATTGACGCATCGCCTGTTTATCAATTTTAGCATTTGTTCTTGTAAGCGATTTTAGTGCCTCATACGGATTAGGATAATTTTCTCTTCGCAAAATAGTTTGAATAGCTTCGGCAACAACTGCCCAGTTGTTTTCTAAATCATCGTCAATTTTTTGTTTGTTCAAAATAATTTTATCTAATCCTTTTTGCAACGATTTATATGCAATAAGTGTATGAGCAAAAGGCAATCCTATATTCCTGAGTACCGTAGAATCTGTTAAATCGCGCTGCAAACGCGAAACAGGCAGCTTTGCAGATAAATGCTCAAACAAAGCATTTGCAACACCTATATTTCCCTCTGCATTTTCAAAATCTATAGGATTTACTTTATGCGGCATTGCCGATGAACCAACTTCGCCAGCTTTTATTTTTTGTTTAAAATAATCCATGCTGATATAAGTCCACATATCGCGGTTTAAATCGAGCAAAATAGTATTAATACGTTTAAAGGCATCGCACAGTGCAGCCATGTAATCATAGTGCTCTATTTGAGTGGTGGGAAACGAACGCGATAATTTCAATTGCTTGTTTACAAAATCATCGGCAAATTTTTTCCAGTTGGTAGTTGGGTACGCTACATAATGGGCATTCATATTTCCGGTAGCACCGCCAAATTTTGCAGCGTGCGGAATTTGCTTTAATGCTTTTAACTGTAATTCT
>JAGVMA010000070.1 GCA_020054095.1 Bacteroidia bacterium | reverse complement strand
TTTAGATATAACCAATGGCGAAATGATTGTTTCGCTTGGACATAAATTGTGGGTAGATGAAAAAAAATATTACAACACAATAGCTAAATATAAAATAACATACTAATCGTTTAACAATTTTTTCACCAGCAACGGCACGCCATTTCCGGCAGTATCTTTTATAACGGTTAAGTTTTTTATTCCATCGGTGCGTGTATCATTGGGGTCAATTAAATATTTAGGGCAATTGTGTGGCGCATAATCCACAAGGCCGGCAGCCGGATAAACAAAGAGCGAAGTGCCAATGATGATAAAGTAATCGGCTTTTGATGCAAGCAAATAAGCATCTTCCATAAGCGGAACAGTTTCGCCAAACCAAACAATGTGCGGCCTCAGTTGCGACCCTTTGGCACATTTTTGTCCAAGTTTTATTTCGCTGCCTTTTATGGCGTATATTAATGCAGGGTCTACACTACTGCGAGCTTTTGTAATTTCGCCATGCAGGTGCAACACTTTTTTTGAACCGGCACGCTCGTGCAAATTATCTATGTTTTGGGTGATGATATGGACATCAAATTTTTTTTCTAACTCAGCCAATGCGTAATGTGCAGCATTGGGGTTGGTATCTATTATTTGTTTTCTGCGCTTATTGTAAAACTCTAAAACAAGTTCTCGATTTTTATTCCAAGCCTCGGGGGTAGCCACCTCCATCACATTGTATTCTTCCCACAGGCCATCACTGTCTCTAAAAGTTTTCAGGCCGCTTTCGGCACTAATGCCGGCACCGGTAAAAACAATTATTTTCTTTTTTTCAGCCATAAAAAACACTATCAAAGAAAATGAAAAATGTGTAATACTCAAACACTAATTCACTCAAAAAAGGAGGGCGTTTTGTGTCAAAAAATCAGTTAAGTTTGTAACTCATTAAAAAGAAAAAACGTGGCTACTAAAACCAAAAAAGAAACCAATGGTGTGGCAACTAAAACCCAATTTAGTAAAGACACTTACCTGTGGTGGTACGAGCAAATGTTGCTTATGCGCAGATTTGAAGAGCGTTGCGGACAGCTATACATTCAGCAAAAAATAAGAGGATTTTGCCATCTATATATCGGACAAGAAGCTGTGGCGGCAGGTGCCGAAACGGCCATCCGCAAATCAGACAAAGTGATTACTGCTTACCGCGATCATGCGCACCCAATTGTTCGTGGCTTGCATCCCAAATTTGTGATGGCCGAACTTTTTGCAAAAATTACTGGTTGCTCCAAAGGCAAAGGTGGCTCCATGCATATTTTTACTAAAGAACATAATTTTTATGGTGGCCATGGCATAGTTGGCGGACAAATTCCGCTTGGCGCTGGCATTGCATTTGCCGATAAATATACCGGTAACGATAATGTTACACTGTGCCTGATGGGCGATGGTGCAGTGCGACAAGGCGCATTGCACGAAGCATTTAACATGGCAATGACTTGGAAACTGCCCGTTATTTTTATCATCGAAAATAATAACTATGCAATGGGCACATCAGTTGAGCGAACATCAAATGTGCATGATTTATACAAATTAGGATTGGCTTACGATATGCCATCGTTCCAAGTTGATGGTATGCGCTGTGAAACCATGCACGAAGCAGTAGCATCGGCAGCCGTGCGAGCACGCAAAGGCGATGGCCCTACTTTGCTCGAAGTAAAAACATATCGTTACCGTGGGCACTCTATGAGCGACCCGGGGACTTACCGTTCAAAAGAAGAAGTGGAGGCATATAAAAAACTCGACCCGATAGAACAATGTCTGGCAGTTATAAAGGAAAACAAATGGTTGAACGATGCCGATGTGGAAACGATGGAAGCTAAAATAAAAGCGCTGGTTGATGAATGTGTGAAGTTTGCTGATGAGTCTCCGTTCCCAAGCCCCGATGAGTTATATAAAGATGTTTACGTTCAAACCGACTATCCTTACATTACGGAGTAAATAAAATTGTCCTAAATCAATTCATAATTCATAATTAATTAAGATGGCCGAAATTGTAAAAATGCCCAAACTGAGTGATACCATGACAGAAGGTGTGGTAGCTAAATGGATAAAAAAGGTAGGAGACAAAGTTAAGTCGGGCGATATATTAGCCGAGATAGATTCGGATAAAGCAACAATGGAATTCGAATCTTTTTTTGATGGAACGCTTCTTTATATAGGCGTGGAAGAAAAGAAGGGAGCGCCTGTGGATGCTGTTCTTGCAATTATTGGCAAAGAAGGAGAAGACATTTCTAAAATAATAGAAGAAGCAAAAAACGCTCAAAAGGCAGAAGTTAAAATTCAGAAAGAAGAGCCCCAAAAACAAGCCGCTAAACAAGAAACAGCAAAACCTGCCGAAACTAAAGCCGCGGTGGTGCAGCAAGTTCAAGCAACGCAAAATCATCCAAGCACTTTTGATAACGGCAAAGCCAAAGCATCGCCTCTGGCAAAAAAATTAGCAAAAGATAAAGGCATTATTATTAATAAATTAAAAGGAACAGGCGATGGTGGCCGTGTTGTGAAACGCGATATAGAATCGTTTCAGCATTATGGCCAATCGCAAAGTTTTGTTGGCACCGAATCGTTTACCGAAGAAACTGTTTCGCAAATGCGTAAAACAATTGCACGCAGATTAGCCGAAAGCAAATTTACGGCACCACATTTTTACCTCACTATGGAAATTGATATGGACGAGTGTGTGAAAGCACGCGAGGTAATAAATGGCGTAGCTCCTGTTAAAATATCATTTAACGATTTTGTGATAAAAGCATCGGCTGCGGCTTTGCGTCAGCATCCTAAAGTTAACTCATCGTGGTTAGGTGATACTATCCGTTACAACCAGCATGTGCATATTGGAGTTGCGGTAGCTGTTGATGATGGGTTGCTGGTTCCGGTAGTTCGTTTTGCTGATGGAAAACCATTGTCGCAAATTGCTACCGAAGTAAAAGAGTATGCTAAAAAAGCAAAAGACAAAAAACTGCAACCTGCCGATTGGGAAGGCAATACATTTACAATTTCTAACTTAGGAATGTTTGGCATAGATGAATTTACTGCCATCATTAACCCGCCCGATGCCTGCATAATGGCAATAGGCGGCATAAGCCAAAAACCGGTTGTGAAAGATGGACAAATTGTACCGGGCTATGTTATGAAAGTAACACTTAGCTGCGATCACCGTGTGGTTGATGGAGCCAGTGGAGCAGCATTTTTGCAAACATTTAAAAATCTGCTCGAAAATCCGGTATTGCTTTTAGGAATGCAAAATATTTAGTCAGCATATTTCTTGAAATACTAAAAACTGCTTTCCAAAATAAATAAGCCGTTTTTTCGTTAGTACTAAAAATATCATCATGAAAAAGCTATCTCTCCTCTTAATGCTTGTTTCATCGGCATTAATTGCACAAGAACCCCAAAAAGATTACGAAGGCGGAAAACTTCAATTAGGTGTGCGCACCGTTTTAAGTGCATTTAGCGATGATGGATACAAGGGATTTGGAGTAGGAGGGCAGTTCAGAATAAAATTTGCCAACCGATTAAATACCGAATGGTTTGCCGATTACATCACAACAGATATAGGCGGTATGGCAAAGCGCACCGATTACCACATCGGTTGGTCGGTACAGTTTTATCCGTTTAACTATGGTTATAAGGCAAAAAAAATGATTCCGTTTATAGATGCCGGTCATTGCTTTGATTATACCGAAGTGATGAAAACCGATGGCAGTAATTTTAAACTAAACCGATGGAGCAGTGCAGTACAAAGCGGGCTTGGCACTATGTTTTGCCTCACAGATAATGTAGATTTGACAGTATCAGCAAAATATATGTTACACATAGGTAAAGACATAGCTGCCGAAATTTTTAAAGGCCCTAATGACGACAATCAAATTTTAATTGAAAAAACCAATGCATCTTTAGAAGGGCATTTGTTGATTGCTTTTTCTGTAAATGTTTTAATAGCCGATTTATGGAGCAAAGAAAAATAACATATACTTTTCTAATTCTCATTTTTTCATTTGCGGCAAAAGCACAACCTGAAAAACAGCAATTTGTACACAGCGGAATATTGCGCACCACACTCACTATTTCTCCAGCTACATCGGGCAGTATATATTTACAAGGCAATGTTGAATATTATCTTCATCCAAGCCTATCTGTTCGTGGCGATGGTTTTTATGGCGTTAAATACGGCCAAGATTTTTTGACTCAAAACCATTCAATTTTTTCAGGCGCATCTTATCATTTTACCACCAAAGGGAATTTCGACCCTTATTTTTTCTTTCAGCCGGGTGTTGCGATTACTCAAAAAGAATTTCAGTCGTGTATCAATGTTTATCCAACATCACCTGAGTGTGTTGATAGTAAAATAATTACAAACCCATTAACAAGTATTGGCTCCGGTTTTAATTATTATTTCCAAAAATGGGCACACTTGTTTGGCGAACTGCGGTATGTATATGGAAAGCACATTCCAAGTACTCCGCCCGCTATCTCGCTTAGCGAATTACGCTTTTCTTTCGGGCTGGGCTTTAATTTTAACTTTAAGAAGTAAAAAAATCGTGTAATATAGCTTTGAGTTATTTTTTTATTCAATTCACCACAGTAACAATTAGCGGCACTTACGAATTTACAACGCCCCACATCATCCTAATCCTATGGAAGTGGCGGATATTTATCTAATTGATAACTATCTTTCGTACCATAAATCCATCGGAAGTATTAATCCGCATAAAGTAAACTCCTTTTGCGAGACTCGTAAAATCAAATTCTTGTTTCACTTGGCCGCTCATGTTTCCTAAATTAATAGTGCTTACCATATCACCAGTTATATTCATTAGCTGTATGGTTAGCGGAGAAGAATGTGTTAGCGTTGTTTCAAAGGTGAATAGGCCCACATTAGGATTAGGATAGATGCTGATCATAGATAACATATTTGTTTCGGCATAACCTATGTTGTTAACACTGTATTGTTGCGATGCAGTGGTGCAACCGTTACTATTGCTCACTACCACGTAATATGTTCCGTTGCTATCAGGCACAAAGCATTGCCCTGTTTCGCCCGGAATTAAAATACTTGGCACCATATACCATTGATAAGATGTGGCAGTTGAAGAGCAAAGCGTATCAAAATTATAAGTTAACGATGGCACCGGAGGGTTTCCTACAATGGTAACCGTAATAGAATCTGTATTTACGCAACCGTTTAAATCGGTAACAACCACGGTATAGGTGGTGGTTTGTGTCATCCCTGCTTGAGGATTGGCAATAGTGCTATCACTTAGCGTATTTCCAGGCTGCCAGGTATAAGTATTGCCACCACTTGCATTAAGCTGCACTGTTTGGCTCAAGCAAATGGAAGTATCGTTACCAGCATTGGCATTAGGTAATGGGAAAACGGTAACCGTAATTTGGCTTTGTGCTGCACAGGTATTCGTATCTGTTACGTTAACACTATAAGTGCCCGATTGGTTCACCGTAATTGACTGTGTGGTAGCAGTTGTATTCCATAAATAAGAGTTAAACGGATCGGAAGTTAAAGTTACTTGTCCGCCTTGGCAAAAGCTGGTTGGCCCGCTTGGTGTTATAGCCGGACCCGGCAGCGGATAAACTGTAACTACCACTGTATCTTGATCAGTGCAGCCATTAGCATTAGTAATAGTTACCACATAAGTTGTGGTTGAAAGCGGGCTTGCCACAGGATTGGCAATTACATCACTGCTAAGCCCCACATTCGGTGTCCAGCTATATGAAATTGCACCTTGTGCCGATGAATTGAGTTGCACACTTGCATTTAAGCAAATAGCTGTATCGGCCGAAACCGATGCTGTAAGCTGACAATATTTTATTGTAAGCGCATCATCCACAGTGCCGGTTCCATTGTAACTGTAGCCGGTCATGTAAATATTGCCTTGTGCATCAAGCACCATTCCGTAGCTTTTATCCGCTTTATTAATAGGCGAGTTGTTGTATTTTTTTAACCAGATATAGTTACCCGTTGCGGCATCTAATTTTTTCAGCAGATAATCATTATCTGTTCCGGCAGTAAAACTAAATCCGGAAACATAAACGTAACCTAATGCATCGGCAAAAATAGATGTGCCCTCGTCCCAGTTGTTGTTAGAGTTGTAGGTTCTTATCCATTGTTGGTTTAAAGAGTTATCGTATTTAATGGTAACCATGTCTTGATTACTGCCGCCATTAATTACTTTTCCGGTAACATAAGCGTTTCCGGCAGCATCTATGCTTATTGCGTTTGCACGATCGTTATCGGCCATGTTTCCACCATAGCGCGCTGTGTCGCTTGGCGCACCACCGGCAGGTGGAATTATTAGCGTAACATAATCATAATCAACTACAGATGCGTTTCGACTGTAGCCGGCAACGTAAATTTTTCCTGTAACATTGTCGCCAACTATTGAAGTACCGGCATCAAAATTATTTCCCGGCCCATTGTATCGCGATACCCATTGTTGCGTTCCGGCAGGGTTATATTTTACAGTAGCTACGTCAAAATTGGTTCCATTTCCGCTGTAGCCGGTTACAAAAATGCTGTTAGTGTTGTCAATAAACAGGGCTTGGCCTTTATCGGTATTGTTTCCTGTAAAGGTGTATGGAGTGGCCCACTGTTGTACTCCGGCATTGTTATACTTAATAGTGATGTAATCTTCGCCCGTACCCGTTCTTATAGAACTCCCGACTACAATTACATCTCCCAGTCCATCAATTGCAATATCATACGATTCATCAGTGCTGTTTGCATTACCATTATATGCCATTGACCATTGTTGAACTCCTGCAGCATCGTAGCAAATGGTACGTATTTCATAATTAGCACCCAAGCTCCATCCGGTAACATAAACTCTGCCCGAAGCATCTACTGCTACTGCTCTTGGCTCATCCAAACCATTGCCGCTGCCATTAAAGCTTTGCGACCATTGTTGCGCACCATTGTTATCGTATTTTATTACCAAATAATCATAGTTTGTTCCGTTCCAGGTAGTGCCGCATATAATCACATTGTTAGATGCGTCTAAAACTATATCGGTTGCTTTATCAATACCATTGCTGGTGCCATTAAAACGGCTTGCCCACATTTGGGTTATCTGGCTATGAGCCGAAATAAATGATAATAAGCAAAAATTTAATAGGAGTAATCGTTTAATCATATTTTAAGGGTGGTTGAATTGAGCAAAAGTAGTTAAAAATTGTTAATTCTACTATTACAGACGGTTTTTAGGCCCGATAGTTGCTTCACGCAATTGGCATAAAAACCTACATTTGTGATATGATAAAACGTGTAATAATGAAGGCAAAACTTATTGTTTTTTCCCTAGCGGCCGCTACCGGTGTATTTATATTTTGGGCAAATGCACCGGCTGCTAAAAATTCGGCAACCAAAAACTTGGTGCTCATGCAGATGATTAATTCCAGTCTTGACCAAGGGCACTATCAGCCGGTAAAAATGGATAACAAGTTTTCAGAGTCGGTTTTTACACTATATATTGAACACAGCGACCCGCTGAAGAAATTTTTTCTGCAATCCGACATCAAGGAAATGGAAAAATACAAAACCAAAATTGATGAACAAGTGAACGATGGTAATTTTGAGTTTTTTGATAAATCGTATGAAATAATAAATCAGCGTGTACTCGATTGCGAAAAAATTTACAAAAACATTTTGGCCAATCCATTTGAATTTGAAAAAGAAGAAAATTTTGAAACCGATCCGGATAAGTCAACTTTCCCGACTGATGCAAAAGACCAAAAAGAGCAGTGGCGTAAATATTTGAAGTATCAGATTTTAATTCGTGTGAGCGATATGATGGACGATCAGGAAAAGGCAAAAGAAAAAAACGACAGCACATTTAAGCAAAAAACATTTGCTCAAATGGAGGAAGATGCTCGAAAAAAAGTAGTGAAATCTAACGATGATTTATTCAAGCGGCTAAAAAAACTCGACTATAACGATCGCCTTTCGGTTTACATAAATACGGTTACAAATATGTACGATCCGCACACCGAATTTTTTCCTGTTAAGGAGAAAAAGAATTTTGATGAACAAATGAGCGGACAGTTTGAAGGAATAGGCGCTAAGCTTCAGGAAAAAGATGGCTATGTAAAAGTGTCGGAAATTATTCCGGGCAGCGCTTCGTGGCGCCAAGGGCAATTAAAAGCAGGCGATTTAATTATTAAAGTGGCGCAAGGCGATGGCGAACCGATGGATGTGGTGGGAATGCCTGTTGACGATGTTATCCCTTTTATAAGAGGCAAAAAAGGAACAGAAGTGCGCCTAACTGTAAAAAAACAAGATGGCACACAAGTAGTAATTCCCATTGTGCGCGATGTGGTTTTAATTGAAGAAACTTTTGCACAATCACTCTTACTCGATACAAAAAAGAAAATTGGGTACATAAAACTTCCGGTTTTTTATTCCGATTTCGGAAAAAATGGTGCGCGCACTTGTGCCGATGACATTCGTAAAGAGTTAGAAAAATTAAAAAAAGAAAACATTGAGGGTTTAATTTTCGACTTGCGCGATAATGGTGGCGGCTCATTGCAAGATGTGGTGAAAATGGTTGGGCTTTTTATAAATAAAGGACCTGTGGTGCAAGTGAAACAAAAAAACATGCCGGCAAGTTTGTTAAGCGACAGAGACCCTGCCGTAGTTTATGATGGCCCGCTTGTGGTGATGGTAAACGAAGGCAGCGCATCGGCATCCGAAATTTTTGCAGCAGCAATACAAGATTATGGTCGCGGTATAATTGTGGGCAGCAATACCACTTTCGGGAAAGGAACTGTGCAGCAGTTTTATAATTTGGACGATTACTTGCTGCCGCAATTTGATACGCTAAAACCGCTTGGTTCTATAAAATTAACAACCCAAAAATTTTATCGTATCAATGGAGGAACCACCCAGCTAAAGGGCGTTACGCCCGATATTATTTTCCCCGATTTGCTTAAATATGCAAAGTATGGCGAAAAAGAATTAGAAAATCCTTTGCAGTGGGATCAGGTGCCGGCAGCAGATTACACCAAATATGCGGTGAGTTATAATGCCGATAAAATTAAAACCAACTCGTATGCTCGTGTACAAAGTAATAACGTATTTAAGCTGGTGGATGATGAAGCAAAATTCTTGAAACAAGAACAAGATAATTCCATTGAATCGCTGAACTTAAATAAGTTTCGCGATGCGCGTAAAAAATTTAAAACCAAAATGAAACAGTACGATGAAGTAACTGCCGAAATAAAAGACTGGCAAATAAAACCACTGAAAGCAGATATGGAAGAACTTAAAAAAGACACAGTTTTGGTAAGTAAAAATAACGACTGGATAAAACGATTAAAAAAAGATATTTACCTGAACGAGTGCACAAAAATTATTGACGATATGAGGTAATCGTTTTCTTTGTGAAACTATTTTTCAGAACATACGGTGAAGGTACACCACTAATTATTTTACACGGTCTCTTTGGTCAAAGCGATAATTGGAACACGCTGGGTAAAAAATTTGCCGAAAACAGATTTAAAACTTATTTAGTTGATCAGCGCAATCATGGCCTTTCGCCACATAGTACCGATTGGAATTACGCAGCCATGAGTGATGATTTGCTGGAGCTAATAAATGATGAAAAATTACACAACCCAATTTTATTAGGCCACAGCATGGGCGGCAAAACCGTTATGCAGTTTGCAATGACTTACGCTGCCATTCCATCAAAAATTATTGTTGCCGACATAGCTCCCAAAAAATATCCGGTGCAACATGATGGAGTGATGGACGGCCTGTTGGCAGTAAATTTAAGTACAGTACAATCGCGAAAAGAAGTGGAAGAAACTTTGTCAAAACACATTAGCGATTTTGGTACCAAACAATTTTTGCTAAAAAATCTTTATCGTACCGATGACAATAAATTTGCTTGGCGCTTTAACCTTGCCGTGATTGCCGAAAACCGAAACATAGTAGGCGAAACTTTTGATGCCGAGAATAAAAAATTTGAAAAGCCCACACTTTTTATTCGTGGCGAAAAATCAAATTACATCACTGATAACGATGCCGAAATAATTCATTTACATTTCCCCGATGCCGAAATAATAACCATACAAAACGCAGCTCACTGGATACATGCAGAACAGCCGCAAGCTTTTTTTGATGCAATAATGCGGTTTCTAAAATAAAACCCCGTTTTGATTTTAATCAAAACGGGGTTATGCACTTTGCAATAAATGTTTAATGCAAAACTATTTTCTTTATTGCGAAATTATTTTCATCTTCCACACGCATCATATAAATTCCTTTAGCAAGTTTTGTTAAATCTATTTGATGATTTAAAGCATTGCTGCTAATCACACTCTGCTGTACAAAAACCTGCTTGCCTGTAACATCAGTTATCCTAATAATCACATTCGCACTTGTGTTTTTTAAATATTGCCAGTTAAATATTCCTGCCGATGGATTAGGGAATACATCAAAAATAATTGCTTCTGTTTTTTCTTCTTTCACACCTACTGTATTGCAAGGTATTTGCGGATTAGTGATTTTTGTCATGTTGTAAAAATCAATGTAGCAAGCAAACTGCACACTGTCAACAAATGGGTTTCGGTTGCCTTGCAACGAATCTAAAAAATCGTTACGGGCAATTTCACGGCTATCGGGCAAATCTTGCCAGTGCCAAGATTTTAACACATTCTGGCTTTGCTGAACAGGCAGAAACCAATTGTTGCCACTCACAGTATGATAGCATGTAAGAACATAAAAAATTGCCCGTGCAGCATCGCCTTTTTGTTCATCACGTGGTTCATACACCGTGTTTCCGTTTGCATCTAAGCCCAGTTTTCCTTGCAAAAATTGCTGCTGAACGGTAACCACTTCGCCAAGCGGATAATTACTGCGTACCTGATTTGCATTTGAAAACTGTGCCGGAAACAAATGGTGCTGGTCGTTATATTCCGGCTTTTCCGGATTATCTGCCGGATAAGTTGGCATCCAACTGTGCGGAAAAGTATGTTCACGGCTAAGTGTATCCCAAATAAATGGCGGGGTATATACATCGTTAAACCCTGAATACACACAGGTAACCACCCGCCTGTCTCCGGTGGTATCACGCGATTCAAACTTGTCAATCATCGTGGGCGCATAATTACCATAAAAAATAGAAGTGTGCGGATTAATTAATGCTTGGAGCGTGGTAATAAAATTTGCTTGCGAAGTTGCTACTCCATTGTAATAAGTCCCCATCATATTACCTGCCGATGTTACATTTCCGGTGAGTGGTGCTGATGTAAAATAATTGGTATAAACGCCTGTTCCGTTATACGAAAACACAGCGAAGTAATAAGCAGTGGAAGCAATAATATTAAGTACACTAAAACTTGTTCCGCTGCCAATGTATGCCACTTGCGATGAGCCAATGTAATCGCCACGCATGTATGAATTTCCGTCTAACGGAACATCAGTAACAATACTCCCTTTTTTCCTTAGTACTAAGTAGCCGCCATCAGGTGCAGGATTTGCAGCAGTATATGAAGGTGAAAAGCGATATGATTTTACAGTGCCGAAACTTAAATTAGAAGCAGATGCTGTGGGCTCAGTCGCAAAACTGCCACCAATGCCATACAGGTTGATTACATAAGAAGGTTCGTTGGCATCGTTATTTGTAATAGTAAGTGTAGCCAAGCGTGTGCCAGATGATGTGGGTAAAAAATCAAAAACCAAATTACTGTTAGAAAGTGCGTTAACATTTGTCGGTGCCGATTGAATGGTATATTCCGCAGCCTGTGGGCCGCTAAAATTTGTTGCCGAAACAGTAAGCGCATTGGTAGTGCCTAAATTTTCGATAGAAAGTATAATTGGAGTAGAAGTGCTTACAGGCGAATTAAAATAAATAGTACTGCCCGATGCTATCGAAACATTATTGAACTTCACATTTATTTCTTGTTGAGGTCCGGCAGGAGCAACAGCCAAATTAACATCATCTACACCAATGTTACCGGTTACTTTTTGCGTGTAATAAAACCGAATGTAACGACTTGCCGCTTGCGGGTTGTCAGTAAACTGTGTGTAAACAGTAGGCGGTGCAGTGTGCGTGCGCAAAGTTGTCCACGATATTCCATTAACCGATTCTTGAACGGTAAACGTACCACCCGTAAAAGAATTTCCGGCTAAGAAATAGGTGAGTGGACCTGCATCATCGCTGTAATTTATTTGTAGCCAATCTCCCGTATTATCAAATTTACCGGCAGGCGGGGTGTTGCCCGAACCGGTGTAATAGGCCATCCCGCTTTGGCTCCAGCCGGTGGGTAAATTTCCGCTAAAGCTCCACGATGTGGGTAAGGTAGCCTGTGCGAATAACATGGTTGCAGCTAAGCAATTTGTAAGGACTGTGATTGTTTTTTTCATGAGAGATTTTTTTAGTAAGTTATTTTTAGTGAAGTAGTAAAGCGCCTGCCTTGGCTAAAATAAACCAACGAGGTAGCAGCATCAAAATCGCGACCATTGGTGGCATCGGTAATATAATATTGGTTAAGTATGTTTATTAAGCCGGCATTAAAATTAAGGCGAAGTTTTTTTATAAAAAACTCATAACCGCAAAAAGCATCCAGCAAATGGTAATTAGGCATTTGCCACGATTCGCGGTTGCGGTTGTCGGCTACAATGTTTCCGCTAAAATCGGTAACAGGTGTTAAGCTCACCAAATCAAAATTGGCAAAATTTTTCGCGAAATAAGTCCATTTAAGTTTTACATAAAGCCCTTTTGTAATATCGTATTTAATGGTAGATGCAAATTGCAATTGCGCTGCATCGCCCACGTGAACTCCTTTGGCACTGAACTCTAACGTATCGTAAGGGTTTTCATCAGCATCAAACAAATAAATTTTATCGGCACTTTGGGTAGTCCAGTCGGCAAGCGTGATTAGCCCTTCCACTTCTAAATTGCGTAACGGCTTGTAAGCAGCATCTATTTCAATGCCTGTGTGCAGCGCATTTAATCCATTTACGCGATAAAAGTAATCATCGCCCGCAATGCGAATAGTAGGGAAACTGCTAAGTGGTTTGTTTTTCCAAACGGTGTAATAGCTGTTTATGTTGGCAGCAAATTTTTTGTACTTAATGCCGTATCCTAATTCAAGAGAAAAAACTTTTTGCGGTTCTATTGTTAAATTTTGTTTGTTAAGCGTGGTGTACACATTATCGAAACGCGGAGCCATTTGCATAATGCCCGTGTTGAGGTAAATATTTTGATGTTCATTGATATTATAATTTGCACCTGCCTTGGCAGTATAGCCCGGCCACCAAGTTCGTTTGGTGGTGGAGTAACGTGCTTCGGGCGATGTGTTGGTGTAATCTGTTCCGTTAATGGTAACTGTATCGCCAAATCCTACGGCTTGTTCAATGGTGGAATCGGCAAAAACTAAATCTTTGTTTTTAAAATAATCAATGCGCTGATAACCCGTTTGCGAAATGGTGGCAGTAGCAAAAATGGTCCAGCGTTTTTTTATGTTGTATTCTAATTGCGAAAACAATCCGCCCCAGTAAACAAAACTTTCGTAATCGCGGGCAATTTTATCGCCCACACGTTTCATCGCGAAAGCAAAATTAGGGTCGCCCAAATAAGTTCCGGTAATTTGGTTTTGGTCGCGCCCACTGGTGTTATCAATATAATAATCGCCACCAAGCAAATCGTGCACTTCGGTGGTGTGTATGCCATTGTAATAACGCACATCTATACCACCGGTGAAAGTGAAGTTGCTATCAATATTCCAGATGCCCGATGATAACAAACCATACCAGTAATGATTATTGATAGATGATTGAATGATGCGCGATGATTTATTTTCGGTGGTGCTATAAAGTGCATCTATGGCGGTGTTGTTAGCATCGTAAGTAGTTTGATAATTCCACTGTCCGTTTGTAGTATCGCGGTTAATGGCAGTGTTAAGCCGTGTACCGCCACCTTTGCCTATTGATAAATAGGCGGTGGTAGATAATGTAAACTTATCGTTAGCACTCCAGAAATGCGACAAGTTAAATTGCGGTTTATGAAAATAATTTTTGCGCTCGTTTAATGTAATTGTTTGGTCGGATGAATTAGTGAAACTGCCCCAGTGAGGGTTATAGGTATAACCTCTTTCGCCTTGGTGCAATGTGGTGTAACCCGAATACTGATAAACAGAATCAATAGCGTTTTGCGATACGCCTAAATTTTTTGCAAACTGCTGGTTGTAAATTGCAGTGGGCATTCTGTCAATGCGCTGCCCATGACTTTGTGGTGCGCCCGAAAAATTGAAACTGATTAAATGTTTATCAAATCGTTTTTGCACTTTTAAAAAATACGACCAAGCATCTGTATAAGTTTGGCTCACAAAACCATCGCCTGTTTTTCGGCTTCCGGCAAATACTATTCCCCAGCCGTTTTTTAGTTGGCCCGAATTAAAACCTAAACTCGTTTTCAAAAATAAATTGTTACCATATTCTTGTTTCACAAATAGTGAGCGCTTTGATTCAATGCCGCGTGTTAAAATATTAATAGTACCACCTACCGATGTGATGGCTAATTTAGATGCCCCCAAGCCGCGCTGCACTTGTATGGTGCGTGTTATATCGATAAGCCCATCCCAGTTGCTCCAATATACCCATCCGTTTTCCATGTCGTTTACGGGCACACCATCCACCATCACGGCTACGTTACGTTGGTCAAAACCTCTTATTGAAATTCGTGCATCGCCACTACCACCGCCTTGCTCGGTGGCATACACACCGGGTGTGCTGTTCATTATCATCGGCATATCGCGCGAACCAATTTCTTGTTCTATTTTTTGAGTACTTATGTTGTAAAACGCAACAGGCGTTTCGCGCATCTTAGCCACATCCGATATTATTTCCACTTCATCAAGCTGTTCGGTTTCTAAATTAAAGCTGAGGTAAATTAATTTGCCCGATGCAGTTATTTTTTGCACCTGCGGTAAGTAGCCAATAAAACTTGCTGTAACGCTATAAGTTCCGTTGCTGTCAATCTTAAATTCAAAATTACCGTTAATATCTGCTACAGCGCCTTTGCCTTTTTGCACCATCACATTAGCACCAATTAATAATTCATTGGTAAGCGCATCTTTAACAATGCCTTTTATTATTGTTTGCCCGTAAGTAAAAAAAGTACAAAACAGAAAACAACCGAGCGCAATTTTTTTCATCAGCCAACTAAAATTTTACTGAACAGTAATTTTATTGGTTAAAAATCCGCTTGTGCCAAATATTACTTTAATGGTGTACAATCCTTTGGTGTAAGCCGAAGTATTTACAATTGTATTTTTGGTTTGGTTGGCAACCGTAATTACATCTACTATTGCGCCAAGCGTATTTATAATTTGTATTTGCGTTATGCTTGCCGATGCATTGATGTAAACCATTCCGTTAGCCGATGGGTTAGGAAAAATGCTTAGTTGCACATTGGTTGCAAATTCATTAATACCTGTGGGGCAATTGCAAGTGTGTGTGCCAAGCCCTGTCCAAGTGCCTTCGGGTAGTGAGTCATATTCAAGAGTGGGATTAAATGCTGATGGATTTACCATTACACCTTGCATAACGGTAGCTTTGCGTTGCATGGTGTGATCTTTTGTCCAATATGCACCGGCAATATCCGTGTAAGGGAAAACATCTGTCCAGCAAGTGCCGGGGTCTTCGCCTATTTTCCCGAAAATATCAATGATAACACGTGTAGTGCCTACTTTAACAAGGCACACGGCATCATCGCCATTCATATACATAGGATCGGGGTAAGCGCCACCTAATTGGTTAGCTAATGCTTGCAAGGCAGTATCGCAAGCAGGGCTGTTTTGCTGATTAACAGTTTGCCCATTTACCACCACCCATGCCTGGCCGGGGTTAATGGTGCCGCTTAGCTGAAAACTATCCGATGGTACAGATGAACCATTAGAATAGCGCACTATACGATAAGCACTAAGGTTAATTGGGTTTAGCGATGGGTTGTAAATTTCCATGGCTTTGTTATTTCCGGCACCTTCTACGTATTCCGAAATAAATAATTCTGAGCATTGCGCATTGGCAAAAATGCAGGCGCACATCAGCCCGATGGTGATCATTAATTTTTGCATGTTATTGGTTTTTGGGTGTTTGCTTAATTTAAATTACCAACGAGCCGGTTTCGGAGTGATGGCGTTTTTCTATTGCCATTTCCTGTAGGTTATCAACCCTTGGTTTTTTTCGCAGTGCGAATTTATGCAAACCAAGCCAAGTGGCAATAAGCAGTTTTTAACAAATTTTTAAGTCTTTGTTAAGTGGGGGGATTGTCATTGTGAAGTCATACTTCGACAAGCTCAATATGACTTGTGTGTGTTGTCAGTCTGAGCATGTCGAAGACTGTGCGCTGTCATTCCAATCCCGCCTGCAGCAGGCAGGCGATGCGCGACAATTCCTCACTTTTTCAATCTTACAATTTCCTGAAGCAAGGCATTTTCTTTTTTTAGCTGAGTGTTTTCTAATTGCAGTTGAGTAATTTTTTCGTTCAATAATTTTTCAGCAGGAGAATTGCCACCTGCATATAAATATTGAAACATATCGTGGTTAAGTGCCGCTGATATTTTTGGGAGCAGTGCGGTGCTAATGTTTTGTCTTCGATATAAATCGTATAACGAGCGATGTTTTAGCCCGATGCTTTCAGCAAATTTTTCGGGATTAAGATTTTGCTCACGTACTAATTGTTTTATTTTTTTTCCAAAGTGTATCATCGTTGGTGTTTTTTTCACAATTTTTTGTGATAGTTTCACAATAGTTGGTGAATTTTTCACAATGCTTGGTGTTTTTTACACGACCGTTGGTGTTATTTACACTAAGCTTGGTGTATTTTACACGAGTTATGGTGTTATTTGCACGAAATAGTGTGATATTTTCACAATAAATTCAAGTTTTTTCACGAAAAAAAGTGGTAATAACTTGATTACCACTTCTTTTTTATAAAACGGTGCTTTACTGCCCTTGCCCGCTTGGCAAATCATCTTGGGTGTTGCGTGCAAAAAATTCTTGCAGCTCAGCCACCACATCATCTAATCCCGAATTATCGCGATTGGCTGCTTCAAAATATTCTTTGCCTTGCAGTGCTTTTGTAAATGCCTCGGAACCTACTGCCAAAGTAGTGTCGCTCATTTTTTCGTTAAGCTGCGTAACGCCCACTGTTAAATCGCGCAAATCTTCAAACAGTGCTACATCTTTTTTTAGCTCGTTTAAATTAAACGAACCGGGCAACACAGCCGGATTGGCTTCGGCAATTTGAATAAATCGTTTTACAAACGCATAGCGGTTGTTACCCATCTTGGCGAGCGATTGGCGCTCGGCCAGCGTGAGGTTAACCATAAAATTTAAAAGCAAACCGGCATTGTTAATGGCGGTTTTAAAAGCCGTTTTGTCGGCAGCGCTAATGTTAGCGCTAATGTTTCCGTAACTCATATTGTTTTTGTTTTTTGTGTTCTCGCTGTGGCGCTTTGCGCCACAGCGAGAACAGGTTAAATTAAAAGTGCCGCGCTCCGGTTACTGCTACACAAGCACGTTTGCAACCGAGCTGTGTTTTTTTGTTCGCGACTTTTTTTAGCGGAGCGTAAAAATTAAATCATGCGTATAAAAAATATAATTTGCGGGAATGAACAGTTAAAACGATTCGTTTTCTGTTTTATTGTGTGAGAATGAAAAATTATTTTAAAAAATTCTGTTTTAAGGGAAATTTAGAGTATCTAAAAATCAAAGAATTCTTTTAGCGATAAGTCAAAAGATGTTGCGATAGAAATAAGAGTTGAAATCCCTGTATTAATAGCACCCTTTTCTATGTTTCTTAATCTTGATTCTTGAATGTTTGCTTCAAAAGCCAATTGACTTTGTGTGATTTTGTTTTTTTTGCGCAAGTACACAATTCGTGCACCTATTTTTTTTAATTCTTTTTCATTGCGCTGATATTTCACACAATGAAATTCATCAAAGCCAAAAAAATATTTCGCCACAATTGTGGCGGCATCAAAATTTTACTATATTCGTTTTAGAGAAGTAAAAACAAAAAACAAGTTATTTCTGTATACAGAAATAATTTTTTCACAAAATCAAAACTTTATTACCATGAAAAAACTAATCACCTTATTTTTTGTTGCGCTGCTGGCGCTAAATGTAAATGCGCAAAACACTTGTGCGAGTGCTGTAAATTTAACTAATACTGATAGCTGTTATAATAACCTTTCAACTTTGGGGACAGAATACTGGACCAGTTTTGCGGCTACAAACAGCAGTATACAAATTGCATTTACCAATCACGGAACTGATACAACAGAATATTTCAGAAAAATAATTGTGTGCAGCGGCACGTGTTCTAGTTTGGTTGCAGTTGACAGTTCGTTTGTTACCCTGCCCGATAGTGTAATAAATTTAAGCATCACTAATTTAACAATTGGTAATACGTATTATTTAAAAGCGTATGGCATCGCAAACCCATCGCCATCAAGTGTTTTAAAACCGTTTGATTTGTGCTTGTCAACACAAGTAAGTTGTTTGCTCGGAATAACATGCGTAAATGCTTGCGCTAATAGTTTGGCATTTTCTATTTTTAATGCCTGCTTTAATCAAAATTGCACGCCACCGGGTTATAACTGGACATTTGTTGGCCCCAATGGTACAACCACTGCATACTCTCCTTCGTGTGGCATAGCTATGCAATTTTCTCAGTGCGGTAGTTATACGGCAACCGTATGCGATGCGCAAATGCCGAGCAATTGCGCATCATGCAGTTTTGATGTTTATGATGGCAACCCTCCTGGTATTTCAATTACCAATTCACCAACTACAGCATGTGTGAATACACAAATTTGTGTTACAATTCAGGCAAGTGTTCTTTGCGATAACTTAGGATATGCTGTTAGTGTAGATTTTGGTGATAATACTCCTCCTGTTTTTGGAAGCTACACTAATCTAAATTCGATTATACGATGCCACACGTACGCCAATCCGGGCTCTTACACTATAACTGTAACTGCTGCTGTACCTAATTTCACAACTCCGTGTGCAACAAATTCTGCAATTACACAAATATTAATTTTAGGCCCAACAGCTAATTTTTCATATACTAATGTTTGTGTTGGAAACCCCACACAGTTTACCGATTTATCTACTTGCCTAACAGCTACTCCCATTAGCTATAGCTGGAACTTTGGAAACAGTAACACTTCTACACTACAAAATCCATCGCACACCTATGCTGCCGCAGGCACATACACTGTAACATTAGTTGTAACCGATGCTAATGGAAATTCATCCACTATACAACAATTAGTAACTGTTTACCCGCAAGTGCCCGTGCCTACTATATTGGGCCCAAGCAGCACATGTGCAGGCAACGCAGCGGTGTTCACGGTTTATAATTGCATTGCACCACCCAGTTATGTATTTAACTGGACAGGTACTAATGGTATAACAGTAGTTAGCGGACAAGGCACCTGCCAAGTAACGCTTGATTTAACTGCCGCACAAGCCACAGGAGGATGCATAACAGTATTGGTAACCGATAATTTAACGGGCTGCAACAATACATTTACTTATTGCTTAGACAAATGCTGCACCCAAATACCGCAACCCAATTGTACCAACCCCAATTTTTACAATTATCCGGTTTACAATGCATCGCAGATAAATACCGATTGTCCGGGATTTGGCGCTGGCAATCCGTATCAGATTATGAACAAACTGTTTTCTATTAACGGAACTTTTGTTGTTAATACTAATTTAACCTTTACCAATTGTAGAGTTTTGATGGGCCCTAATGCAAAAATTATTATTAATCCGGGTATTACGTTTAAGTTAGAGCGAAGTCATTTGTATGGCTGCGACCCTATGTGGGATGGTGTACGCATTAGCGATGCTACGGCACATTTTATTTCTAACCTTCCACCTGCGCAAGGCTCATACACACTTATTGAAGATGCCGATACGGCAGTGATAAGTATTAATGGCGGAAAATACACGCTATCAAATATTATTTTTAATAAAAACTGGAAAGGAATTACAGTAATTGCCGATAATAGCCAACAGCATACAGGCATTATACACACATCTGTATTTACTTGCCGAGCAAATATTCCTACGCCATACAACACTACCACTCCTATTCAAATTATACGCAACCAAATACTTAATACAAATAACTTCCCCACCACCACACTGCAAAGCCCACATGCCGGGCAGCGCACCAATACCGGCATTGAGCTTAACTTAGTGCGCAACCTTAACACGCCCAATAATTACATACTGATAGGCAACAATGCACAAGCGGGTAATTATAATTTATTTGAATATGTGGATTGCGGCATACACGGCATGTTTAGCAATGCCAGAATTATAAATAACTATTTCAAAAACATAGTATCCGGATTTACTATAGCGGGCATAGCAGGCGTGTGGGCCGAATCAGGCACACTATTTTTGCCTATTAACAGCACCTTTTTGGTGGGCGATAATGGCGCTAATAACCGTAACCGATTTGATGATTGCGTGAATGGCATATTAGCACAAAAAAACATGAACCTCACCGCCAAGCGCAATACATTTTTGCGAAACAGTAATTGTGTAAATGTACAAACCGCCCAAAACAACAATACCGTGCTGATAGATTTTAACACGATGCAAAACTTTGGAGTGGGCGTGCGTGCATTCCAAAATTTTAAATGCAATTTTACCGTAAGCAACGATACCATGGATGGCACAGGTGGCCCTGTGCCCACCGGAGTATTTATTAATGAACTAAGCAATACCAATGTTAACGCAGTTTATACCGTAAAAGGCAACCGAATATGGTATGTGCGTTTTGGAGTAAATGTGCTAAATGCTTACAAGCCGCAAATAACCAGCAATGGCATACGCCTTAACCCCAATTATAGCAATGCCACCGGCATACGCCTGCTGGGCTGCCAAAGCGCATTTGTAAGCACTAACCAAGTGCGCGCATTGCCTGCTACCAATAACACTGCCATAGGCGGCATATTTGCATCATTAAGCCCGGGTAGTTTAATTACTTGTAATGTAGTACGACAAATGGGTTACGGTATTAAATGTTCAGGACAAATGCCAAGTAAAATTTATGCCAACGATATGCAAAATCTCACCTATGGTTTTTGGTTAGATAATAACGGTTTTGTGGGATCGCAAGGAGACCAAAGTGGTCCTACCAACGCTACACAAAACACTTGGAATGCGATTTCTTCTACCAACCGACTCTTTACGTCTAATCTTACGAATGGCGCACTTTCTCCGTTTTACTTTTGGGATCCAAACGGCCCACCAAATCAAAATCCGGGGAATCCTACAGGCCAATTTTCGATTCCTATTTCTATTTTTTCAACATCAAGTGTCAATCCTGTTTTTTGTGCAACACCACCTCCTGCATTGATTGTTAACCCTAATGCTATTGCATTGGACCAAATAAATTTTCCGGGTAACGATACAGTGGGCAAATATTTAAACAGAAAAGCACTGTACCACCACATTAAATTAGATAATATTAATGTGAGCAATAATCTGGTATTGGTTAACTTCATGAATACCGAAAACACAAGCACCATTGGCGGTTTAATAAATATTAACGATTTAATTACCGATGTAGATTCTAACAGTGTTTCTTCGCTTTTGAATAATACCATTAGTAACTGCAATTCTATTCTTTGTTCAAATGCAGCTATTCATAATCAAAAAACAGTAGCGCAAATAATGCTAAACCAAATTCAAAATAATCAATCAACATTAGATAGCGCTGCTGTAAGTACTTTAAGAGTGATTGCAAATTTATGCCCTTACACAGATGGAATAGGAGTGTATCAAGCAAGAAGCATATTAGCTGCTTACGACCCATACGGAACAGAATACCTAAATCCTTGCGAATTAAATGATGAGCCAAATAATGAAAGGGTTTTTTATCAAGAGGAGCAAGTTCAATCACTCGTGGCCTATCCTAATCCGGCTTCAAATGGAATAAATATAGAGTATGAGATAAGCACAAATGCTGTTATGTTTATATACAATACTTTGGGAGAAATAGTTCACAAAGAGAAATTGATTGCTGATAATAATACCGCAAACATTAAGCTCGACAAATTTATAAAT
>JAGVMA010000034.1 GCA_020054095.1 Bacteroidia bacterium | reverse complement strand
ATTGAGTAAGGATTTTGAATACCTTTTAGAATCAAGTCAGGCAATGCTATATTTAGCCGCCTTAAAAATATTATTGAATAAAATTTAAACAGTTACTAAGTATTTTCTACTAGCTCTAAAAAACAATCTTTTACAAAGTAAAGACTTAATTGCTGCCAATTGGCACACCACCAATACAGGATTACGTTTTCTTTTAAAATACACTTTTGTATAGCTGCCCTCCGCCTCCAATAGAACAATTTTCTGAGCATACGTTGTGCTTTTGTACAAACACGTAAATAGCTCCTTTTTTGTCATCCTTTACAATTGAATAACTAATTTATAAAAAAGAACGTAATCAACATATCTGTTGATTTCATTTTTTCAATAGATGCGTTGATTTGTTTAAGTGCAAAAGAAAAAGTTTACCAAAACACTCGGTGCTCATTTAATGGCTTTGCGTAAAAAACACGGCCTCACCCAGTGCGATTTAGCTTTTGCATGTGGCAAAGGCCCTCAAAGCATTGAGCGTGTCGAAAACGGAAAATTCAATTCCACCGCCTATTATTTATTTGAACTAAGCAAAGCCCTCGACATTCCTCTAAAAGACTTGCTCGATTTTTAACACAATGCATTACGCTAACACATTCTTCCACCCCAACTCAATGCACTTGCACTATTTTCTCACATTTTGCCACACTTAGCCCGCACATTAGCACACCCACTTCACATTCTCCTATCTTAACTCAATACAATTGCAAAAATACTTTTACCCACAGCCATCTTAAGTCAGTGCAATTGTATTATACTTTCACACACTCGCTTACTACTTTTGTTCACTACCAACATATTTTAGTTCAATTACAAAAAAATCTTTATCACTCACATTCTATATAACACAGTTGCCAGTCATATTTATGCACCCGTTTCCCATCTCACTGCTGCAAAAATACATTTGCACCCGTCCGCTTATTTTAATTCCGCTTTTATTTCTTTGGCAAGTTCATCGGGCGATGCGTTTGATAATTTCATTTTTACTTGCGCCTTGTTGTAAAAGCGTTCGCGCTTTTCTAATAACTCTTTAATAAATATTTTCAGTTCGGCATCGGTTTTGTTTTTCAGCAGCGGTCGCCTTTGTTTATCTTCCACTAAGCGCGCATGCAGCTTATCGCTGCTTAGTTTTAAGTACACGGTTACTCCGGCTTTATTCATTAAATCTATATTCCCAAAAAAGCACGGTGTGCCGCCACCGCAAGCCACCACCAAATCATCTTGATTAACTAACTTTTTAAGCAAATTATGCTCAGCACTTCTAAAATAGTTTTCGCCCTTGCTCTCAAAAATCTGATTAATAGTTGCACCCTCTTCTTTTAAAATTCGCGCATCCATGTCAACAAAAACATAATCTAATTCTTTAGCTAAAAATTTGCCAACGGTGGTTTTTCCGCTCCCCATAAATCCTATTAAAAATAGTATCATTTCTTGTTTAAGTTAGTAATGGTTAGTAATATTTTGTTTTCATTAAGTTTTAATTTAAATAAACTCGAACTTCGGTATCGTTCCAGCTTTGTAACACTTGCAGTTTCCATATCAACAATAATATTTATGTATTCTTGCTTGTGCTTTACTCCCGCTTTTTGTACATAAATAATAGAAAAGCAAATGTATTTGTTTCGTGTTTTTTTTCGGTAATCCGATAAAAAATTATCGGCAATATAATCCATGTAAGTGTTTTCAGGGATTTTATAATTATTATCCTCCTGTTCTATCTGCGGCATATTCACATTATCGAGCCAGGTTACTAATTGGTTGTAATCATTAATTTGCTGTGCCGATGATTTATCAAGCGAAAACACACTTATCATTTCCACACCTTTAGCTTGTTCACTCTCTTTTGTTTTGGTAATTAACTCACGAATATAATCAGCAGCATATTTTTTCAATTCTTTCTTTTTGTTGTTCACAAAAAACAATTGCGGAATAATTACTGTTGATTTATTATTATCTATCACCACAAACGTAAATTTATCGGCACTGCTAAGATGCGATGCAAATTCATTATCCATTATAAACTCGGTGTGATACGTTTTGCGGTATAAATCTTCTTTCGCAAAATCAGGTTTATATAAACTATCTATCACACACTTTAGTTGCGATTTATGGTTCTCTTTCAGGAAAAATGTAAATGCCTTGCAAGCTCCATCCGAATTTAGGTAATAGTTACGTTCTTTTTTTTCTGTTCGTTCAAATTGTGTATTCAAAATATATTTTATCTCATCGTCATTATTATTTTGCAGATACAATTTCCAGGCATTATTAATGGATAACGCTATTAGCTCACTTTTATCCATAAACTGAACCACATGCGCCACTTGCGAAATGTATCCCGATTTTTTATACTGCGCATAACTATCCTGATTCACGCTTCTGAAACTTAAACTGTAATACGCTTTTGTTATCAGTTTATCTAAAATATAATTGGCGCTAATCCGTATTTTCAGTTGATATGCTTTGTAAATGCACTCTTCGTATCTTTTTTCACGATACAGCACTTCGCATAATTCTATTGAAGCCGAGTATTTTATTTTGTAAAACTCCTGTTCATCAATCAAAAACAGTTTGCCTTTTCCTGTTTTCTGACTCTGTGAACTCAAACGCATTATCTCATCTTTCCTCGATTTCGTATTTGGGTGCGTTATTTTCACATCGCTATAATCTTCGTCCACATCTATAGGTTTTACACTATCTTTCTCAAGCCACACTTCATCTCTAAGTTTAAAATAATCGGTTTCGAAAAAACATTTTTCCACAGGAGTATTTTCTTCCGGATAATCAGAATAATGCAGTAAATTAAAAACACTGTTCATAATTGTATCGCAGTAAGCCGATTTAAAATAGATGAGCGCACCCTCTCTGTCTGCTTCAAATTCATTGCTTTTTGAATAACGATACCTGTTTTTCTCCACATCGTCATAATCGTAATTATAGTAACCGTTTTTACGTAAATTTTCGTTGTACTTATAGGTTTCGTAAGCGTGGCTTTTAAAATAATGTATAGTTTCGTGCGCCAATATAAATGCCAATTGAGCTTCATTTTCAATACGCGCCCAAAGTCCCATGGTGATATAAATTTTACCATCATTAGTGGTATAAGCATTTACAGTAGAATTTTTAATAGTATAAATGCGCATTTTTTTTATTTCTTCTTTATCATCTTCAAAAAGTTTGTCGTGAATTTTTTTTGCGTAATTGCTAAATACATCGTTATACATTATTTTACCCGTAGCAATAATGTTTGAAAACGAAGTTAGATTTTGCTCTATAAATTTTTTGGCATCCGGATTGGATGCATTGTGTTCGTTTTCGGGAAGATAAAAATCAACAAAATCGGCAGGTAAAACACCCTGCGATTGTGCGAATGTATAATTGTTCAAATCAATTTTGCTGCTGTCTTTTACTTGTGCCACCAACAAGTTGCCGGAAACCAGAAAGAAAAAAAACAAATTGATTAGCTTAAAATTCATATTTTAATTAGGGAAAATAATTGTATCACTTTTTTGTTCCGCAGGCATTATTCCAAAATTTACCGATACCAGATGATTATGCTCGAAGTATAAATCAACCATTGCATCATCAAAGCTCACCCGCTTTTCGCCCCACTCGTGTGTTTCGACATCCATCTCTTTATATCCCTTACTTTTAAAAAGGGCAATTATTTCTTTTTCGGATAAAGTAAAAATTTTTGCTCCCCACAAAACACAATTAGCATTGTCAACCTCTGCACAAGTAAATGTGTTATGTGCATCTTCATCAAAAAAAACAGAAAAACCCATTTGCCAATAATGCCACACTGTGGTTTTATATTTTTCGTCTACACTATTAAGCTGTTCCACTTCTGCCGGTTCGCCATAAATTTCGCGAGCTAAATCTTGCGTACTACCAAAAAGCAGGGCACCAAGTCCTTTGTGAGGTAAAACAACTAAATCGGGAGAAACCTTGTGAGCCGACATATAGCGCTTAAAGTTAACAAAATTGATGTTCCGCGGTTATCAACCACTAAGCTAAAAATGGTTAAATAAAAAATAAAACATGCACGTTTGCAGATATAAATAATGCTACTATATTTGCAGCCGCTTAAAAATGTGTGAATAGATTCCGTAGCTCAGCTGGTAGAGCATTACACTTTTAATGTAAGGGTCCTGGGTTCGAATCCCAGCGGGATCACTTTTAACGGGTAAAACCCTCTGATTTTTCAGAGGGTTTTTTCATTTTTAGACGTTCGGGGTAAACATTTTGTTTTTTCCTTCATTTTCTCTCACTTGCTTTATTATCACCCCTCTTATACATTATCTATGCTTCATCTATGGAGCAAACACCTCGCTACGACACGTTATGTCGTATCTCTTATGTTATCTACTGCGAATCAATGCAATCGCATCGCAAATTCTTTCAGCCCTTTAAGACAATGTAATTTTGTAATTGTCAGGAGTTAATTCGACTCGCGATAGAGTTTTCAACTGACCTTTTTCTGGTGACTGCAGCTCCGGAAACTGCAAATCAAAAATTCACTTTAAAATTTAAACAAAATGGCACGTGAAAAGGGCATCATAAAGCTAAAAGGGAAAATCGGAGATATTTCCTTTTACAAAACCCAAGACGGACATTTAGCTCGTGAAAAAGGGGGCGTTGATGCGGAACGCATCAAAAACGACCCTGCCTTTGTTCGTACAAGGGAAAACGGTGCTGAATTTGGCTCGTCTGCGATTGCAGGTAAAAACCTGCGTGTAGCATTGTTCGCAATTTTGCAAACTGCTTCTGATAATCGTGTTGTATCTCGTTTAACAGTAAAACCTTACCGTTAAAATTAAAATCTCCACCTTGTATGAATTTCAATCCAATTTCATCTTTCTGATTTTTGAACCAAGAAATCTGATCATAGAATTTCGGTTTTGTATTATCAAAACTGCGTGGTGGTTTTTCTAATTCAGGCGGAGTGTATAGTCCTGTTGAAACAAAAGCCTGATATGCTTTATCTTCTTTTCGTTCAATATTAAAATCGCCTAATACAAATAAACTGTGATTCCAAGAGGCTAAATCAACTGCCCATTCTTTTGCCCATTTTGCAACTCCTGATAATTCAGCAACTCTATCTGATGCCGATGAACCGTAATAAACGTGAAGTGTAAGTAGTACAAAAGTTTTTTTACCGGATTTAAAACTTACTGCGTAAGGTGTACGTGCAAACTGTTCCTGCAAACTATATTTCTTATTTTTCAAATATTCTTTCGGAACAACTACTTCACAAGCAAGACCGGATATGTCGATATTTCTTTTATCGAAAACAAAAGCGAATCGTTCACCATTCCCAACATCACCTTTATTCGTGTCAGTCATAACGAATCCCCAATTCGGACCAAGGAGTTTCATCATGTGACGCAAACATTTTAAATAATCCATTACCTCTTGTATTGCGATAACATTAAACCGAGATACGATTTCGGTGATGAATTCCAAAGATGCCATGTCTCGTTTTGGTTCTTTACCCGTGCTGTTGGCATATTTTTCATTGAGATTACCGAATGCTTTTAAATTCCATGTTGCAATCAAAACTGATTTACCTGGTTTTTTTTTCGGTAGAGATTTAGTGAGGTCTTTTTTCAGACCAGTCATTTCCTTTAAAAATGCTGAGGGTTTTTGAGTCTTTGCCATGACTAAAATCACTGTTTTTTAAGGAATATGCTCGGATTGTGTGTCGGAGGTTATAGCGCCTGCGGCAAGCGGTGGGAGAAGTGGCTGCAATGAGAGAATGAAGCGAAGTGCAACGTAGCGAAATGAACGGATTGCGGACACTTGTGCAGCTTTAGCGAGCCGTCCTGCGAGTGGAGCCGAGGGTGGAAGCCCGGTAGCTTGAGGCTTCGAGGGCCTCAGCCCGAGGGTACGAAAGCGGGGGCGACCTATGTTGCAAGTGTGGCAAAATAAATAAAGTCCGCGAAGCGACCTTACTTTATGCCACACGATAGACAACACAAGCCACGCCCGAAAAATGCAAACGAATAAATAAATTATCTGCCGACAAGAGGTTTGCATTTTTTCGGGTGGGGCGCAGCCCGAGGCGACCAGCAGGCGAGCACAATTATGGGCAGCCGGTGGACTGACAAGCTACTGAAATGAATGGAATGAGGATTGTCCGGTGAATGAGCACCGCTATTTAAAATTTATTTTGCGAATGACCGGGCAACCGCAATGCAATGAATGAAGTGGCTTGGCAGGACAAAGGAGGCTGCCGTGAGGAAGAGGGAGGAACGCAAAAAACATGACAAGCTTGCGATAGCAACCCGAAGGGCATTGCCACTTTTGTTTATGCCTTTAAAACATATACTCTAAAACAAATGTGGCAATGGCTTGGCGTGATTTTTTGCTGACGACCGATGACGAACACCTTATAACCTGTGGGGGGATTTGTGTGGATGGATTCTCCTTCAGATCAATTCCAATGCCTTTGCTCTTTCCTTTAGTATTTTGATATAATCTTCTTTTGATTGATCATCCAAAAAACTTATTCCAATAAATTCTTCAAATTTGTTCAGATGACTTTGATATTTTGAGAATATTTTATCCGTTACAGTTATTGCAATTTTTAAGCCTGTGGCTAGTGCAATGAAATCCTTTTTAAGAATTTTATTTTTCTTCCCATTAAGATGTAATGCCATTTGCTCCTTATCATCTTTACCCATTGCTAAATTGCTTGAGATTAAATCATATGCAGGAGATAAACGATATTGATTGTCTTCATTTTTTATCATGGAGAAATTTTTCAAATGCATATCAGAGTTCCCAATTAAAAAAGAAAATACAGCGATGTCGAAATAATTTATCAAATCAATACCTGGAGCTGATGAATATTTTGCAATAGCTTTTCCTAACTGCTCCATCGTTCCGTTATCATACTTACTTCTTCCTGTACTTGGAACCTCCATCAATTGACAAAAATCTTCCATTGGAACTTTTTTTCCTTTTACTCTGTCAAATCTTTTTGTAACGTAAGTTAATTGCCCTGATGTTGTACGCAATAAAGTATGTGAAGCTGTTTTAATACCGGCTAACTCCGCTAAATGCATAGTTAAATCTTCATTTTCGGGTAATGCTTTAAATGACTCTGCTTGTGGCTTCAAAATAAATTGACCCCATAAACCTACAATGGTCAATCGAGATTTTTTTGGATCATCGGGATTGCTTTCAAGGTTTAAAGATAATTTAGGTTGAACACCGGGAATGGTAATGCTCTTCTTGGTAATTTCTTTTGCCATTTCAATCAACTCTTCTTTACTCAATGAAAGTATAGGTGGTGATTCTAAACCAAAAAATAATTTACTGCATTTAGGGTGAAAATCGTTCTGATTTTCATCCAAAGGTTTGTAACAATACAAACATCTGCTATTTTCTTTCTTCATCATTTAATCTTGTTATACTTACTGCACCAATACAGTCGAAACATACACTTAATAATAATTCCATTCTGTCTTTTTCATTCAATTTCCAATTTTTCAACGCTAAGTCCAAAAGAAACCCTTCAGGAATTAATCCATCAAAGAACGGAATCAAATTTTCTTCATTTCGAAATTTCTCTTCACGCACCGGCAATGTTTGACTTATGGAACCATGAACAGGATTTTTAATGTAATCTTCATTGTACTGAAAAAAATATCCATTCTCATCCTTATTATCTTCACCAATAACCTGATAAACGGTGCCAACTATTGTATCATGAAATTTTACTAGTCCCTTTTTCATATTGTTTGGTAATTAATTTCTGCAATTTCATTTTGTTTTACTTCAACCAATAATGCATCATCTTTACTTTTTTTCCATTCGAGTGCACTTGGATTTGGGAGTACCTTCCACCCGATGATGTTACTTTTTTCATCACGAATTTCACTCATAAGAAACCCTACAACCTGTTGCTTATTTGTTTTGGTTATTGTAACCGCTTTATTGATGAATTCATGCCAAATTCGCCAAGGATCATTTGCGTTTACGTTAGGACCTAAGTGAAAACCGAAAAAAGAAAGTACTTCATTTACTTTATCAAGGCGTAATTTTGAACGGCCTTGTTCAAGATCGCGAATAAAATGAATACCTAAGCCGGTCATTTCTGCCAGTTGCTCTTGCGTCAGTTTTTGCTTTTCCCGATGGTACTTTACAAATGCTGCAATATTGCTTATTGTTTTCATTATACAAAAATTGTATATTATTTTAATATGTTAGATTATTATACAAAAATACTATAAATAATGTAATTATAATTATAATTATACGAAAATAACGTAGTTTGGTTTCAAATTATTGACAGTTAGGCTTATAAACCTAAATAACTCAACTGCTTTTTCACACCTGTTGAATTGATGCGAAGGGTGACCATAGACGGACTGGCGTTATAATGCTCAGCGATTTCGGAAATTTCCATGCGTTTTTTTAATGCCCATAACAAGCCTTCACGGGTAATTTGTAGTGCCGATCCTAAATAGTTTGCTTCTTCCTCCTGCTGTTTATCATAATCACGCATAAAAAATGGTAGCTAGATGTTGCGGATGGTTTCAGGATTCTTGTGTTCACAAATTAAATGCGCCAATTCATGCATGAGATTACTCTGTTGGCGAGTTGGTGCGTGAAGATGATTATGAATGATGATTTTATTATTGTTGCCGGTTACCATGGTAAGGGCTGACCAGCCCTGGTCTTTTGATTTTGTTCCAACCAAATCACATATCTATTATTAGATGCTCCTTGAAGGGAGCAGTAGTTACAGGTGCTTTGAACATTTTTAAGGTTCTGCAAAATGATTTCTTAATATTGATTGACGAATTTCTCGTCAATCAATTGTTACCCTAAAATACTTATTTGCACCCGATTATTATCGGAATGTTAAAAAATTTAGTCAGTTTAACTACAATTTGTAGTTGTTGAAAATTTAGTCAGTTGATTTTAAAGGGGTGGGGCTCAGTCGTTGAAAACTTCCATCGCTTTATCTAATTCTTCATTTACGATTTTAGCGTAGACCTGTGTTTCGCGAATGGCCGCATGGCCCATGAGCTTTGATACCTTATCAATGCTGATTCCTTTTCTCAATGCTCTTGTAGCAAAAGTATGACGAGAAATATGGAATGAAATCGGCTTTGAAATTTCAGCAATTTTAGCAATTTCTTTAAGGTTCTTATTAATGTAAGCGGTGGCTCCGGAAATTTCTTTGTCCATCAGGCGAAGATCCTTCACGTCTAATTTATTATTGAGCATAGGAAAGATGAAATGTTCCTTATCAATTTTTTTCGGCTTGTATTTATTGATAATCTTCATTGCTTTATCCGGTACAAGTATGGAAAGTTGTGTTCCGGTTTTCTGAATAGTAAAGTTAATGTGGGATTTGTCAAGGTTCTTCCATTTTAATTGAAGTACATCAGAAACACGTAAACCTCCGGTATAGGATGCAAATACAAACATATCTTGATGTAATTCCATTCTTGTTCCCGGATTGCAGACAACGGAGGCAAAAGCTGTGAGTTCATCTTCTGATAAAAATGTTCGTTGTGTTTTTTCTATTTTCAGCTTGTATTTTAGGAATGGATTTTCTTTCATTTCAATTACCTCAAGGCGTACAGCATCATTAAAAAGTTTACGAAAGTACTTCATATCCTTGTGGACAGTATTGGTCTTATTTTCCCATTTGCTTCGGCAATAGGTGTCGTATTTATTAAGAAACTCGGGAGTAATATCCTGAAATATGAGGTTTCTGGAACCATGGAATGACTCTAATTTATTCATGATTGCTTTTGCTTTATCATGTGTACCAAACATGTTTTGACTCTTATAACTTTCCAAAACACTATCCGAGAATGTGAAAATATTGGTCGGAACTTTTCCATAAATCTCCTCTTTCAATTTTTTCGTGGGTACTGATTTCCCGAAAGTCTGATGTTCAAAAACATTATCCTGAAGTTCGGTAAACTTGTTTGCCAGGAAAGAATTGAAGCGGTTAGCGTTCTTATGACTCTTCTTAACCTTACGATTTTTCTCGTCCCAATCCTTTTCGTGGAGCATGATTCCTGCCGAAACATAGGATATCTTCCGGTCCTTTATGATTCGGAAATTAACCGGTGCTTTTTTCTTAGAGTTGAGTTTATCTTTTCGGAAAATTATTGCTACACTTGCCATATCTATTGATAAAAATTAAAGTAATGCAAGGTAGTGAAAATGGCGAAAACGGGGTAAACAATGGGGTAAACATTTTCAACATTTTGATGTTTTTTGATGTACTGAATTAATCCGAATGTTTCTATACTTCATTGCTAAATAGGGATATTCGGGTGAAAATCGAGATATTGCGGGGCGGAAAAAATAATCCCAGCGGGATCACAATGTAATGAGTTGAGGCAGTCCGCCTCTTTCGTTATGGACACACAAAGAACGCGAAAAGCCTTTCTAACCAACGTTAGAGGGGCTTTTTCGTTTTTAGGAGCATGCGTATCTCTCATTTGGTACAATCGTTTTTTTAATTGTTTAACTATTGGTTTACCTAAAAAATGTTTCACATTTTTTTAGTGGTTAAAAAAAGTGAAACAATTATAGAAAAAAGATGAATTGAAATAAAACTCTATAAATGGAAAACCCCACTCTAAAGGGCTTTAAAGTGGGGTAAAGCTGTTAAAAACTTATTTAGTGATCCCGGGAAGATTCGAACCCCCGACCTACTGCTTAGAAGGCAGTTGCTCTATCCAGCTGAGCTACGGGACCATCAACAAAGTTTTTTTAGGAGCGCAAATATAATATTTCTTTTTACACTGCTTACCTACTGCCTATAAACACATGATTGTACTTGTATTCAGAAAAATTAAAAAAAGATTTACCCAATTCTTTTGCTCACCATCGAGGCGAAAAATGAGATAAAAATTATTGTAAGAAGTGTTTACCATAGTTAAATGCTAACATAAAAGAAAAAAAGGCATTAATTTATTTCCCAAAAAGTGCTAAGGAATCCCTAAATATTTATGCGTTTGTAACGAAATCATCCATTTAGGGTTTTGCATTACATAATCGGTTATGAGCGGTGTCATCTCCTCTCGCCTGCTCCATTCGGGTTGTAAAAAAAGGTGGCAGTTTGCATTTACTTTTGCAGCATGTGTTTCTGCCCATTTAAAATCATCTTTATTGTGAACTATTATTTTAAGTTCATGGGCAAGCGTATAAATTTCGGTAACGGGTGGTGCAGTTTTCTTTGGCGAAAGGCAAACCCAATCGAAATTTCCGTTTAGCGGGTAAGCACCCGATGTTTCTAAATAAGTTTTTATTTTATTCGCTTTTAACTCATCGGCCAAATAACTGAGGTTGTAAATAGTGGGCTCACCGCCTGTAATTACCGCAGCTTTAGCCGGAAAAGTAATTGCATTGGCAACTACCTCTTTCACATTTTTTAACGGGTGTAAATCGGGGTTCCAGCTTTCTTTTACATCGCACCAATGGCAACCCACATCGCAACCGCCTATTCTAATAAAGTAAGCGGCTTTGCCGGTATGAAATCCTTCACCTTGTATGGTATAAAATTCTTCCATGATGGGAAGCATTTTTCCGGATTGAAGTAAAGCTTGGTTGCTCACAGCGTTTTATTTTTTAACGGCAAAAAGAGTGTTGAGTAAAAGTGCAGCGCGAGTCATGGGTCCTACTCCACCCGGAACGGGTGTGATGTAAGAGCACTTAGCGGACACTTCATCGTATTTTACATCGCCAAGTAATTTGTATCCCGATTTTGTAAGGTCGCTTTTTACGCGCGTAATGCCAACATCTATTACCACAGCGCCTTGCTTCACGTAATCGGCAGTTAAAAATTCGGGTTTGCCAAGTGCAGCAATAATAATATCTGCTGTGAGGCAAATTTCTTTCAGGTTTTTTGTTTTGCTATGTGTGAGTGTAACCGTGCAATTACCCGGATACGCATTGCGCCCCATTAAAATACTCATTGGCGACCCCACAATATGACTGCGGCCTATCACCACACAGTGCTTGCCTGCGGTTTCTATTTTATAATGTTCAATAAGTTTTAAAACACCAAGCGGAGTTGCCGGAATAAATGTGTGCAGATTAAGCGCCATCTTACCAACGCTTTGCGGATGAAATCCATCTACATCTTTATTGGGTGCAATGGTTTTAATAATTATTTGCTCATTAATATGTTTCGGAATTGGCAACTGAACTATGAAACCATCAATGGCATCATTGTTATTCAGTTTGTTTATTTCAGTGATAAGTTCGTTTTCAGAAATAGTGGAGGGTAATCTGATAAGCGTTGATTGAAAACCCACTTCGGCACAATCTTTCACTTTTGCATTCACATACGTTTCGCTTGCACCATCATCGCCCACAAGCACTGCGGCAAGGTGCGGAATTTTCTTGCAATTGTTTTTAAGCGCAAGTACTTCGGTTGCAATTTGCTTTTTAATTTCTGTGCTAACGTGTATTCCGTCTAATTTTATCATTATCGTTGGCGAGGCATGTTGCGCATCATTTTCATCATCTGGTCTTTATTACCCATCATGCGCATCATTTTACGTGTATCTTCAAATTGTTTCATCAGTTTATTTACTTCCTGAATGTTTCTGCCGCTGCCAGATGCAATGCGTTGCTTGCGGCTGCCGTTTATCAAATCAGGGTTTTGTCTTTCTTTCGGAGTCATGGAATGGATAATTGCCTCGATGTGTTTAAATGCATCATCGTTTATCTCGACATCTTTCATGGCCTTGCCCACACCTGGTATCATTGAAACTAAATCTTTCATGTTCCCCATTTTTTTTATTTGCTGCAATTGAGATAAAAAATCATCGAATGAAAATTGGTTTTTGGCAATTTTCTTTTGGAGTTTGCGAGCTTCCTCTTCGTTAAATTGTTCTTGGGCGCGTTCTACAAGCGTAACCACATCACCCATTCCCAAAATTCTGTCGGCCATCCTATCAGGATGGAACACATCAATGGCTTCCATTTTTTCGCCCGTACCAATAAACTTAATTGGTTTATTAACCACCGAGCGAATAGAAAGCGCAGCACCACCGCGCGTATCGCCATCTAACTTAGTAAGCACCACGCCACCAAAATCAAGTCTGTCATTAAATGTTTTTGCAGTATTTACAGCATCTTGCCCAGTCATGGCATCCACCACAAATAAAATCTCATCGGGCTTTATGGCATTTTTTACGGCTGCTATCTCGGCCATCATTTGCTCGTCAACCGCAAGGCGGCCGGCAGTATCAATAATAACTACAGTGTTGCCATTAAGCTTGGCTTGCTCTATCGCTTTTTTCGAAATAGAAACAGCATCTTTGTTTTCTCTGTCAGAAAAAACCTCTACTCCTATTTGCTCGCCAAGCACGTGCAATTGGTCAATAGCGGCAGGGCGGTAAATATCGCAAGCAACGAGCAAAGGCTTTTTACCACGTTTGTTTTTTAAATAATTGGCCAATTTTCCTGAAAAAGTAGTTTTACCCGAACCTTGCAAACCACTCATTAATACAATAGTTGGGTTACTGATTAGTTCGAGTTCCTTGTTTTTGCCGCCCATTAACTCGGCCAGCTCATCGCGCGTAATTTTTATTAGCAACTGACCCGGAGAAATGCTGTTTAATACATTTTGCCCCAGTGCTTTTTGTTTTACGGTATCGGTAAAAGTTTTGGCTACTTTATAGTTTACGTCAGCATCAAGCAATGCTTTGCGTATTTCCTTCAGTGTTTCAGAAATATTTACTTCTGATATTTTACCTTGGCCTTTTAAAAGTTTAAAGGCGCGCTCAATTTTATCACTTAAATTTTCAAACATTTTTAACGTTTAATGAGTTTTTAAAACGAATGGCGAATGTAAGAATTTTATGCTAATTGTTCGGTTTGGCAAGTACTATTTCCACCGCTTTGGCAGCGGCAACGGTAGCTGTAATGGGCGCAAAAACTACGCCCACATAAGGAATTAAAAAAATGAGCGTAAATATTAAACCAATAACCGAAGCAAGCATATAATGCTTTCGCACAAAAAGAATGCTTTCTTCTACCGTCATTTTTTTTCGCTCATTTACATAATCAATAAACGAAAAGCCATAAAAGTAAAAGCCAACGAAATAAACAAAGTATTCGGTATAAGGCATTATTACCGGAAAAATAAGCGCCACTAAAAACCACAATGCAATAAATAGGAGCTGAATAAAAATATTGCGTATTGCCATATTAACTGCGCGTATAATATTGGCATAATAGGTTTTTAAATCAAATGGGTAAGTCTGCTTACTTATTATTTTTTCGGTGTGTGCCGATAACCAAGTTAAAACGGGAGAAAGAATGAGTAGCACAAAATTTTTATTGAGCTTAAATGCCACAAATACAAAAATGGCTTTGAGACCCATCACCAGCAGATTGTATTCAAAATCTTTTTGAGGTAAATCGCCAAAACTGCTTGTGCGTAAATCTTGCAATATGGCATCGCCTGCAAAATACATTAATGCCGAAAATATAGCAGGAAAAATAAAAAACCACCACAGGTTATGCTGAAATATAAAACCCAGCGAACGATAGTAACTTAATATACCTACTTTTAAATCGTTAAGCATGGCGTAAAATTAGTGGAATTTTATTCATGCCTTTTTAATACATTTGCAACTGATGAATTTTGCATTTCCGGCTTTTCTTTTCGCACTTTCGGCAGTAAGCATTCCCATCTTTATTCACTTATTTAATTTACGGAGGTACAAAAAAATTTATTTCTCGAATGTTAAATTTTTGCGAGCAATAAATGAAGAGACTCAGAAGCGAGCAAAGTTAAAACACCTTCTAATTTTAGCGAGTCGCATATCGGCAATCATTTTTTTAGTACTTGCATTTTCGCAACCCGTTATACCATCGGCTAAGAGTACTGTAAAACTTGGCGATAATGTCGTTTCCATTTTCATAGATAATTCGTTCAGCATGGAAACTGTGAACAAGAATGGCTCGCTGCTTGACGAGGCAAAGAAACGAGCAAAAGAAATTGTGAACGCATTTGCCGTAAGTGATAAATTCCATTTGTTTACTAATGATTTTGAAGGCAAGCATCAGCGACTACTTAGCAAAGAGGAGATGCTTAATTCAATTGATGAAATTAAAATTAGCACTGCCTCAAAAATGCTGTCTAATATTTGCTCGCGCAGTTTTGATTTACTGGCTAAATCTAATACTGTGAAGAAAAAACTCTTTGTGCTCTCAGATTTTCAGCAGAGCGTTACAGATGTAAGTAAAATTAAAAACGATACATCTATTGCAGTAACACTGATTCCGCTTTTGAGCCAAAGCAACAATAATATTTACATTGATAGCTGCTGGTTTGCAACTCCCGTGAGGCAAGCTGGTGCAAATGAAAAACTGATGGTAAAAATCATAAATGCATCTGATAAGGAAGTGGAAAACAGTTCGATAAAACTTTTTATTAATGGTGTACAAAAAACACCTGCATCATTTTCAATTGCTGCGCAATCTGATAAAACAATAGAGCTTTCGTTTGCAATAAAAGATGCAGGAAATTATAATTGCCTTATTCAGTTAGAAGATTTTCCGGTTACGTTTGATGATAAGTATTACTTTTCATTTTCAGTAGCGCCTTATATTCCCGTGTTATGTGTCGAAGGTGCCGATGTAACTGCCGATAGCAAATACAATCCGGTTAAGTCTCTTTTCTCCGATTCAGTTTTTAAATTAACAGTTCAGTCGGAAGGCAAAATAGACTTTTCATCATTCACAGCTAACAAACTAATTGTGGCAAACCAACTCGAAAAAATATCCAGCGGACTAAATCAACAGTTTGAAAAATTTGTGCACAATGGAGGAAGCCTGTTACTTATTCCATCTGCTAACTTAAACTCTGAGTCTTATGGCACATTGTGTAGCACATTAAATTTACCTAAGTACGAAACACTCGATACAGCGAATACAAAAGTTGATAAAATAAATTTTGAGCATGCGGTTTACAGAGGTGTTTTCGAGAAAAAGAGTACGACTATTGATTTGCCGGTAGTTCTTCAGCAGTACCGATTTTCTAAAAACATAAACACTACCGAAGATTATTTAATGCGAACGCAAAACAATAATTCTTTTGCAGCATCGTATAAATATAAAAACGGAACAGTTTATTTATTGAGCGCCCCACTTGCGGATAACTATTCTAACTTCGCTCGCCACGCATTGTTTGTGCCCACGTTTTATAAAATTGCTTTCAACAGTTTGTCTGAAAGCAAACTATACAATACCATTAGCGTGGATGATAACATAGTGCTGAGTAATTTAAATGTTACTGGCGACAGAGTATTTCACCTTTCGGGCAATAATAATTTTGATGTTATCCCCGAACATAAAAACTTTGAAAACAACACAACCATTTACTTCCGCAATCAAATCACTAATTCGGGCAATTACTCGCTAAACTTTAATGATAGTTTAATTGCACCGGTATCATTTAATTACAGTAACAAGGAATCGAGCCTTGCTGTGCTTAGTTTTGAAAACATTGTTTCTGGCATCACCGAAAGTGGAATGGCTAATTTTTCGGTTATAAAAACAGGCGAAAAATCGGTGGTGGATACCATAAAAGAATTTAGCCAAGGCACCAAACTATGGAAACATTGTATAATTTTAGCATTACTATTTTTGGCAGTTGAAATAGCATTAATCAGACTTTTAAAATAAAAGCAATATGACACTCTTAATTAAGTCGGCAAAATTGATTGAAAAGGGATCGGCCTTAAATGGCAAAACGGTTGACATACTTATTGAAAACGGAACCATTACAGAAATAAAATCAAAAATTGCGGCAGCAAAAGACGTGAGAGTGTTTGAAGCGAAAGGACTGCATGTGTCAATTGGTTGGTTTGATATGCAAGTTAATTTTTGCGATCCGGGTTACGAACACAAAGAAGATTTACTGAACGGAACAAAAGCTGCTGCCCACTCCGGCTTCACTGGCGTGGCAGTTACATCTAACACTAATCCACCGCTACACAGTAAATCTGAAATTGAATATGTAATTAATAAAACACAGCGCGAGTTGGTAGATGTTTATCCTATTGGTGCTGTGTCAAAAAACAGAGATGGTAAAGACATGGCCGAACTTTACGACATGCATTTGAGTGGCGCCATTGCTTTTAGCGATGATAAACGCGCAGTGGCTGATGCCGGATTATTACTGAGAGCATTGCAATACACCAAAAACTTTGGTTCAGTTATCATCACTCACTGCGATGAAAAAAGCATTTCGCTTGATGGTAAAATGAATGAAAGTAAAACAAGTGTTTCGCTTGGGCTTAAAGGAATACCGGCACTTGCCGAAGAACTAATGGTTGCCCGAAATATTTACTTGGCAGAATATACAGGAGGAAAAATTCATATCTCAAATGTGAGTACAAAACGATCGGTAGAATTAATAAGAGCTGCAAAAGCTAAAAAAATAAAAATTACTGCAAGTGTAAATGCTTACAACTTGAATAACGATGACAGCGCATTAGCAGATTTTGACACCAACTTTAAACTTAACCCTCCCCTCCGCGAAAAAGCAGACATGGCAGCTTTGCAGCGTGGCTTAACCGATGGTACAATAGATGTTATAACGAGCGACCACCGCCCGGAAGACATCGAAAACAAACAAGTGGAATTTGACCATGCTGCAAACGGTATGATTGGACTGGAAACATTGTTCGCTCTTGCTTATGCAAACAAAGGAAAATTAAAACTGCAAGATTTAATTGAAAAAATCACCATCCAGCCGCGCAAAATTTTAGGAATTAAAATTCCTAAAATTGCAAAAGGAGAAAAAGCAAATATCACTCTTTTTAACCCCGACTTAAATTGGACGCTGGAAGAGAAAAAGATTTTCTCACGCTCAAAAAATTCGCCATACTTAGGCGGCAAGCTAAAAGGTAAAGCGCTCGCAGTTTACCATAACGGGAAATTTTTAGTTTGTTAACCCATTAATTTTAATTCATTATGTGTGGTATTGTAGGCGTTTTTTCTTTTACCGAAGAAGGAAAGAAATATTTAAGCCACACGAGCGCTGCTACTTACAGTTTGCAAAAGCGCGGACCTGATGATGAAGGATTGTTTTATTCTGAAAACGTGGCGCTTGGTCATAGGCGATTGAGCATTATTGATACATCGGCAAATGCACGGCAGCCGATGACTGATGGCACAAATAGATACACCATTGTATTTAATGGTGAGATTTTCAACTATAAAAATTTAAAAACTGAATTAGAAAATAAATCATTCAAATTTTCCACTTCGAGCGATACCGAAGTGCTGCTAAATGCTTATATCGCCTGGGGCGAAAGCTGCATAGAAAAACTTGATGGTGAATTTGCTTTTGCCGTATATGATAAAACAGAAAATAAATTATTTATTGCCCGCGATAGATTTGGAATTAAACCGATTTACTATTATACCGACAGCGATAAATTTATTTTTTCTTCGGAGTTAAAGGCGATATTGAAATACGGTATAAAAAAGGAAATTGATGCTGCATCGCTAAGTACATATCTTCACCTGAACTATATCCCTTCTCCTCACACGATTTATAATAATGTAAAAAAAATTCTGGCAGCAAATTATGCCATAATTAATACAAAAGGTTTTCATTTTAGTGAATATTTCACTATCAAATCAGAAATAAATGCAAGTGTTAATTACAATGATGCAGCTACAAAGTTGAAAGAACTGTTAACAACATCAGTAGTAAACAGAATGGTAGCCGATGTGCCGCTTGGCACTTTTCTTAGTGGCGGACTCGATTCATCAATTGTATCGGCAATAGCTGCGAAGAACAACAAAAACTTAAATACATTTTCGGTCGGCTTTAAAAACGAAAAGTATTTTGACGAAACAAAATACGCAAACCTAGTTGCTAAAAAAATAAATTCGGAGCACACCGTATTTAGCTTGTCGAACGATGATTTATTGGAAAACCTTTTTTTTGTTTTAGATTATATAGATGAGCCATTTGCAGATTCATCGGCACTTGCTGTTTACATATTAAGTAAATTAACAAGACAAAAAGTAAAAGTTGCTTTAAGTGGCGATGGTGCGGATGAGCTGTTCGGTGGTTATAATAAGCACAGAGCCGAAATGAAAATAAGAGCTAATTCTATTTCTAATTCGCTGCTGAAATCATCAAGAAACATTTTGAAAACAATGCCCAAATCGCGAAACACAAAAATTGGTAACAAAATAAGGCAGCTGAGTAAATATACTTCCGGGCTCGATTTAACCCCCGCTGAGCGTTACTGGCAATGGGCCGGATTTAACAATGAAATTGTTTTTTTTAATACGGATGAAGAGTATCTGAAAAGAAAATCGGAACTGCTTAAAAACATAAATGCCGACTTTAATTCGATTTTACTTACCGATGTTAAACTTGTATTGGAGAATGATATGCTTGTGAAAACCGACCGAATGAGTATGGCTAATTCACTTGAAATTCGCGTTCCATTTCTCGATAAATCTGTTGTTGACTTTGCATCTGCCTTACCAGCAGATTATAAATTGAACGCAAAAATTGGAAAAAAAATACTGCGCGATGCCTTTAAAAATGAATTGCCTGCTGAGATTTTCACAAGAGCAAAAAAGGGATTTGAAGTGCCGCTATTGAAATGGTTCAGAAACGAATTGAAGACTTTGATATATGATGAACTTTTGAGCGAGCAATTTATACAAGAACAAAACTTGTTTAAATACAGCGAAATAAAAATGTTGCTTGCAAAGTTAAATTCTGCGAACTCGGATGATGCAGTTGCAAAAATTTGGGCACTTATTGTATTTCAGTACTGGTGGAAAAATAAATTTAATACCAATGCCTAAAGTTTTACGTATCATAAACCGATTTAATATTGGAGGCCCCACCTACAATGCAGCTTATTTAACCAAATATTTGTCATCCGAATATGAAACGCTTTTAGTTGGCGGTTTAAAAGATAAAACTGAAGAAAGTTCGGAATACATTTTAAAAAACTTAGGATTGAACTATAAAATTATTCCTGAAATGAAGCGGAGTATTAATCCCTTTAATGATATAATTGCGTATAAAAAAATACAAAGCATTATTAATGATTTTAAGCCCGACATAGTACACACACACGCTGCCAAAGCAGGTGCGCTTGGTAGGCGCGCTGCCTATACTTGTAAAGTACCGGTTATCATTCACACTTTTCACGGCCATGTATTCCATTCTTATTTCGGTAATTTTAAATCATCTATTTACAAAAACATCGAGCGTAATCTTGCCAAAAAGTCAAATGCCATTATTGCCATCAGCGATAAGCAAAAAGAAGAATTAACGAAAATACATAACATTGCTCCTGCCAATAAAATTGAGGTAATTCCACTTGGCTTCGACTTGCAACGCTTTAACGATAACCTCGATAAAAAAAGAGTTGCTTACAGAAACCACCATCAACTATCAGATGATACAATTGCGATAGGCATTGTTGGTCGGTTAGTTTCTATAAAAAATCACAAGCTGTTTATTAATGCAATTAATTATGTAAAGCAAAATACATCAAAACCAATTTGTGCAATAATAATAGGCGATGGCGAAGAACGACCACCAATAGCATCACAAATAGATGAACTCGGATTACAATCATTTGTTAAAATGGTTTCGTGGGAAAAAGAAGTGGAAAAAGTTTACCCGGCTCTTGATATTGTTTGCTTAACATCTTTTAATGAAGGCACTCCGGTTAGTTTGATAGAGGCACAAGCCGCGAATGTGCCTATTGTTTCTACTAATGTAGGTGGCATAGAAAACGTGGTTAAAAAAAACGATACAGCATTGCTTGCTGATATTAACGATGAAAGCACTTTTTATAATCACCTACTCGAACTAGTGAACAATGATTCGAAACGAAAAGCGATGAAAAAAAATGGCTGGAGCCATGTAAAAGATAAATTCCATTACACTCGCTTGGTGCGAGATATGGAGCAGCTTTATAACCGACTTTTAAATATCTAAAAATAGCCCATTTTCGAGCTATTTTATTAAATTTGTGTTCCAAAAAAACGGTATGTTTAAAAAATTACTGATTTACGTTTCTTGCCTATTCTTATTGAGCGGTTGCCACATGCTGCGCCCAAGTTTGATGCTGAAAACTCCAAAGGATTATAAGTATGCTACACCACCCGATAAACCACAGGATGCCTACCGAATTTCTTCAAACGACATCTTGGATTTTAAAATATACTCTAATGATGGATTTAAATTAGTTGACGTTACCTCGGTTGATGCATCGTATAACGCAATATTAGGCAGAAGTTTTACTTACAAGGTGGAATACGATGGGACAGCAAAACTCCCAATCTTAGGGCATATTCATTTAAAAGGATTAACAATAAGAGAAGCCGAAGTTTTTTTGGAAGAAAAATATTCGACATATTACAAAAACCCCTTTATTCTCCTTAATGTAATTAACAGGCGAGTAATTGTTTTCCCCGGCAGCGAAGGATCAGCCAGAGTTTTAACCCTATCTAATGACAACACAACTCTTTTAGAAGCACTTGCGCTTTCGGGTGGAATATTTGATGATGGCAGGGCATATAAAGTAAAATTGATAAGAGGTGATGCTAAAAATCCGGAAGTATATTTAATAGATTTATCAACCATAGATGGAATAAAAATGGGAGGATTGGTTTTGCAGGCGAACGATATTATTTATGTAGAATCAAGACCAAGATATGCTCGTAAACTTTTGGTAGAAATAACACCCTATCTTACACTTATAACTTCAACCATATTAGTTATACAGCTTGTAAAAGCAAATACAAGATAAATGCTTAACCCCGAAATATCAGGCAGCAGCGAAAACATTAATCGCTATAAAGATCGCATTACTAATTTAAGTAACGACTTTGAACTTGGCTTGTTTGTAGTTTTGCTTCAACGCAATTTAATATGGTTTATTCTTTTTCTTTCTATCGCAATAGGCGGCTCATGGGCTTATTTGCGATATACTCAAGAGCAATATCAATCATCAAGCATAATTCAAATAAAAAACTCAAACACAGCAAGCAAAGTGCTTGAAGTGGAAAATATTTACGAATCAAAAGATGAAACTGAAGAAGCGATTGAACTACTCCGGTCGAAAATTTTTATAAAAAATGTATTAAAAAAATTACCTGTTCAAGTAAGTTACATTAATGAAGGCACATTTAAAAGCAACGAACTTTACAATAACAATTTGTTTTCAGTTGAGTACACGTTAAAAGATTCATCTTCTTATGGTCAAAAGCATTATGTGGATTTTAACAGTATAAGTGCGGGTAGATTATCCTATAATGAAGGCGCAGAAATTAAAACAGTAAATTTTAAATGCAACGAGTGGTTTAGTACACCACATGCAAGTTTCATTATCCGATTGATTAATTATGCTGAATTGCAAAAAATGAAAGAATCGGACAAGTGTTATTTTGTATTGAACAACTATGATGTATTGGTAAATCAATATATTTCAAATTTAGAAGTGCGATTACTAAACCCTGCCGCTAAAACGGTAGAGATACTTTTAAAAAGTAATAACCCGGACAAATGCTCAGATTTTGTAAACACTGTTGCTGTTGAGTATATAAAATACGATGTGGAACGAAAAGGTGAAAGTGCAAAAAAAATACTTTCTTTTATTGACAAGCAGTTAGACATGGTTTACGAGCGTCTAAGAAGTTCCGAATCATCAATCCAAAATTTCAAGAAGGATAATAAAATTACAAGCGTGCAAAATTTTTCGGAAATAAGCATAACGCGTATTAATACTATTGAAGATGAAATAATTTCGCTTGAACTGCAAGAAAATGTATTACTGGAAGTTGAAAAAAACATTACATCTAACACCAATAACGACTCATATAACTACATCTCAGTATTAGCCGGAACAGATTTTGAAAACACACTTGGCAAACAAATCAATGTGCTTTACGATTTGCTTAAAAAGCGCGAAGAAATGCTTTTCAATGTAACTCCCAATAGCTCATCAATAAAAGAAATTGAATTTAACATAGGAATTCAAAAAAAATTATTAGGTGAAACCATAAAATCATTGCGCAGTAAAATTGAATTGAAAAAAGATAATCTTAAAAAGAAAACGCAAGAGTTAGAAGATAAATTCTACAAATTACCTGCCGAAGAAATAGAGTATGCTCGCTTACAAAGATTGTTCAGCATAAATGAGAAATTTTATAACATGCTTTTGGAAAAGAAAACAGAATATTCCATCAGCGAGGCAGGTAACGTATCACAACATCAAATCCTTGAAACATCCTTACCAAACAGAACACCGGTTTCTCCTAACAGAAGACTTATTTATATCTCATTTTCAGCAGCAGCTTTAATGCTTGGCTTTGCATTGGTTTTTATAAAATACATTTTGCACGACAAGATAAATTCGCTACACGAAATTTCTAAATTCACTAATGCATCTATATCAATATTGGGGATTATACCAAAATATAAAAACGAGATACCCGTTTCTCAATTACTGGTTGACAAAAATCCTAAATCGCTTATCTCAGAAGCATTTCGTTCGGTGCGAACTAACCTGCAATTTATATCCAATAATCCCGATGCAAAATTAATGGCAGTAACATCAACTATTTCGGGCGAAGGAAAAACATTTGTAGCAATTAACCTTGCCGGTATTATTGCTTATTCGGGCAAAAAAGTAATTGTAATTGATTTGGATATGCGTAAGCCAAAAATACATTTGGGCTTTAACGCTGAAAACACAAAAGGAATGAGTACACTACTAATCGGCAAAGAAAACTTAGAAGATTGCATCCAAAAAAGTTCACTCGAAAATTTAGACTTTATTACAGCAGGTCCCATCCCTCCTAACCCATCTGAGCTAATTATAAGTAAAAAAATGGATGAAATTTTAAACTTATTAAAATCGAATTACGATATGGTGGTGGTTGATAACCCCCCTGTGGGCTTAGTTACAGATGGTTTAGCAATCATACAAAAAGCTGATTACCCAATCTACATTTTCCGGTCAGAATACTCGCGCAGAACATTTATTCAAAATGTTGACCGATTGATGAACGAAAATAGAATTACAAAATTATCGGTGATATTAAACGGGGTGGATATACAACGCAAAACTTACGGTTACAATTATGGATATGGTTACGGTTATGGATATGGTTATGGTTATTACGAAGATTCGAAAAAGAAAAAATAAATAAAATTTATTCAAAGTAATATTGAAACTAGAATTTTGCAATATAGAAGGGCTAACGATTATTCATCCTGATGTATTTGAAGATGAGCGCGGGTACTTTTACGAATCGTTTAATAAAGAAAAATTTGCGGCACACGGCTTGAAAATGGAATTTGTGCAAGACAATCAATCACTATCACACAAAGGAGTTTTAAGAGGATTACACTTTCAAAAAAAGCCACACTCACAAGGCAAGTTAGTGCGTATTGTAAGAGGCAGTGTACTTGACGTAGCTGTGGATATTCGCACACAATCAAAAACCTTTGGCCAATATTTTTCAATTGAGTTATCCGAACAAAACAAAACTATGTTTTACATACCGGAGGGATTTGCACACGGTTTTTTAACACTTGAAGACAATACTGTATTTTCATACAAATGCACCAACTTGTACAATAAAGCATCAGAAGAAACCATTTTGTGGAACGATTCGTACTTGGATATTGATTGGAGAATTAATAATCCTATAATATCCGAAAAAGACAAAACAGGTTTTTCGTTTAACACCCTACCGCAGTTTTTCTGATGCCCGCATCTACGTCTCAAATATTTTTTTACATCACATACTTTGTTGCGGCCACCATTTTTGCGTGGCTTATAAATTCGGTTATGTTAAAATTTTCACGCAATCTTGGTGTTCGAAATAATCCGGAAAATTTAATACGCTGGTCTTCAACAGTGAAACCCGCACTTGGCGGCATAGGTTTTTATATTATCTTTTTATTGTCGGCTGCTTTTTACACAACCGTATTTAATAGTAATTCAATAAACACCAACCCACAGTTACTCGGGTTCTTAGCCGCTACTTCCATTGCATTTATAATGGGATTAGCCGATGACGCATATAACACCAAACCATTATTGAAATTATTCGTGCAATTTTTTTGCGGACTCATTTTAATCGCCACCGGAACACACATCGAATTATTCGGTGATAATTTAATTGATTACCCGCTCACAATTTTATGGGTTGTTGGTATAATGAACTCAATTAACATGCTTGATAACATGGATGGAATTACAACCATTGTTTCTGTTTTTATTATTTCATTCGCACTTATAAGCGAATACTTAAGTGGAAGTTTCTATAACATTTACATCATCATATTAATTGGAGTATTAGCTGCCTTGATAGCCTTTTTGTACTACAATTGGTATCCATCAAAAATGTTCATGGGCGACACCGGCAGCCAATTTTTAGGAATTGTACTTGCATCAATTGGCATTGTTTGTTGCCTCAATACCCCCGATCATTTCGGTCAGAAAATACAAACCAAACAAATTTTAACATTGCTTTTCGTATTCATTATCCCAATTTGCGATACAATGATTGTGGTCGTAAACCGAATATCACAAGGCAAATCTCCCTTTGTTGGTGGTCGCGACCACACAACCCATCATCTGTTTTTTAATGGAATAACCGAGCGAAAAATTGGAGTTTTGTTTGGAGCAATCACCTTGCTGTCAATTACATTGGCATTGCTAATCCGTTACACTGCAAGCTGGAATTTTTTACACATCGGATTTTTTTCACTTTATTTTCTAAGCGTACTTTCCGTGTTGTTTTACATAACTCGAAGAAAAAAGCAGTAATTTGAAATTGATAAAAAAAAATATTTTTTTAGCCCTCTTAATAATCTTTGTTGCTGTTTCACCCTATTTTATTTTAAATACATTTAGCGATGAGAAAAATATTGAAAAATTCACATCGGTAAATTTTATAAAGTATCCACCCGCTTTTAGTTTTTCTGGTGAAGAAATTGAATTGCATGATACAATGCTTATTAAACACTTTTACACCGAGTTGCTTGGCAACACCTATTTGATGTCGAATAAAAAACATTTACATAAACGAGCCGAAAAATATTTTCCTATTATAGAAGATGTACTTAGAAAATACAACATCCCTGCGGATTTCAAATACGTTCCGCTTATTGAAAGTAATTTTATTGATACCGTAGAATCACGCAAAGGCGCAAAAGGATATTGGCAACTTATGCCTACCCTTGCTACTGAGTTTGGCCTAATTGTAAACGACAGTATAGATGAACGTACCGATTTGAAAAAATCTACTGAAGTGATTTGCAAATTTCTAAATCAGTCGCATAAAAAATTTAATTCGTGGATTATGGCATTAGCATCGCTAAACTACGGAATAGAAGGACTACAAAAAGTATTAGACAAGCAGCAGTTAAAAACAAAAGTAATAAGCACGGAGGCAAACACTTATTTGTTCAGACTTTTAGTGTACAAAGAAAGTTTTGAACATCCCGAATTTTACGGTATAAATAAATAATCAAGCTATAAGTTTTGGTTAAATTCGTGAATCAATTATTAAAAAAATGGAAATTACTGAGGAGACAGAAAATATTGAGATAACAGGTGCACGTGAACACAATTTGAAAAATATTAATGTTACCATTCCGCGTAATAAATTAGTAGTGATTACCGGGTTAAGCGGCAGCGGAAAATCATCTTTAGCATTTGATACCATTTATGCCGAAGGGCAAAGGCGATACATAGAGACATTTGCATCTTACGCTCGACAATTTTTGGGTGGAATGGAACGCCCCGATGTAGATAAAATAACCGGATTAAGCCCCGTAATATCAATTGAGCAGAAAACCGTAAATAAAAATCCTCGCTCTACAGTAGGAACCATCACCGAGATTTATGATTTCATGCGGTTGCTTTATGCTCGAGCTGCAAACGCCTACTCTTATGTTACGGGCGAAAAAATGGTACGTTATTCATCCGACCAAATAATTGAACTGATATTTAATAAATTTTCTGATAAAAAAATTGCAATACTTGCACCCGTTGTAAAAGGCCGCAAGGGTCATTACCGCGAATTGTTTGAGCAAATACGCAAGCAAGGATTTAGCAAAGTGCGTGTAGATGGCCAGGTGAAAGAGCTTAACGCACGTTTTCAGGTTGATAGGTATAAAATACACGACATAGAAATTGTGATTGACCGCCTGCTGGTAAATGACGCATCGCGGCAGCGATTAGTAGAATCTGTTAACCTTGCTATGAAACACGGCAAAGGAATTATAATGGCAGGCGTTACCGAATCACATTTAAATACTGATACAATTGACGATGTACAGTTTTATAGCAAACATTTAATGTGTCCTACTTCAGGTATTTCTTATGACGACCCTGCTCCCAATTTATTTTCGTTCAATTCACCTTACGGAGCTTGCCCTAAATGTAATGGGCTTGGCCATGTTTTAGAAATTGATATCAATAAGATTATTCCCAATAAAACTAAAAGCATAAAAAGCGGTGCAATTATTCCACTTGGCGAATACAAGCAGAATCATACATTTCGCCAGATAGAAGCTATTGCCGAGCGCTATAAATTTAAAATTACCGATAGTATCAAAGATATTCCCGAAGAAGGCTTGAATTGTATTTTATATGGCTCAGATGAAATGTTAAAAGTAAAACCACTTTATGAAGGTGGTTCGTCATCATATACAGCACCATTCGAGGGCATTGTAAATATTTTAATAAAACAAGAAGAAGAAAACGATTCGCCATCTGTTGCCCGTTGGATTCAAGAATTCATGAACGAGTCTGCTTGCCCTACTTGCAATGGCACACGACTGAAAAAAGAAGCATTGCATTTTAAAATCAATGATAAAAATATTTCGGAACTCTCAATGTTGCAAATAAGCGATTTAGAAAAATGGTTTTATGGAATTGAAAAAAAATTAGAAAAAAAACAATTATCAATTGCATCGGAAATATTAAAAGAAATACGCTATAGAATACAATTTTTATTAAATGTGGGCTTAGATTATTTAACATTAGATAGAAGTTCAAAATCGCTTTCAGGTGGCGAAGCACAACGAATAAGATTGGCAACACAAATTGGTTCGCAGCTAACGGGAGTGCTTTATATTCTTGATGAGCCGAGTATTGGTTTGCATCAGCGCGACAACAATAAATTAATTGAAGCACTGAAAAACTTGCGCGATATTGGCAATTCAGTAATTGTAGTGGAGCACGATAAAGATATGATTTTGGCTGCCGATTACGTTTTAGATGTGGGTCCCAAAGCAGGCGTGCATGGTGGCGAAGTGGTAGCGCATGGCACTCCTGATAAAATAAATAAGTTTAATACGCTTACATCGGATTACATATCAGGAAAAAAGAAAATAAATGTGCCAGAAGTAAAACGAAAAGGAAACGGAAAATTTATTTCGCTGAAAGGCGCATCGGGGCACAATTTAAAAAATGTGGATTTACATATTTCGCTCGGAAAATTTATTTGTGTTACAGGCGTATCTGGCAGTGGCAAATCATCGTTAATTAACGAAACCCTCTACCCTATTCTAAGCAAACACTTTTACAATTCTGTACAAAAACCACTCAAGTACAAGTCAATAAACGGGCTCGATAATATTGATAAAATAATTGAGATTGACCAATCGCCCATTGGTCGTTCACCTCGTTCTAATCCGGCAACGTACACTAATATTTTCAGCGATATTAGAAACCTGTTTGCATCATTACCTGAAGCAAAAATAAGAGGATACAAACCCGGGCGATTTTCGTTTAACGTAAAAGGCGGCAGATGCGAAACCTGCCAAGGAGCAGGAGTTAAAACAATTGAGATGAATTTTTTACCTGATGTGTATGTGCTCTGCGAAACCTGTAATGGTAAAAGATATAACCGCGAAACATTGGAAGTTCGTTACAAAAGCAAATCAATAAGCGACATATTGGACATGACCATTGATACTGCTGTTACGTTTTTCGAAAACATTCCCTCTATTCACATGAAAGTAAAGGCGCTGCAAAATGTGGGGCTTGGTTATATTACACTTGGCCAACAAAGCACCACCCTTTCGGGTGGAGAAGCGCAGCGCGTAAAATTAGCAACCGAACTTGCTAAAAAAGAAACCGGAAATACATTTTACATATTAGATGAGCCAACTACCGGTTTGCACTTTGAAGACATCCGAATACTTTTAGATGTTTTAAATAAATTAGTAGATAACGGAAACACGGTTTTGGTTATTGAACATAACATGGATATAATTAAGGTAGCCGATTACATTATTGACCTTGGCCCTGAAGGCGGAGAGCGAGGCGGGATGATTATTGCCGAAGGTATTCCGGAAGAAATAATAAAAAATAGAAATAGCTTTACAGCACAATATCTAAAAACAGAATTAAATTAAATTAAATTACTATGACAGACAAAAACGAAGAAAAAATTCGCAAAGCATTTGAAAACAAAGATTGGAGCGAAATAAAAGCAACCGACTCATGGCAAATATTTAAAATCATGGGCGAGTTTGTTGAAGGATTTGAAAAAATGGGAAAAATTGGTCCTTGTGTATCGGTGTTTGGTTCGGCCAGAACAAAGCCCGATAACAAATACTATAAATTAGCCGAAGAGATTTCATACAAATTAGTGAAAGAAGGATACGGTGTAATTACAGGTGGTGGGCCCGGAATTATGGAAGCAGGAAATAAAGGTGCAAAAACCGGAAATGGAAAATCAGTAGGATTAAATATTGAATTGCCATTTGAGCAATATGCAAACAAATACATTGATTACGATAAGCTGATAAGCTTCGATTATTTCTTTGTACGAAAAACTATTTTCTTAAAATACTCACAAGGCTTTATTGCTTTGCCCGGTGGCTTTGGAACTATTGATGAATTATTTGAAGCGCTTACCTTAGTGCAAACAAATAAAATTGCTGAATTTCCGATTGTGCTTGTGGGTAAAGATTACTGGAAAGGATTAATAGATTGGATAAAATCAACCATGTACTTAGAAGAAAAAAATGTGAGCCCCGAAGATTTAGATTTATTTAAAGTAGTGGATACAGCCGATGAAGCAGTAAAAATTATTAACGATTTCTATTCTAAATACATGCTCAAACCAAATTTCTAAAATCAGGTCATTGTATTTTGCCGTTCATCACATCAATTTGAATAACCGAATATAACTTTTACATTAGCGCCACAAATTAAGTGATGTGCTAAGTATTCAGAAATCAATAGTGTTAACTGCTGATGTTCATTTTGATGAGCTGAGTAAATACTTTAAAAGCATAAATGCCGATTTACCACTGAAGCTCATTCAGCAAATCCAAAAAGATGGCGAGCAGCAAAAAGATTCGGACGAATTATGCAAAGCAATCTACAAGAGCAAAGACACAAAAACAAAAAAGAAATTTTTTCAATTAGCGCACCACACTTTCTTACTTACCTCTTATCTCAGTAAAAATTACCCTTCTTACCTTACACATAACATTAGTAAAGTGGAAGTGCTTATTAATAAAGGAGAAGTAGATAAGGCAAATTTTATTGCCGAAAATCTTTTAGACATAGCCGAGAAAACAGAAGATTTTCAAACCACGGTATCGGTGCTTAAGTTTTTGGCACAACAAGCACACATTATTGAAAACAAACCTGCATCAATAAAATACCACAACCGAATAAAAGAAGTATTACACCACGAAACCGAGCTGAACGAAATTTACAGATGCCTTCGCGAAGACTTGAGTTACAAAGGAAAAAATTCAAATACAAAAAATGAACTGCAAACTTTTTCCGAAAAATTTACTTCATTTGAAAAATCGAGTGCGATAAGCGTGCAGTTGCTTGCAAAGTATGCCAATTGCTACTTGTTAAGTTTTTATAATGACGAAAGTTTCTACAGTTCGAAAACATTTGACAAGATTAACTTCCTGATAAATGAACTTGAAAGATACAGCTATTTGGTATTCCCTTTCTCCGATGACATTGTGTTAAATGTGGAATACTTGAAACTAAAGCACTTTATAAATACGGCAAGCAAAGAGGAGTTGCACAAAGAAGTAAAAAACATTATTAAGCATCGCGAGCCGCTGCGCTTTTGGAAGAACTACATAAATTTTTCTGAAATATTTTTGCTGAGTGTGGAAGCCGGTATTTTCCTGAATACCTATTTTTATGGTTACCGCAAAAATTTCAGAGCTGATTTGCCTGACGATGTGAAACAGGAAGTAGAATTTTGCAAAAATAAATGTGAATCAATACTCGCTGCACCACTTTGGCAAAAAGGATTGCACGTTCGCTACATAAACATAAATAATATTTACTGTTGTTTTCTTTTGCTTGGAGATGAAACCGATATCAGAAAATGTATTAAAACAATTAACTCGCTATTGGTAAACTATCAGCAAATTTCTTTTCATCGCTTATACGATGCGCTTTTCGGCACACTTAGTTTAGCGCATTTGTTTTTACACGAATACGATGAAGTAGCGAAAAGTTTTAAACGCTATGAAAAGCTAACTAAAGATGTGAACAGCCATCCTGAAAATGATTTATCAATACGTGCTATCTATTTTGCTTCGCAGTGGGTAGCTACTGAGCGGAAGCAATATGCAGAAAAGCTGAATGCAATTTTGGCTCAAACGCAAAAGGAAAAAGCCGTACTATCTAAAGTAACGGCTTTGATCCTCGATTTAAAATCGTATTTTAAAATTCCTGATTAAATTTTAATTATTGGTTTCACTACCTTGCCATTAGCAGTAGTTATCACCAAGTTATAGCTGCCTTTATCTAAAAAACTTAAATCAATTTTTTTAGATAAAACAGTTGTGTTTTTTTGGTTAACAGTAAATACTTTTTTCCCGGCAACATCAAATAGCTCAATTATATAATCCGCAACAAGTGAAGCTGTTAATTCAATATTTATTAAATCGGTTGTTGGGTTAGGGCTTACATTAAATGAGCTGTACCAGTTATTTACGTCATTCATCCCGATTAAAGTATTCGATTGTACATCGCAACCATTTGTATCCGTGTAAACACAGTAATAATTACCCGGTGCAAGCACCGTATAGCATTGCGATGTAGCACCATTTATAGCAACGCCATTTAAGTACCATTGATTTCCTGTTGTGTAATTACTGCATAGCGTATCATCGTTCTGAGTAATTACTGGTGCGGCAGGTGCTTGGTTAATTACTACTGTTACATAAGCCGATGTGTCTTTACAGCCAAAAACATCAGTAACAATTACTGCATATTGTCCTGCCGTGCTTGGGTGATACGTACTTAGTTGCGGCCCGGATGGCAACCACGAATAAGCTACTCCTTGACTTGCGTACATCAATAAATAATCGTTAGAGCAAATTGTATCGTTAATTGAAAGCTGGATAGTGGGCACCGGATTAGCACTCACTGTCATGTATCCATATTTTATCATTGCATCTGCGCCATTGCCATTGGTTGTGTGCAACTCCACGTTATAGAAATTAGCCGGTGTGTTATAATACACCACCGGATTTTGAATAGAAGATGTAGCAGGTGTTCCGCCCGGAAAAATCCAGCTCCATGAGGTTGGGTTGTTTTGTGTTAAGTCAGTAAATTGAATGCTATCACCCGGACAAGCCAATGTTTTGTGTGCTTTAAAATTGGTGATTGGAGCCGTGGATGCAGGATTGTACAAATTAGTTTCCCACAATCCTCTGCCATAAGTTGCAGCACGTAATTTGCCAGAAGGGTAATGTATTTCTAATTCATTCACATCCACATTTGGTAACCCGTTATTAAAACTTATCCAAGTGCCCAAACTATCATCGGTATAATAAACACCTACATCGGTGCCAACGTAAACGCCATTAGGTGTGCCCGTTTGATTAACAATTGTATTTGCCGGCAAATTGGGCAAACCTCCATTTAATGTTAAGTTCGTCCATGTTTGCCCTCCATCGTCTGATGTATAAACTTTACTCGTTGCCTGATAACCTGATAATGTAATCCAGATTTTATTTGGGTCGGTGTTGCTTATTGCCAAGTATGTTATTGATGTGTTGCCCGGCAGCGTGTTCGATAAGTTTGTCCAGCTTGTGCCGCCATTACTTGTTCTATAAAGCGTGCCGCCATTAGAAGCATAAATATAATTAGGATTACTTGCTGCTACAGCCAAGCATTTGAGTGTACTTGTTCCCCAAGTAGAAATTTGCGACCAAGTGTTACCTTGATTAGTTGATTTGAAAACATTATTCATTCCAACGTAAATTGTATTTGGGTTCACAGGGTCTTGCACATAGGGCGTTACCCAGTCTCCAGTTTCGGGCAAATTACTGCCTGTTATTCCCACCCAGCTATTTCCACCATTCGTTGATCTTAAAATATCTCCGTAATACAATTCGCAATACATCACATTTGCATTCGAGTAATCAATCAAACATTCCATTCCATCGCCTCCGTAAACTCTGTCCCACGAACCACTATTATATAGTGCTGTGCCATTATCTTGCCAACCTTGTATAACTAAATTAGCATCGGTAAACGAACATCCCAAACGATACATTTGAGCAATTTGCAATCCGTTACTTAAATCAGAATAAGTATTACCACTGTTAGTTGTATGAAATATTCCGCCATCGCAGGCAACATAAAACTCGGTGCCGCTTGTATAATATAAATCATGCACATCGGCATGCACATAAGGTGCGCCATTGCCATACCAATGAGCGTTAAGCGCCCAAGTTTGCCCCCCATCATCACTCATCCAAATATTTACACCGCCCACAATTACTTCGTTCTTATTGGTTGGCGATGCATCTATAGCTAAATCGAACCAGCCCTGCACGCCCGTATCGTTTCCTTGCGAATCCCAGCCAAGCACATTTGGCGAATTAGATACTTGTGAAAATGACGAACCGCTGTTAGTTGATTTATAAAGTCCTTTAAATCCATTGCCGTTAGTATTAGATGCCAAAACATAAACATAAGTTGGGTCATCTTCGGTAACAGCTATTGCCAAGCGACTTGTAGAACCGGTTCCTGGCAAACCGCTTGTAACAATGCTAAATGTGTTTCCGCCATTTGTAGAACGCATAAATGAATTTGCGTTACAAGCATAAATTGTGTTGTAGCTATTGGGTTTAAACTCTATGTCCTTTATACCACCATTGTTCAATACTCTTGCCCAAGTAACAGCGGCATCTAAACTTCTGAAAACTCCGCTTGAAGTAGCGGCAAAAATAATATTTGTGTTGGTTGGGTCAATAATCAATTTGCTAACTTGAATACCGTTTTGCACAAGCCAGTTTAAACCGGTACTGTTCCAAGTAAGGCCGCCATCGGTAGATTTTAAAACGCCCACCGAGTTGCAATCGCCTCCATCACCATCACCGGTTCCGATGTAAATAATATTTGTATTCACAGGGTCAATCGCAATTGCAGTTACGCCAAGCGATGGAATATTATCAGTTGTAGTAGCCCACGAATTGCCACCATTGGTAGAAATCCAAAAGCCACCTGCTGCTGCACCGCCATAAATAATATTGCTGTTGGTGGGATGTATTCGCACGCAATTCATTCTGCCAGCACCGCCACCACTTGTTGGTATTGTGGTGGTTGGTCCCATCAGCGACCAATTGCCTAATTGCATGGTGGTGTTAAATTTGGCATTTTGTTGCTCAGTCATCCAATTGTTAAATGCATTGATAGGTGCCATCCTGTTTCCAGATGGATACACACGCTGCTCGGTATGCCATTCCCAGCGTTTAAACTGAACAAACTCTTCTTGCTGTTCTTCGTTTTCTTTTTCGTTCTCTTTGTTAAGCAGCGACAATAATTTTGCTCTGCGCTGGTTTTTCTTGTGATACTTGTAAAATTCCTCCTGAACATCGTAGAAATTAACATTCGGGTCGTTCATCATCTCTCTCCATTTTTGAGCGAACGAGTTGCTGAAGGTGAAACCAATCAGCATTAGTAGTAAAAGTAATTTTTTCATGTTTTTAACTTGTTAAGTATATACGTTAAGGGTGTATTTTTAGTTCTTTATTTAATTTTATCAGCTTGTTCTTGTGCTGTTTTCATTATACCATTGGCTTTTGCATCGCCTTCGGTAACAATTTTAGCAGCTTTCTCATCGGTTTCTTTTCTTAGTTTTTCGGCTAATTTTTTGTTTGCCACTTTCTCCAATGGATTTGCACCTTTCTTTTCTAACTCATCTGCTTTGGCATAACCTTCTTTTTTTGTTTGCTCCGATAATTTACGTGCATCTTCTTTTATTTTGTCAGCTTGTTTTTGAGCATCGGCCAAAATTTTCTTTTTCTCTTCTTCCACATTCTTTTTTATTTCTTGCTTCACTTCTTCTTTCTTCTCCTCTATTTTTTCTTTCACTTGCTCTTTCACGTTGTTAACTGCATTGGCGGCAATTTCTTTCACATCGGTTTTCACGGTAGGATTTGTAACCGTGCCGCCAAAAAGTGCATTCAATTTCACCTTTTCGGGCATTTGTGCATTCACGCCAAGCATATTTGCTTTAGATAACAAGCCGCTCACATATTGTTTTGCGCCCGATGGCATATCTTTAGTGGGCACTTCCATTTTCATGATGTAATCAATACTTTGATCAAAGCCGGTGCTGCCTTTTACAAAACCTGCTATACTGCCTGATTTAAAAGGAAACTCATCGGCACTCACTTTTCCATCTTTAAATGTGTAGTGAATATTCAAATCAGAAAAATCTACTTTTTTAAATTTTTCCATCTTCAATTCATCCGCAAGTTTCTTAAGTGGCTCAAAACCGCTAACGGTTACTTGCTTGGTTTGCAAATCACCTTCGCCATTAAGTGAGTTCATTACAGGCATCATTTTATTATCGAGTGCCGAGTTTAATTTCACTTTTGTAGAAAAGCGCCCGGTAGTGTATTGCGCCACAGGTGCAAGTTTCTGAACTGTGTTAAGATATTTATAAGTGCTGGGAATATCAAAATCAGAAATGTTTAAATCAAAATTAATGGCAGGAACATTGATGTCTTTTGTATCGTAAAAGCCATTCATCACCATGGCACCTCCAAGTAGTTTCATTTTTAAATTACTGAGGTCAACTTTTTTGTCTTTTATTGTAGCGCCACCACTCACATCGGTCATTTCTATTTTATCATAAATTAATTTGCCAATAGCGGTTGTCATCACAAAATCAATATTTCCCGGAACATCTATCACGCTCACTGCAGTAGTATCGGCAGGTGCTGTGGGCGCTTGGTTAGGGTCAGCGCTATTGGGGTCTGAACTGGTCATAAATTCATTCAAATCCATCTGCGATGATTTCATTGCAAAATTCCCTTTCAACAATTCATCTTTAAAAAAGTATTGCATAAAGTTTTCTATTTTTCCGTTTGCTTGTATATCGCTTTTGCCAATTTTAGAATCAAAGCCCGAAAGCTCAACAAACTGTGGCGAAAAATTTAAGGTCATAGATTTAATAAGCATATCGTAAGTAGATGAATTGCCTTTGTAATTCATGTCTTTAACAATCACTTGGCCTTTGGCCATAAATTTATCGTACATGCCTTTGTCAATGTAGCTCATGCGACCGTTAAGCGCCACATCGGCAGTAATGTTGCCGTTAAGTTCATCGCCTTTTTCCATTGGTATTACATTTTTTAGCGATGCCAAATCTACACGGCCTAAAATTTTACCGTTAAGATTAGGATCAGAAACAGGCGTTTCTACGTGCATGGTCATATCTACGGGATTTCCCGCCATTGAAAGGTGAAACTTTTTTAAATCAATTACAGTTGCATCAGGGTCGCCTGTTTGGTTATCTACCGCTAAATCCACAGTTATATCATTAGCCGCAGCAGGTAACGATGGGTACTGAAACATGGCATCATCTATTTTAATGTGTGTACCAAATGCGGGCATTTTTTTATCGTTGTAAGTTCCTTTTACGTAACCATCTATACCAAGTTTGCCTGCAGTTTTTACTGATGCAAAATCTTTGGTATAGGCAGCCGGAATAAGCGATAAGAAATTTTTGAACTCTGTTTGCGTTGCTTTAAATTTCATATCCATATTCATATCATTGCCCGGCATTGCAAATAGACCATCAATGCCAAAACTTAATTCATTTAAAGCAATGGTGTTTTCTTTAAATATAAATTTCATGTTGGGCATATCAGCATCCAAACTTATTTTAATATCTGTTTTCACTTTATTTAAATAAGCCGTGCCACCGTAAGCCATTGTAAATTCTTTAATGGATGCAGTGGTTTCGAGCAAGAAATTATCTTGCGTAAAATCGCCACTTAGGTTGTAATCAAAATCAATGAGCGAAGTAAAAATAGCACTTGCCGCATCGTTATAAATTATGCTGGCATCTATTATTTCGAGTTTTTTTAATTTCATTTTAAATTTTGTGGGCGGTGCCGTGGTATCTACAGGCAAGGTGCGACTTGTATCTGCGCTTGGTTTTGCAATATCCCAGTTAGTTTTTCCGTTTTGCATTACTTTGGCATTAATGCGCGGCTTGGTGAGCGATATGGTGCGTATTTTATATTCATCGCCATTTATCACACTCATTAAATTGATGGTGGCCGTTAAATTTTTTGTACTGAAAAGTGTATCGCCATTAAAAGGTGCGATGTTAGCAATGCTCACATCGTTTATTGATAATGTAAAATCAGGAAAAGAACTAAAGAGCGTTAAATCAAAATCGCCAAAATCTACTTTGGCATTTAAATTTTCGTTAGCTAACTGCTTTACATACGAAACTATTTTATCTTTAAAAAGAAACGGTGCAGCTATAATAAAAATAATGAGCAACAAAAATGTGATGCCGCTCCATTTTAGTATTCGTTTATATGTACTTTTTATATTTTTCTGTTCTGTCATAATTTTTTTTAAGTTACGAATTTACAAATAAACCGAGATTACGCATTAAGGGAGTTTCAAGTCCTGAGAACGCATCAGAATTAAAGGTTTGGGATGTTTGGTCATTTTCCCCACAGTGAATATCCAAGTGTGTAAATAATCTTCTATTGCTATGGATTAGAAAGCAATGGAAAGGTATATTTTTATTGCTGTGTGAAACATAACATAGAATTCTTTAATTTAGTTTCCATTACTGGCACAAACACGATGGTGACGATGAGTTTTTCTTTGTGCTAAGTGGCCAACTATTTATTGACTTGGAAGACAAAACAAATAGTGTTCAATCAAGATGAAGGGAGAAACAATATCAAAAGGTGTGATGCACAAAACGATTATGCTTATGATTGGGCCTAACACCATTGACCCTATTGGGAAATTTGAATAAGCTTTACTGAACAACCTTGCTTATACGCTCCCACTGCCATTCTTCCCATTTTTGCGAATAGAGATATCCTTGTATTTGCTTTTTATATTTCGCTTTTTCAAAATACGACTTTAGCACATCGCCACAAGGGCTTGCAAGGCGAGAGTTTGCATTGTAAAGCGTGTGTACTAAGTTTTTCATCATCGTTTCATCAAAATAATCTATTCGCTTTAAGGCATTGGCTGCGTTAACGCGTGTTCTAAATTCGTAGGAAACACTTGTGTATTCCACCAATT
>JAGVMA010000027.1 GCA_020054095.1 Bacteroidia bacterium | reverse complement strand
TGGTTCACTTAGGGCATTTGCTTTCATTTTATTTAAGATTGTTGTAAACCCTAAATAATTTCATTGCCTTTGCCTTTTTTGAACCCTTATAACTTTTTTCTCAACATAATTTTAAACAGTCACTAAATTGTGGCGTGCAAACAACTTCGTATTTAAGTGCATCGCAATATTTGCGCTAGCGATTGGGATTTGTCGGCCATTGCCTTAAGTGTAATTTTATTTAATAATAGCTTCGGCATCGGGGCAATCGCCACATCCCTCTGAAGAAAATAATTCAAGCACTACAATCGGCTCGGCACTTTGCCCAGATTGTACGCTTGGGGTATCTCCCGCTTTTGTTTCTTTTACTTTTGTTTCGCCACAGGAAAACAAAAAAAGAATCGCAAAAAATGCTGCACTTATTTTACTCCTTTTATTTCTTTCCATTTTAGGTTGAATGATTTTTGGGCAACTGCGGGCATATCTCTTCTGTCGCCCCATGCTTTTCTAAAAAATTGTTTTAGCATAAAATTTTTCAGTTTGGCTCCGCCCTTTTCCATTGTGCTTCGTTTTAGCATAGCGGTTTTCCAAAAATACCAAGTCCAGTTTTCGGTTTTGGTGGTTGTTTTTTCGGTAACAGAATCTCTGCGATTGTATAAAAGCAAATTATGCAAATCTATTTTTACCGGACAAACCTCCGTGCACTTTCCGCAAAGCGATGATGCAAAGCTAAGGTGCTTCCATTCGGCAAGGCCTTTCATGTTAGGCGTAATTACCGAACCAATTGGGCCGCTGTAAGTTGTTTCGTAAGCGTGTCCGCCCACGCCTTGGTATATCGGGCATCCGTTAAGACATGCGCCACACCTTATACAATTTAGCGCTCTGCGTTGTTCAACTTTTTCTAATAACGAACTTCTGCCATTATCTAAAAGCACTACATACATTTCTTCGGGGCCATCGGCTTCGCCCGGCTGGCGAGGGCCCGACATTATATTATTATATACTGTTACGCTCTGGCCCGTGCCGTGCACGGCTAACATGCCCCAAAATAAATCTATGTCTGCCAGCGATGGAATTAATTTTTCAATTCCCACAATTGAAATTTGTGTTTTAGGAAACGCAACAGACATCAGGGCATTTCCTTCGTTTTCTGTAACGGCAACGGCTCCTGTGTCGGCAATTAAAAAATTACCTCCGGTTACGCCCACCTCGGCTTGTAAGTATTTTTCGCGAAGCAATTTTCTAACGTGTGCTACTATTTCGGGCGGAGTCCAGTCAGGTGGTGTGCCTTGTTTTTCGTGAAATGTTTTTGCCACATCTTCTTTAGATAAGTGCATTGCCGGAGTTACAATGTGATACGGGTGTTCGTTTCGTATCTGCACTATGTATTCTCCCAAATCTGTTTCCAGCGATTCAATTCCTGCGGCTTCGGCATGCTTATTAAAATGTACCTCTTCGGTTGTCATTGATTTTGACTTAACAACCGTTTTGGCTTCAGCTCGTTTCATAATAGCAACAATCTCGCGCATTGCTTCTTCTGCATCTTGCGCCCAAATAACTTTTCCGCCTCGCTTTATAAAATTAGCCTCCCACTCAATTAAATATTTATCTAAGTTTTCAATTACGCGCGTTTTAAGTGCCGATGCTCGCGAGCGCGCTAATTCTAAATTTGAGTAACCCAGCTTTCCGTCCACTACTTTTTTATCGTACTGCGAAATGTTAAAGCCGAGCTTTCTTCTGTGCTCGGCATCAAACACTTTTTTTTCTGAATCAATTAAAAAATCTTCTGCGTGAGCCATTGTTAGTCCTTTTGTTTTACGTCAACCATTAGCTTTTCGTTCATGTTAGCTATTGTCCAAGCAACAGAAAAAATATATTGTATGCGCTTTTGCATGAGCGGTATATTTATTTTTTCAGGTGTGTCGGTTGCTTTATGGTAATCGGCATGTACTCCATTAAAATAAAAAATAACAGGAATATTTTTTTTTACGAAATTATAATGGTCCGACCTGTAATAATAGCGATTAGGGTCGGTTTTTGAGTTATACTTATAGTCCATTTTTAGGTCGGTGTAGTTGCGCGCGCACCATGCGTTAGTATTGTGCAGCTTGGTGCTAAGCATATCTGAGCCAATGATGTAAATATAATTTATAGAATCTTTGTGCTCATCGTCCACTCGGCCTATCATGTCAATATTCAAATTGCATTTGGTGTTTTTTAATGGATAGGTTGGGTTTTCGGAATAGTATTCCGATCCAAGTAATCCTTTTTCTTCTCCCGAAAATGAAATAAATAAAATGCTTCTTCTCGGGCCATTTCCTTCGGCTTTTGCTTTCATAAATGCTTGCGCGATTTCTAAAAGCGCAACTGTGCCCGAAGCGTCATCGTCTGCGCCTTTAAATATTTTTTCATCGTGCAATCCCAGGTGATCGTTGTGTGCCGATAATACAATAATTTCTTCTTTTAAATCCGTTCCCTCGATAAACGCTAAAATATTATATCCGCTTAGCGATTTCTTTTTTTTGTCTGTCGTGTCTTTTCTGTTACTGTATTGTATGGTATATGGCTGCAAAAACGCGCTATCTGTTTTAGATTGTATGCCGCATTTTAGAAAATTGTCTTTCATGTAATTAACTGTAAGCATGTGTGATGGAGTTCCGGTTTCTCTACCCAAAAAAGAATCGGAGGCAAGCGTAAAAATATGAGTGCGAATTTCTGCCGTATCTATAAAGGCGGCATATTTTTCTATCCTATTATCTTTTTTTTGTGCAAACAATAGTGCACAAAAACTAACTAAAAAGACTGTGAGTGTTTTTGTTTTTAACATCCTATTTTTTCTACTCGAGCTGCGTGTCGTCCGCCTTCAAATTTTTCTTTTATAAAACTTATTACTGCTTTTTCTGCCTCTTCGGTTGATATAAAACGAGCGGGCAACGATATAATATTGGCATCATTGTGTTGGCGCGCAAGCAATGCAAGCTCGTTATTCCAGCATATAGCGGCTCTTATGCCTTTGTGTTTATTTGCTGCCATACTTATCCCATTTCCGCTGCCGCAAACTAATACCCCAAAATTAAACATCCCGGATTCTACTGCATCGGCAACCGGGTGTGCAAAATCCGGATAATCGGCTCGTTCTTCTGAATAGCACCCAAAGTCATTTACCTCAATGTTATTTGCTGATAAAAGCGCCTTTATTTTTTCTTTTAATAAATAACCGGCATGGTCGGCTCCTAATGCAATTTTCATTTTTCCTTTATCTTGCTACAAATTTAACCATTGCTTTTTAACATAGCACTTTTAAATTAGTGTTAATTACTGTTATTAATTTCTTAAAAAACGAGGTTTTATTTGTTTTAAAAATTACAGATGTGCGTTTATTAACAATTAGCACTTTCTATTTAGAAAATATAATCGCAGAATCAATAATCGTCTTACTTAAACTATTAAAAACTAATATAAAATTTTTGCTGTTATTAGCTCTAATAACAATAAGTTAATAACTTTATAAGCTATTAATAATCAAATTTATAAATCTATTTTATTTGTTAATAATACCAAGTGTCTTAATTATAAAACCACTTTAATAATAAAATTATACAGCTATTAACAGCATAATAATAGAAGTATATTTATTTAAAATAAAAAGATATATATATTATAGTTTGTTGAAAGTAAAAATATGAAAGTTGATTTAGAAATAGATTTATTTGAGGAAATAAAAAAACTCAAAAAAGAAAAAAATGCTGTTTTGCTGGCACATTATTATCAAAATGCAGATATACAAGATATTGCAGATTATATTGGTGATAGTTTGGGATTATCGCAACAAGCTGCAAAAACAGAAGCAGATATTATAATATTTGCTGGAGTGCATTTTATGGCCGAAACAGCAAAAATATTATCGCCAAGTAAAAAAGTAATATTACCCGATTTAAAAGCAGGCTGCTCATTAGCTGATAGTTGTCCGCCCGATAAATTTTCAGAATTTAAAAATTCACACCCCAATCATTTGGTGATATCGTACGTAAACTGCTCGGCAGCAATAAAAACAATGACAGATATAGTTTGTACATCTTCAAATGCTGAAAAAATTGTGGAGTCATTGCCAAAAGACCAAAAGATAATATTTGCACCAGACAAAAATTTAGGAGCATATATAAATAAAAAGACAGAGAGAAATATGGTTTTGTGGGATGGAGCGTGTATGGTTCACGAAATATTTTCATTAGAAAAAATATTGAAAATAAAATTAAAACACCCCGAAGCCGAACTTTTAGCGCATCCTGAATGTGAAGCAGCAATATTAGATATTGCAGATTACATTGGTTCTACTACCGGTATATTAAATTATGCAACAAAATCTAATACAAAAGAATTTATAGTAGCAACCGAAACCGGAATAATACATCAGATGGAAAAAGCAGCACCATTTAAAACATTTATTCCGGCACCCCCTAATAATTCGTGCGCTTGTAACGATTGTCCCCACATGAAATTAAATACACTCGAAAAACTGTATATTTGTTTGAGAGACGAAAGTCCGGAAATTAAATTGGAAAAAGTAATTATAGAACAAGCCGTAAAGCCAATTAATAAAATGTTAGAGCTATCAGCAAAGTTTGGTTTATGAGAAAAAATTTAGTTGTTATATTGTTTTTATTTACTCAATTACTTTTATTGGCGCAAACCAATAAAGACATAAATCCGAATGGGTATAATAAATTTTATTACGATAACGGAAAAATATCGAGCGAAGGAAATATGCGTAATGGCAAGCCCGATGGATATTGGAAAACATATTATGTTACCGGAAAATTAAAATCAGAAGGCAATCGTAAAAACTTTGAATTGGATAGCGCCTGGAAATTTTATGATGAAAAGGGAATTATTAGTACAGAGATAAATTATTTGAAAGGAAAAAAGTCGGGGGCAAAAAAAAATTACGATAAGCAGGGTAAACTTTTATCGGAAGAAAATTTTGTGGCTGATGTGAAACAAGGTAACACTAAATATTTTTATGAATCGGGTAAATTAAAAGCCACAATAAACTTTGTAAACGGAATAGAAGAAGGAAGCGCATTTGAATATGATGAAGAAGGAAACATTATAACACAAAGCACCTATAAAAATGGTTTTCTGCAAAGCCAGGAAAAAATAAACAGGCGCGATGAAAAAAAACTAAAGCAAGGAAAGTGGAAAGAATTTTATAAAACAGGCAGTGTTCATTACGAATTAATTTATGTTAACGATACACTTAACGGTTTTATAAAAGAATTTGATGAACCCGGAAAACTAATCAGCATCAACAAATACGAAATGGGTAAGTATGTAAAAGATGCACCCGAACTTTCGGTTTTAGATTTTGTAAATGAATATTATCCCGATGGCCGCCCAAAATCACAAAAATCATATAACAAAGAGGGCAAGCCCGAAGGAACATTTAAAGACTATGACACAAGCGGAATAATTACCAAAGCACAATTATTTAAAGATGGAATTTTAATTGGCGAAGGCAGGTTTGATGAATTGGGCGCGCTCGATGGACCATGGGTAGAATATCATATTGATGGACAAATAAAAGGAAAAGGAGATTACAAGAACGGATTAAAAGTTGGCGAGTGGACATATTATCACCCATCAGGAAAATTAGAGCAAAAAGGGAAATACGATACAAAGGGTCGGCCAACAGGAGACTGGAAATGGTATTATGAAAACGGAGATTTGTTGCGCGAAGAAACATACGTGAAAGGATTGCGCGAAGGACAAATGACAGAATATTCTGAAAAGGGAAACGTTATTACCAAAGGCGAATACAGCGAAGGAATGAAAATAGGAAAATGGATTTACACACAGGGCGATTACAAAGAAGAAGGAGAATATAGAGAAGACATACGGGTGGGATTGTGGAAACATTATTATACTACAAATGGACAACTGCGATTTGAAGGAAATTTTATTGACGGCTCGCCCGAAGGAGAACACAAATATTATTACGAAAACGGAAAGCTGCGCGCAGCCGGAAAATATTTTGCCGGAAAAAAAGATGGTGACTGGAAATACATGTTTTATGTTGCAGCCGATGGCACAGAACAACAATTGCCCGAGTATTTAATAATCACTTACAAAAACGGCAAAGAAGAGCGCTTCGATGGAACTACCGTAGTTCCCCTTTCTGATATTTCCGACATTGAATAATAATAATGAGCCCCGCAGAAAAAACAAAAGAAGAACTATTAAAAGAAATAGCCGAACTTGTTCGCACCGTTGATGATTTAAAAAATAAATTACCCGAGCGCAACAAAATTTTTTCTGAAGCCACTACCGAAGCAATTTTTTTACACGAAGGCGGAAAAATTATAAACGCAAACGAAGCATTTATAAAACTTTTAAATTACGGAAGCGAATCGGAAGTGATAGGGCTTACCGTTTTTAATTTTATAACTGATGGCTATATCACACAAGCCAAGGAGCAACTGCAAACCAAAAGCGAATCACCCTTTTTAGTTGAAGGAAAAAAGAAAGGCGGAGAAACATTTATTGCCGAAGTAACAGCAAAAACAATTAAATATCTTGGCAAAGAAGCCCGTGTGGTACTTGTTCGCGATGTAACCATTCGCGAACAATACCAAAAAATAATTGTAGAAAGCGAAGACAGGTATAAAACATTAATGTCGAATATACCTGCCGGGCTAATTATACATTTCGAAAACGAAATAGTATTTCTAAATGACTATGGTTTTGAAATATTGGGCGCAAAAGGAGCCAAGCTCGAAGATTTTGAAGCGCCATCTATTTACGATTTTATTTTACCCGAATACCACGATGCGGTAAAAGAAAGAATTGAAAGACTAAAAGCCGGAGAAGACATTCCGTTTCTTTCTATTGAGTGTCAAACCTTTGACAACAGAGTAATTTTTTTAGAAACAAAATCAAGCATCGTTCGCTTTGGCGACAAAACGGCAATTCAAACTGCGTTCTTTGACAGCACTAATCAGTTAAAAATACAGGAGCGTCTATCGGAAAACGAAGAAAAGCTTACACAGATTCTTACCAATATTGAAGACTTAATTTACTATGTAGACGTCTTGCCCGACAACACAAAACAGGTAAAATATATTAGCCCTCAAATAACAAAAGTGCTTGGTATTTCGCAAGAAGATTACATTGAAAAAACCCACTTGTTGTCAGAAAGATGCCACCCCGATGATTTACCAAGGGTGATTGAGAGATCAATAATACTAAAGAAAGAAAAAGCCCCGCAGCGATATGTTTATAGGTTTAAACACGGAGCAACCAATGAATATATTTGGATAGAAGAGCGAGTTTTTCCACGTATAGAAGACGGTGTGCACGTTGGCAATTTTGGGATTACCCGAAACGTAAACGACCGAATAACTTACGAAGAAGAAATTACAAAAACCAAAGAGCAGCTTTCAATAGTACTAAACAATATTGAAGAAATTGTTTACTACCTAAATTTTAAAATACCCGCAGAAAAAACCCAGGTTGTTTTTATCAACGATAAAGTAGAAGAAATTTTGGGAGTTACCAAAGAAGAGTTTAGGGAAAGCGTAACGCGCAAAAACCTCATTAAGCGAGTACACCCCGATGACGTAGCAAGTATAAAATTGGTTTCAGAAAAACTACTAAAAGAGAAGCGAGCGCAGCGCTATCAATATAGGTTTAAACACCAAAAAACCGATGAATACATTTGGGTTGAAGAGTGGGTGTATCCACAGTATGAAGACGGAAAACACGTTGGTAACTTTGGAGTAACGCGCGATATTTCAGAATTTTTCAAACAAGAACAACAGCTAAAAGCAAGTGAAGAACAATTTAGGATGCTTGCCGAAAACGCGCTTGACATTGTTTATCGTTATTCTCTTTATCCAGAGCCGAAATACGAATACGTTAGTCGCTCGGCCGAGCATATTACGGGATATAAAGCAGAAGATTTTTACGCCAACCCGCTTTTGGGCTTTGATTTAATTCACCCCGATGATAGGCACATGGTGCAATCATCAAGAGAAATTATCGAGAGCAAACACCGGGCAAGCGGCACCACTCCGAAAAGTTTACAAATACGCTGGATAAAAAAAGATGGCACCATTATATGGACAGAAACCCTCAATAAAATAATAGCTGACGAATCGGGCAAAGTAATTGCCATCGAAGGAATATCGCGCGACATAACCGAAAGAAAAATTGCCGAAGAAGAATTAAAGCGCAGCGAACAAAAATTTGTATTACTCAGCAACTCGGCTCCTATAGGTATTTTTTTATCAGACGAGCGTGGCGTGCCCTATTATGCCAACAAAAAATTAGAAGAAATAACCGGCCTCTCGCTCGAGAGCATTATAAATAAATCATGGTTTAAGCACATTCATCCCGATGATGCAAAAACCGTAGCAAGGCGAGTTCGTGATAGCGTAATAAACGAAATAGATTTTTCGGAAGAATTTAGAGTAAGAAACTTATTGGGCGCAAAGTGGATTAAATTTCAGGCGACCACCGTGTGGTCGGTCGAAAAAAAATTAATTGGCTGGGTGGGCACTATAGAAGATATTTCGAAACGAAAAGAAGACCAAGAAAAAATAATTGCAAACGAATTGCGCTATCGGCAGTTATTTGAAAATAACATGGCGGGTGTTTATCGCGTAAGTTTGGAAGGAAAAATTATTGAATGTAATCAGGCCTTTGCCGATATTTTTGAATATCAATCGCCCGATGAATTAAAAAACATAAACTCTATCAATTTATATTTTGATACAGATGAGCGCGAGCGATACATAGCCAAACTTAATGTTGAAAAAAGGCTGGTGAACTATCAATTAAGACTTAAAACAAAAAAAACAGAGAAATAATTGTGCTTGTAAATGCGGCACTAACATTCGACAGAGAAACAGGATTTTATTGCAACGAAGGCACGCTTGTAGAAATAACATCGAGCGTTAAATCAGAAAAAGCGCTAAAAGAAAGTGAAAGAGCCCTATCTACCCTGATGAGTAATTTGCCGGGCATGGCATACCGTTGCTTGTATGACGAAAACTGGACTATGCTTTTTGTAAGTAGCGGCTGCCTGGATTTAACGGGATACAAATCGGAAGAGCTGCTGCATAACGAGCACACAACCTATTCAGACATTGTTCACCCGCAAGACAAATTCGTTGGTCGCGAACAAATTTCACAATCACTTAAAACGCGAAAGCCTTTTGAAATTGAATATAGAATTATAAATAAAGCAGGAGAAGTAAGGTGGGTTTGGGAAAAGGGGGAGCCGGTTTTTGATGAAAATAAAAACCTATTGTTTTTAGAGGGCTTTATAACTGATGTAACCGATAGAAAAGAATACGAGGGGCGCATAAAACAAAATAACGAAAACTACAAAAGCGTTTTCGAAAACATTCCCGATGGAATATTAATACACGATTTTAATAATATAATTCAATTCATTAATCCTGCGGCATTAAAAATATTTGGCATTCATAGCATTAAAGAATTAAAATCACATTTGGTTCAAGACAATATTCATCCATCAAAAATTGAAATGGCGCTTGAGCGCAGAAGACTTGTTGCTTCGGGGCAGCAAGTTCCGTTTGTGCGAACAATTGTTAATCGTCAAAATGGCGAAAGCTTAGAGGTGGAATCAAGAATTAGCTTGATAAACTACGAGGGTGAAAAAGCCTTTTTGGTTGTGTGGCGAGACACCAGCACCGAGCGCGAATTAGAGCGCGAACAAATTAGGGCCGAAGCGGCAGAACAGAATAATAAAAAATTACAACAAGAAGTTACTGAGCGCAGAAATGCCGAGCGAAATTTGCGCGAAACACAAAAATATACGCGTATGTTAATTGATAGCTCAATTGACATGATATGCGCCACCGACCGCGAAGGACTTTTAACCGAATTTAACCCGGCCGCACAAAAAGTATTCGGTTATAAAGCAAACGAGGTAATGGGCAAGCACGTTAGTATGCTGTATTCTAATCCGGACGACCGTAAAGCAATAACAAACGACAAGCTATATAAAGACGGTGCTTTTGCAGGCGAGGTGATTAATAAGAAAAAAGACGGAACGTCTTTTCCTGCATTTTTATCCGCATCGGCTTTAAAAGATGAGAGTGGTAATATTATTGGCGCCATGGGCGTTTCGCGCGACATTACCGAAATAAAAAAAACCGAACAAAATATAAAAGCATCGGAAGAGCGCTACCGGGCCATATATAATCAGGCATACATTGCAATTGCCCAGATTGACAGAGAGGGAAATTTTTTGCAGGTTAACGATCAGCTTTCAAAAATTATAGGATACTCAAGCAAACAACTTTTGCTGAAAAACATTACAGACCTAACGCATCCGGACGATAGAAACAAAAAAGGAAATAAGAACAAGGCGTTTATTATTGGCGAAAAAGAAAACACAACCATCGAAAAAAGATACATACACAGCAGCGGAGCAATTGTGTTTGCAAGTGTAACAATGTCGATAGTTAGAGACGAAAAAAACAAGCCCGATTATGCAATTGTTGTAATACAGGACATTACCGAAAAGAAAAAGGCCGATCGGCAAATAAAAACTCAGGCGGCAAAATTAAATGCAATTATAGAAAGCAGCTCCCACCATATTTGGACGATTAATGGCGACATGGCCTTAACATCATTTAACCGAAACTACTCAGAGCTAATGCATAGGCGCTACCAAAGCTGGGTAAAAATTGGCGACAACATAGTTAGCTCGGCCAAGTATAACTCATCTGCCGAATACAATAACTATTGGCAAAAAAAATATAAAGAGGCGTTTGCCGGAAAATCACAGCAATTTGAAGCATCGTTTATTGAAAAAAACGGAACAGCATCTTGGCTCGAAGTTTATTTAAATCCAATTGTCGGTGCCGATGGTGCAATAAATGAAGTTTCGGGAATAGGACATGATATAACAGAGAAAAAAATATCGGAAGAACAAATTAGACAGTCATTAAAAGAAAAAGAGGTGTTGCTAAAAGAGGTGCACCACCGCGTTAAGAATAACATTCAGGTAATTTCATCCATTCTTAATCTGCAATCTTCTTACGTAAAAGACGCGAACACAATAAATATGTTAAAAGAATGTCAAAACAGAATTAAGTCAATGGCATTTATTCACGAAAGCTTATACCAAACAAAAGACTTTTCGAAAATTAATTTTCAAGAATACCTCACTAAGCTGGTTCAAAATTTGGTTTACTCTTACGAAATGCAAAACAGCAATATTAAACTGAATACCGAAGTAGATAACATTATGCTCAACCTCGACCAATCTATACCGTGCGGTTTAATTGTGAATGAACTGATTTCAAATGCGCTTAAATATGCATTTAAAGGCAGAAAGCGTGGCGAAATTAATGTGGAGGTGAAGCAAGGCAAAGATGATTACATATCTATAACTGTTGCAGATAATGGTGTGGGTTTGCCCGAAAAATTTGATTACAAAAACACCGATTCGCTTGGGTTACAATTAGTAGTTACACTCACCGAACAATTAAGCGGAAATATTAAGCTATTTAGAAAAAAAGGCACTAAATTTACCATCGCATTTAAACACCAACCCGTAAAATCAAGAATATAATGTCATCAAAAGCAAACATATTAATTACCGAAGACGAAAGCATAGTTGCAAAAGACATTCAAATGAATTTGAAAAAACTTGGCTACAATGTTGTGGGCATTTGCTCATCGGGCGAAGACGCTATAGTGGCGGCAGATGAAAAAACCCCCGACATAATTTTAATGGACATTATGCTAAAAGGAGAAATGAGCGGGATAGATGCGGCAGACGCAATTCGTCAAAAATTAAATATTCCAATTATATTTTTAACAGCTTATGCCGATGAAAGCACGTTGGCAAAAGCAAAAGTTACCGAACCATACGGATACATTATAAAACCATTCAAGGAAATTGATTTACACACATCAATTGAAATGGCGCTTTATAAGCACAAGAAAAATACTGACATTAAAAAAGAGCGCGATTTCCTTTACTCTTTAGTTGAAAACAAAGACAGCAAAGACATCATATTTGTTAAAGCCAATCAAAAGCTTATAAAAGTAAAAACCAAGGACATTTATTATGTGGAGGCGCTAAAAGATTACGTGGTGATTAACACCGAGCACTCTCGTTACACCATTCACTCCACGATGAAAGATATTGAGAAAAAACTTACACCATCAGAGTTTGTGCGTGTTCATCGCTCGTTTATTGTGCGTATAGACAAAATTGTTGCAATTGATCATTCAAATGTAATTTTAGAAAACGACAAAAAACAGGTTCCTATTGGCGGCTCTTATAAAGAAGAGTTACAAAGCAAAATCAATCAGGTTTAAATTCCGATAGTTACCGATACCGTTCCCACCACACCATTTATTGGTGGATTTAATTTCGCAACGGTTATTTCGCCTATGTAGATATTTTTAGCAGAAGTTTTAATTGCATCGGCAATTCTGCGCCCCACATGCTCAATTAGTTTTGAGCGAATTGCCATTTCGCGCTTTACAATATCGTGAATCAAAACATAGTCAACCGTTTGCCTTAAGTCGTCTGACAGTTCGGCATCATCCGTATTTGCCTCTACCCACACGTCCACCCTGTAGTTTCCGCCCACCACGCCCTCTTCGTCCATACATCCGTGGTAAGCATATACTCTAATGTCTTCTACTTTAATTATCGCCATTTTATTTATTGTTAAAATTTGTCATCGTTAATTGAACGCCAATTGTACAAAAACTTTTAACCATTTCAGCGGCAACAAAAATGCGTTCATTAATAATTTTTAATTCTTCGCTCGTCCATTTTCCCAAAACATAATCCGATTGTTTTCCTTTAGAAAAATTATTTCCAACACCAAATCGTAGCCGGGCATAATCAGCGCTTAAAATAGTTTCCTGTATGCTTTTTAAACCATTGTGTCCGCCATCGCCTCCTTTCATTTTCATGCGAAGTGCACCTGCGGGCAATGCAATATCATCGGTTATAACCAGCGTGTTTTTAATTTCAATTTTTTCTTGTTGTAACCAATAGTTTAGCGCCTTGCCACTAAGATTCATGTAAGTGGTTGGCTTAATTAAAACCAAAATTTTTCCTTTGTGTTTTACGTGTGCCACATTTGCGAGGCGGTCAAGCGTAAACAATCCACCCAAATTATTTGCCACTTCGTCCACCACATCAAAGCCAATATTGTGGCGCGTGTTTGCATATTCATCACCAATATTTCCGAGTCCGCAAATTAAAAACTTACTCATGCACAAATGTAATTATACAAAACAAAACCGCCCCGTAATTTTTACGAGGCGGCAAAAAGGCGTTGGTTTTTACACAACTATTTTTTCTTCTCGTCTTTCTTCTCTTCTTTTTTAGCATCAGCAGCCGGAGCAGGAGTGGCGCCCGCGGCAGGTGTTGCTGCAGCAGTAGCTGTTGCAGCCGGTGTTTCCTCTGCCACGTTACGTGTAACACGAACGGCCACCACCGTTACGTTCTCCGATTCAAGGAAACTAATTCCATCATATTTTAAATCGCTAACACGAACCGTGTCGCCAATTTTCATGTTGCTCACATCTAAGCTAATTTTTTCGGGCATTTTTTCAACAAGCCCCTTTGCTTTTATGGTGCGCATTTTCACTTGTAGTTTTCCGCCCTCGCGCACGCCCACGGCAGTGCCTGTGCACGAAATAGGAACATTCATTATTACCGCCTTTCCGGCAACTATTTGTAAAAAATCAATGTGTGCAATACGGTCAGTAACCGGATTAAATTGAATGTCTTGCATGATGGCATCGGTTTTTACGCCATTAATGTCGAGATTAATAATGTGCACATCGGGAGTATATACCAGCTTTTTAAACGCACTTTCTTGAGCATAAAATGTTACTTGTTCTTTACCACCGTAAAGCACACAAGGCACGTTGCCAGCTCTGCGCAAAGCTTTAGCATCTTTTTTCCCTACGTTCGCTCTTGACGAACCGCTAATAGATACTGTTTTCATTTTTCTTGTTTTTTATTTCCGCTTTTGTTTTTGGTTTGTTTGGCGCGCGGAAGTTTAACGCCTAACAATTTTTTAAAACACAAAATGTTTGCTGATGGACTCGTGGTTAATTACGCGGTGAAACACATCGGCAAACAAGTCGGCCACTGAAATAACTTTTATTTTCGAACTCTGTTTCACAACGGGAATGGTGTCGGTAACTATCAGCTCAGTAATTTTTGATTTTTCTATATTCTCATAAGCCTTACCCGACAAAACAGGATGTGTGATGCAAGCCCTAACGCTTGCCGCGCCTCGCTCTATCATCATATCGGCCGCTTTGGCAATTGTTCCACCGGTATCAATCATGTCATCTACCAGCACAATGTTTCTGCCCTCTATTTCACCAATTGCAGTCATGCTGTCAACCACATTTGCTTTTGATCGTTGCTTGTAGCAGATAACAATGTCGGCTTTCAAATGTTTTGCATAAGCATTTGCGCGTTTTGATCCGCCCATGTCTGGCGCGGCCATGGTAAGGTTGGGTAAATTTAAACTACTGATGTATGGAAGAAAAATAGTAGAAGCATAAAGATGGTCAACGGGCACATCAAAAAATCCTTGTATCTGATCAGCATGCAAATCCATTGTCATCACGCGATCAACTCCGGCTGCGGCAAGCATATTGGCAACAAGCTTTGCGCCTATCGCTACACGCGGCTGGTCTTTTCTGTCTTGGCGCGCATAGCCAAAATAAGGCATAACGGCTATTACCTGCTTTGCCGAAGCGCGCTTGGCGGCATCAATCATCAACAGAAGTTCCATTAAATTATCGGCAGGTGGCGTGGTAGATTGAATTAAAAAAACATTTGCACCGCGCACAGTTTCTTCGAGGGAGGTTTGTATTTCGCCATCGCTGAAACGCATTACGTTTACATTGCCCAGCGGTTGTCCAAATTTGGCTGAAATTTTTTCGGCCAAAACTTTTGTAACTGGTCCTGCAAATATTTTACTTTCTGTAGCCATTTTTTTAAAAGGGTAGCGAAGATAGTAAAAAATAAGACATATAGTGGCAGCGTTTTTTTCTGTATAAGATTGCGCTCATTGTTTATTTTTGGTGCGTGAAAGAGGAAAGCATTACGGTAGAAAAAGCAACGCTGACCAAGCGAGCAGACGGCATTTTTCATATTAATTATGCCGAAAACGAAACCTATACAATTAAAGAAAACAGAGAAATACTAAAGCGTTCGTTAGAATTTAGGGGGAATGCCCAAGCGCCTATTTTAATTACAGGCGGCACATTTACATCGCACGATGCCGAGTCGCGTGAGTTTAATTCAAGCGAAGAGGTGATGAAGCATTGCAAGGCAGTTGCAATTGTTTCAAAATCATTGGCTGGAAAAATGATTGCTAATTTTTTCATCAATTTTAATAAACCGGGCTCTCCCACTCGATTTTTTTCTAATCAGAAAGATGCGATAAAATGGTTGCTAAAATTTAAATAAACAGCCGCTTAGTTTGTTTCAAGCATTTTAAATAAATCGTCCAGCTTGGGTGTTAAAATAATTTCGGTTCTTCGGTTTTTCTTACGCGCCTCCGGTGTTTTGGCGTATTCAATCGGGAAAAACTCGCCACGGCCCGCTGCTGTAATTCTTTTTGGATCAATGGTGGCTCCGCTCAACATAATTTTTACAACCGAAGTTGCTCGCACCACTGATAAATCCCAGTTGTCTTTTATTTCTCCGGTTCCTTTCATGGGCACATCATCGGTGTGGCCTTCCACCATTACATTAATATCAATATTTTGCTCAAGTAGTTTGGCTAATTTTTTTAATGCCTCCACCCCTTTTGCTTCCACCTTGGTGCTTCCGCTTGCGAAAAGCAAACTCTCGTCCATCGACACATAAATTTTTCCGTTTTTTTGCGTTACAGTTAATCCGTTTCCCTCAAAACCAACCAGCGCATCCGACACCTTTTTCTTCAAGTCTTTTATCGCATCATCTTTTTTCTTTAGCAACTCTTCTAATTCTTTTATTCGTGCGGCACGTTTATCAAGCTCAAGCTGAAGTTCATCAAGCGATTTCTTTTTCAACTCTAATTCCATTTGTAGCTTTTTTAGCGCGTCTTCTTTTTTTAGTAACTCTTCTTGTGTCATTTGCAATTGCCCAACCAGCTTAGTGTTTTCGTTATTGGCGTTTTGCGTAAGCTTCGAAATCTGTGCAAGCAATTGCTCGTTTATTTGATTTAGTTTGTCGTATTTGCTTGTTAAATTTCTATAGTTCGATCCAATTATTGCGGTGTCTTTTTGTAAGCCAATTATTTGTTTTGTGATGTCGGCATTTTTTGCCGTTTCCGATGCAAGCTGCTCTTTGCAGTTTTTGCTAAAATTGCGCTCGGTGTATAAACTGTCTTTGTATTGTTTTTTTAGCGCCTGTTCTTCTTCGTATTTGCGGGCGGGTACGCACGATACATAAGTTAGCGACATTAATACGGCAGCTACTGAAAATATACGGAATGCTTTAATCATGTTGTTTTTATTTTGGCAATATTACAAAATTTGCATGGCGACAATACAAACATTACGCCAATGTTTTAAAGTATTAATTGTGAAAATCTTTAAGCTGCTATTTCTTTTTCAAAAAATCTTTCACGAAATACCAAAGCGCAGCAAAAACAGAAAGTAAAGCAAACGCCAAAGTAAAAATTGGAATTTTAGTAAACCCGAGCCACGCATCGGTTTTTATTCCCGCAAAAGTGCCAATGCCAATTATTGCCGCCATTTGAAAACCCATGGCAGAATATTTAACCCAATCAGTAGGCTGCTGCTTTTTCCTGGAGTTTTGGTTCTGCTGCATGTTTAATATCTTTTATGATGCCGCCCATGCTGCACGAGCCCGTAAATGTAGCGCCCGGCTCAATGGCAAGTTTATTGGTTATTATATCGCCATTAAGTTTAGCCGAATTTTTTAATGAGAGTAATTCCGTAATTGTGATTTTGCCTTTTATGGTGCCAGATATATCAGCGTTTTGGCAACTCACCTCGCCCTCAACAATGCCGGTATTACCAAGCACCAGTTTGCCTTTTACATTAAGCATTCCGTTAATAGTTCCGTCCACACGGATATCGCCATTAGTGTTTATATCGCCTGTTATAACAGTTCCGGCACCTATAATATTTACGGTACCAGTTTCGGGTAAATTTGTTTTTGACATGGTGGTTGTTTTTGAGTTGCCAAACATTTTTATCTAATTCATGGCTAAGGTCATAATTAATAACAGAAGCAGCAAGTTTTTCGTGTTCATTTTATTATCATTGCATTGTTCATATCAGTAACATGTGGCGCATTTTAATTTTTTGCTCAATTATTTTTTTTGCCTGTTCATGTGATAATTACGGGAACAGCGAAGAAAAAATGGATATTGAAAATAATTATACCGAGCGGCAAAAAACAGTTAGCGGCTCCTCGGAAATAAAAAATGAAATTCCAAGTCCATCGGCTCAATTTAAAAAAGCAACACAAAAAATTTTAAAAACAATTAGCGGTTTGGCTGCCGATAGTTTTTTGCCTTGCGAGAAAAATGGGAGCCATTTATTTTCTCTCAATGACAACAATAGTGTTTTTTCATACAACCAAATTGAGCTCATTAAAAATTCACAATCGGCAACTATTGAATATAAAACGCCCGGCTGTTTTGTATTTGCAGAAGAATGGACTTTTGCTGACATAAGCACGGCATTAAATATTGAAAACGCACTAACAGCACCGCTTGCCGATAAAACTCAGGAGCGCTTTTTACGATCGCCATTTACATTTTGGCGCATACAAAACAGAATATATCATTTGCGAACTGAGTCGGGAAGCTGTAGGCCGCTGCTCGACAAAATAAACGAAATACTTACGCTTGAGCTAAGTCCGATTGACCAATAATTTAGTGCTTCAGAAATTTTGCAACACCAATTTGTTTGGTGGCAGCATCGGTTATTTTTACAAAATAAAACCCTTCGCTTAGTGCAGAAACATCAAGGCGAACCTGGTTTTCTATATTGCTTTGTGCGTGAGTTAAATTTCCGAGCGCATCAAAAATTTCAATTTGTAAATTAGCATTATTACCAAAATTCAATTGAATATAATCGGCAGCCGGATTAGGATAAACCGAAGCAATTATGTTAGCAGATAAATCGCTTTGCCCCACTGTGCCCTCAATGTAAATACTATCGGTTATAATTTGATAACACTCGCCATTGTTAATTGTAAGCGAGTAGTAGTACCAGCCGCCCGCAGTATAGTTGTGGATTACCGGATTGCTGTTGCTTGTTGGCGAATTGTCCCCAAAATTCCAGGTGTAAGTGGCGTTAACATCGTTTGAAGTTCCGGCAAAGGTTATGTTTTGTAAAACCTGGGCAGTATCTAAATTTGCCGAACCGTTGCCCGCAAGCGAAAACCATTCGTCAAGCATAACGCCCGTAGTTCCGTTTGCCGGATTAATTGTATTGGTAAGCGAACACCAAATTCCATTATCGTCAACCATGCTCAGCAACATTTGACCGGCTAAAAAATCGCGATATTCTACACGCTGAATGCCGTTAGGTAAATTATTTGGAATGATAACACCCCAACTTTGCCCGATGGTATCCACAAGCGTGCGATAAAAATTAGCGATAGATGTAACAGCAAAAAGATCGTTACCGTCATCTTCTACTATTCCAATACTAATGGGTCTTCCGCTGCCGGTTTGATTATCAAACAATACAGCAAAGCTTTTTGATGGCGAAACAGAAGTGTCGTAAAGGGCAGAGCCCTGTAACGGAGAGCCACTCGTGGTGCCGAAATTTATTACATCCACTAAAAGCGAAGTAAATTTTAAACGCGTTGCCACCGAAGTTCCACCTGCGCCATTATTAAACTGAATTTGGGGATGCACCTGCCTGCCCGGTGTATAGCGACCGTTACCAGTTGGCTCTACCGCAAACCAGCCAGAATAGGCTCCGGCATTGTTTGCCTGTATAGAGTCGTGTCCGGCCGCATTAACCAGCGAGGGATTAGTGGTTCTGCGAACCGTGCCGCTGGCTCTGTTTATTAAATAGGGGTTGCCGGCTCCGTTTGATGTAGGAGATGAGTTAAGCGTATCCATCGAAGTGTAATATCTGTAAGTAGCACCCGGGGTTAATCCCGAAATATCGGCCCAAAAATAAATAGCTACTCTGTTATTATTTGTTGTGGAGTTGCCTTGCATAAATAACGGAACCACCGCGCTTGTAACTGTAATTTGAGCATCGGTCAATACAAAAGTCAAAGCAAATAGAGGAAGTAAAAGTTTTTTCATTTTGTATTTTAATTTTGGCAAATATACCCAAATGCCAGTTGCGATAGATAACGGAGACTAATTTTTAACAGAAAAAAAACATACACGCAAAGCAACGAAATTATCGTTTACTTGTCTATCTTAGACAAAAAACAAATCTGCCCCTGTATGATTAAAAAATTACTCCCGGTTTTAATTGCTTCTTTATTATTTATAAACCTTAGCGCTCAACAAAATGGCACTTGCGACAATTGCCTTAACGGAAAATCATCTACCCCAAAGCCCTTTGATGGCAGCGGATTTTTGGGCGCCACTTTTACCCAAGACACCTGCGGATTAAACTATGTACAAGCCTCGGTTTTAACTCAAACAAGAAGCGCGCAATTTAATTTTAATGCAAACGGAACGGGCTTGCCCACCACTTGTAATATTGCGGGATTACCAACCTGCTCAATAATTGTGAGGGCTTATGTATGGTTTATTGCCTCTTACCAATCGGGTGTTCCGCCAGCCTCTACAGTATCAATTACAAATCCAAATTCACAAAACGGAGTATTTAATGCCGCCATGGTAGGTCAGGGTCCAAGCAAATGCTGGGGCGAAACTGGTTCTGCGGTTTATCGGGCTGACGTAACATCTAATATTTCGGGCAACGGGGCTTACAACATAGACATAACGGGCTTTAGTAATAAAAACTGGGAAATAGATGGGGTTACGCTCTTCATTGTTTACAGAGACCCGCTCGCAACCTACCAAGGCTCGTTAGAGGTTTGGGACGGAAACATGACAGGTAATTGGGGTTTGCAGACACAAAACATAACCGGATTTACTGCTTGTGCCGCCTCTTCGGCAGGCAATGGCTTTGTGCTTGTGTCAGACATGCAATCGAATGTAAACGGAGGCTCGCACCCATCTACTGTTAACGGTAACACACAAACATACAACAACGACTTTTACAATTTTGATTTGGCGAATACTACTATAAATAACAACCAAAACAATGCAAACATGGCAACAGACGGCTTGAGTGGCGACTGCTTTACTTTTGCCGTAGTTGGCATTTATTATCAAACAGGAAACTGCGTTACGTGTACGCCCATACCTTCGTCTTCGTTCACGGTTTCAACCAATATAACTCAGCCCACTTGTAATAACTGTAATGGCAGCGCAACCGCAACTCCAAACGGAGGAACAGCGCCTTACACCTATTCGTGGACAACCAATCCATCGCAAACGGGACAAGCGGCCACGGGACTATGCCCCGGCATTTATACTGTATTTGCTTACGATGCATCGGGTTGTGGCTTAGGCACAGATACAATTACGGTATCGCCATCTAACGCATATACAACCACCACTTCTCAAACAAACGTAACTTGTGGGGGCGGAAATAATGGCACCGCAACCACTACGCCAGTGGGCGGCCAATCACCCTTTACATACTTTTGGAGCACATCACCATCGCAAACCACCCAAGTTGCTACCGGATTAACAGCAGGAACATACATTGTTATTATTACCGATGGCAATGGTTGTACACAATCAGATACGATTACAATTACACAACCACAACCGCTAATTGCAAGTACGCAACCAGCGGGTGCAAGTTGCTTTGGAAACAATGATGGTTCTGCAGCGGCATTTCCAACAGGGGGAAGTTCGCCTTACACTTATAGCTGGAGCACATCACCATCGCAAACAACACAAATTGCAACCGGTTTAGGTGCCGGAACATATAGCGTGGTGATTACAGACGCTAACGGATGCAGCATGACCATTGCGGTAATTGTTACGCAGCCCAATGCAATTAACTTTAATTCATCATCGGTGGGTACAAATTGCTTTGGCGGAAGCGATGGAACCGCCACCATTACACCATCGGGCGGACTGCCGCCATTTACTTATTTGTGGATTAACAATACGCAAACCACACAAACCGTTACGGGTCTTTCTGCCGGACAGTATGTGGTTTTTGTTACTGATGCTAATGGCTGTACCGTTGCCGATACCATTACCGTATCGCAACCACCGCCACCGGCCGACACGCTAACCATTACGGCCGAGTTTTGTGCCGGAGATTCAATTGCCGTTTTACACGCACCGCAAGGGCAAAGCTCTTATTCGTGGTATTACAATAGCACATTGGTTGGAACCGGAGATTCAATAGTGATTAACAACACCAACACGGCCGGATATACCGTTACTTGGCTGCTTAATGGTTGTATAAGAATTACATCGGCAGTTTTGGTTACAGTGCCTATGCCCTATTTTATGCCCGATGATAACACAAGCAACGTGTTTTCTCCAAACGGAGACAATGTGAACGATGTGTTTTATCCCTATCGCAGCACAGTTTACGCTGCCAATAGCATAGAGTATTACGCCAAAGAATTTATGATGCAAATATTTGATCGCTGGGGCAAACTCATGTACGAAACCACCGATTACAACCCACAGTGGGATGGAAGGTTTAACGGAAAAATTTGCTCAGAGGGAACCTACTACTGGATTTGTACTTACATTAATAGGTGCGACCCAAACACAACCACCACTAAAAAGGGTTATGTGCAGTTGCTAAGAGGAAAATAGGGCTTATTTTTTTTCATGCATTTTACGCACCACACCGGCAGCCATTTTTCGCGAAACAAAACGTGGCGAAAGGCTCATGAAATAATTCATTGTGCCATGTATTGCAACTGTTTTGTTTTTTTGAAGCGCCCGATAACCGTATTCTGCAACCTCGTATGATGAAGGCATTTTTTTGCCTTTTACAAGTCTGCTTTCTCCCATAGCTGCCGCCTGCTGAAAACCACTTTCTGTGGGACCCGGGCACAGTGCAGATACACGCACACCGGTTCCGTTTAACTCATTGGCAATGCCCTCGGTAAAAAACAAAACATAAGCCTTGGTGGCATAATACACGCTCATTAGTGGACCAGGCTGGAAGGCAGCAGTAGATGCCACATTAATTACGCCACCGCTTTTTTGCGCAACCATTGAAGGTAAAAATAAATGTGTTAAGTGCGTTAAAGCCATCATATTTAAGTCAATCATTTCGCGCTGCTTTTGCCATTTGCTTTCGCGAAACAGGCCATAGTCGCCAAAGCCCGCATTGTTAACCAATGTGTGCACGCTTATGTTTTTCAATTTCACTTCGGTAAAAACGTCCTCGGCAGCATTTTGTTTGCTGAGGTCTTTTGCAAGAGGATAAACAGTTGCCTTGTATTTTGTTTCCAATGTTTTTGCTAATTGCAGTAGCTTGCTGCCATTGCGCGCAACCAAAATTAAATCGTAATTGTTTTTTGCAAACACATGTGCAAAGGCCTCGCCTATGCCCAAAGATGCTCCGGTAATTAATGCAGTTTTTTTCATAGTTCTATAATTTACATTGTCGGTAGAAACAAAAAAATATTTTAAAAAAATCTCACATTTATATACGATACGCTAAAAACCGAACCAGATTTTAATTTTTGGCATGTTGAAGCCACGCTAAAACCGCCTTCAGTTTAGCATAAGAAACATCAGCCGAAATTTTTTCTTTGATTGGCGCGAGTAAAACGGGGGGCTTAACAACATCTGGAAAATAATTGGCAATTTGTTGCGCTTCTTCGATGGGCATAAAATCTTCTATTTGAATAACACCGCTTTGTATTGCTTTTGCGATATGCTCCTCGATAGTCCAAATGGTTAAATTTCTTTCAGCGGCAATTTCAATGATGCTTTTTCCGTTTTTAAAATAATTGATTGTTTCCTGGACCGTTGATATTTTTTTTTCACTGCTTTTTCGCTCTCGTTTAGCAGGAACAACTTCTTTGGGCTGAAGATTGTATTCCTCGCAATAATCACGAATCAATCCAATTACTTCATCACCGTATTGAGCAACCTTTGCTTTACCAAAACCCTTTATTTTCAAAAGCGATTCTTTGCTTTGCGGTAAATATTTGCAAATATTTTGAATGGCATCACTGCTGAAAATCATATACAATGGAGTATTAGCTTCGCTTGCCATTTGCTTACGTAATAATGCAAGCCGGCTGTATAATTCTTCATTTGCGGTTCCTTCAGCCGCAACCTCTTTCTCCTGATTTTGTGCATAAGAGGCCTGAATTTTATCGGCTGCCGTTTCAACTTTTTTACCCGATTTCAGATATTCATTCAACGTAAAACCATTTTTGCAATGGTTTACCCGATGAAGAATTTCGTGTAGAATGAAGGCAACTTCAGTCAATGAGGCATCAAGAAAACGGGAAATTTTCTTCTTGTCAGTTGAAAAAGGATGTGCATAAAACCTCTCCTTCCATTTTTGTAGTTCGGCAGAGAAATAATTGGCAGCATCTTTTACTCTCTTCTGTAATGCGTCATTTTCTTCAACATTTGGATTATCATTGGCAAGAAAAGTTAGCCGCTCTTTAAACTTATCTGCAACCGTTTGTATCTTCTCCTGAGTTTCAGCTAATTCTCTAAGCCAAACTATACTTGGTTCTGAAAACTCTTCACGATTATCATTTAGTTCCTCACTAAAATCTTTTAACCCATAATACCAACGGTAAAATGAAAAAACATTTTGAAGTTCTTGTAACGCATATTTCTCTCTGGCTTCCTTAAACTTTTGAGACAACTTTGTGTCGTCCTGATTTTTTCCCTGCCACTCTTTCAAACTTTGGTGCGCACCCAAAAAACTTTGATTAACAGACGATGTAAGCACTAATCCTTCCAATGAAGTGCAGCGGCTCAGGGCAACATATACCTGTCCGTTTGCAAAAGCATTTTCGGCATCAATTACTAATTTGTCAAAAGTCAAACCCTGACTTTTGTGAATGGTAATTGCCCATGCCAACCGCAAAGGATATTGTTCAAAACTACCAAGTTCATTTTCCACAATCTCACGTGTGTCTGGGTTAAGCGAGTAATTTGTGTTTTTCCACTCGTATTTTTTTACATCAATATCGTAGTGTTCACCTTTACAGCGCACTTTTATTCCATCATCATTAAGCGCGGTAACAGTTCCGATTTTTCCGTTGAAATATTGTTTTCCTTCTGTATCATTTTTCAGAAACATAACCTGCGCTCCTACTTTTAATTCCAATTCACTTTCGGCAGGAAAAATATGTTCAGGAAAATCGCGATTGATTTTCGCGTAATAGATTTTTGAACGCTCTTTCAACGTTTCCAACTTCTTTTTATTGATAGCATCCGCTTGATTGTTGTGGGTAGTTAGTGTGATGTGGCCTTCATTATCGGGCGGAATAAAATTTCTCTGTAATCTTGAGTTCAGCAATTCAAAGTTTGCCTGCGAAAGGCTGTTGTTTCTTATTCCATTAAGCACATCAATAAAAGTGTTGTCCTGCTGACGAAAAATTTCTTTCAGTTCAACCATTACGGGAACATGTTCGCGCAACACAATGCTATCAAAGAAAAAGATTGACGGGTAATAATTTTTCAGAAAATCCCACTCGTGATTTTTTACAACTGGTGGAAGCTGATACAAATCGCCAATGAACAAAACCTGCACACCACCAAACGGTAACTGGCTACGCCTTCTTACACTTCGTAAAATGGCATCAATCGCATCAACGGTGTGTGAGGCAACCATACTGGTTTCGTCAATCACCAATAATTCGAGATTACGAAAAAGATTAAGTTTCTCTTTGTTGAAACGGATTTGTGAAAGCAACGAATGGCTATTAATTCCATCGCTCGAATTTTTTGATGGAACAAACGGAGCGAATGGCAATTGAAATAATGAATGTAAGGTAACTCCTCCTCCGTTAATAGCCGCAACTCCTGTTGGGGCAGCTACTACCATTTTTTTAAAACTGTTTTGTCGCAAGTATTTCAGAAACGTGGTTTTCCCAGTCCCCGCTTTTCCCGTAAGGAAAATATTCAGGTTGGTTTCGCTCACAAACTTAAAAGCAAGGTCAAGGGCTTCGGTATGTTTTATTTCTGTCACAAGTAAACAAAATTATGTTCCGAAAATACAAAAATGCCCATATTTCGCCCAAGGACTTCAACGCCAAAATAGAAAGTGTATTAAAATTGGTCAAACATTAATATCTGCAAAATTGATAGCTTTGCACGCCAATGAAGCAGTTCATCGTTAACCTATTTTTTTTCTCATTGCTTTTAGCTGCGCTTATTTTTTGTTGGAATCAATTGGCTCCGCTCGCATACAAAACAAATCTGCCGTGGTATTTGCTTGCCTTTTTCTTTTTTACCACCGCCGGCATACACGCCATTTTGCTCAGAACAGCACAATCGGCCAATGCACAAAACTTTGTGCGCGCTTTTATGTTAAGCACAGTTCTTAAATTTTTTTTCTACTTGCTTACCATCATAGTTGTTTGCTTTTTACATCGCAACAAAGCCGTGAAATTTATACTTAGCTTTTTAGTGCTTTACATTCCGTTTTTGATTTTTGAAGCGGTTTCGCTTATGCGAATTTTTAGCAGCCGTAAATAGCCAAAATCGCAATTTGTCGCATTAAAATAGTGCTTTGTTTGTCGCTAAATCCCTTTCGTGTAAATGTGCAAAACTGCCCTCATTTTTTGTTTTTCGTATTCAAATAAAAGTATAGATTTGCACTCGATTTTTAAAAACAAAGAAGGATAAATTTCTCAAATGATTAGTAAAATTAAGGGTTTCAGAAAGATTTTTGTGTTATCGGCAATAGCCACCCTTTTTGTTTATTTTAATCAATTTGCTTTTGCCGATTCAGACGAAGAGCATCGCACAACCGAAAGCCACCACGAAACAAAAGAAGAAAAATTTAATGCCGGGGAACTAATTATAGGTCACATTACCGATGAGCACGGTTGGCATATTGCAGGTAATCTCTCGCTCCCGCTTCCGGTTATTCTTTATTCATCTGAAAAAGGGCTGAGTGTTTTCTTGTCAAGCAAGTTCGATCACGGCCACAAAACTTATAATGGCTATATGCTTCACAATAGGCATATTGTTGCGGTAAACGAACAAGAATCGGTTGATGCCCTCAGCGCAACCATTAACGAAGAACTTACTGCCCAAACATGGGACTTATCAATAACCAAAAACGTATTTTCTATTTTTATTACCATGGGCTTAATGGCCTGGATATTTATTTCGGCCGCCAGAATGTATGCTCGCAATCAGGGTTCGGCACCAAAAGGCATACAGTCGTTTGTAGAGCCACTCATTATTTTTGTGCGCGATGACATTGCAAAATCTTCAATAGGCGAAAAAAAATACCAGAAATATTTGCCTTTTCTACTCACTTCGTTTTTCTTTATATGGTTTAGCAATTTACTTGGTCTTATTCCAATTTTACCCGGTGGAGCAAATGTAACCGGAAACATTGCCGTAGCGCTTACACTTGCCACCATCGTATTTATTATTACCACCGTTAGCGGTAATGCAAATTATTGGAAACATATTTTGGCAATGCCCGGTGTGCCTGTGGGCGTATTAGCGCTGCTAACTCCTATTGAGATAATAGGAGTGTTTTTAAAACCATTTGTTTTAATGATTCGATTGTTTGCAAACATAATGGCGGGTCACATTATTGCACTATCGTTTTTTAGCTTGATATTTATTTTTGCCGAAATGAACACCGGCCTTGGTTTTGGTGTTTCTATTTTGTCAATTGCATTTACGGTTTTCATGGGAGCGCTTGAATTGCTTGTGGCATTTTTACAAGCGTATGTTTTTACACTGCTAGCGGCAATGTACTTTGGTGCAGCAGTAGAGGAGCACCACCACGATGACCATCATTAGTAAAAAATTACCCGCTGAGTTTCTCTGGCAGTGGGCAATAAAATAAATCAGAGAAAAATAAAAACAAAACAATATGTTATCAACTATTTTATTAGATGCAGTAGTATCAGGCGGTAATGTTGGAATCGGTTACGGTATAGCGGCACTTGGTGCCGGCTTGGCAGCCGTAGGAGCCGGAATTGGTATTGGCAAAATTGGCGGAAGCGCATTGGAATCAATCGCGCGTCAGCCGGAAGCTATTAACGATATCCGCTCAAACATGATTTTGACTGCTGCGCTTGTTGAAGGTGCTGCATTCTTTGCAATGGTTATCGGTCTTCTTGTGATTTTCTTGAAGTAACCCGACAACAAAAATTATCGGCATTGCAACGGTTGGTTGCAATGCCGATTTTAAAAAAGTTAATTGAAAAATAATATAAAATGGAATTAGTAAAACCCGCCTTTGGACTTATTTTCTGGATGCTCATCTCATTCGGAATAATTTTTTTCCTCTTAAAAAAGTTTGCCTGGAAGCCAATTTTAACCATGCTTAAAGAGCGCGAAGATTCTATTCAAAACGCGCTTGATGCTGCTAAAAAAGCAAAAGAAGAAATGGCGGCTTTAAAATCGAGCAACGATAAAATTTTAGCCGAAGCTCGTGCCGAAAGAGACGCTTTGCTTAAAGATGCGCGCGATACCAAAGACCGCATAGTAGCAGAAGCAAAAGACGCTGCAAAAAAAGAAGGCGAACGATTATTAACCGCAGCGCGCGAAAATATTCAAAACGAAAAAATGGCGGCCATCACCGAACTAAAAAATCAGGTAGCAACCCTATCAATAGAAATAGCGGAACGAATTTTAAAAGAAGAATTATCATCGCAAGAAAAACAAAAGCAACTTGTAAAAGCGCTTTTAGATGATGTTAATCTGAACTAAAAATGCAAGGAACTAAAGTAGCTAACCGATACGCAAAATCACTGCTCGACTTGTCGCTCGAAAAAGGACAATTAGAGCAAGTGCATACCGACATGAAATTGATTGCCGAATCGTGCAAACAAAATCGCGACTTGGTTTTAATGCTTAAAAGTCCGGTAATTAAATCCGACAAAAAAGAAACTATTTTGCTGGCAATTTTTTCATCGGCCAATAAAATAACCAACGAGTTTTTAAAAGTGATAGTTCGCAAGCGCAGAGAATTGTATTTGGAAGCGATAGCCAATGCATTTGTAGCGCAATATCGAAATCATAAAAAAATACTTACAGCTGTAATTACTACCGCTTTTGGTTTAGATGCCGATTTGCGCAAGAAAGTTTTAGAAGTAGTAAAAGCAAGTTCGAATAGCGAAGTGGAATTAATAGAAAAAGTAGATAAAAAGATTATTGGCGGATTTATAATAAGAGTGGGCGATAAACAAGACGACACAAGCATACGTACAAAAATCATGAAGTTAAACAGGGCATTTAAAGAAAACCCTTACATAAAAGAATTTTAATTAAACAAAAATAAAAATGGCAGAAATTAAACCGGCTGAAGTATCAGCAATATTGCGCCAGCAACTATCAAATTTTAAAACCGCCTCTGATTTAGAAGAGGTGGGAACCGTATTGCAAGTGGGCGATGGAATTGCGCGCATTTACGGACTTGGGAACGTACAATCGGGTGAATTGATTGAATTCCAAAACGGATTTAAAGGCATTGTACTTAACCTGGAAGAAGACAATGTGGGCGCTGTAATTTTGGGCTCATCAAAAGAAATTAAAGAAGGCGATACCGCAAAACGCTTACGCAAAATTGCATCAATTAACGTGGGCGAAGGAATGCTTGGCCGCGTGGTTGACACACTTGGTTTGCCGATTGACGGCAAAGGGCCAATTGCCGGCAAGCTTTACGAAATGCCATTAGAGCGCAAAGCACCGGGTGTAATTTATCGCCAACCGGTTAACGAGCCATTACAAACGGGAATTAAAGCTATTGATGCCATGATTCCAATCGGACGCGGACAGCGTGAGTTAGTTATTGGCGATCGCCAAACCGGAAAAACGGCCGTTTGTATTGATACGATTATTAACCAAAAAGAATTTTTTGAAGCAGGAAAACCCGTTTATTGTATTTATGTTGCGGTTGGACAAAAAGGATCAACAGTAGCTAACGTACAACGCGTATTAGAAGAAAACGGTGCAATGGCCTATACAACTATTGTTGCCGCAAATGCTTCCGATCCTGCTCCAATGCAGTTTTATGCTCCGTTTGCGGGCGCTGCCATTGGCGAATATTTCCGCGATACCGGCCGCCCGGCATTAATTATTTACGATGATTTATCGAAACAAGCAGTAGCTTACCGCGAAGTTTCATTGTTGCTCCGCAGACCTCCGGGCCGCGAGGCATACCCTGGCGATGTGTTTTATTTGCACAGCCGCTTATTGGAGCGTGCAGCAAAAATAAATGCTAACGATAACATTGCACAACAAATGAACGATTTGCCCGAATCAATTAAAGGAATTGTAAAAGGCGGTGGTTCGTTAACAGCATTACCAATTATTGAAACACAAGCCGGAGACGTTTCGGCATACATTCCTACCAATGTGATTTCAATCACCGATGGACAAATTTTCTTGGAATCAAATTTATTTAACGCAGGTGTTCGTCCGGCAATTAACGTGGGTATCTCGGTATCGCGTGTGGGTGGTAATGCTCAAATTAAATCAATGAAAAAAGTGGCAGGTACATTGAAGCTCGACCAAGCACAGTATCGCGAATTAGAAGCGTTTGCAAAATTTGGTTCTGATTTAGATGCTGCTACAAAATCGGTTTTAGATAAAGGAGCACGTAACGTAGAAATTTTAAAACAAGGTCAGTTTTCGCCACAGCGCGTAGAACAGCAAATTGCAATTATCTATTGCGGCACAAAAGGACTGTTGAGAGATGTGCCGGTTAACAGAGTTAAAGAATTTGAAACAGAGTTGTTAAGTTTCTTGGAAACAAAACACAAAAATGTTTTGGATCAACTCAAAGCAGGCCAGTTTAATGATGAGTTAACAGGCACGATAGAGGCAGTTGCAAAAGACCTTTCTAAAAAATACAAAACCAATTAGAAGAGAATACAGGCAATGGCAAATTTAAAAGAGGTTCGTAACCGTATAGTATCAGTATCATCAACGCAACAAATTACCAGCGCGATGAAGATGGTGAGTGCTGCAAAGTTACGCAGAGCGCAAGATGCCGTTACACAAATGCGCCCGTATGCAGGTAAGCTAAAAGAAATTTTAGAAAACCTTAGTGCAAGTTTAGATAGCAGCGAAGGAGTTTTTTCTCGTCAGCGCGAAGCGAATAATGTGTTGCTTATTGTAGTTACATCTAACAGGGGTTTGTGTGGTGCATTTAATGCCAATGCAATAAAACAAGCTAATTTTTTGGCAAAAAAGCAATACAAGGGCAAACAAATATCGGTGCTATGTGTGGGAAAAAAAGCGGCCGACTTTTTTAAGAAAACAGAATATAAAATTGTAGGTTCTGATTTACCTCGCAACGCAAGCGAACTTTTCGACAAGTTAACTTTTGATAATGTGGCGCCTGTTGCCGAAAAAATTATGGAAGCATTTGCAAAAGGACAGTTTGATAGAATAGATATTATTTACAACCAATTTAAAAACGCAGCAGTGCAAGTAACCACCGTAGAACAGTTTTTGCCTGTTGCACCGGCCTCGCAAGAAAACAAAAAGAGCAATGCCGTTACCGATTATATTTTTGAACCCGGTAAAAAAGAAATAGTTGACGACCTTATACCGCGCTCGTTAAAAACACAATTTTATAAAGCGCTGCTCGATTCGCATGCGGCAGAGCACGGGGCACGCATGACCGCCATGCACAAAGCAACCGATAATGCAAAAGAATTAATTAAAGCACTAAAACTTCATTACAACAAAGCTCGGCAAGCTGCCATTACAGGCGAAATACTTGAGATTGTGGGCGGTGCAGAAGCGCTTAATAATTAATACTTAAAATAAACTTTGCCTTTGTACGCTTCCCTCTTGAGAAGTGTAAATCAAAATAGTTTTTCTACGAAAAGTTTTAGAATGCGCACGAGGTGTTATTTGTAAGATAAAATTCTGCGGTAAATACTATTTTTTGTAAAAAGAGTTGGGTCATCCTGAGCTTGTCGAAGGAAGCGGCTGCCAGCGCACATATTTCGACAAGCTCAATATGACAACACACAATTATCCGAAGAGGCTAATCAGTTTTTGCAACACACTGCTTTGAGTAATTTTTCATTCACTATTAATAATCCACGATTCTATTTCACCACTTCTAATTTTCCTTTATAAAAATCTCCGCGCGCTGTTTCTATATTGTAAATATAAATGCCCGATGCTAATAGTTGGGCGTTTAATTTGTTTTGGTAATTGCCTTCTTTATACACAAGTTGTCCTATGCTGTTATAAAGCCACACTTGTGTGTTGGGTTCTAAATGTTTTAGTTCCCAATATTCATTGGTTGTAATTAGTGTGGGTATTGCTAATGGGTATATATTACAATCATAAATACTTATGGTTACACTATCGGTACTTACCACGCTGCATTGTGTTTTGGTTACATAATAAGTAGTTGTAACCGTTGGTTTTGCTTTGGGGTTGGGCGCATTGGCATCGCTTAGCCCTGTGCTGGGCTGCCAACTATAACTTGCATTTTCTGTTACGTTTATACCTATCATCACGCTATCTGCATTCACACACAGCAGTGTATCGTTTACCGCCCGCGCTGTTTTTACTTCTTCTACTGATACATCATCGAGGTAGTAGTAGGCGGCACTAAATCCTGGGGATGTGTTTTGGGTGAATAGCGTGTCCGTTAGAGTATCATTTTTAAAATTGCCTATTATTATATATTCTTCACCGCCTTGTGCTGTAAATATTCCATTTACTTCCGTCCATCCCACTGTATCGCTTATAAATCCTTGGTTATTTTCCACTTGTGGTGAATAATATGGTGATGATAAATAAAAAAATTGAAATAGATTAGTATCACTTGAGAATATCAAAGTGTCAGAAAAATAAGCTCCAATCTGTTTTGATGAGTAACGACAACTATCGGACGAGGAGACAAAAAACTTTGTACAATAGATATTATTTTGAATTAAAGGCTGTGTTAATTTTGATTGCACATACTCTCTGTAATTAGGAGCGATTTTATAAAACACAGCTAAACCTGTGTACGATTGACCATGGTATGCATACTGGTATCCTGCAAAATTAGAAGGAACTCCATTCGTATCCATAGCAAAACAAGGATTATAAAAATCGGAGGTGCCTATCGCAATCCATCCCGTTGCGTTGTTCGCATAAAAATCTATGCAATTTTTAAAATTCTCAAACGAACCATTGCTTACTATATTTTGGGCATTATTTTCAAAAGCATCTATTTTATAATTATAATCTTATCTGATTTAATCACACTACCTCCTAATAAAATATTGTATAAATAACAACCGTTGCTTAACTCTTTACAATTTACCTCAATGCTATTAGCATTTGAAAGTAAATTGTATGTGCATATAACTTTACCCGTTACATCGGTTATGTTTAATTGTGCATCTAGAGCAATTGTATAATTTAATGTGAAATTACCATCATTCGGGTTGGGGTAAAGTGTAAAATTATCTTCTGTATTTCCAGTCCTTTGCTCAGTATCATCTCCTATGCGCCCGTTACTGTTGCAATTATTTGCAAAAGCAATTATGCCTTTGCTTAATTGCATTAGTATATTACGTGCCAATATCACACCTTTGCCGCCTTCCATTTCGCATTGGGCTGCTATTAAATTTAACTCCACAATATCACCACCGGTATATGAGTAGTTATAGTTTGTTAATTTTTTTAAAAGCATATTATTAGCCGTTTGCAGGTTTTGCTCCACTATGTTACTTGCAAATATACTGCTATTAAGAGTAAGCGCTTCATTAAATAAACCCAACTCAATTTTTTCTTCTACCACCAAAAGTTTTCCGAAGCAACTGTTTTGTGCTGCACTGTAAAAATTTTGCAACACAGTGCTTTGTGTAATTTTTCATTCACTATTAATAATTCACAATTCTATTTCACCACTTCTAATTTTCCTTTATAAAAATCTCCGCGCGCTGTTTCTATATTGTAAATATAAATGCCTGATGCTAATAGTTGGGCGTTTAATTTGTTTTGGTAGTTGCTTTCTTTATACACAAGTTGACCTATGCTATTGTAAACCCACACTTGTGTATTAGGTTCTAAATGTTTTAGTTCCCAATATTCATTGGCTGTAATTAGTGTGGGTATTTGTATTGGATAAATAGTACAATCGTAAATACTTATGGTTACACTATCGGTACTCACCACGCTACACTGTGTTTTGGTTACATAATAAGTAGTAGTAACTGTTGGTTTTGCTTTTGGGTTGGGCGCATTAGCATCGCTTAGCCCTGTGCTTGGTTGCCAACTGTAACTTGCATTCTCTGTTACGTTTATGCCTATCATCACGCTATCGGCATTCACACACAGCAGCGTATCGTTTACTGCTCTTGCTGTTTTCACTTCTTCTACCGATATGTCGTCTATGTAAAAATAATTTGCAGCCCACCCACTAACACTATCAAAAATTGCTACCGATGTTAAAGAATCATATTCAAAATTCCCAAGTGTAATATAATTTTCTGTGCCATTTGCATAAAATGTACCCGAGACCTCTATCCAATTTAATGTATCTGAAATTATGTTTCCGGTATATTGTATTTGTGGCGTAAAGGGCAAAAGAAATGGATAGCCATACGATATTGAAAAAGGAACTACAGCAGTATCAGAAAAAAGTGCACCAAATTTATTGATGGAAAAATAGGATGTATCGCCAAAATTTATATAAAATTTTACGCAGTATGGAATTCCTAAAGATAATGTTTGGCTAAGTTGTGATTGAATAAATTCTCTTACATTATTTGATTGAGTATATGATATAACTCCAGCATAGCCATATCCGTTTTTTGCATATTGAAACCCAAAAAAATTATCAGGGACATTCACTTCTGATGCCACAGAGGAGCATACATTAAAAAAATCCGGACTATCTATTGCGCTCCAGCCCACCAACCATCCCGCAGCAATTCCATTTGATCCGGTGGGGCAAGCTGTGTATTGCTCAAAAGAGGGGTTAACCACCAAATTCTGGGCATTCTCATTTTT
>JAGVMA010000013.1 GCA_020054095.1 Bacteroidia bacterium | reverse complement strand
TTAAGCGTGATTTTTTTGGTGGTTACTCCGCTTGTTGTATTTACTTGTACCATATACACGCCTTTTGGCAAATGGCTTAAATCTAATTCTGTTTTTAAGTTGTTGGTTCTTGTTTTTAATACTTCTTCGCCCAATTGGTTGGTGATAATTATCGTTGCATGAAAAATAAATTTGCACAGAATAAAATCTTTATCGTAATATTGCAATATATTTATAATTATGGGCGCAACTAAAACCGAACATTTTACTGAAAAGCAAAACACCATTGCCGCATTAATAAAAGCACTTGCACACCCGGCACGTGTAGCAATTGTAGAATATTTAATGAAAACCGATAAATGCATTTGTGGCGATATTGTGGATGAATTACCGCTTTCGCAACCCACCGTATCGCAGCATTTAAAAGAACTAAAAACGGCAGGACTCATAAAAGGCACCGTGGAGGGAAACGCAATATGCTATTGTGTGGACGAAAAAGCGATTGCAAAACTGCAAGACTATTTCACAAAAATATCCAGCAAATTAATTGATAAAAAAATAAACTGTTGTTAAACTTTAAAAAACATATACACATGAAACTATCAGAATTTACAGCCCACCTCAATCAATTAACCGAGCTTAATTTTATTGAACCAAACGGAAACCCTGTTCCAAAACACTTTCACATAACCGAAGCAGGATTAACCACCAAGCACTTTATAGATTGTGGCGGCACCATACGCACCGAAAAAACAGCAAGCATGCAAATATGGGTAGCGCAAGACACCAATCACCGCTTAGAACCCAAAAAGCTGAAAAAAATAATAGAACTTGCCGAGCCCATTTTAAGCAGTGCCGATTTAGATATTGAAATAGAATATCAAGCTGAAACAGTGGGCAGATATAATTTAACTTTTAGCGAAAACAATTTTATGCTACTACCAAAAGCTACCGATTGCCTTGCAAAAGACAATTGCGGACAACCGAAAGAAAAAAAGAAATTGCAATTAGCCGAATTGCAAACCGAGAAAAAAGGATGCTGCTCACCCGAATCTAATTGCTGCTAAAATGAACAAAGTAAAATTACATTGGGAAAAAATTTACAGTACCACGCAGCCACATGAAGTGAGCTGGACACAAGCAATTCCGCACACATCGCTTAATTTTATTAAACAAGCGGGCTTGAGTACCGATGCACACATTATTGATATTGGCGGTGGCGATAGCAACTTGGTTGACCATTTGCTCGAACTGGGTTATAAAAATATAACCGTGCTCGATATAAGTGAGCAAGCATTAACACGAGCGCAATTGCGCCTTGGCGAAAAAGCAAAAAAAGTAAATTGGATAGCAGCAAATGTTTTAGATTTTTCTGCTATTAGTAAATATGATTTTTGGCACGACCGTGCTGCATTTCATTTTTTAACTACCGATGCCGATATTAGAAAATACGTTTCAATTGCCGAGCAAGCATTAAAACCTAATGGGAAATTATGTGTAGGCACTTTTAGCACCGATGGCCCGCTTAAATGCAGCGGCCTTGAAATAAAACAATACAAAACCGAAACGCTAACTGATGCTTTCAATTCATGTTTCGAAAAAATAAACTGCATTATCGAAAACCACACCACTCCATTTAATACGTTTCAAAATTTTTTATTCTGTTACTTAAACCGAAAACAATGAAATGTCCATGATTCAAAATCAGAAACCTAAAAACTATATACTGATGAAAAAAATATTTTTAAAGTACAAGAAACCAATTGTAATAATTACCTCCATTACTGTTTTGCAAATCATATTTGGTTTCGACCCAAAATTTTGTATCATTAACATCATCTGGATATTTGTATGACAGAGAAAAAAATTTTGGTGCTGTGCACCGGAAACAGTTGCCGCAGCCAAATTGCCGAAGCTTATTTACGCCACTTTGCAACCGCTAACACTAAAGTTTACAGTGCCGGAGTAGAAACACACGGTGTAAACCCACGAGCTATTGCAACCATGTTAGCCGATGGAATTGATATTTCTGACCATACATCAAATAACATTGACGAGTATCGCAACATAAATTTTGATTATGTGATTACCGTTTGTGATAACGCAAAAGAGCGCTGCCCTTTTTTCCCAACTAATGCAAAAAAATTTCATCATAATTTCCCCGACCCTGCAAAATACAGCGGAACAGAAGATGAAATAAAAAACGAATTTAGCAGAGTGCGCGAGCTAATAAAAACTTATTGCAAAGATTTTGTAAAAGAAAATAAACTTTAATTACTCTATTACTATTTTTTGCGAATACACTTTTTCTCCCTCCAATAGTTGCAGGTGATAAATGCCCTTTGGAAAATTTGTTAAATTTGTTTGCTTAGTTCCCTCTCTTTCATTGATGCTTAGCGAGGCACAAATATTACCCACCCGAAAAAACTTGCAGATAGCATTGGCATAAAACCCCGCACATTATATGATTTATATAAGCGCCAAAACATTAACACCGCACTGCTCCAAAAAATATCTGCGGCACTCAATCACGATATGTTTCAATATTTATATGCTGGTGGTAATTCGCCTACTGAAAAATTATTGAACGAAAAAATTACACAACTACAAACCGAAATTGCTCAGCTAAAAAAAGAAAATGCTTTGCCCCCAAGAAATTGTGAGATTGAAAAAATGAGGGGCATGTCATGCTTAACGAAGTGAAGTATCTCTTGCGTCTGGCTTCTCGCAAAAACAGATGCTTCACTTCGTTCAGCATTACATTGTTTGTGTAATCGTTATTGCGAGTGAAACGAAGCAATCTTATTTCAGTTAGTAGTATTTTTAGGGATTACCTGCCTGCCGCAGGCAGGCGCAGTTGAAACGTGCTTTATGAAAGATGTATGTAGCAGATAAGCTCAGTGTAAATAAAGAAACAATCTTTAATTACAATCGCACGATTGTTTCTCGCCTATTTTTTCTACAAATAAAAGATTGGCTACCGAATCGCAAACGGAAAGGGTTAGCTTTAAATCAAAGCGCTCTTTATCTTCAATAATATAAATAGGGCAACTGGCTTTGGTGTTGCTTTCGTCAAAATTTACGGTGCCTGTTGAGTCAATTACCTTTCGTATTTCTTGGCGCGAAAAATTCATGCACTGCATCATGCACTCGGCATTAATAGAATAAGTTAATTCGCTTTTCTGAATATTTTCCATCACTCTGTTCCCGGGCATCCAAAAATCAAAACTTTTGCCGCGCATCAATAAAAAATAAACTAAAATGCAACCCATTCCCACACCGATAAGGTATAGGCGTAGTCGTCTGAAAAATGCTGATTTATTATTTTCCATATTTTAAATAGCTGCCATTAATAATTCAATGTCTTTGTAAGGTATTCTTAGCATTTCGCCCAAGTATTGGTTGGTTAAAATGCCATTGTAAATATAAGTACCAAAGCGCACACCGCTATCGTTTTTTAGCATGCGCTCTACTCCGCCCTGCTCGCCCACATTTACAAGTATGGGCGAAAAAATGGTGCTGAATGCATACGATGCTGTGCGCGATACACGCGAAGCAATATTGGGCACACAATAATGGATAACTCCGTGCTTACGGAAAACAGGATGAGTGTGATTAGTAACTCGTGATGTTTCTACACAGCCGCCTTGGTCAATGCTTACATCTACTATCACCGATCCGGTTTTCATTTCGCTCACCATTGCTTCGGTTATTAGCATGGGCGAACGACCTTGTGTAGCACGGATAGCGCCAATAACTACATCGGCAGTTTTTAAATGCTTTGCTAAAACTTTAGGATGAATGATGGATGTGAAAACACGAGTGCCAAGTGTGCTTTGCAATCTGCGTAATTTGTAAACCGAATTATCAAAAACTTTTACCGTAGCTCCTAAGCCCAATGCAGCGCGTGCAGCAAATTCGCCCACAGTGCCGGCACCAACTATTACTACTTCGGTGGGCGATATTCCCGATATGCCACCCAAAATAGAACCTTGTCCGTTATTGCTATTGTTCAAATATTCGGCTGCTATTAAAATGGATGTGCCGCCTGCTATTTCGCTCATGGCGCGTATCACCGGAAAAATTCCTTCTTCATCTTTTATCCAATCAAATGCAATGGCAGTAATTTTTTTATTCATCAGCTGGCGCACAAAATTTTCGGGCTGCGTGGTAAATTGCAATGCCGAAAACAATGTTTGCTTCTGCTGCATCATTTCTATTTCTTCGAGTGTGGGCGGTGCTACTTTAATGATAATATCAGCTTTGTAAACTTCTTGTGGCGAATAAACTATTTCGCCACCGGCTTCGCTGTAATCGGTATCTTCAAAATGCGACATTTTGCCTGCGCCTGTTTCCACTATCACGCGGTGGCCGTTATTAACGAGCAAACCTACCGCATCGGGCACAAGTGCCACACGGTTTTCCTGAAAAGTAGTTTCGCGCGGAATGCCTATGTATAAATTGCCTTTTTTACGGGCTACCTCCAGCATCTCTTCCTGCGGAAGCAGAACTCCTTTTGCCAAGGATGCTAATAATTCTTTAGAGGTTTTCATTTTAGGCGTGTAAAGTTAAAAAAAAACTACATAGTTTTTAATTTACTGCCAACTTATAATTCGCTCGTTGCCTTTTTGCTCAATTTTAATTTTAAAAACCTGAGGCGGTAAAAGCTGCTCTATTTTTTCGGGCCACTCAATAAAACAATAATTATTACTGAAAAAATACTCTTCGTAACCCATATCGAATGCCTCGCTGATATTCTTTATTCGGTAAAAATCAAAATGGTAAATTTTTTTTTCGGCAGCAAGTTTGTATTCATTTATGATGGAAAACGTGGGGCTCGATACCACTTCAGTTACGCCCATTTGCTTGCACAGCGCTTTTATAAATGTGGTTTTACCTGCGCCCATTTCGCCATAAAAAGCAATTATTTTTTTTTCGGCAATGGCAGGTAAAAGTTCTGCGGCTGCTTTGGCAAGATGGTTTATTGAGTTTATTTTTAGTTGCATTTTTATTTCGCGCCAAGTACCACATAAGGTATCAGCATTTCTTCTAACGAAACACCTCCGTGCTGAAACGTGTTTCGGTAAAAATTAACATAGTGATTGTAATTATTGGGATAGGCAAAAAAATCATCGTTGCGGGCAAATACGTAAGCGGTGCTCACATTTTGCTTCGGCAAAAACGCATCGGCAGGGTTTTTAATTTCAAACACTTGCTTTCTGTCATAGGTTAAACTTTTGCCTTGCTTGTAACGCAAATTAGTATTCACGTTTTTATCGCCCACAATTTTAACTGCCTCATTTACTTTTATCGTTCCGTGGTCGGTAGTGATAACCAATTTCAGTTTCTTTTCCGCTACTTGTTTTATTATATCATGCAATGGCGAGTTTTCAAACCACGATTTGGTAATAGAGCGATATGCTTTTTCATCGTCAGCCAATTCGCGAATAACTTCCATATCTGTGCGTGCGTGCGATAGCATATCCACAAAATTATATACCACCACATTCAGTTTATTTTGCATAAGGTTGTTAAAATTATCGGCTAATTTTTTACCAGCTGCATGGTTGGTAATTTTAGTGTACGAAAATTTTATATCCTTTGCATTGCGCTTTAAATTGGATGCCAAAAATTCTTCTTCGTGCATATTTTTACCGCGCTCATCATCATCATTAACCCACCATTGCGGCATTAGTTTTTCTATTTCGCCTGGCATCAAACCTGCAAATAGCGCATTGCGCGCATATTGTGTGGCGGTGGGTAATATACTGCAAAATAGTTCTTCGCTCTCTACTCTAAAATAATTGTTAAGTACCGGTTCTATTATTTTCCACTGATCGTAGCGCAGGTTATCTATCACAATTAAAAAAACGGGCTCGGTATTTAATACCGGAAATAATTTTTGTTTTAAAAGTGTGTGCGTAAGTTGTGGTGGTGTTTTATCTTTTCCGGACAGCCAATGGATATAATTATTTTCAATAAACTTGGCAAACTGCAAATTAGCTTCTTGCTTTTGTGTGCTAAGTATTTCCGACATGGATGCATCTTCGCTTTTCTCTAATTCCAATTCCCAAAAAACAAGTTTGCGGTACACATCGGCCCATTCTTTAAAACTTAATCTATCGCTCAGCGTCATGCCTATGTTGCGGAAATCTTGCTGGTAGCCCATATTGGTTTTTTCGCTCACGATGCGTTTGTTATCCAATATTTTTTTCAGCGAAAGCAAAATTTGGTTCGGGTTAACGGGCTTAATAAGGTAATCAGCAATTTTGCTGCCAATGGCATCTTCCATTATATGCTCTTCTTCGCTTTTGGTAATCATCACCACGGGCAAGTGTGGTCTTTTATTTTTTAGTCGCGTTAAAGTTTCAATGCCAGTGAGGCCGGGCATGTTTTCGTCTAAAAACACAATATCGAAATTTGCGTTTTCGAGCATTTCTAAAGCCATGTCGCCACTCACTGCCGTTTTCACATCGTAGCCCTTATCGTTTAAAAATAAAATATGAGGCCGAAGTAAATCTATTTCGTCATCGGCCCATAATATTTGCACTTTTTCCATCTTCTGATTTTAATTAGTGTGTAAATGTAAACGTAAATGAGGAACATTTATTTTAAAAAACTTAAAGTGTAAATTAAAACAAAGAGAACCTTTTTATGTTTTAATATGTCATTATATTGCGAGTCTTGTCGGGAGCAATCAACTTTAACCTATAACCAGTAACAAGTAACGAGCAGCCCGCAACCTTAAAACTTTCCAACTTTTTAACCAGCAACCCGTAACGAGCAACCCGCAACAAATTATAACCCTTAAATCGGTACAATTGGCTACCTTTGGTGCATGAGCAAAGCAACACTTAAAAGCAAAATTTTTAACGATCCCATTTATGGATTTATAAGTGTGCCCGATGAAACAGCATTTCGAATTTTAGAGCATCCTTATTTTCAGCGCTTGCGCAGGATAAAACAATTGGGGCTTACTAATTTGGTTTACCCTGGTGCGTTACACACGCGGTTTCATCATGCTATGGGCGCTATGCACTTAATGAACGAAGCTATTGAAGTGCTGCGCTCAAAAGGAGTTGACATTACTAATGATGAAAAACGTGGCGCTATCATTGCCATCCTTTTGCACGATATTGGTCATGGGCCATTTTCACATTCGCTCGAAAACAGCATTGTATCAGGCATAAAGCATGAAAACTTATCCGAACTTTTTATTTCGCGATTAGAATATGATTACGATTTATACACAGCCGATTCGATTTTTAAGGGGGAGTATCACAAAAAATTTCTGCATCAGTTGGTGTCAAGTCAGCTGGATGTAGATAGATTAGATTACCTGAGCCGCGATAGCTTTTACACAGGCGTATCGGAAGGTGTAATTAGCAGCGACCGCATTATAAAAATGCTGAACGTAAAAAAAGGCGAATTGGTTATCGAATCGAAGGGAATTTATTCGGTTGAGAAATTTATTATTGCGCGCAGGTTAATGTATTGGCAAGTGTATTTGCACAAAACTGTGCTTAGTGCCGAAAACATGCTGGTGAAAATTTTAAAACGTGCAAAAGAATTAGCACAGAAAAAAATTGAAATGTTTGCCACGCCTGCCTTTCGCACATTTTTATACAATGATTACACGCTCAAAGATTTTAAATACAACGAAGATTTGCTCGATAAATTTGCCGAACTGGATGATACTGATGTGATGGCGAGCGTGAAAGTGTGGACCAAGCACCCCGACAAAATATTATCTACGCTTAGCAAAAATTTATTGAACAGAAAATTGTATAAAACCGAATTGCAAAACAAACCATTTCAGGATGCACACATTTCAATTGCCCGCGATAAGATAATGCGCAAAATGAAAATTACGGCAGCCGAAGCTGAGTATTTTGTTTTTTCCGATTTGGTGGAAAGTGATATTTACAACCCCGATAAAATAAGGATAAACATTATGTTTAAAGATGGCTCGGTGGCCGATATTGCAGATGCATCGGACCAACTGAACATAGATGTGCTGGCCAAAACAGTGAAAAAATATTACCTCTGTTATCCTAAAGATTAAGCGTTTAAAAAAAGAAAAAAACTGTAATTACATTCCAATGTCATATTGAGCTTGTCGAAATATGACATTGGGAAAAATCAGTCAGAACATTTAAACGAATGAGTTTTACATTAAATCAAGCACGGCCGTGTAATTGTGTTTTTTATGCGGCTGTATACTAAGACCCATTTTTTTATATACACCGTTAAGCATGGCTTTCCTATGCCCAAGCGATGATACATCTTTATCAATTAGCAATTGCAAAATCACACCTAAACCATCATTATAGCCATACGAACAACATTCGGCCGAAAAATATTCTTTGCATTTTTTTCGGTCGTGCCCCACATAACCGCGCTTGCCCGAATCCTTAGCGTGGCACAATGCCGATTGGTAAAGCTCGTTGCCGCCATCGGGTAAAAGTACTGTCACTGGTTTCATTTTATTAAGTGTCTTAACCAAAGAGTTTTCATACACATTGGTAAACTTTTTTATTTTCCCATCGGGCAAATACATTTTGGCAAACTTTACAGGATAAAGCCGAGCCAGATTAGCATACAAAAAAATATTTTTTTCTTCTTGTGTTATGTAGGTTTCGTTTTTCGCAGTGTTAGCTGCTGCTAATTCGGCATCGGTCCAGCTACTATTTTCATCTGTATTATTTGAAAAAGATGTAAAAACTACGAATGCTAAAACTATTCTAAAAATAAAACGCATGCAGCTTATACCATCAAAAATAAAAAATGGTTACAGAATTTAACTTATTTCTATACCTTTACGATTCACCAAAAAGAATACAGTAACAAAGATGATAGCGTTATATATTATAGGCGGCTTAGTACTGCTAATTGTATTACTGATGGCCATTATGCCCGGAAAATACGAAGTAGAAAAGAGCATTACCATAAATAAATCGGCCGATGTGGTTTACGATAAAATTGCCAACTTAAACCATTACCGTGAATGGAACCCTTGGGCAAAAATGGAGCCCACTGCAAAAGTGGAAATTACCGGAACCCCTAAAACATTGGGACATAAATACCACTGGACAGGAAAAAAAATAGGCGAAGGATTTTTGCAAATCCGTTCGTTTAAAGAAAACGAAACACTTGATATTCATTTAGAATTTTTAAAACCATGGAAATCGCTTGCTAACGATTGCTGGGCATTTAAGCAAGAAGGAAACGGCACAAAAGTTACATGGACTAACGATGGCCCGCTGCCTTTTGGCATGGCAAGACTAATGGGGCCCATGATTACAAAAAACTTAAACAAGCAATTTGACGAAGGTCTGCAAAACCTGAAACAATTGTGCGAGGCATAAAACAGTTCTCCCGAATAAATTAAAAGTATGAGTACCGAAACTACAGAAGCAAAAACAAAAATTAAACTCGATGAGTTTAAAAAAATTGTTTTGAACGATTATAAAATTGCAAACGAAAGCCGCGAAGCAAGTTTGATGGGGCGCAAAGAAGTGCTTACCGGAAAAGCTAAATTCGGGATTTTTGGCGATGGAAAAGAAGTGGCGCAATTAGCAATGGCAAAAGTTTTTCGCAATGGCGATTTTCGTTCGGGCTATTACCGCGACCAAACTTTTATGTTCGCAACCGGTAATTTAACATTGCAGCAATGGTTCGCAGGTTTATATGCACATACTGATTTAAGCATTGAACCCATGAGCGCAGGCCGACAAATGGGCGGGCACTTTGGAACACGCTCGTTAAACGATGATGGCAGTTGGAAAAATTTAATGCAAATAAAAAATTCATCGGCAGATATTTCACCTACCGGAAGCCAAATGCCGCGCTTGCTCGGCTTGGCAATGGCATCAAAACATTATAAACTAAACCCCGATTTACAAACAGCGCAATTTGAAAATTTCTCGAATAAAGGAACTGAAATTGCGTTTGGCACCATAGGCGATGCATCCACATCTGAAGGATTATTTTGGGAAACCATAAACGCAGCAGGCGTGATGCAAATACCCATGCTTGTTTCTGTTTGGGATGATGGACATGGAATTTCTGTTCCGAAAAAATACCAAACAACAAAAGAAAGTATATCCGAAATTTTAAAAGGATTTCAGCGCGATGAACAAGGTAACGGATACGAAATATTAAAAACCAAAGGCTGGGACTATCCGCACTTGTGTGAAACCTATGAGAAAGCAGCAAAGATTTGCAGAGAGCAACACATTCCGGTTTTGGTTCATGTTGAAGAAGTTACTCAGCCGCAAGGCCACAGCACAAGTGGCTCGCACGAGCGTTACAAAACTGCTGAGCGCCTACAGTGGGAACAAGATTTTGATGGAATAAAGAAATTGCGTGAGTGGATTTTATCTGCAAAAATTGCATCGGCAGGAGAATTAGATGCAGTAGAAGCTGAAGCAAAGACTGCGGTGCGCGATGCAAAAAACAATGCTTGGAAAGAATTTTTAGCGGCTATTAAAATTGATGTAACAGAAGTGTTACCAATTATTGATGCTGTAATCAGCGAAAGCAAAAATGGCGATGCGCTTAGCAGTTTGCGTAACGCACTTAGTTCGGCTTCCGATCCAATAAGACGCGATATTATTAGCACCGTTAAGAAAATATTACGTGCAACTCGCACCGAAAATTTGGCATCAAAACTAAATTTGCTGAATTGGTTAAACGCTGCCATGCAGCAAAACCACGACAGATACAGCTCTTACTTATACAGCCAAAGTGCACAAGCTACAATGCAAATTACCCCCGTTGCAGTAAACTATGCTAACGATGCTACTTGCGATGGCCGCGAAATTTTGCGCGACAACTTCGATAAAATCTTAGAAAAATATCCCGAAGTTTTAATTTTTGGTGAAGACTCTGGGAGGATTGGCGGTGTAAACCAAGGATTAGAAGGATTGCAAAAAAAATATGGCGAGATAAGAGTATTTGACACTGGCATCCGCGAAGCCACCATCATGGGCCAAGCAATAGGATTGGCAATGCGCGGCTTGCGCCCAATTGCGGAAATACAATATTTAGACTATTTATTATACGCCTTGCAAATAATGAGCGATGATTTGGCAACTGTGCAATATCGAACGAAAGGCGGACAAAAAGCACCGGTAATTATTCGCACACGCGGTCATCGCTTAGAAGGTATTTGGCACAGTGGTTCGCCCATGGGAATGATTATTAACGCTGTGCGCGGAATACATGTGTGTGTGCCTCGCAACATGACACAAGCTGCAGGTTTTTACAACACACTTTTATTATCTGACGAGCCCGCATTAGTTATTGAACCGCTTAATGGCTATCGCTTAAAAGAGCGCACACCTGCCAACTGGGGCGAGTTTAAAACTCCGCTTGGTATTCCTGAAATAATAAAAGATGGAACAGATGTTACCATTGTTACTTATGGTTCGTGTTGCCGCATAGCACTTGATGCTGCTGCACAATTACAAACAGAAGGCATATCGGTTGAGATTATAGATGTGCAAACACTTCTGCCATTTGATGTGCATAGCAGCATAGTGGAATCAATTAAAAAAACTAATCGTGTTTTATTTTTAGATGAAGATGTGCCGGGTGGAGCAACTGCTTACATGATGCAAAAAGTGGTGGAAGAACAAGGGGGCTTTAAATATTTGGATAGCGCACCACAAACGCTAAGTGCAAAAGACCATCGTCCCGCTTATGGTTCGGATGGCGATTATTTTAGTAAACCAAGTGTGGAAGATGTTTTTGATGCCGTGTATAAAATAATGCACGAAACTAATCCTGATAAGTTTCCTGCCATATACTAACCACCCGCTTTTTTAGCACGGTAATTCATATCGGTAAGTAGTTTTAAAATTTTATCGCGGTGGTCGCCTTGTATTAAAATGTTGCCGTCTTTTACGGTTCCACCCACTCCGCATTTTTGCTTTAATGTTTTGCCTATTTGTTCTAAATCGGTTACGGTGCCTATAAAACCGGTTACACGCGTAAGCAATTTACCACCACCTAATCGGTCTAAAAAAATACGCAAATCCTGCTGTTGCGGAGGTAGCGTTTGCTCATCATCATTGTTATCATTGTCATCGGACGGAACAAAATTTTTATTGGTGCTGTAAACGATGCCGTCTTTGTTATTTTTCTTTGTCATGCGTTTTTAAATTTTAAGGCACAATCACCGATAGCGAAAGTGGATTAAGTTTTATTACCAGTTCTGTACCAAGTTCCACAGGTTCGCCATCAATGTGTGCAATATTTTGCAATTGCTTTACTGTTACAGACGATGTTTTTATAGTTTCTAAATATTTAGAGCGGTACATATTGTTGTTGAACAAGCGCCACACAAGTGCAGGAGAAACCAGTGCAGGAAATTTTCTCAAAATGCAAATGTCCACCAAGCCATCGGTAACATCGGCTTGTGGGGCAATGGTTGCATTGTTTCCGTATTGCGAACCATTCGCAAACGAAACAAGTAAAGCATCAACAGTTTTAACTTTTTCGTTAATTGTCAACTCATATTGCTGCGCTTTATATTTTGGATATTCGCGCATAAAAACTTTGACGTATGATTTAAAGCCGCGCTTACCAAACTTAGCAAACTCCCTGCCAATATGCGCATCTAAACCAATACCTGCCATTCCTATAAAAGGAGAATTATTTATGGAACAAGTATCTATTTTTATTTGATTTGTTTTATTTATTACACGCATTGCTTTATCTAAACTCATAGGCAATTGCAGATGCCTTGCTAATCCGTTACCGGAGCCGGCTGGCAAAATTGCCAAAGCAGAATTGGTATTTATAAGCGCCTGCCCCACTTCGTTAACCGAGCCATCGCCACCAACAGCAACAACTATGTTGTAATTCTCAACCGCAGCATTTTTAGCAATTTCTGTTGCATGTTTAGGCGCATTGGTATAAGCAATTTCGTAATCAAATTTTATTTTATCGAGTTTAGATGCAATTAATTTTTCTACCGTTTTCTGCCTGCCCACTCCCGAAATAGGATTGATGATAAAAAGTATTTTTTGCTTTTCGGTTTGCATTGCTTTATTCAATTACCATTTTGCGAAGTGCCGGTGCGAGGTGTGCAGTAACAATTACAATTGCGATTGTCATAGCGCCACCAAATATAACAGAAGGAATTAAACCCATATACTCGGCTGCTAACCCCGACTCGAAAGCGCCAATTTCATTTGACGAGCCAATAAAAATATTATTCACTGCCGAAACTCTTCCGCGCATATTATCGGGTGCCATCAATTGTAAAATGGTGTGCCTGATAACAACACTAATATTATCAAAAGCGCCAATGAATGCAAGCAGCGCAACCGACAAAAGATAGTTAGAAGAAAGCGCAAATAAAATAGTTGCAATTCCAAAAAGTGCGATAGAAATTAAAAGTGTGCGCCCTGCATTTTTCCTTATAGGATTGTATGCCAATATAAAAGCCATGATTACAGCACCTATTGCAGGAGCAGCACGTAAAAAGCCAAAACCAATTGCATCTACTTTTAAAATATCTTTTGCAAATGAAGGAAGCAATGCCACAGCGCCACCAAAAAGCACCGCAAATAAATCTAAAGAAAGAGCGCCTAGTATTATTTTATTACTGAAAACAAATTTTAAACCCACCGATAAACTTTCTTTTAATGTTTCTTTTTCTTCGTGAACTGGTAAAGGTTTTTTTGCTACAAAAAGAAAAAATACAATTGACAAAACTAACATTACCAATGATGTTCCGTAGGCAAAGCTGATGCTAATGGCACATAAAAAACCGCTAACTGCGTTCCCTAAAATATAGCCGGTGTGCCAAATGGTGGTGTTCCAGGTTGCGGCATTGGCATATAAATCGCGTGTTACAATTTGCGCCATATAAGCAGGCACAGCTGCAGCCAAAAATCCTCTGATAATGCCTGTAATGCCTAACAAAATATAAATAGGCATTACTCCGTAGTTTTTTATTACGGCCGATGTGTCGAGCGAAATATAAAGCAACGACAAAATTGAAAAAGCTAAAAACACGCAACCGATAATGGTTATTTTTTTTCGGTGAACGGTATCGGCAACATGGCCTGCAAATAGCGAAGTGATAATAAATGGAATGGCTTCGGCCAAGCCGGTTAATCCTAAATGCAAATTACTGTTAGTGATAATTTTTATTTGCCAGCCAATAATGCCGCCTTGCATTTGAATGGCGATGGTGAGAAATAAACGCGCGGCCAAAAAAAACAAAAATTCTTTTACTCGTAATGCCGAATAAGGATCGTGCGTGCGTTGCAACATAATTTATGCACGAAATTAAGAATAAAATTTTGCTGCTTATTTTATCTTGAATGCTATGCCCAAACCAAACACACCGCCTTTACCCGAAAGACTGTAGTTTGCTTTCACACCATTGCTGGCTGTACCTTTTAAATTGGAATAATTAATGGCGCTATAAGTATAGTTTAAATACATCCCGATATTACCCGAAAAGAAAAAACGCGTAGTTAATCCACCGCCAAAAACGGTTCCCATACCTTTTAAGTTAATGTCGCTCAAGTCGTTTGTTTTATATGAGAAGTAAGAAATACCTGCCATGGCGCTTATAAAAAAATCGAGTCTGCGAGTGTTCACAAAGTGAAAAGCAGGGCGCAAAGCAAAATCAAAAGCATTAACACCTTCGGTAGATGCCGAATCGCCTTCTATAAAATTATTGTACCTAAAACCGGCACCGGCACTAAACCATTGGTTAATGCTGTAATCAACAAACAAAGGGAAAGCAAAAGCGCCTGCAGTATCATTTTCGGTTATGTTTGATGTTTTATCGGTTCCTTTGGTTTTGTAAATCACTATGCCCACACCCACATCACCGGTAATGGTGCCATGCTGCAATAGCTTATCATCCTGAGCAATTGCAAATAATGAGTAAAAAAATGTTCCCGAAAAAAATACGAGTTGTTTCATGTGGTTTGGTTTTTGATTTAATCAAAATTAAAAAAAACCGAGATGTTAAAGAAAAGAATTATTTTAGATTTACATACAAGAAACAATAACTACAATTATGAATAAAATAAATATCTATTTATATACAATGCTAATTTGCTTTAGCTTTTCAAATTGTATTTTATCGCAAGTTATCACTAAAGAGAATTTGGTTTATGATGGCATGCCTGTATCCGATATAAATAAGTATGCCGCAATGTTAAAATACCTTGATGTGGCGCCCACCTATTTTGCCGATTACTTTCCGGGAAACAACGGAATGCTTGTTACTAGACGAGAAGGCAGCGTAAGCCAATTGTTTTGGATTTACAAAGCAGGTGAAAAAGGAAAGCAATTAAGTTTTGACAAAGAACCTACTACCGGAATTTTGTGTTCGCCCGATTCGGTTAATTTAAAATATTTGTTTTCGAGAGACATTGGAGGCAACGAGAATTACCAAATTTACTTACACGATATAGGTACCAATACGGATCAACTTTTAACCGATGGCAAATCGCGCAACACAGGTTACCGCTTTAATAAGAAAGGAAACAAAATACTTTATTGCTCTAACAAACGAAACAGCAAGGATAACGATGTATATATGATAACCCTTTCCGACAAAAAAAACAGCGAGCAATTAGTTTTCACATCTACACAAAACGGGACCGGAGTTTCCGACTGGAGCGATGATGAAAAAACAATAATTATAAAAGAATATGTTTCGGCAACCGAATCAAAAATATTTCTTTACGATATTGAATCAAAAACTACAAAACAAATAAACCCATCGGCAGAAAAAATAGCTTATGGCGATATTGAATTTACTCACGATGGCAAAGGAATATATTATGTGAGTGATGAAGGCGCTGAATTTTTAAGATTAACCTATTACGATATTGCAACAGGAAAAACAACTGTTATCACTAAAAATTTAAGTTGGAGTGTGGAAGGAATTTCGATAAACCACGATGGAACTAAATTGGTTTTCACAACCAACGAAGAAGGACTCACAAAACTTTATGAATTAAACCAAAAAAATTTATCGTATAATTCTATCGCAGTTTTAGATTATTCTGTTTTATCATCGGTTCGGTTTCATCCCAATAAAAACGAATTAGGCATGATGATTTCTGCGTATAATTTACCGGGCGATGTTTTTACAGTTACACTAAAAAACAAAGCTGATCCAGTGCGCTGGACTGTAACTGAAACCGATTTGGATTTATCGCTATTCGTAAAACCTGAACTTATACGTTACGAAACTTTTGATAGCGATGGGCAAAAAGATATGATACGTAAAATTCCGGCATTTATTTATCGGCCCGTTCCAAAACCTAATGAACGAAAAAAGCCATCGCCTGTTTTAATAAATATACATGGCGGACCCGAGGCTCAAACCAGACCATTCTTCTCGCCTTTTATTCAATACTTAGTAAATGAATTAGGCATTACTGTAATCACACCCAATGTGCGTGGCTCTACAGGTTATGGAAAAACTTATACCGATTTAGATAACGGCTACAAGCGCGAAGATGCAGTGAAAGACATAGGCAAACTTTTAGATTGGATTGCTACTCAGCCGCAATTAGATCCGAAGCGAGTTTCTGTATGGGGCGGTTCTTATGGCGGATACATGACACTTGCCTGCATGACCCACTTTAATGATAGATTAAGATGCGGAATAGATGTAGTGGGCATCAGCAATTTTGTAACATTTATGAAAAAAACAAGTGCATATCGAGTTGATTTACGTAGAGTAGAATATGGCGATGAACGTGATGAAAAAATGAAAGCATTTATGGAAAAAATATCGCCAAGCAATAATGTGAATAAAATTACAAAGCCCATGTTTATTGTGCAGGGCGCTAACGACCCGCGTGTGCCTGAAACAGAAGCTTCGCAAATGGTGGCAGCATTACGTAAAAATAATGTGAACTGCTGGTATTTACTCGCTAAAGATGAAGGGCATGGTTTCAAGAAAAAAGAAAACGTGGATGCCTACTACTCTTCGCTAATTGAATTTTTGACAAACAATTTATTGAATTAACTTTGCTGCAATCAATCTCCTCGGTATGAAAAAAAATTACACACTTCTATTATCATTATCTATTTCGGTTATGTTAAACGCACAATGGTCGGGCGTTACAACAGGCACCAATAATTTAGTTACTTGCTTTTACAAGGACACTATCAATAATTTACTTTACGTAGGTGGCGACTTTACAACTGCAGGCGGGGTTCCGGCAAACAGAATAGCAGTTTGGAACGGCACATCGTGGGCAGCATTAGGTAGCGGAGTAAACGGAACAGTTCAGGTAATGCATATTTATAAAGGCGAATTATATGTAGGCGGAAATTTTACAATGGCAGGCGGAAATCCTGCAAGTAAAATAGCAAAATGGAATGGCACCACTTGGTCGGCATTAGGTGTGGGAATAAATAACAATGTTTACACTATGGCAGTTTACAACAATGAATTATTTATTGGCGGTAGTTTCAATGCAGCAGGCGGAAACCAATCTTACAACATCACAAAACACGACAGTACCACTTTTACATCGCTTGGCACCGGAACAAACGGCCCTGTTCGTTCACTAAAAGTTTATAATAATTTATTATATGTAGGCGGAGTTTACACCACATTAGTTGGCAATGCCGCAAACTACGCAGGCGTTTACAATGGAACTACATGGGCTCCATTAGGCACAGGCACCGATGGAAGTATTTTTTCGATGGAGATGTATAACAATGAAATATATTTTGGCGGATTATTTACCACCGCAGGTGGCTCACCGGCAAGCAACATTGCAAGATGGAACGGCACAAGCTGGGCAGATGTATCGGGTGGCACAAGTGCACAAGTAAACGCACTCGAAGTACACAACAACGAATTATTTGTAGGCGGCATTTTTACAATTGCAGGCTCACTCACTTGCAATCGCATTGCATCGTGGAACGGAACTGCTTGGGCACAAGTAAGCACTCAAGGATTAAACAACAGTTGCAATGCATTAAAATCATACGGACCCTATTTATATGCCGGAGGATTATTTACAAATGCTGGCGGTACACCTGCGTTTAACATCGCCAAGTGGTTGCCCATTATCATTAGTAATCCCGATTTATCTAATCAAAAAATAAGTTTATCCGTTTTTCCTAACCCGTGTGCCGACAAAATTTTTGTGCAAACAAATCTCCAATCGGCATATACGCTGGATGTTTTTGATGTAACAGGAAATAAAATTTTGAGTAAAACATACATCAATACATTTTCTGAAGCAATTGATATGCAAAACTTCGCACCGGGAGTATATTTTGTTCAGCTGATAGGCGAAAACGCTGCCACAGCTACCCTGAGAATTGTTAAAAATTAATTTCCATTGAATTACTTAGCAGAGATTTATATTGAATATGGTGTAACATTTCCGTTTTCGGGTGGCAATGGAACAAGCATTGAAGATGCAGTTATAATTAATGCCGAAGCGATTGAAGATTTTGTGGAGCAAGAATACGAGTATATTGATTATGTGATGCAGCTGCGCTATGAAGACTATGAAATTTTAAGTCAGAAATTAATTGTAGATAAAAACTTGCACTTTGATGTGATAGAGGTAAAACCACTGGGAATAACCGATAGTGAGTTTTTTTATTTTAATCTAAGTCAAGTTTTTGGTGCACACTAAAATTTAACACCAATTACCAAAATATCATCTATTTGCTCGGCACTACCACGATAGGCATCAATAGTAGATTCCAATATTTTTTCTTGTTCATGCGGTTCCTTATCATGAACTGCAGTAAGTAATTGTTTAAAATTTTTGGTCATGAATTTTTTACCTGTATCTCCACCAAACTGGTCGGCAAAGCCATCAGAAAAAATATAAAGGCAATCGTTTTTTTCGAGCTGAATAATATTATTGGTGAACAATCTTTTTTCCTCCGTTTGCAGGCCACCAATAGAAATTTTATCGGGTTTGTGTTCAGTTAAGTCAAATTTTCGGCACAGCCACAAAGGGCGATTAGCACCGGCATAATGCACTTCGGTAGCTGAAACAAAACTCAACAAGGCAATGTCCATCCCATCCTTCGATTCTGATTTTTCATTTTCTTGCTTCAGCGCTTTTCGTACTTCAATGTGTAATTGTTTTAATATCTCGGCAGGGTCGGTTATCCCGTTTTCATTTACAATTTGATTTAAAATATTATTGCCAACCATGCTCATCAGTGCGCCCGGAACACCATGCCCTGTGCAATCGGCTGCAGCTATAATTTTTACACCGTTTTTTTCGGTGTACCAATAGAAATCACCGCTTACAATATCTTTTGGCTTAAACAAAACAAAAGAGTTAGGGAAAATATTTTTCTTTAATTCTTGTTGTGGTAGTATTGCAGCTTGAATTTTTTTAGCATAATTAATGCTATCTGTAATGTCTTTATTTTTTTCTTCAATTTGCTTTTTTTGTTCCACAATTTCTGCAGTACGCTCTCGCACTTGCACTTCCAGCATTTCGTTATGTGTAGCAAGAATTTTTTGTTTTTCTTTTTCCTGTTCAATAGTTTTTACAGATAATTGTTCCACTTCAAGTAGCTTCTTTTCTAATGTAATGTTTGTAAGTGCAAAGTCTTGCGCCAAATGAACAGACATGGTTACAGGCATGCTAACAAAAGCAAGAACTGAAAAAACAAGAACAGCATTGCCTATCCACGATGCACCTAAATTAATTGTGCTTTCTACGATTAATGCGTAAGTAAAAATTATTACAATAATTAATATCATAGAAACGAACAAAGTCATTCCAAGCCCAATTACTTTATATCCCTTTTTCTTTTTACGAATTGCGATTACAATCTGCACTATTGACTCGATAGTGCAATAAGTGATAAAAAAGTAAAGTAGAATAGAAACTATGTCGTAAGAAAATTCAGTAAAAAATCCAGCTGAAATAACAAATGACAAAATCACAATCCATTTAACTCTCTTAGGAAATTGCGAGGTAAACATGGAGAATATTAAAATCAAAAACGTGGTAAAAATCCATGGAAACAAAAACACGCTCACCCCATTAGCAAGGCGCTGCGAAAAATTACTAATGATAAATGTATTGATAGTAACCAAGAGCGGAAACAAGCCAACTGTGAATGCAAAAGCAAAGAAATACAAGTTAGATTTTTGCTTACGGTAAAACAAAAACAAAAGCAAGTGAAATAATGCAAGTGAAATAAAAAACACTGCAAGTGGCGTTAAGAAAAAAGAAGAAAGCAAATATTTATTGAAAACATCATCAGTGTTTACTGCTGTGTCAACTATGCGAATATCTATTCCTGGGAGGTAATTGTGCAAGTAGTTATATGAATTTTCTAAATCGCAATTAGAAAAACGGATTGCTATTAAATTTTTTTTTCCTTTTACAAAATAAAATGGGATGGTGTATTCACTTTCACTTGCTCTAATTTCCTCTATCTTATTTGCGGATACTTTTCCAATGCTATATATTTTACTACCATTAACATATATTTCGGATGCACCCGTTTGCATAATAATAAAGCTAAGCGATTGATTAGCCAAAAGGGAATCGGCAAAAAAACTATAACGAAACCATCCGATTTTTTTAAATGATTTGTCGAGCAACTTAGTGTTAATCGTGTCTAATGCATCATCGCTTGTCGCATTAAGCGACCATTTAATATCATCATCCGATATAAATTTCCAATCGCTTTTAAGTGCAATGCCAAACTCGTCAACTGTTTTTATAACAGGAATTTTTTGAGCAGCAATAATTTGCGTGAAGAAAATCAGAACTATAAAAAATATTTTGGCTGCGGATTTCAAATTTGTTTTTTGTTAAGTAAAACATAGCCAATTAATCCGGCAAATAGCGAGGCACAAATAATACTGATAGTTGCTGTTTGTTTTAATCCATCATCGTTAAATGCAAGTAAGGAAATAAAAATAGACATGGTGAAACCAATGCCGCCTAAAAAACCAACGCCCAACATTTGTCTCAATTTTATGCCATGTGGCAAATGCACCAAGTTTATTTTTTTTGCCAAGTAGCTAAAACCAACAATGCCTAATGGCTTACCGAGTATCAATCCTAAAATTATTCCTATACCGGCACTTGATGTAACGAGTGATAATGTTTCGGGTTTTATTTGCACACCCGTATTAGCAAAAGCAAAAATGGGCATTATAAAATAGTTTACGCTATTATGTAATGTATGTTCCAAATATTCTAATGGCGAATTGCGTTCTTCATCTTTATTAAACGGAATGGCAACTGCCAATAAAACACCGGCAACAGTGGCGTGTATGCCGCTTTGCAATATAAAATACCACATCACCGCACCAAGAGGCAAGTAAAAAAACAATGATTGAATTTTTAATTTATTGAGCAATAAAAGCAAAGCAAAAATTCCAAACCCAAGCGATAGAAAAACTAAATTTATTTGTGAAGTGTAAAAAATAGCGATTACAGCTACTGCGCCTAAGTCATCAATAACGGCAAGTGCAGTTAAAAAAATTTTTAGTGATAGTGGCACTTTATCGCCAAGTATTGTAATTATGCCAACGGCAAATGCAATATCAGTTGCCATAGGGATACCCCAACCTGCCTTTGTGTGAGCTAACGCATTAAATGAATTGTAAATTAAAGCCGGTACCAACATTCCGCCCAATGCAGCTATTATTGGTAGTGCCGCTTTTTGTTTTGACGAAAGTTCGCCTGCCATAAACTCTCTTTTAATTTCGAGCCCCACAAGCAGAAAAAAAACGGCCATTAAGCCATCATTTATCCAGTGATGAACGGTGTGTGGTAAATTATATAGATGCGTTTCGGTGTTAAGTAAATTTTTAATTATTTCGCCACTATTGGTATTTGCCAAAGTAATAGATACGGCCGTGACCAAAAGCAGCAAAATACCTGACGATATGTTGTGCCTGATGTATTGCCCCACAGGGTCTATTATCTTTTTTACCGTTTTTAAAACCACATTGTAAAAATAGTTTATCTGTGCTTAATAATAATGTTTGTACGTTAATTAAATTGCTTTATTTTCGCATAAACAACACAGAAAAATTATGAGTAATTCAGTATGGCGAGTAAAGCCGGTAAGTGCCTTTGAGGCCGAAATGAAAAAAAGTGAATTAAAGCGTGTTCTCACAAAATGGGGATTAACATCGCTTGGCATAGGAGCAATAATTGGCGGTGGAATTTTTACATTAACGGGCATAGCTGCACACGATTACGCAGGTCCGGCATTAGCGCTGTCATTTGTAATTGCCGGTGTAGGTTGCTTGTTCGCATCTCTTTGTTACGCTGAGTTTGCTTCGGTTTTACCTGTGGAAGGATCTGCTTATGCTTATGCTTACGGAACAGTGGGAGAATTATTCGCTTGGTTTATTGGTTGGAATTTAATTTTAGAATACATGATGGGTGCTACCACTGTGGCAGTTGCCTGGAGTGGTTACTTTGTAAAACTGCTTCACTTGTTTGGCATAGATTTTCCAATTTGGCTTTGCAACGATTTTGTTACGGCAACAGAAAAATGTGAAGCATTGGGTCTTGCAGCACCAAGTTTTGCTTTTAACTTACCTGCATTTATTATCACTTGGATTGTTACCGCCATCTTAGTAAAAGGAATTAAAGAAGCGGCAAGTACCAATAATATTATAGTTGTTGTAAAAATAGCAGTAGTGCTTTTTGTAATCTTAGTTGGCGCATTCTTTATAAATACCCAAAACTGGACACCATTTATTCCTGAACAAGTTCCGGTAATTGGCGAAAATGGAGAAGCAACAGGCGCATTCAAATTTGGCTTTGGTGGAGTTTTAACCGCAGCTACAATTGTGTTTTTCGCTTACATCGGTTTCGATGCAGTTTCAACTCAAGCCGGTGAAGCAATTAACCCTAAGAAAGATGTTCCGTTCGCAATTGTTGCATCACTTATAATATGTACCATCCTTTACATTCTAGTATCGCTTGTTTTAACAGGCATGGTAAAATACGACCAATTAGACAAAGCAGCACCTGTAGCATCAGCGTTTAGCGGAATAGGAATTAACTGGGCAGTATTTATTATCACCATTGCGGCCACAGCAGGATTAACATCCGTAATGTTAGTTATGATGCTTGGGCAAACACGTATTTTCCTTGGCATGGCAAAAGATGGATTATTACCAAGAGGAATGTTTGCTACGTTACACACTAAATTTAAAACACCATACAAGAGCACCATACTTGTAGGTTTAATTATTTCTATTGTTGCATCAGTTACTCCTATTGATAAAGTATCTGAAATGTGCAGCATGGGAACATTACTTGCATTTGCAATGGTATGCGTTGCCGTGATGATACTTCGTTATAAAAAACCAGAACTTGAGCGCCCATATCGTACGCCAGCAGTTTATTTAGTAGGCACACTTGGTGTTGCGTTTAATATTTTCTTGATGTGTTTTGTTCGCCCTGATACATGGATTGCATTTATGATATGGGGAGTATTGGGCATTCTTGTTTACTTCATCTATAGTAAAAACAGAAGTAATTTACAACGCGAGCATGATAATGCCAATACAGGTTCACTCGATGACATTGCAAAAAAATAAATAAATAAAATTTCTAAAACGCGGTTCGCCAAAGGCGAACCGCGTTTTTTTTAAAGCATGGCCGAAAACAAAGAATTTAAACGCTCACTCGGATTATTAGATGCAACAAGCATTGTTGCCGGCAGTATGATTGGCTCCGGAATTTTTATCGTGAGTGTTTTCATGGCTCGCGATTTGGGCTCATCCGGATATATGTTACTTGCCTGGCTGCTCACCGGTTTTATAACCATTGCAGGAGCGCTAAGCTATGGTGAATTAGCAGGGATGATGCCAAAAGCAGGCGGACAATATGTTTACATCGCCAAAGCTTATAATCCGCTCATTGCATTTTTGTATGGCTGGACAGTTTTCTCGGTAATACAAACAGGCGTAATTGCTGCCGTGGCAGTTGCATTTGCAAAATACACCGCTATTTTTTTTCCTGATCTAAATACCATTTTGTTCGAGTACAGCGATTGGTACACCATTAATGCCGGCCAGCTTTTGGCAATTGGCAGCATTATTTTACTCACTTATATTAATAGCAAAGGCGTGGATGGCGGAAAAAAAATTCAGCTCGTGTTTACACTCGCAAAACTTATTGCACTTTTTGCATTAATTATTTTAGGATTAATTATTGGCGCAAAAACAGGACTATTGTCTGCCAATTTTTCTAACCCTTGGCAAGCAACAAAAACATTTTTTGATACCGAAACGCAATCTTGGATTAGTTTACCATTAGCCGGATGGGCATTAGTTGGCGTTATGGGTGCTACTATCATCAATTCACTTTTTTCGAGCGATGCTTGGAATAATGTAACATTTATAGCAGGCGAAATAAAGCAGCCCGAAAAAAATATTCCGCGTAGTTTAATTTTAGGAACTGTTATAGTAACAGCACTTTATATTCTAGCAAATATCGCTTACCTCGCTTTACTTCCTTTACAAGGCAGTGCGGCCGGCTTAACCGCTGCCGAACAAGGCATTCAATTTGCAGCTAACGATAGAGTTGGTGCCGCTGCGGCTTCCATGATTTTTGGCGATTCGGCTTTATACATTATGGCCGCATTAATTATGATTTCTACTTTCGGGTGTAATAACGGAATTGTGATGGCAGGCGCACGCCTTTATTATGCAATGGCAAAAGACAAACTTTTTTTCGCTAAAGCCGAACAACTTAATAAAAATCAGGTACCGGCTTTCGGGCTTTGGATACAATGCGTGTGGGCAAGTGCATTGTGCCTATCGGGCAAGTATGGCGATTTACTTACTTATGCCACTTTTGCTTCGCTTATATTTTACATCTTCACCATTGCCGGAATTTTTATTTTACGCAAAAAAATGCCTAATGCCGAACGGCCTTATAAAGCATTGGGATATCCTTATTTGCCGGCACTTTACATTCTTATCACATCGTTTATCTGCATTGATTTATTGATTTACGATTTTAAAAATGCCGGAATTGGTTTAGGAATAGTTTTGCTTGGCATACCACTTTATTATTGGCAGCGAAATAAAACTAAGGCATAATTTTTTGCAGTTCAAGAATGTAATCGTCTCTGTAAGTCATTCCGTTATGACCTGCGTCTTTTAATGTAATAAGCTTAATTTTTTCAGGAGCAATTGCTCTTAGCATCACTGACGACTCATAATAAATAACCTCATCTTTATTGCCATGAAAAATAAATACAGCGCACTTGCATTGCGAAATGTATTTATTGGTTTCGAGTGGGTATTTTAATAAAAAAGTAGGGACAAATTTATAGTTGTGCTGCATCATATCTTTAATACTGTAATAAGGCGCTTGCAGTATAAGTTGTTTTGGGTTATTTGCCGATGCCAATTTAGTTGCCGGTCCGGTGCCTAAAGAGTAACCCAGCACAGTAATTTTATCTTCATCATAAATAGATTTCACATAATCGTAAACTAATTGAGCATCGCTGTGCAAAATCTCTTCATCGTTTATTACGCCTGTGCTTTTACCATAACCGCGATAATCAAAAATAAAAACATCGTAATTAAAATTGGTATAAGTTTCAGCTACTTTCCCCCACCCTTGTAACGAACCCGCATTGCCGTGCAAATAAATAATTACTCCTTTTGCCGAATCAGCTTTAAAGTGCAAACAGTTGAGATAGGTTTCGTCTTTCGTTTTCAAATTCAGCTCATCAAATTTTCCGGGAAACGAAAAATTAAAATCAGCAGAAAGTTTTTCGGGTAGAAATAATATTTTCTCCTGAAAAAAGTAAAGCGCTATACATACTAAGATGTATAGCGCTGCTATAAGTTTTAAAACCCTGAAAATTATTTTTTTCAGCAATCGGTTAATAGAAACCTCTGTAATTTATTCCTTTTTCGAGTTTGCGTAAAGCAGTGATGTAAGCACCTATGCGCATATTGGTTTTGTGCTGTTGCGAATTATACCACACTGCATCAAATGCTTTTTCCATGCTTGCATCTGCTTTTGCATTCACTTCATCTTCGCTCCAGTAATGGCCGTATTTATTTTGCACCCACTCGAAATACGAAACGGTAACACCGCCTCCATTAGCCAAAATATCAGGCACTACCACAATTCCTTTATCATTTAAAATCTTGTCGGCACCGGCTGTGGTGGGGCCGTTAGCACCTTCAATAATTAATTTGGCCTGCACTTTTGCTGCCACTTCTTCGTTTATCACATTTTGGATAGCAGCAGGTACCAGCACATCTACTTTTGAAGTAAGTAATTCGGTATTGTTAATTTCGGTACCACCGGTAAATCCTTTTAAAACACCGCCATTGCCTTGAGCAAATTTCATGGCTGCTTCCACATCAAAACCTTTTTCGTTCCAATAAGCGCCCGTGTGATCGGATATTGCTAAAATTTTAATTCCTTTAGATGCCAATAATCTTACGGCATGCAAGCCCACATTACCAAAACCCTGAACTGCAGCAGTAGCGCTTTTTCTGTCCATTCCTGTTTTTTTCATTGCTTCGATGGTTGCAACCATTACTCCTCTTCCTGTTGCTGCCTCGCGCCCACGCGAACCGCCTAATGTAATAGGTTTGCCTGTTACCATGCCCGGTGAATCTTCGCCCACCATTTTATTATAGGTAGTGAGTAGCCAAGCCATTTCGCGTTTGCCGGTGCCCATATCGGGTGCCGGAATATCTTTATTCACCCCAAAAACATCTACCATTGAAGCGGCATACGCTTTTGTTAGTCGTTCCAATTCGCCCACGCTCATTTTTTTAGGATCACATTTAATTCCGCCTTTTCCTCCGCCATAAGGCAGATTAGCTACAGCGCATTTAAAAGTCATCCAAGCGGCAAGTGCATTCACTTCATCACTGTTCACATCCATTGCGTAACGTATGCCACCTTTTGAAGGACCAAGCACCGTAGAGTGCACCGTGCGGTAGCCATCAAAAACTTGTACTTTTCCATTGTCCATCATAATGGGTAAGCTCACGCGAACCATTTTTTCGGGGTTGCGGAGTACCTGCCCCACGTTATCATTTAATCCAAAAATTTTGGCAGCTACATCTAATCGTGCCAATACCGCTTCAAACATGCTATCGTGCTGTTTTTCGGGTGCATTTACAGTTTTTGTGCTCATCGTTTTTTTAAAGTTTACCTCTTATTTACATAAGCAGGTTTGTTAAAGATTGACGAATTTAAAAAAATATTCTTTTGCGAAAACAGTTTATCGCTAAGTATTATAAATCAGCGGATTAAACTACCTTATTAGTTGATAATGCTTATAGCTATCAAGTGTTTTTCAATATTTTTTCTATAGGCACATTTAGGGAAGCTGCTATACGAAATAGACTGATAATACCTGTGTTAATTTCGCCTCCTTCAATGCGTTGAAATTGTTTAATACTTGTGTTAAGTTCAAACGCTATGTTTGCCTGCGACAAATTTTGTCGCATTCTTTCTTTGCGAATATTATCTCCGATTTTTTTTAGGCGTTGTTTTTCTCGCTCAGTTAACAAACGCCAAATGTGGCGCAAGGCCAAATCAGCATTACATCATATATGATGCAAAATAATTTGCTTTATTTAACAAATGTTATATATTTGATATGCTTGAAAAAGATTACAACCATATCATTTATCTCTCTTACAGCTATATCCTTTTCATTTGCACAAACGTTGAAAGATGTTACAAATGACTATATTATTAATCCAAGTTTTGAGTCATATAACTATTGTCCCGATTCAGGTCTTACTTTGTACTCTATATATTCCTGTTACGGTTGGTATAGACCAACACAAGGCACATCAGATTATTATCATCCGTGTGGTGCTATTAACATCACTACAACTCCTGTATTTTGGAGTGGTTATCAAAACGCATACGATGGTGTAGCGTATTGCGGTTTTCATGGGGCATTAGGGGACAGCTGGTTTGAATATATTCAATCAAAATTATTGAACAAATTAATAGTTAATTCAATTTATAAATATAGTATGCGCATAACATAGAGCAGATACTGATGGATCTACTTGCTTGAGTAAAATAGGTGGACATTTTTCGCAAAATAACATGCAAAATTATTTGACTACAACACCTTAGAATTTTACACCAACTGCTTTAAATACTACTGGATACATATGCGATACGTCTGACTGGATTTTAGTTAGCGGAGAATTTACCGCGCAAGGCAATGAAGAGTACCTAACCATTGGATGGTTTGGCGATAGTTATTTAAATGATTATACCATTTTCACCAATTATACTATTGACACATTAACAAACGATACATTTTATGTGGCTTCGAACTACTATTTGGTCGATAGCTTAAAACTATATGAACTCAGCAATGAATTTAACAGCCCCAATGTGTTTAGCCCCAATGGCGATGGAATAAATGACTTATTTATTATTAAAGGATTATCGAAAGGCGATAGAGTAGCAGTTTGTAACCGATGGGGAACAAAAGTATTTGAATTTGCTGGAACTAAAGATGGTTGGGACGGACGAACAACTAGTGGAGAAGAATGCAGTGCTGGAGTTTATTATTACACTATTTCTAAAAAAAATAATTACAACCTAAAAGGATTTGTTCATTTAATTAGAGATTAAAATCTCTACTAAAATGAAAAAAAAAAATATACTTCTGTTGTGCATATTCACAATGAGTAGTGCGTGAATGCGAAATTGCACCTGATTTTAGGCATCCTGCTTTATCTAAAACTTGCGCCCAATTGCTTAGCGAATGTGATGATATGTTGGAGGTGAATAAATTTTATTTTTAACACCACCCACTATTTTTATTGAAGTATTGTTTAGCTGAAAAATATTTTTTTATTCAAGTTTTTTTCATTTAAATTAGCTCATGCTTAAAAAACACATTTACATTTTTCTCCTTTTTTTGTTTTATGCTAAGCATACTTTTTCCCAAGTTAATCTTGTGCCTAATTTCTCGTTTGAACAACGTGATTCCTGTCCGACAATTGGAGATCAAGTGGAATTATCCATTGGTTGGACTAAATATAGTAACTCTATATCAACCCCTGATTATTGGGCATGCAACCCGGTAGGTCTTAGAAGCGTACCAATTAGCTATTACCACAATCAAATAGATCGCAGAAGTTGTGATGCTTATATGGGTTTGCTCACATGGGAAACAAATCCAAACTCAAGGGAACATATAGGAATACAATTAAATCAACCCTTGACAATTGGCCAAAAATATTTTATTTCTTTTTACACAGTTATGGGCGGGACAGGAGACGGGATTGATTTTTACGAAACCCCTTCTAACAATATAGGCGTACGTTTATCTACTGTAGCGTATTCAAATTCTAATCCAGCACCCATTGACAATTTTGCACATTTACGATCGACAACAATAATTACCGATACAGTAAACTGGATACGTATCTCGGGTAGTATTGTGGCCGATTCTGCTTATAATTATTTAATGTTAGGGAATTTTTATGATGATGTTAATACAGATACTTTAACTCAAACCTGCTCTACATGCATGAATTATTACAGCTATTATTTTGTTGACGACATTTGTCTGTCAACAGATTCTTTGCTTTGTAACGGAGGGATTGATTTATTGCCTTGCATGACATCAGTTAAAGAAAATTACATTAATAATCAATTTGTATTTTATCCCAACCCTTCAACTGATTTCCTTACCATTAAAAATGATTTCAACGCTCCGTTTCATATAGCCATTTTTAATTCACTTGGTCAACAGCTTTACGGGCAACAAAATATTACTTCCTATAACTTACAACTGGATATAAGTAGTTATAACACAGGTTTACTTTTTATTAAAATCACATCACAAAATAATCAACTTATGTATAAACTTTTAAAACAATAATCTATGAAAAAAACAATTTTACTCTGCTTTCTTGCTTTTCTGTTTTATGGAAAAACAGCTCTAACTCAGGTAACTCAGCTAAACAACATTTCCCCTTTTTCTATTCGTCTTATATGTCTGCCATCAGTACCTACTTCAAATGCAAGTTGCGCTTGGCTCATGCTTAGCTCCACACGCTTTTTACGGATGGTAGCTCCAAGTTGTAGCAGCGCTTTTGTTTCTTGCTTAGTGTACACAAAGCAAAATTCTGCCCTCTAAATTTTGAAATTAGGGTTTAAATGCCCTATA
>JAGVMA010000038.1 GCA_020054095.1 Bacteroidia bacterium | reverse complement strand
TTCATTTCTTCTTTACTGCACGAGTAAAATGTGGTTGCTAAGGCAGCTACTGCTATGGCAACTGATAAAATTAATTTTTTCATGTGTTTATGTTTTTTTGATTTAATGCTAAATTACAAAAGTTGACTAAATAATCAACTTTTTATCGGTATTTTATTAAATTATTTGATGCCTTAATGGCATCCAATAAAAAGCTAAATGAGTTTTATAAAATATTGGGCGAGAATATTAAAAAATATCGCAAGAAAAACTCATTAACGCTTGAGCAGTTGGGGTTAAGTATAGGTGTTGATAAATCTGCGATGCACAGAATAGAAAATGGGAAACCAATAACAATAACTACGCTGCTAAAAATTTCAACAATTTTAGAAGTCCCTGCTAATCATTTTTTTGCTAATACTCCAAAATTCAATAAGGAGGATTTTGATTAACCTATTTTATCATCACCCCTTTTTTATTTAAAAGTGGAATAGTTATCATGTTATCGGCTGTAATGCTCTCTGCCAGAAAAATATATTTTTTATCGTACATTACTTTGTTGATGTAAAAACTTACCCAATATTGATTGGTCATGCCAAAAACTTCTTCTACAATGGGTTCAATTTTTGCAAAACTTTTTGCCGGCACCACATCTAAAAAATGGCGCAATACGGATGTCTCTCTTCGCTCGCCATTTATCTCGCCATAGCCGGTAGATGAAACCAAGACTCCTTCAATGGCTTCGGTTTTTAAATTCAGCAAATAAACATTCCACACTTCTTCACCGCTATTTTCTTTTTCTTTTATAACGGCTACAGCAATGTTTTCTACTTTGGGGAGGGGAATGTCCTTTCTCATTTTCAGCAATTATTTACACATTTCAAGTGCGGCATCTATGTACCAAGTTAAATCTTGCGGATGGTCATCCCCGGAATTTGACACACGCTTTTTACCAAGCCGAACAATAATTAATTTTTCATTGGGTAGTACAATAATGTATTGACCTAAAATGCCTCGCGCATAAAATACACGGTGGCCCTTATAATTAGGCATAAGCCACCAGGAGTAACCATATTTGTTATTTTTAGTTCCGTCTTTTTTCAGCAAATCGGCAGGCACAATTGAATGGAGTACAAAATCTTGCGGCACTAATTGCTCGCCATTCCATCTGCCGCTATCTAAATATAGTTTACCAAATCGGGCAAAATCGCGTGCGTTAGAATTAAAACAGCAATATGATTTTTCCATTCCACCTTTATCATCTAACGACCAATAAGCGGCATTTTCAGCTCCCATTTTTTTCCACAACTTTTCTTCGGCATACTTGCTTATGCTCATACCTACCGCTTTTTCAATTACCATTGCCAACAGAACAGTGTTACCGCTCAGGTATTCAAAATATTTTCCGGGTTCATGTTTTGTATTATATGTTAAGGTTAATTTTTTCAAATTACTTCCGTAATAAGCGGCAGCCGGATATGCAAACGGGTTTACATAATCTTCGTCAAAATTAATTCCGCTACTCATTGTGAGTAAATGTTTTATGGTGATTTTATTTTTTTTGTCGGTATTATATTCAGAGATATAATTTGCAATGGGTTCGTCAACCCTTTTAATTTTGCCATCGGCAATTGCAATTCCGGTTAAAACGCTCACAAAAGTTTTTGCCATTGAAAATGAGTTGGTATGCGATGTATCAGAAAATTCATCCCAATATTGTTCGTGCATAATGCTATCGTTTTTTATCACTAAAAAAGCAATGGTTTGTATTTTTTCTATCTCGGTTAAATAGCGAGCAGGAATTTTGGTTTGGTTATAATTTTTTGCACGGTGCCAAGGTTGTGCTGCTGCAGTTTCTATTTTATAATTGTTGAAAATTTTGTATTCATCCACAGCCGGGCCACTACGGCCTTTCATGTAAGTATTGTAAATGCCTTTATATAAATAAGTTTTACCCGCTGCAATAATAGCAATGTTTACAGCCACCAGAACAATGAAAATCCATTTTAGTATTTTTTTTAAAAACCTCATTCGCATATTATTTCACATTCAAAAACCTGTGCAAAGTGTTTTTTTAATTTCGATTTCACTTCGTTCAAATCTAATTTTTTGCCCAATTCTTTTTCCAATGATGTTACTGCCTTATCGGTAATTCCGCACGGAATAATATTATTGAAATAGCTTACATCGGTGTTTACATTTAATGCCCAGCCGTGCATGGTTACCCATCGCGAAGTACGCACACCTATTGCACAAATTTTTCGAGCCTTGGCCGGATTATCCACATCGAGCCACACACCGGTATATCCTTCGTATCGTTGTGCCGATAAATTATAATCTGCCAGTGTGCGAATAATCACCTCTTCGATAAAACGCAAATACTTGTGTATGTCGGTAAAAAAATTGTCTAAATTTAAAATGGGGTAACCTACAATTTGGCCCGGGCCATGATAAGTTATATCACCGCCTCGGTTTATTTTGTAATAGGTTGCATTTTTTTCTGCTAACTGATTTTGATTTAAAAGCAAATGTTTTTCGTTACCGCTTTTGCCAATGGTGTAAACATGTGGGTGCTCGCAAAAAAGCAAATAACTTATTGTTTTTTCAATGGTTACAGCTGTTTCGGCATTTCGCTTGTTCAGCTTAGCTGCAATCAGTTGCTGAAATAATTTTTCCTGATAATCCCACGCTTGTTGGTAATCAGCCAAACCTAAATCAAAAAATTTTACTTGGTTCAAGATTTTGCAAGGTGTGATTTTAACTGATTAATTACATTCACTTCCACGGCATCCACTCCGCGCTCATCTGCTAAAACTACCGAAATCCAATCGCAAAGATGAATGGTGTAAATTGCTTTTTCAATTGCCGAGTTTCCTTTTGAATAAATCTCGGTGATGGTTGCATATTTTTTTATCACTTCTTTATTTATCTCAATTCGCAGATTGTTGCGCTCGTAATCACCATTGTTACGCAAAATAATTACATGAATGTTATTATGCTGCTCTGTCCAACCCACTAATTCATTATGATTCATCTCAGGTATTACATGGTGCCAACATAAAATTTTAGCATTTTCATTAAGCTGTTGTCTGAATCTGATTGCAATTCCCTCGTTATTAGTGGTGCAATATATAACCGGAATTTTGCCTTTTAGTTTTGATGCTACTTCCTCTGCTTGTTTTATCAATTGATTTTTTTCTGCATCAATTAAAGCAATTCCATTTTGCAAATGTTTTTTAAATGTTTTTTCTGTTAAATCGTGAAAACCGAAAACAAAAAGCAATTGTGTGAGCGAGTATCCAAGGCAGGCGCGCGGTGGCATTCCGCCCGGGACAACCATAATGTCTAACTTATTTTTAATTGCCAACTCGGCCACTTTGCCACCCGATGTGATGCACACAATTTTAGCATTACGTTTTATTGCTTGCTCTAAACAAGCTAAAGTTTCTTCCGTGTTTCCGGAATAAGACGAAGCGATGAAGAGTGTGTTTTCATCTACAAAATCAGGTAAAAAATATCCTTTACCTACTGTTACCGGAATTTTGCAGTGGTCGTAAACCAACTCATTAACAATGCTGCCGCCAATTCCCGAACCGCCTAATCCAGCAATAAATACATTCCTGATTTTATTGGCAGATGGAGTTAGTTTAACCGCTTCGCCAATTTTAATTGCTTCGGATAATTGCTTCGAAAAATTTTCAATTAATTGTTTCATACTTATTTTAAAAGGGATGTAAAAATAGTGAAAAAAAGCGTGCTTCGGGCAATCATGCTCATCTTCAAATTAGCTTATATTTGCGCCCGTTACAACCATAATTATGCAATTATCAGAACAAGAAATAGTAAGAAGAGAGAAGCTAAACGAGATTATTAAATTAGGCATCCATCCTTATCCGCCCGAACTATTTGAGGTAAATGTAACCTCGCAAGAAATAAAACAATATTACAAACCCGAAAGTGAGGATTATAAAAACATAACTATTGCAGGTCGCATAATGAGTATTCGCGATATGGGCAAAGCATGTTTTGTAAGCTTACAAGATGCACAAGGTCGCATTCAAATTTATATTAAGCGCGATGATATTTGTACCGCTGATGACAAAATAACGTATGATGTTTTATTTAAAAAGCTAATTGATATTGGCGATATAGTTGGCATTTCGGGTTATGTGTTTACAACCAAAGTGGGCGAAATTTCAATACACGCTACATCAATAAAATTATTGTGCAAAACATTAAAGCCGCTCCCAATGGTAAAAGTGGATGCCGATGGAAAAGCACACGATGAGGTAACTGATACCGAATTTAGATACAGACAGCGCTATGCTGATTTAGTAGTAAACCCACACGTGAAAGATATTTTTGTGAAACGCACAAAAATGTTTAACGCAATGCGTAATTTTTTTAATGCAGCGGGCTACATTGAAGTAGAAACACCCATTTTGCAACCAATACCCGGTGGTGCAGCGGCTCGCCCTTTTATTACTCACCACAATGCCTTAGATACATCGCTATACATGCGCATTGCAAATGAGTTGTATTTAAAGCGATTGATTGTTGGCGGATTTGATGGCGTGTATGAATTTTCGAAAAATTTTAGAAACGAAGGGATGGACAGAACGCATAACCCCGAGTTTACTGCCATGGAAATTTATGTGGCTTACAAAGATTATAATTGGATGATGACATTTACCGAAAATTTACTAGAGCAGGTTGCCACGGAAGTAAACGGAAATACAGAAGCAGTTTTTGGTGAACATAAAATTAATTTCAAAGCACCGTATCCGAGAGTAACGATGACGGATGCAATAAAACAATTTACCGGATTTGACATTACCGGCAAATCAGAAACCGAATTGCGCCAAGCAGCAACATCAATGGGGTTAAGTGTGGACGCAACCATGGGAAAAGGAAAATTAATTGATACAATTTTTGGAGAAAAGTGTGAAGGGAAGTTTATCCAACCAACTTTTATTACTGATTACCCTATTGAAATGTCGCCACTTTGCAAACGCCACAGAGGCAATGCGGAACTTACCGAACGATTTGAGTTAATGGTGTGCGGCAAAGAAATTGCAAACGCCTATTCAGAGTTAAACGATCCTATTGATCAGCGCGGACGATTTGAAGCACAGCTGCAACTATCAGAAAAAGGTGATGACGAAGCAATGTTTATTGACAACGATTTTTTACGTGCATTGGAATACGGTATGCCACCAACATCCGGATTAGGCATTGGCATGGATAGATTAATTATGTTTTTAACCAACAATGCCAGCATACAAGAAGTACTTTTCTTTCCGCAAATGCGCCCGGAGGAAATAAAAAAAGCAGTAGTTAATTTAAGTGCTGATGAACAAAAAGTAGTGGATGAAGTAACCAGGCAGAACCTTGCAACTGTTGCAAGTGTGAGCGAAGCCACAGGAATTTCAAAAAATCAATTGCAAAAAATATTTAATTCGTTAACCGAAAAAAATATTCTGAAAAGAGAAGGCCCTAATTTTTCACTAAACTAATTTTAGTATTGAATAATAGCAGCATATCAATTATTGGCAGCGGAAGCTGGCCTACTGCATTGGCAAAAATGCTATGCAACAATGTGCAGCAAATTAATTGGTGGATGCGAAATAATGAAAGTGTTGACTATTTAAAAAAACATCATCATAATCCTAATTATTTATCATCGGTAAAATTTGATGTATCGAAACTAAATGTGAGCAGCAACTTAAAGGAAATTGTTTCGGCTTCTGACATTATTATTTTGGCAGTTCCATCTGCATTTTTAAAAGTCACATTACAAGATATTACGGCAAAAGATTTAAATGGCAAAACTGTTTTTTCGGCTATTAAAGGCATTGTGCCCGAATACAATTTAATTATTGCCGAATTTTTAAATCAAAATTACAATGTAGCTATCAATAGCATTGGCGTTATAACCGGCCCATGCCATGCTGAAGAGGTGGCAATGGAAAAATTATCCTACTTAACTATTGCATCGCAAAATACGGATGCGGCAAAAAATTTAGCACAAATGTTAAACTGCCGTTATATAAAAACTACCGTGAGCGATGATATTTACGGCACCGAATATGCTGCAGTGCTAAAAAATGTTTTTGCAATTGCATCGGGCATTTGCCATGGCATAGGTTATGGCGATAATTTTAATGCAGTGCTTATTTCAAATGCTATTCAAGAAATAAAAAGATTTGTAGATGCGGTTCACCCAATTACGCGCGATATTAAAGACAGTGCTTACTTAGGCGATTTGTTGGTTACTGCTTATTCGCAATTTAGTCGTAACCGAACATTTGGCAGCATGATAGGCAAAGGATACTCGGTAAAAGCTGCCCAGCTTGAAATGAACATGATTGCCGAAGGATATTATGGTGTGAAGTGCGTGTACGAAATAAATAAAAAACACAAAATTGAAATGCCAATTACTGATGCGGTATATAGAATTTTGTACGAAAAAAAACCATCTGCCTGGGAAATAAAACAACTGTCCGACTTGTTAAGTTGATTTTTTTTCGCTTTTGAAATAATCAAACACAATTTTCCCTTTTGCATTTCCCACTACTTCAATAAGTTCATCTTGGCTACACTCTTTAATTTTTTTCACGCTCTTAAATTTTTGCAATAGCTTTTTTGCAGTTGCATCGCTTATTCCTTCTATTTCTGTAAGCTCGGTTTTAATGGTGCTTTTTTCTCTGCGTTTGCGGTGGTGAGTAATTCCAAATCGGTGTGCTTCATCGCGCATTTGCTGGATAACACGAAGTGTTTCTGTTTTTTTATTCAAGTAAAGTGGCAATGAATCACCGGGAAAATAAATTTCTTCTAATCGCTTGGCAATACCTATTATCGCAACTTTTCCAATAAGGTTTAATTTTTCTAAACTGCCAACTGCCGAACTAAGTTGGCCCTTACCTCCATCAACAACAATTAGCTGTGGCAAAGATTGATTCTCGTCAAGCAATCTTTTGTAGCGTCTGTAAATAACCTCTTCCATAGATGCAAAATCATCTGGCCCTTCAACTGTTTTAATATTAAAATGACGGTAATCTTTTTTACTTGGCTTTGCATTTTTAAAAACCACACATGCCGAAACGGGATTAGTGCCTTGAATATTTGAGTTATCGAAACATTCCATGTGCACGGGTTCATCTTTCAAATGCAAATCTTTCATAATGGTATGCAATATTCTTTTGCTGTGCCTTTCCGGATCAACCAATAGCTCGCGCTTTTCTTTTTCTTTTTGATAATACTCCAAATTACGCTCCGATAATTCGAGTAATTTTTTCTTGTCGCCACGCTGCGGAATAAAAAATGTTACGTTTTTCATTTCCACCTCCATCTCAAATGGCACAATAATTTCTGAGGCATCAGAGTTAAATCGTGCACGCAATTCGGTAATAGCTAATTGCAAAAGCTCTTGCGGTGTTTCTTCCAGTTTCTTTTTTAATTCCACTGTATATGCTTGCACTATTGAACCGCTCATCACCTTCAGCATATTCACATAGCCACATTTGTCGTCTTGTGTAAACGAAAACACATCCACGTTTTCTACCGTGGGGCTCACCACTGCCGATTTACTTTGGTAGTTTTCTAAATATTCTAATTTCTCTTTCAGCATTTGCGCTTGTTCATAATCCAAGTTTTCAGCAAACTGATTCATCTGTTGTTTTAACTGCCTTATAACTGAAGATATATTTCCTCTGATAATATCTTTTATGTGCGCTATTGTATCGTTATAATCTTCTTCTGTTTGAAACGCTTGGCATGGGCCTTTGCAATTTTTTATGTGATACTCAAGGCACACTTTATATTTACCTGCTTTCACATTGTGGTCTGATAAGTCGTAATTACAATTTCGTAGCCGAAATAATTTATTAACCAGTTCCAGTAAAGTGTTCATCATTTTCACCGATGCATAAGGGCCAAAATATTGCGAACCATCTTTTACTAGTCTTCGAGTTGCAAAAACTCTCGGAAAGCGTTCGTTTTTTATACATAACCATGGGTATGTTTTATCATCCTTGAGCATCACATTGTATCTCGGCTGATACTTTTTTATCAAATTATTCTCGAGCAACAGTGCGTCAAATTCGGTATCAACCACTATGTATTGTATATCAACAATGGATGCAACTAAATACAAAAGCTTGCCGTACTCGTGTTTTTTATTGAAATAAGAACTTACTCGCTTTTTTAAATTTTTTGCTTTGCCTACATAAATAATTTTTCCTGTCTTATCAAAATACTGATACACACCCGGATTATCGGGTAGTAGTTTAAGAATAGCGGCAATGTTTTCTTTTATTTCGGGCATTGATACGCACAAAGTTATTCTTATGTGTTGAAACTAAAGGGGCAAAAAAATTTGCTTTTGTAAATTTTTGTTATATACTTGTATAAAGGTTTATACTATGCTAAAAACAATTTTATCATTTTCGGTACTTGCAATAGCTGTTACGGCTAATGCCCAATTAAACAGTTCGATGGCACGCGAGTTCAACTTTGCTCCACAACAGGAAAGCTACGTTGTAAATGACGAGGGCACATCACAAGTAATTTTGCCTAATTATAAAAGCGAAGAAATTTTAGTAGTTGTTCAAGATATAATGGGCAACGATTTATATTCTAAAATTGTTTTTCAGAATAATAATCCGGTTTTAAAAGCTATTGACCCTTACAATAATATTCCTTCGGGAGTTTACACGGTGGTAGCAACTTCGCGTAACGAAATTTTTAACCAAAAAATTGTGATTGATTAATCTCAAAAATATTTCAAATAAAAAGGGAAGCAATTGGCTTCCCTTTTTATTTTCTAAAAACTAGGGCAACTAATAGGTCTGAATTTCTTTTTGCATTTTTTACATGCCAATTGCATTTGTAGCGATAACTCATGCGAGCCGGCAGATTTATTACTTAACCCAGATACTGTTACATCATAGCTATAACCTATTTTAAATACCCCTTGCTGCACGCCTATGAGAATAATAAAAGCATCTTGATTGCGATACCAAAATCCGCCAACAATAGGCCCACGCGAAACATAAAGACCTAAGTTTAACTGATTAAAATCTTGCTGCCGCTGATACAATATGTTTGGAGAAATTATAACATCGCGAGCTGAACCACCTGCGCTAAAAACGGCTCCTGCATGTGCAGTATATTTTCTTGGCAAAGGGCTTGGGCCTGATAAAAATTTTTCATCTGGCTGCGTTAAATGGTTTACTGCAAAACCTGCGAATAAATTTTTACTATGTAGCAATACTCCTGCGGATGCATCAAAATATCTTACAGTAGCGTTGGCAGGCGGTATTTCCATTGTAGGATACTGAAATCCTCTTCTTGGATCAATCATATCTCCAAAAGTCAATTTTTTCCAATCAATTTTTTTCTCGGCATAGGTTGCCTGAAACCCTGCCGATATTGACCAAGTACGGGTAATATCAAGATGGTAAGCGTATAGCAAGCTCGCATTGGTAGTTTTCAGTGTTCCCTCACCTGCATTATCATTTGTAACCAAAACTCCCACACCGCCTATTCCGCAAATGTATTTATCGAAAGATGCTGATGTGGTTACAAACTGACCGGTGAGTGCCGGCCACTGGTTGCGGTAATTCAAATTAAAGCGCGCACACTTTTGCGAACCGGTAAATGCCGGATTAAGATAAAGTGGGTTTGCATAAAACTGGGTAAACTCGGGGTCTTGAGCTTTAGCTACATCATTTCCACATAGGGCAGAGAAAATGAGTGATGCTGCCAAAGCCACGATGGTAGTGTTGTTCATGGCTTTTGGTTTTTATTTGTTAGTTATTTATAAGACGCTGCTTGTTTATTTTAGTTGCCAACATGCAAAAACAAAAAAGCCGCACGGCTTATGCAATGCGGCTTTTTAGAAGTTTAGGCGGTTAACCTCTTTAAACTATTTAGGGATGTTGCTCTCACTTGGCAATTGAACTCCGGCTGAATCTTTGCTTTTTTGTTCAATCAAATCAAATATTTTTTGAAGCGAGTCTTTATTAATGACATATTCGCCTTTATCGTTTTTGGTGTAAAGACCTAAATCGTTGTTCAGTAACTTGTCAAGCGCTTTTTCGTTTAATGCCGGATCGTCTTTCGTTTTTTTAACAATACCAGTTTTAGGGTCAATCATGTCGCCATATATTGGAGTAGGACCTTTAACCGAATTAACATTGGTTTTATTGTTACTTCCGTTGCTAATGTTTTGCGTGGTGTTAGTATTGTTATTTGTATTATTTACTACACCTATATTACTGTTCACATTATTACTGTTCACATTAAGAGGCGTGTTTACCACTACATTAGTTTCCGTATTCTGCGCTGTGTTATTTTCTGGAACAATGGTATTGTCGGTATTAACCACCGGATTTGTTTTCACTACTTCCTCTTGTTTAAATGTATTTACATTAAGTGCGTTAGTATTTTGCTCTTTATTAGTATCGGTTTTAGGTGTGGTTGCAAAATACCAACCGGTGAGTGCTAATGCTGATATTGAAACAACAGCAATTAGTGTATTAAGCGAAAACTTAATTCTGCCAAAAGCAGTTCCTTTAGGCTTTGAATTAAGTGTTTTCTCAAACTCATCCCAATGCGATGCATCGAAAGGAGGTTGAAAATCTTTTACTGAGTTTTTTACAAACTCATCTATCTTGTTTAGGTTTTCGGGGGTTGCCATTAGTTTATGCCTTTATTAAATGTGTTAAGTTTTTTTTTAAATTAAATTTTGCTTTCGCGAGGTTTGATTTTGAAGTTCCTTCACTTATATCCAACAGTTCGGCTATTTCTTTGTGTGTGTATTCTTCTATCACATACAAGTTAAATACTGCACGATATGCCGGTGATAATTGCTGAATGGCTTTAATCACTTCTTGCTGATTTACCGAACTCATCAGTTCGTTTTCATCCACATCGTCAGTCATTTGCTTTGCCATTTTATCTGCGTACACAGTATCTACTATCAGGTATTCGTGTTTATTTTTCCTGATATGGTCAATAGCTGTATTCACCATTATTCTTCTCACCCATCCTTCAAAAGAACCTTTGTTTCCAAATTTGTGCAGGTTATCAAAAACTTTCATGAAGCCTTCGTGTAAAATATCTTTGGCATCATCTCGGTTTTTGGCATATCGCATACAAGCTCCCATCATCTTGCCATAAAACTTTTCGTAAAGTGCTTTTTGGCATTTACGATCGTTTTTCAAACACCCCTTTATGATTTCTTGTTCCTCCATCACATGCGATTTTTGCTTCTTCCCTGCTACGATTTAAAGACGCACTTATACCGGCAGGGTTGCCTTTTTTCGTATTTTTTAGTGTTATTTCACCCCTTAAAATTAAGAATTGAGAGGGATTTTACAAGTTTTTGCCGAAAATTTAATGGAATAGTAAAAAATGGGCTTAATAAGCTCTCACATTTTTACCTTCCATATAATTGATGAACGCCTTATTTACCACCTTATTGCCACCAGGTGTAGGATAATTTCCGGTAAAATACCAGTCGCCTAAATTATGTGGGCAAGCATTGTGTAAGCCGGCCACGGTTTGGAAAATAATTTCTACTTCCGATTTTAAATCGGCAGGTTTTATGAGTTCGGCAATTTTTTCGGAAATCTGTTCGGGAGTAAACAGGTCGTAAATTTCTTTTACCACATTGGTAATTTCTTCTTTAGGCAATTCTTCTTGCGATTTTGCTTTATCGTAAAGTTCATCAAGCAAATTTTCTTTAAAATTATCTTTCAGCAAAGCTATGGCAGCTTGAAAGGCCACAAAGTTTCCGAGTATTGCCATATCTATACCATAGCAATCAGGGTAGCGTATTTGCGGTGCTGATGATACTATAATTATTTTTCGCGGGTTAAGTCTGTCTAAAATACGTAGGATACTTTGCTTTAATGTAGTTCCGCGAACTATTGAATCATCTATCACTACAAGGTTATCTACACCGTTTTTCACCATTCCGTAAGTGGTATCGTAAACGTGCGCTACAAATTCATCGCGATGTGAATCATCGGTAATGAAGGTGCGTAGTTTAGCATCTTTTATTGCAATTTTTTCAACACGAGGGCGCAGCGATAAAATATCGCTCAGTTGAGGGTCGGCTACTTTGCTTCCGAGTTTTAATATTTCGTGTTTTTTAATGATGTTAAGGTGGTGTTCTATTCCTTCTATCATACCATAAAATGCAACTTCGGCTGTATTAGGAATGAAGGAGAAAACTGTGTTTTTCACATCGTAATCTACCGCCTTTAAAATAGATGGGCAAAGGAAGCGGCCAAGGTTTTTTCGTTCGGTGTAAATGTCTTTATCATTACCTCTCGAAAAATAAATACGTTCAAACGAGCAAGATTTTCGTTCGAGTGCAGGTAAAATTTCTTCTTGCGAGTAGCTGCCGTCTTTTTTAATTATTAATGCCTTGCCTGGCTCTACTTCTTTGATGGTATTAAATTTTACATTAAACACGGTTTGTATAGCAGGGCGCTCAGATGCTACCACCAGCACTTCATCATCGGCATAATAATATGCGGGACGAATACCGCTTGGGTCGCGAAGCACAAATGCATCGCCATGACCAAGCAAGCCGGCCATTGCATATCCGCCATCCCATCTTTTTGATGCTTCTTGCAATATGCGTTTTACATCTAAGTTACTTTCAATGAGTGGCGATATTTCTTTGTTGCTATAACCTTCTTTGTTAAATCGCTGGAATAATTCTTCTACTTGGCAATCTAAAAAGTGACCAATTTTTTCCATTACGGTAACTGTGTCTGCTTTCTCTTTTGGATGCTGACCTAACTGAACTAAATGCGTGAAAAGCTCATCAACATTGGTTAAATTAAAATTGCCTGCTACCACCAAATTACGTGTGCGCCAGTTGTTTTGCCTTAAAAACGGATGACAACTTTCTATGCTATTTTTTCCAAACGTGCCATAGCGCAGATGACCTAAAAACAATTCGCCTGTAAAAGCCACATTGCGCTGCATCCAATCGGCATCTTTTAACTTATCGGGTTTCTTGGCTTTTATTTCCTCGAACCGCTGATTTATTTTCCCGAAAATTTCTTGTATTGCCCCAGAACCTAATGCACGATACCGAGAAATATAGCGTGTGCCGGGTTTTACATTGAATTTAATATTAGCTACTCCTGCACCATCTTGCCCTCGGTTATGCTGTTTTTGCATAAGGAGATATAATTTTTTAACTCCGTAAAGTGATGTGCCGTATTTTTCCTGATAATAAGATAGTGGTTTTAGTAAGCGTAAAACCGCAATGCCGCATTCGTGTTTTATCTGATCGCTCATAATTAATGTTACAGTTACGAATATAAGCTTTTATACGTTTAGCGATGGCAATGCGCCTTATATTTTAGACCAACATTGTTATTAATTGGTCGGCAATATTGAGAATGGAGATAAAAAATTAGTCGAGTTTTAAGCCCATCACCAAAACATCGTCTATCTGCTCTTTGCTGCCGCGCCAGTTGTTAAAAAAATCATCGAGTAAGTTTTTTTGCGCATGTAAATTTTTGCCGGTATTTTCAATTAGCATTTCTTTGAGTCGGGCTTGCATAATTTTTTTCTTGCCGGCATAGCCCAATTGGTCGGCATAGCCATCGGTAAACATATAAATTATGTCGTTTTCAAAAAACGGAAATTGTGATGATTCAAATTTTTTATCGGTAAAACTACCAATGTGCAATTTATTTGGAGAGTAAACAATATGTTCTCCGTTTCGGATAAGCCAAAGTGGGTTGTGCGCGCCACAATAATCAATTGTTCTTTTATTTAAATCAATAACTATAAGCGTTAAATCCATGCCAAATTTTAACATGGTGCCATCTGCGTTAGAGCGGATGGTTAATTGTAATTCAGTATTTAGTTTTTCTAAAAACTGTGCTGCTGTTATTGGAGAGAGGTTGGCTACAACTTTTTCGAAAAGATTATAGCCATGTAAAGACATAAATGCACCGGGTACACCATGCCCGGTACAATCAATAGCTGCAACTACTATTTTATTTTCTGTTTTTTTTATCCAATAAAAATCACCACTCACAATATCTTTTGGCTTGTATAAAATAAAATGCTCTTTAAAACTCTGTTCAAACTGTTCGTTAGTGGGCAATATTTTTTCCTGAAAAGTTTTTGCATATTCTATGCTATCGGTTAGCATTTCGTTTTTCTCCTGAATTAGGTTTCTTTGCGATTCGATAGTGAACTTTTGCTGGCGTATTAAGCGGTATCTGTTAAACAAGAAAGCAGAAAAAACGGCAGTAATCAACAAGCCAAGAAATACAAAAAGAATGACAGTGTTTTTTCTTCTGTTTTGCTCGGCAGCCAAAGCAGCATCTTTTTCTTTCTCGGTGTTAAGTAATTTAATTTCTCTGTCTTTTTTTTCGGTTTCATAACGTGTCTGCAAATCGCTCATTTGCAAATGATTTTCTTCGTTAAGCAAACTATCTTTAATAGCAACATACATCTTATAGTATTTCAACGATTCGTTATGATTGTTCGTTTTTTCGTGATAAACGCTAAAAATATTATAGCAATCGCGCAAAATAGATTTTGCTCCCATTTCGAGGCAAAGGTCAATTGATTGATTTAATAATGCCGGGGCTTCAACTGCTCTATTAAGATAAATACAGCATTCGGCTTTTCGCTGTAATGTGTTTGCCAATAACTCAGGATTATTTATTTGCGTGAGTAGCAACAAAGATTTATCAAAGTAAATTAGCGCTTGTGCATATTCTTTTTTTGTAATAAAAAGTGAACCTAAATTTGATTGTGTTAAAACCAGTGAGATTTTGTCTTCCGTTTCTTCTGACACGGCAAGTGCCTTTAGCAAATAAGCAAGGCTCGAGTCCATTTGATTTAACGCTTCAAAAGCGCTTGCCACATTGTTATACACCGATGGCAACTTGTGCTTATCACCTTCTTTTAATCTTAATTTAACTGATAACTTGTGATAGTGAAGCGCCTGTTCATCTTTGCCCTGAGTAGAAAAAATAACTCCCAAATTAGAATATGCTGTGCCTAAAAACACATCGTCATTTTTTTTCTCTGCCTCTTTTATTGCATCTAAAATGTAGGCAATAGATTTATCGTAATTCCCTTTAAAATAATAATAGTTGCTAATGTTATTACTTGCGGCAATAATACCTTGGTAATGATTTATTTTTTTGCTCACATCAAGTGCATTAACAAAATAAGGCAATGCCGAATCGGGCTGGCTTATATCAAAGAAAAAATTACCAATGAATGAAAGTAAAAGTGTAATACGCTTATCGTCCGATGCAACAAACTTGTTTTGTAGCAAGATTTTAAATTTCACAATTCCATCGGTGTGTTTATTTGCATACATATAATTATACCCCAGCGATGTAATTACTTTACTTAGCTGAAATGTGTCGTTCAATTTAATTTTGTAATCTATACAATTAAAATAATTTTTTTCAGCATCGGCATATAACTTATTGTTCATTTGCGCTTGTGCAATTTTATAAAGCAGTTGAAATTTTATTTTTTCTTCTTTTATAGCAGCAACTGCTGTTAGCGTTTGTTTCAAGAAAAGACTTGCACTGTCGGGCGATGTGCTTATATAATAATTGGCAACAGAAAAAAGTGCGAGTGCTTTTTGCTCTTGGTTAGTCGCTTTTGCAAGCTTAATACTAAGCGAATCAGGAATAGTAAGCCCGTATGCAATTTGTGCATGAAAAATAATAACGAAATATTGGAATGCTTTTTTCACTACAAGTTCTTTATTTTTATAGTGTAACTACCATGCTTATCGGTTGCTACCAATTGGTTAGCCATACTATTGTACCTGTAAAAAATAGTTGACTGTCCGACTGTTTTTATTTCGGTTTTTTTTGCTTCGAGCAAATTAGCATTTTCAGCCAATGTTATATCTGATGAAGTGGTAATAATTTCCGTTTGATTGTTTGCAATATTATATGCAACAACAAACAAAGTAAGTTCATCAAAAATATTTTTCAAAAAAAATCCGGCATCCGATTTTAGTTTCATTAACATAAATGGAATTTTGCCCGATGTAACTCCTTCCTGAGCATAATTATTAAAAACATTACTTATATGAACAGATGTGAGTGCGCCCGGCACACCATCTTGGTTAGAATAAACAAAAAAACCTATTTCACTATCGGCATTAGCGTACGTTTTGTAAAAATAAGGTTGAATTAATTCATGGTTGTTATTAGGGTGTACATTAACTCGCAACATATCGTTAGACTTCATGAGCGCCTGCTGAATTGTTTTTGCATATTCAACGCTATCCAAAACAAGCTGTTGCTTTTCTTCCAAAATATTTTTTTGCAACTCTATTGTATTGTTTATTTCATATAAAAGAATATTTGCCGCCTTCTTATTTTTATTTCTTTTAAGTCCAATAACTACCAAACAAACAACAAGTGCAACTGACAATAAAGCAAAAAGCATCATTGCATTTTTGCGAGAGATTACTGCTTGCTGCTGTTCAATAGATAAATTATTGATATTTTTTTCTTGAGTTAACAATTCTATTTCTTGCACTTTTTTCTCTGTTTCAAATTTTGTTTGCATCTCGGATATTGCCTTGCTGCTCGATTCATTAATCAGCGAATCTTTTATTGATCTGTATTTTTCGGCATATACTAATGCCTGATCATAATTATTGCTTTTTTCGTAAACGGACGAGAGAAGTTTATATACATCTATCAACACATCAGTAACCCCGCTTGAAAGCGCATACTTAAGTGAAAGATTAGCATCAGCTATTGAAGCAGAATAATTTGACAAATAGCCATAGCACTCCGAGCGGTTTAAATAACCTATTGCAACTTCCACATCAGAATAGTTGCTCAGACTTAACTTAATGTATTCAGAAAAATATTTAATTGCGTCAGCATATCTTTTGCTATCCAAAAACAAAATGCCAATATTATTTATACAAGCCGCAATACCTTCACTGTCATGAATTGCTTCTCTTATTACTAACGACTTTTTATAATAATATTCGGCAGAATCATTAATGTACTGAGCATTATAAGCTATACCAAGGTTTGAATATGCTAAACTTAGTGTTGAGGAATCCACATTGTCATATGTTTTTAAGCACAGCTTTTGATATTCCAATGCTTTTTTATAATCGCTCATCACCAAATATAGATTACCCAAATTCATGTATGCGGTAGCCATACCATATTTATTTTTCAGTTTTTCGTTGTACTTATAGGCAAGTAAATAGTATTCAACTGCTTTAGAATAATTTCCTAAATTTTTATTTGAAATCCCTACTGATGTTGCCGCAATTGCTTTGCCTCTGTCATATTTAATGGTATCAGCAAATTGCATCATCCACATGGCATATTTTTCTGCACTATAATAATCGCCACTGCGCACGAAAAAAAACATGGCCGTACGCAATGAAAAAAACTTGGCTGTATCTTTTTGAGTACTAATTTTTTTTGAAATAGAATCGGGCAACTGTTGTGCAACTGCAGAAATTGCAAAAAACATTATACATATATATAGTCCTAATTTTTTCATTTATAGTTTAAATCCAATTACGGTTACATCATCAATTTGTTCGCGGTTACCGCGCCATGTATTGTAAAAAATTTTCAATTCAGTGCATTGGTCGTCCATCAGCAAATGGCTATTTCCCATCAACTTATCTTTAAAGCGCTGACTAAGCATTTTTTTCTTTGATTCTTCGCCAATCTGATCGGCATAACCATCAGTAAACAAATAAACTGCTTGGTTAGTAATATCTATAGTGTTTTCTGAAAATTTCCGATTCGGGTCATTGCCTAATGAAATTTTTTCTCCTTTGTACTCCGTTAAATTGCCATTTGAACTAATTATCCAAGCCGGGTTATGAATGCCTGAATGTTGCATTGTTTTGTTGTTTATATCAATTGAAACGATTGAGATATCCATCCCAATTTTGGCAGCATCTCCAGTTGTACTTATTAAATATTGATGTAAACTATAATTTATTTTTTCGAGAAAAGCTGCAGTGGTAAATTCCATATTGTCTTCAAAAGCATTATTGAGCAAGTTTACACACAGCATTGACATGAATGCCCCGGGCACACCATGGCCCGTACAATCAGCAACAGCAAGCCAAATTTTATTTTCTGTTTTTTTTATCCAATAAAAATCACCACTCACAATATCCTTAGGCATATAAAGTAAAAATGATTGTGGCAGGTGCGTTTTTAGCACTTGAGCATCTGGAATAACTGATTGTTGAACTTTAAAAGCATGCTCTATATTGATTTGAATACATGTATTTACCTTTTCTATACTATCCTTTTGCTGAATCACTTCAGTGTTCTTTGCCAACAAGTTTTTATTTAATTTCTGTTTATCTCTATAATTTTTTATTAATAAAAAAACAAACACTAAAACAAGTATCACAGTAGAAGTGGCCGCAACAATGAAAATATTGCGCCTGTTTATTTGCTCTTGCTGTGTGTTTAGCTTAAGTTCTTGCAAGGTGTTTTCTTGCTGCAGCAGCACTATTTCGTTTTCGTGTTTTTCGGTTTCAAAACGAGTTTGTAATTCGGCAAGTGTTTTCGATTTTTCATCGTTGTAAACAGAGTCTTTTGTTTCGTAATACAGTTTAAAATATTCTAATGATTTCTGAAACAAGTTTTGCTTTTTGTAAAGCAGCGAATAAGTTTGATAACAATTAATCATATCGTCCATCAAATTAATTTGCAATGCAATGGATAGACTTGAATCAAGTAATTGTTGTGCTTCGGCATAGAAGCCCATTTCAATTAAAACATCGGCTAATAGCATGGACGCATTTGCTTCACCTTGCTTATTTGAAGTTTGCTTGCTAATGTTTAATGCCTGGGAGTAATAGTACTTAGCATTTTCAAAATCTTTTTTGTCGCGATAAACTGCTCCAATATTTGCATAGCCATACGACAAACCTTGAGCGTTGTTTATTTCTTTTGATATTTCAAAACTCTTTTTAAAACAATCAAGCGCTTTGTCTAATTCTTTTTGACGCTGATATATAGTGCCTATATTATTATAGCATGATCCCATATTATACTTATCATTCAGCTTCACACTTATTGCTAATGAGATATTGTAATGTATTAGCGCTTCATTTAAATTTTCGAGCGAACTGTAAATGATTCCAATATTATTGTGAGCTTGCGCTATACCTACTTTATCATTTGCTTTTTCATATAGCGCAAGTGCTTTTAGGAAATTGGCAAGTGCAGATTGATAGTCGGCTAAATAATAATTTACTGATGCAATATAATTAAATGTGTTAGCCATTTTCGCACTATCGCCTGTTTCAATTTGGAGTTTTAGTGCGCTGCCGTAATTTTTTAGTGCTCCATTGTAATTGCCTGTTAAATAAAGAATGATGCCAATATTATTAAGCGAACCGGCCGTTGCTTTTTTATCACCTATCTCTTTCCGTATTTTCATCGCCATTTCGTAATACTTTATGGCATCGTTGTACTTTGCATTTAGGTGGTGGTAAACGCCTATATTATTGTAAGCCATCGCTACTCCTCGTTTATAACCAAGTCCTTTAGATAGCATTAATCCCTTTTCGGAATAGTAAAAAGATGAGTCAGGGTTTATTCTACTATAGTTGTAAGCTATATCATTATATAAATTTGCGAGCGTGGTATCTTTTAATTTTTCAGTTTTTAGTTTGTGTAGAAGCGAGTCAATCCCCAATCGGTTTTGCGAAAAAGAGTAAAGAGCAAAAGATGCTAAGAAAATAATTATTCTTGTTCGCATAAAAACGGGTTATAACAAATGTATAAAAGTGGCTTATAAAAGCAAAAGACTACTTAAAATATTCGGCTTTTAAATTAAGCCATTCTAATGCTGCGCCACTTAGCAGCTGTTCTTTCACAGCATCGGTGTAGCCGCTACTCTTTATTAACTCGCCCGGAATATTTTCGCCCAACGGAAAAGGATAGTCGCTGCCAAGTGCGACACGATTAGCACCAAACATATTAAGCACATAATCTAACATTAGTTTATCATGCACCAAGCTATCAATCCAAAATTTGCCTATGTATTCTTTCGGGTTAATGTTGTTATCAATCGCAACTAAATCGGGACGGCAATTAAAGCCATGTTCAATGCGCCCTATTGTTGCCGGAAAACTGCCTCCGCCATGTGCAAATGCAATGCGAAGTTTTGGAAATTTTTGCAGCACGCCACCAAAAATAAGAGAACACATTGCGCGCGATGTTTCGGCAGGCATACCTACTAACCAAGGCAGCCAATATTTTTGCATGTTGGCTTCGCCCATCATTTCCCATGGGTGGATGAAAACTGACATATTTAATTTTTCGCAAGCAGCAAAAATTTCCTGAAACTGCGGTTCGTTCAAATTAAGTTGATTAATATTTGTGCCTATCTGAATTCCGGCTAAGCCATTTTTTTTACAGCGCTCTAATTCTTGAATTGCAAGTTTTGAATCTTGCATGGGCAGAGTGCCTAACCCCATAAAGCGCTTCGGGTATTTTAAAACTATATTGGAAATATGATCGTTTAAAAACTGTGAAAGTTCAAGGCAATCTTTCGGTTTTGCCCAATAACTAAACATTACTGGAACTGTGCTTAGCACTTGCACATTCACGTGATGATGATTACATTCAGTAATTCTTTTTTCGGCACTCCAGCAATTATCTTCCACTTCTCTGAAAAATTTGCCGTCATCGCGCATCATCTTA